>CAYYTH010000041.1:0-31394 GCA_964474665.1 uncultured Aestuariivirga sp.
GACGTTACCGAGAAAATTCTACTTCCGAACCCCCTCCAAAAACGGGGGGATTACCTGACGATGCAGCCTGAGCCGTCTCCGACAAGGCCTGAACCGTTTCGCCCGTCAGATGGCAGTCCGAAGATATGTCAGGGTGTCGGCAGTCCAGAACGGGACAAGTGCCACGAGAAATGCGAGCACTTGATGGCAGTGGGGCACGGAAACGCGTATAGAGGATGTATGGCGCGATGCCTTGGATTGTCGCCTTGGATACCGCTGAATTGATTGGCGGCCACCGCGCTAGCTTTTATTGGAACATCCGGAGGATAAGTTGAAACAGCAAGATGCGCAGGACATTCAGCAGCGGGCCCTCAGTGCGATCAGGACGCTCAGTTCGATTGCGGTGTTGCCGCTTGACTGGAAGGCCGATCCCGCACTTCAGGCAATTCGCAAGGCTCTGGGCGCTGCGATCTGGCAGATCGACAGGGAAGTGCTCTCGGTAGTCCATGCCGAGTTCCCTGAGATGAATGATCTCAAGGACATGGATCTGGCCCAGTTCGATCACCTGTTCAGGTCATAGGCAATCTATTGCCTGACCGGGGGCAGGCCTGCCGGCTGGTGAGGGGCCGGGATTGGCCGTTCCATTTCCCCTCTCGCCCGACATGGCCTAAAACCCTCCCATGCGCATCGCCCCGCCCCAGCCCGCCCTCGATCAGTCTGCCGTAAACCTTTTCCGTGACGAGATGCCGCCCGGCGCCATTCCGCCCGGAAAGGCCGCACTGGCGGAGAACATCGCGGGTGCCTCACCCTTTCTCCGGCAGCTGATGCTGCGTGATCCGGTCTTTGCGGGTCGCGTGTTCAGCGCGGATGCGGACCAGCTGCTCGCCCTGCAGCTTGCCGGGCTGAAGGATCTCGATCCCGCCCTTTCTCAGGCGGAGGTGATGGCCAGGCTGCGGCAGGTGAAGAAGCGGGTGGCGCTGCTCTGTGCGGTGGCCGATCTCTCGGGCGCATGGACGGTGGAGCAGGTGACGGCGGCGCTCACCGATTTCGCCGATGCGGCGCTGTCGGCGGCGATCGCCTGGCTGATCGCGGATTATGCGCGGGCGGGCAAGGTGAAATTGCCCGATCAAGCCGACCCGCAGAAGGCCTGCGGCTATGTCGCGCTCGCCATGGGCAAGCAGGGTGCGCATGAGCTCAACTATTCCTCCGACATCGACCTCATCATCCTCTACGACGCCCTGACGCCGCTGCTCGACGACCCGCATGAGGCCGCCACCTTCTTCGTGCGCTTCACGCGGCGCCTCGTGCAGCTGATGCAGGACGTGACGGAGGACGGCTACGTCTTCCGCACCGATCTGCGGCTCAGGCCCGATCCGCGCGCGACGCAGGTCGCGATCTCGATCGACGCGGCGGAAGTCTATTACCTGAACCAGGGCCAGAACTGGGAACGCGCCGCCATGATCAAGGCCAGGCCCTCGGCCGGTGACCTGGCGCTGGGTGATGAGTTCCTCGACCGGCTGAAGCCCTATATCTGGCGCAAGTACCTCGATTTCGCGGCGATTGCCGACGTGCAGTCGATGAAGCGCCAGATCCATGCCGTGAAGGGCCATGGCGAGGTGAAGGTCAGGGGCCACAACCTCAAGCTCGGCCGCGGCGGCATCCGCGAGATCGAGTTCTTCGTGCAGACGCAGCAGCTGATTGCGGGCGGCCGCAACCCGAAGCTCCGTGGGCGGAGCACCATCGCCATGCTGGCGGCTCTGGCGGATGCGCAGTGGATCACCCATGAGGCGGCGGCCGAGCTTACCGCAGCCTATCGCTTCCTGCGCATGATCGAGCACCGCGTGCAGATGGTGAACGACGAGCAGACCCACACGCTGCCCGCGGATGACACCGCCTTCCTGTCGATGGCGCGGTTCTGCGGCTTCGAGTCGGCGGAGCGCTTCGAGGCGGAAGTCCGCCGCGTGCTCGAATGCGTGCAGGGGCACTATTCACGCCTCTTCGAGTCTGCCGAGGAGCTGGGCACCGCCACGGGAAGCCTTGTCTTCACCGGCGGAGAGGATGATCCGGAGACGATCGAGACGCTCTCGCGCATGGGCTACAGAAGCCCTTCGGAAGTCTCCGCCACCATCCGCGGCTGGCATTTCGGGCGCTATGCGGCGACCCGCAGCGCCAAGGCGCGCGAGCTTCTCACCGAGCTGATGCCGAAGCTCCTGACCGCGCTGGCCGACATGGGGGATGCGGACCTGGCCTTCCTTGCCTTCGACAAGTTCCTCGGCGGTCTTCCGGCCGGTGTGCAGCTGTTCTCGTTGCTCAAGGCCAACCCCCGGCTCCTGGACCTCCTCGCCACCATCCTCGGCAGCGCGCCACGCCTGGCGGAGCAGCTGAGCCGCAGGCCCAAGGTGCTCGATGCCGTGCTCGACCCGGGCTTCTTCACCTCGCTGCCCGCGGATGCCGAAATGGCGCAGCTCATCGCCGCCGCCATGCCCGATGGCGTGGAGACCGACGAGGTGGCCGATCGCGCCCGCATCGTGGGCAAGGAACAGGCCTTCCGCATCGGCGTGCGCGTCCTGTCCGAAACGGCGGGTGCGGCGGAAACGGGTCTCGCCTTCTCGCAGCTCGCAGGCCTGCTGCTGGGAAGGCTGCATCGCGCGGTGACGGAGGACCAGCTCCGCCGCAACGGCCATGTGCCCGGCGGGCGCAGTGCCGTCATCGCCATGGGCAAGCTCGGCGGCAACGAGATGACGGCGGGCTCCGACCTCGACCTCATCATCATCTACGATGCCGAAGCCGGCGCGGAGATGAGCGAGGGCGCCAAGCCACTGAGCGTCAACCAGTACTATGCGCGCCTCACCCAGCGGTTGATCTCGGCGGTTTCCGCCCCCACCGCCGAGGGCGTTCTCTACGAGGTCGACATGCGGCTCCGTCCGTCGGGCAGCAAGGGCCCGGTGGCGGCCAGCCGCGCGAGCTTCGAGAGCTATCACCGGGACTCGGCCTGGACCTGGGAAAAGCTGGCGCTCACCCGCGCCCGCCCCATCTGCGGTGACCCCGGCCTGATGACCGAGCTCGCGGCCCACATCCGTGCCGCGTTGTGCGAGCCGCGCGATGCGGAAAAGGTCCGGGCCGACGTGGTCGACATGCGCCGGCTGATGCTGCGTGAGCAGGGCAGTTATGGCGTGTGGGACGTGAAGCGCGCCCGCGGCGGCCTGGTCGAGCTCGAATTCATCGCCCAGACGCTGCAGCTGATCCACGCCCACGCGCACCCCCATGTGCTCGACACCAACACGCTGGCGGCGCTGGGCAAGCTGCACGGGGCGGGGCTCCTGTCGGATGCCGACCATGCGGTGCTGAAGCGGGCAGGGCTCCTCTATCACCGCCTCACCCAGATGCTGCGCCTCTGCCTCGACGGGCCATATGACCCTGCCAAGGCCTTGCCCGCCCTCAACCTTCTGGTGGCCAAGGCGGCCCTGACGCCGGACATCGCCAGGGCGGAGGCCCTGCTGGCCGAATCCGAGGGCGAGGTGGCGGCGGTCTTCGACCGGTTGATCGGGCCTGCCTCCTGAGAATTTCGCGACGGATTTCCACTGCTGCCCCGTCTTGCTTCCAGGACAGCCAAGAGGAGGAACCCGCCGATGTCCCGACTGACCCTTGCCATTGCCCTGATCAGCGCCATGGCCGTCGTGCCTGCCACCGCCTTCGCCATGCAGCCCTACCTGCCCAAGAACCCGAAGTCCTTCGGCAAGGCGGATGTCGATGCCAATGGCAAGGTGACTGCGGCGGAAATCGCGCCGCGCGCCGGCAAGCGCTTCGAGCGGCTGGACACGGACCGCAACGGCGCCGTCTCCGTGGCCGAACTCGACGATGCCCTGCAGAAGGCGCTGGAGCGCCGCCGCGCCCGCATCCTGGCCGATCTGGATGCCAACAAGGACGGCGCCATCTCGCGCGCCGAGCTTGATGCCTCAGTGGACCGGCTGGTCGCCGCCGCGGACTCCGACCATGACGGCGGGGTGACGCTGGATGAGGCCCGCAACTACCGTCTTGCCAAGCTGCGCAAACCCGCTACGGGAGGAGGCAGCAACTGACGCCTACACGGGGTCACCGCCTTGACGCCAGAGCCATCGGCCTTCCGGCAGATGACGGATGCCGGCCTGCTCCAGGCCGCCGCCGGCGGGTCGCATGCGGCCTTCGCCGAGATCGCCAGCCGCTATTACCAGCCGGTTTACCGGCTGGTCTGGCGGATGACCAACGGCGGGGCCGATGCCGAGGACATGGCGCAGGAGGCCTTCGTCCGGCTGTGGAAGAATCCTTCCCAGCTGCGCGAGGCCGCTGCATTGAAGGGCTGGCTGATGCGGGTCGCCGCCAATGCCGTGATCGACCGCAGCCGCAGGCCGCGGTCGACCGCGCTGGACGAGGCGCCCGAGGTCGCGGACCCGCAGGCGCGCCCGGATGCACCGCTCGACCGGGCCCAGGCCGCGACGCTGGTGGATGCCCGCATCGCGGAACTCCCGGAGCGGCAGCGCCTCGCCCTGTCGCTTGTGTATTTCGAGGGGCTGACCAATATCGAGGCCGCGGCCGTGCTGGAGGTGAGCGTCGATGCGCTCGAGTCCCTCCTGGCGCGGGCGCGGCGGGGGTTGAAGGACAGCCTGTCCGCCGAGTGGCGCGAGCTCTTGGGCGGGCTGGCTGAAACGGGGCAGTGAGAGACAAGAATGGAACCGGACAACAATCGTTCTGAGGACCGTGAGGTGAGGGCCGTGCTGGGCCATGCCTCCGCGCCGCAGCTTCCCGCCGGTGCGATGGAGCGGCTGGCGGCCCGCATCGCTGCCGAGCCGCAGGATGCGAGGGTCATCCCCTTCGCGCCGCGCCCGCGGCCCGCGCCTCGTGTCTGGCGTTATGCCGCGGCAGTGCCGCTCGCCGCGTCGCTGGCGCTGGGTATCTGGCTTGGCGCCAATGGCAAGATGGATTTCATGATGCCCAGAACCGTCACCGGCGGCGTGGCGCTGAACGATGATGCGGGCGTCGACGACCTGGGGGGCGTGGGCGATGTCACGGCCTATGCCGAGGAGGGCACCATATGAGCGATACCGGCACGCCTCCGGCCGCGGCGGGTGGCCGCATGAACTGGCTGAAAGCGGCACTCGTCGCCTCGCTCGCCGTGAACCTGCTGTTCGTCGGTGCGGGCGTGGCGCGCTGGTATGCGGGCCACGGGCCGGAGCGCTATGCGCGCCTCACCCAGACCCAGCTGATCCCGCGTCCCTTCTTCCGTGATCTTGACCGTGACCGGCGCATGGCACTGCTCTCCGTCTTCAGGACCAATGACAAGGAGATCCGCGAGGGCCGCCGGGCGGTCAAGGCGCAGGTCGCCGAACTGGCTGACGCGCTGGTGGCTGAACCCTATGACGCCGGCCGCGTCCGCGCGGCGGTCGAAGGCTTCACCGCCCGGAGCGAGGACCTGTTCGGACTGGGCAGCGCCTCCGCCCTCACGCTCCTCGGCATGCTCACGCCGGAGGAGAGGAAGCTGATGGCCATGCATCTCCGGGCCCGCGACGAGCGCCCCCGCGGCAGCAAGGACGGCGGCTCCTAGGCGCCGGATGCCGCCGTTGCCCTCCGGTCTGCGTCGATGAAGGCGACCAGTGCCTTCGCCTCATCGGTGAAAAGCTGAAGCTTCGCGGTATCCAGCGGCTCCGTCAGCATCTGCAAGAGCAGCATGTCCTCACCATCGGCGAAGCCCGGTCCAAGCCCGCAGAAGAAGAAACCGAGAGTCCGCGCGGCATCGATCAGGTCCGGCAGGGCAGGGTCACTCACCCGGGCCGACAGCTGCAGGGAGCGCGCGCCCAGCGATCGGGTGTCGCGCAGGGCCTGCGCCAGCTCCACGCCGCAATTGCTGCCGATGCGCTCGAAGCGGATGACGCCATAACCTCTGTCATTCACCTTCAGCGCCGTCCGCGAATCTCCGGCTGTGGGTGCTTCCCGCCCCGCCAGTTCAACCGTTACGCCCAGTGTGTCGTAGATGTTTTTCACCACCGGCTCATAGGGCCCGGCGATGTGCAGCCGGCGCGCGGCCGGTGGCTGCACGAAGCGGAAGGTACGCAGATAGCTCTGGCGTTGGCCGGCGGTGGGGCAGGCGATGTCCTTTGGCCGGAAGCTCTCCGGGTTGGCGCCGAGCAGCACCGCGCAGACCGGCATTCCGGCGCGCACGTCGTTGCGCTGCGAGAAGGTGTGGATGGTGAGCGGTTCGGCATAGACACCCAACAGCCCATGGCGCGGCGCCTCTTCGGACAGGCGGTCCGTCATCTGCTCCAGCAGGTGGTGCCCGCGCGCCGCCGGCAGCACCACCGCCTCGCCGCGCTCAGCGACGTGGGCGCCGGCCTCGCGCTCCAGCGCGAGATGGCCGATCACGTCGCCTTGCGCATCGCGCGCCACCACGGGGATCAACTCGCCCGCCTCCACCCGCGCCCAGTAACGCCGCGGCGAGAACACATCGGGGTGCACATAGTCGTGCCCGTAGACGGCGAGGAAGCAGCGCGCGATCGCCGCCGCATCGGACTTCCGCGCCAGGTCGATCGTGATCGTGGCAGGATCGGCATTGCCTGCTGCCGGTGCCGGCACCGCGGCCGCGGCCGACAGGCCATGACCGTCGGACAGGCTGCGGTGCAGCGCCACCTCCCAGCCGTCGATCCCGCTCTCGCGCCATGACATGCCTGCGCCTGCCGGCAACCGCGTTCCCAGCGCCGCGACCGTGGTGGCGAATTGGGCATGGCCCGGCAGCAGCAGGCGCGCCCTCACTTCATGATGCGGCACCGAGAGTGCGATGCTCACCCTTTCCATGCCGGTGGACGCCTCCGCCACTGCCTGCCAGGCGGTGGCGGCATCGCTGGCGATGCAGGCGGCGAGGGCGGCGGGAATGTCCTCCGCAAGTGCCGCTTCGCGCACGAAACTTCGCACCAGTTCGCCATGCGCGGCGTCGAGGGTGAGGTGAAGTTCGCTGGGCTTCGACGACGTCGGCTGCGACATGATTGCGGCGGTTCCGGAGATGTGTCTGGTGGACCAGCTTAGACTGATGGCGCGCTGCGAGAAAGCCTCGCCCACCGGTGATCCTCAGGTCACGTCCTCGAAGCCGATGAGCAGCACGTCCGCCGCGCCGCTGACGCGGAGCGAGCCTGCGCCTTCGGCCAGCACCGTGTCGAAGCGTCCGGCCACGTCACCCGAAACCGCGATCTTGCCGCGCACCACGAACAGCGCCGCCGTGCCCCAGCCATGCGCGATCGTCGTGGCGCCATCGATCGTCATCTGTTCGGCCCGCATCCGCACGCGCCCGCGCCGCACCATGATGTTGAAGTCGGTCACGGGTCCTCCGACCAGCGCGCCGAACACCCCGGCCTCGCCCGCGAAATCCGCGCAGCCGTTCTGTTGCAGGCGCCGCGTGCCATCGTCAAAGCGCAGGTCCAGTCCCGCGCCTTCCAGCACATAGAGCCGCCGGTCGATGCCGTCGAAACGCGAGAAGGGCCCATCCTGCGCCACCTCCGCCGTCGAGAGGCGCCAGTCGAAATCGGCAAGCCCGCTCCCCGCCGGATGGCAGGCAATCTGCCGGGTGACGCCGCCGCCGTTCTTCCAGGGCGCGGCCACGAGGCTCTCCCGCCGGATGATCCGCACCGCTCAGGCGACCTTGGCGGCGGCCTGGCGCAGCGGGAAGGTGATGGTCACCTCGGTGCCTTTGCCCACGGTGGAGCGGATGGTCAGCGTGCCGCCGTGCAGTTCCACGAAGGACTTCGAAATGGCAAGCCCGAGGCCCGATCCGCCGCGCGACTTGGTGAACTGGTTCTCCACCTGCTCGAAGGGCCGGCCCAGCTTCTCGATGTCGCGCGCCGGAATGCCGATGCCCGTGTCGCGGATGGCGATCGCCATCACGCCGTTGGCGGCCAGTGCCGAGACGGTGATCCGCCCGCCCTCGGGCGTGAACTTCACCGCGTTGGACAGAAGGTTGATCAGCACCTGCTTGAAGGCGCGGCGGTCGGCCCACAGCGTGAAGCCTTGCGGCACGTCGCGCTCCACCGTGACGCCGCCCTCGAAGGCGCGCGGCGTGATGAGGCGCATCACCTCGTCGAGGGCTGCGTCCACCTGCAGCGTCTCGCATTCGAGCGACATGCGGCCGGCCTCGATCTTCGACATGTCGAGGATGTCGTTGATGACGTCGAGCAGGAACTGTCCGCTCCTGTGGATGTCGCGCGAGTATTCGGCATATTTGTCCGATCCCATCGGGCCGAACATCTGCGCCAGCATCACTTCCGAGAAGCCGATGATGGCGTTGAGGGGCGTACGTAGCTCGTGGGACATGTTGGCGAGGAACTCGGACTTCGACCGGTTCGCCGCCTCGGCCCGCGTCTTCTCACGGGCATATTTGTCAGCCAGGTCGGCCAGGCGCTGGGCCTGCTGGTCGGCGAGCAGACGCTCCTTCTGCAGGTCGCGCACCGTCATCATCAGCTCGCGCTCGGACATGCGCAGCCGCTCTTCCTGCAGCTTCAGCGCGGTGATGTCGGTGCCCACGGAGACGAAGCCGCCGTCCTTGGTGCGCCGCTCGTTGATCTGCAGCCAGCGCCGGTCGGCGAGCTGCACCTCGAAGCTGCGGCCCTCGCCGCCGCCCTCGCCGCGAATGCCGGTGCGCTTGGTGATGGCCGGCTCCTTGGCCGAGCGCACCACGTCCTCATAAGGCGTGCCGGGCACGACATTGGCCGGCAGGGAATGGAACTGCTGGTACTTGGAGTTGCACAGCACCAGGCGATTGTCGGCATCCCACAGCACGAAGGCCTCCGAGATGTTCTCGATCGCGTCCTTCAGCCGGAGCTCGGCCTCCTTGTTCAGCTTGTCGGCCAGCTTCTGCTGGGTGATGTCGAAGACGATGCCCATCAGGTGCGGGTTGCCCTCGGCCTCGCCCGGCGCCAGCGCCACGCGGGCGCGCAGCCACACATAGTGGCCGTCCTGGTGGCGCATCCGGAATTCCTGGTCGAAGGAGCTGATCTGCCCGTCGAGCAGCTGCTCCACCGCATCCTCGAGCTGCGTGTCGCTCTCGTGGATGCGGCTCGCCATTTCGGCGAAGCTCAGGTAGTCGCCCTTCACCGGCATGCCCAGCATGTCGAACATCGAGCGCGACCAGAAGATGATGCCGCGGTTCACGTCCCAGTCCCACATGCCGCACTGGCCGCGGTCCAGCGCCTTGTCCAGGCGCGCGGTGGCAACGCCGAGGATCGAGTCCGCCTCAGCCGCCTTGGCTGCCTGCCAGTGGAAGGCAGCCCCCAGCAGCATCAGCACGCAGAAGGTGACGATGAACAGCGCTGTCACCTGCGTGACGGAGGAGCGCCATGCCGAGAGCACGTCCTGCTGGCGCTGCAGCACGATCAGCGTGCCGGGATAATCGCCCAGGTCATACATCGAGACGAAGCCCTCCTCGCCGGAGGCGAGGGTGAGCGGCGCCATGTCGCCGCTGTTGATCGGGGCCTCGGTCACGAAGTTCGGTGACAGCACGCTGGTGATGAACTTGCCGTTGAGGTCTGCCGCGGCCGGAACGCTGGCGGCGATTTCGCCGGTGCTGTTGGCCACCGCGAAGATGCGGTCCTCGTCCAGGGCATCCGCCGGCAGCAGCGCCTCGAGATAGGCGCTGCTCAGCACCGGGGCCGTGCGGCCCGCGGCCTGCGCCGCGGCGAGGTCGGCCTTGATGCGCTGCGCGACGAGCTGGCCGTGAAGGGCCGACAGCCTGTTCTGCTCGCCCACGTGCTTCGTGCGGCTGTCGGTCAGCTGCACCAGCAGCGAACTGCCGAGCATCAGCAGGAAGAGCACGATCAGCGAGGTGATGAGAAGCCGCAGGTGGCGCTCGCCGATGGTGATGCGGAACCGGCCGGGCCACGGCGAGGGCAGCTTGAGGACCCTCTCCTTGAAGAACAGCTCGCCGATGTGCGTCTTGCCCAATCTTTTCCCCTGAAACCCCGCCGGACCGCGGCGGGGAGACTTTGAAAACACGGACGCCACCACTGAACGAATCATCGGCTATTGATTCGATTTGGGGGTGATTTGTCCAGTGTTTAGAATGGGATTCAGGACCGAGCGATCTTCGACACGATCTCGAACACGTCGCGTGACAGCGAAGGCTCGGCCAGGATCCTCTCGAGCTCGGCCAGTGCCGCCGATTTTCGACTCGAATTCAACAGCTTGCAGCTCCGGAAGGTGGTGGCCAGGCGCGAGGCGACCTGGGGGTTGATGGGGTCGAGCTTCAGGATCGCATCGGCGATCACCCGGTAGCCGGAGCCATCCGCGGCATTGAAACCCGCGGGATTGCCCCCGGCGAAGCCCGAGAGCAACGAATAGACCTTGTTCGGCGTCGTCCACTTGAAGTCGGGGTGCGCGGTCAGCCTTGCGATCCGCGCCGCCGCATTGGACCCCTGTGCCTGGGCATTCAGCAGCAGCCACTTGTCGATCAGCAGGTGCTCATGGGCGTGGCGGGCGTGGAAGCGGTCCAGCGCCGCCTCGCGCTCCGGGCATTCCACCTGCACCAGCGCGGAGAGTGCGCCCATCTCGGCACTCATGTTGTGGGCGGCGTCGAGCTCTGCCAGCGCCAGCTTGATGCCATGCGCCCGGTTGCCCATCACCAGCAGGGCGAGTGCGGTCTGCCTCAGCGCGCGCCGCGCGGTGGAGGCAGGGTCGGGCCGATAGAGCCCGGGCTCGCCCGTGCGCTGCCAGATGGCGTCGAGCTCCTGTTCCAGCTGCCGCGCCATGGCGCTGCGCAACCCGTCGCGCGCCGCATGCACCCGGTCGGTGTCGACGTCCGCACCAAGCGCCGCCGCAATCTCGCTCTCGCTCGGCAGCACCAGCATCAGCGCCTTGAAGGCATCGTCCACCTTCGGGTCATCGATGATCTTCTTCAGCGCCGCGGCATAGGCCGTGACATCCGCCTCCGTGGCACGGCCGTGATAGGCATCGAGCACCAGCTTGCGGCCCAGCCTCTGGCCGGCCTCCCAGCGGTTGAAGCTGTCGCCGTCATGCCCCATCAGGAACAGCTCGTCGGCGGTGGAGAGGTTGGCCTCGAGCTTCACTGGCGCCGAAAATCCGCGGTTGATGGAGAGAACGGGCCGTGCCTTCACATTGTTGAAGCGGAAGGTCTGCCGCGCTTGCGTCAACTCGATCAGCGGCGTGTTGAGGGCCCCCACGCCGTCGAGGTGGAGCGCCATGTCGGCGCCATCGGGCCCGATGAGCCCGATCCCCAACGGAATATGCAGCGGCTGCTTCTGCTCCTGGCCGGGCGTCGGCTTCACCTGCTGTTCCAGCGTCAGCGTATATTGCTTCTTCACCGCGTCGTAATGGCCCTCGGCCACGACGTTCGGCGTGCCTGCCTGCGTGTACCAGGTGAAGAACTGCGAAAGGTCGCGGCCCGAAGCCTCGGCCATGCACTGGACGAATTGCTCGACGGTCGCCGCCTCGCCGTCATGGCGTTCGAAATAAAGGTCCATTGCCTTGCGGAAGGCCTGCTCGCCTATGAGGGTGAGCATCATGCGGCAGATTTCCGCGCCCTTCTCATAGACGGTGGGCGTGTAGAAATTGTTGATCTCGATATAGGCGGCGGGCCGCGGCGGGTGGGCGAGGGGGCCATTGTCCTCGGGGAATTGCCGGGCGCGCAGCGTCTTCACGTCGCTGATGCGCTTCACCGCGCGCGAGCGCAGGTCGGAGGTGAACTCCTGGTCGCGGAACACGGTCAGGCCTTCCTTCAGGCACAGCTGGAACCAGTCCCGGCAGGTGATGCGGTTTCCCGTCCAGTTGTGAAAATACTCATGCGCGATGATGGCCTCGATGTTCACATAGTCGCCGTCGGTCGCCGTCTCCGGATTGGCGAGGATGTACTTGTCGTTGAAGACGTTGAGGCCCTTGTTCTCCATCGCTCCCATGTTGAAGTCGGGCACCGCCACGATGTTGAACACGTCGAGGTCATATTCGCGGCCGAAGCGGGTCTCGTCCCAGCGCATCGAGGCCTTGAGCGATTCCATCGCCCAGTCGCACCGCGCCTCGTTGCCCTTCAGCACATAGATGCCGAGCGCCACCTCGCGGCCGGACAGGGTGGTGAAACTGTCATGCACCGCGCCCAGGTCTCCGGCCACCAGCGCGAAGAGGTAGGACGGCTTGGGGAAGGGGTCGTCCCACACCGCGTAATGCCGCGTCGTGCCGCCGATCAGCCCGTCCTCGCGCGGGTTGCCGTTGGAGAGCAGCACCGGCACGGCCGCGCGCTCGGCCTCGATCCGCACCGTATAACGCGCCATCACGTCCGGCCGGTCATAGAAATAGGTGATGCGGCGGAAGCCCTCCGCCTCGCATTGCGTGCAGAACACGCCGCCCGAGACATAGAGGCCGGAAAGTTCGGTATTGGCCGCCGGGTTGCAGGTCGTCACGATCTCGAGCGTGAAGGGTGCCTGCGGAACATGCGCGATCACCAGCGCATGTTTCTCGACCTGATACTGGCCCGGCTGCAGCTGAACCCCGTCCAGCACCACCGACTGGAGCGTGATGCGCTCGCCGTCGAGCACCAGCGGCGCATGGCCTTCGCTGCTCACCGGATTGGGCCGGAGCGACAGCCGCGAATGAACCCGCGTCTCCTGCGGATCGAGCCGGAAATCGAGCGCCACGTCGTCGATCAGGTAGGGAACGGGCTTGTAGTCGGCGAGGTGGATCGGCTGTGGCGTCTCGGTCTTCATGCGCGTAAAACCTGTCAGTGAATTGAGAGCATAGAAGCCATGAGCCGCGCCTTTGTCAAAGAACAAGATGACCGTCCCGAGGATCTTCCCGAACGTCCGGTCAGCACCAATCCGAACTTCGTGACGGCCCGCGGCCTGGGGCTCATCGATGGCGAGATTGACGCCTGCCGCAGGCAGTTGGCGCAAGGCCAGCACGATCAGGACAAGGCCGCGATCGCGCGGGCCTCGCGCGACCTCCGTTACTGGACTCAGCGCCGCGCCACCGCGCAGCTGGTGGAGGGGACCGGCAAGCCCGAGACCGTGGGCTTCGGCTGCCGTGTCACCATCGCGCGTGACGATGGACGGAAGCAGACCTTCGCCATCGTGGGCGAGGACGAGGCCGACCCGTCCCGTGGCTTCATCGCCTACACGTCACCAATGGCCCGCACGCTGACGGGCAAGGCCGTGGGTGACGTCGCCGAGGCGCCGGGCGGTGAGGCGGAGGTGGTGAAGCTGGAGCCGCTCGCTTGACGACGTCATGCCCAACTTGAATGGCGTCATCCCGGCGAAGGCCGGGATCCAGCTGTCAACGTGACGGCTGCCAGAAGCTGGACCCCCGCCTTCGCCGGGGTGACGGACGTATGAAATGGTGACGGCGTCAAAGCTCCGCCCCGCGCTCCCGGGCGTGGCCACGCCGAGGAACGGGAGGGGCGGGGCCGGGGAGACGGCCTTGCGAAAAACGGATTCACGATGTCAATCAGCAGAAGGCACGTTGGGAGAATAAATACCTAGCATAGGATTGCGGGAAAGTCAAGGAAATAAATCCGTAACGTCCTCTCCCGCAAGGCGGGAGAGGAGGGGGCCCCGGCGGAGCCGGGGTAGGTGAGGGGACGTCTGTCTCCCACGAAGCGGAATGCGTTTCCCCTCATCTCCCCGTTGCTCCCGCAACGGGTCACTTCTTCTCCCGCACAAGAAGCGGGAGAAGACGCAGAAGCAGAAGCCCCCCCCTAGAACCGGTCCACCCGGAACGGCGCCATGTCGATGTTGCTCTTCGCACCCGTCATCGCTTCGGCAATCAGCCGCCCGGTGCTCGGGCCCCAGGTCAGCCCCATGTGGCCATGCCCGAAGCCGTACCAGACATTCTCCGTGGTCCTGGACGGCCCGATCACGGGGAGCGAATCCGGCGTGCCCGGCCGTCGGCCCATCCAGCGGGTGGTTTCCGCATCTGGCTGGCGCAGGCCCGGAAGCACGGTCTTGAAATTGGTCCACAGCGCATCGGCGCGCGCATAATTGGGCGGGGCATCGAGGCCGGCGAATTCGTCGGAGCCCGCCAGCCGCAGTCCCATTTCCATCGGCGTCGCGGCGCCGGGCTTGCCGGCCATGGTCAGCGAGCGCGACAGGCTGACGCCGGAATTGGGCAGCACCATGTGATAGCCGCGCTCCGCCTCCAGCAGCACCTTCTCGCCCAGCTGCTTCGCCAGCAGGTGGGAATAGGCGCCGGCGCAGATGACGAGCCTCTCCACCTTGTACAGCCCGTGTTGCTTGAGCCGCAGGCCGCTCACGCGGTTGCCCTCGCGTTCCAGCGTCATCACCTCGTCCTGCAGCACCCTGCCGCCATTCCGGACCACCTCTGCCGCGATGGACTTCACCGCGCGGCCCGGATTGGTGAGGAAGTACCAGCCGCCATGGAACACCCCGCAATGCACGTTCCTGCCCAGCGCCGGCTCCAGCTCCCGCGCCTCGTCGCCCGAAAGGCGCGTCATCTCGTAACCATGGGCCTTCTTCACCGCGCGCTCATTCGCTTCCGACTGAAACTGCGCCTCGCTCTCGTAGAGCCTGAGCGTATCCTGCAGCTTGATCATGTCCGCCGTGCCCGCCGCCTTCAGCAGCGTCTCGAAATCCGACATCACCCGCATGGCGAGGTCGGCGCGGGCCGCGGTGATGGCCTTCACCCGGTCGGGGAGCGAATTGCGGGCGAGTGAGATGAACCACGGCAGCGCCTTGGGCAGATAGGACCAGCGGATGGTGAGCGGCCCCAGCGGGTCGAGGAGCCAGCCCGGAATCTTCATCAGCATGTGCGGGTGCACCGTCGGCACGATCTCGGCGAAGGCGAGGCCACCGGCATTGCCGAAGCTCGCCCCCTCGCCCGGCGGCACGCGGTCGACGATGGTGACGTCGTAGCCGTCGCGCTGCAGGAAGGCGGCGGCCGAAACGCCGACGATGCCGGCGCCGATGATCGTTGCGGATGGCTTTGTCACGTTGGGAGCGTCCTGAAATAATCCACGCAATGCGCCTCGAAAGCCGAGACCAGCCGTGTCTTGCGCATCTGCTTCAGCGCCGCAAGGGCGATGACGCCGCGCTCCACCTCATCCGCGATGGGCCTGACGGCCAGCTCCTCGCCGGCATAGGAGTGATCGCCGAAGGGCCTGGTCACCAGGATCGAATAGCCGAGCCCCTGACCAACCAGCCCGCGCACCACCTCGAGCGAGGGTGACGAGAAGGCCACCTTGGGTGCGAGCCCGGCCGTCTCGAGGATGCGCGTGAAGTAGGTGCGGCTCGGCGCGATGTCGAGCAGCACGAAGGGCTCGTCCTTCAGCGCGATGATCGGAACGTGCTTGAGCCGGCTGAGCTTGTGGCGTCCCGGCAGCAGGACATGAGGCTCGAAAGAGGCGAGCGGGGTGACGGAGACGTCGTCCGGCATGTCGACGTCGTAGA
Organism: uncultured Aestuariivirga sp.; assembly: GCA_964474665.1. GTDB lineage: Bacteria > Pseudomonadota > Alphaproteobacteria > Rhizobiales > Aestuariivirgaceae > Aestuariivirga. Next base: position 15,396 of record CAYYTH010000041.1, read on the forward strand.
GCAGGGCGAGATCGAAGTCTCCGCCGCGCAGGCCCTTGAATAATTCGTCCTGCGTGCCCTCCGCCATGCGCACCGTGACCTTCGGGTGCCGGCTCATGAAGGTCTTGATCAGCGGCGGCACGAAGGAGGGGGCGATGGTGGCGAAGCTGGCGAGCGCCAGCTGACCCTCGATCGCCGTGCCCGCGGCCAGCGTGTCGCGCTGCAGGTCCTGCGCATGGGTGAGCAGGTTCCGCGCCTCCTTCAGGAAGGCGAGCCCGGCGGGCGAGGGGCTCACCCCTTGTGCATGGTGGCGGATAAAGAGCTGCAGCCCGACCTGTTCCTCGAGCTTCGCGAGCGAGGCCGAGAGCGTGGGCTGGGCCACGCCGAGATGGGCCGAGGCGGCGGCCACCGAGCCGTGGTCCCAGATCGCCACGGCATATTCCACCTGGCGCAGGGTATAACGCAGCATCGGCAAATCCTATTCAACGGCGCGATATAATCTATTTTTCCGATGCCACCCCCTCTGTCAAGCTCTGCCCATCTGAACGAAGGGAACGGGCAGATGAATGCGATGGCAAAGCCGCCCGTCAGGGTGGAGGATTTCGTGGCCGCCATGGGGCTCGCCGCCACCGGCGTCTCGGTGGTGACGACCGACGGGCCCCAGGGCCGCTTCGGCCTCACGGTGAGTGCCGTCTCTTCCGTTTCGGCGGAACCGCCGCTGGTGCTCTGCTGCATCAACCGCAAGAGCCCAGCGGTGGCGGCGGTGGAGGGAAACGGCGTCTTCGCCGTCAACCTGCTCTCGGCCGCCCACCGCGCCTATGCCGAAACCTTCTCCGGCCGCCCGCGCGAGGGCAATCCCTTCGATTTCGCCAACCATGACTGGCGTGACGGCGAGCTCGGCCTGCCGCTGGTGACGGAGGCCACCGCCATCTTCGAATGCCAGCTCCATGACCGGCTCGATGCCGGCACCCACCGCATCTTCATCGGCCGGGTCGTCGCCGCCCACCAGGGCGCGGCAGACCCGCTCGTCTATTGCAACCGTGCCTTCGGGCGCATTGTCCATCACGAGGGAAACTGAACCATGATCAGGACCGGCGAACAATTCCGTGACTCGCTCCGCGACGGCCGCGAAGTGTGGATGAATGGCGAGCGCGTCAAGGACGTGACGCGTCATCCGCAGTTCAAACCCCTCGTCGACATCCGTGCCCGCATCTACGACATGCAGCACGAGAAGAAGACGCAAGACATCATGACCTATGAGGAGAACGGCGAGCGCTTCCCCATCGGCCTTCGCCTGCCCTTCGAGAAGAAGGACTGGGACGACAAGCGCCGGGCGGTGGACACAGTGATGAACGATATCGGCGGCGTGGTCACCCGCGTGGGCGACGAGACCATCGGCGAGATGTGGTCGCTGTGGGACGGCAAGGAGATCCTCAACGAGATCGACCCGCGCTTCGCCGAGAACATCGAGCGCCACATCCATCTCGTCATCAAGAACGACCCGTTCCACGTCTCGGCCAACACCGATCCCAAGGGCGACCGCTCCAAGCGCCCGCAGGACCAGGACCCCGACATGCTGGTCCATGTGGTGAAGGAAACCGACGCCGGCATCATCATCCGCGGTGCGAAGTACGAAACCGCCGCGGCCTATTCGAACCAGGCCTTCCTGAAGCCCACCATCGCCAACTGGGGCGATGCCAAGCTGTCGGAATATGCACTCGGCTGCATCGTGAAGATGGACGCGCCGGGCGTGAAGCACATCTGCCGCACCGGCTTCACCGGCCGCGCGCCGGAGCGTGACTATCCCCTCTCGAACAAGTTCGACGAGGTCGACACGCTGATGATCCTCGACAATGTGCTGATCCCCTGGGAGGACATCCTGTTCTACCAGCACACGCGCGCGGCCGCCTTCATCCGCCAGACGCTGCACCGCTATTCCGCCTTCCCCTTCGTGCAGCGGACACTCTCCTATGCCGACCTCATCATCGGCGCGGCCCTGTGGAACGCCAGGCAGACCGGCCTCGACAAGCAGCAGGCGGTGCAGGAGAAGCTCGCAGAGCTCGCCATCTGGCGCGAGGGTATCAACGCCCACCTTACCGCGGCGATCGCCACGGGTGAGCGCAGCCCCAACGGCCTCCTCATGCCCAACCAGTCGCTGCTCTTCACCGGCCGCTGCCATGCGCTGAACAACCTGCCGCGCATGATGCACATCGCGCGCGAGCTCTGCGGCGGGCAGATCTGCGTGACGCCGGACTCCGCCGTCTTCGACCACCCGGAGACCAAGCAGTGGATGGACAAGTACTATACGGTGAACGACGAGTGGCAGGCGGAGGACCGCCGCAAGCTGCTGGCACTCGCCCGTGATGCGCTGAACTCGGACTATGCCGGCCACCGGCTGACCTTCCAGCTCTTCGCGCAGTCGCCGCCCTTCGCCCAGTCCGCCGCCGTCTACCGCACCTTCGATTGGAACAATGCGCTGAAATTCGCCCAGAAGGCGGGTGGCCTCTCGGATAATATCTGGGGTGTCACGAAGCAGGCCGCAGAGTAATCTCAACGATCAGAATCACGAGGACAGACCATGACGGCCCACAAGCGCATCCGCCCCTTCAACACCAAGGACACCTACCCGGAGCAGAAGCTCGACAACGACCTCTGCCAGGGGGTGGTGGCCAGGGGCACCATGGTGTTCCTGCGCGGCCAGGTCTCGCAGGACCTCGACAGCCGCGAGTCCCTCCACGTCGGCGACGCCACGGCCCAGACCGCCAAGACCATGGCCAACATCAAGATGCTGATGGAGGAGGCGGGCGGCCACATGGACCACATCTGCCGCATCGTCGTCTATTTGACCGACGTGCGCTACCGGCAGGACGTCTATCGCGAGATGGGCAAGTGGCTGAAGGGCGTATTCCCGTGTTCGACTGGCCTCGTCATCACCGCGCTTGCCCGGCCCGAATGGCTGGTCGAGATCGAGGTGACGGCGGTCATCCCGGATTGATGCGATGAAGGAGAAGCGCACGGGTTTCTACTTCGACGAAAAATGCCTCTGGCATTTCGGCAAGCCCTTTGCGCTGTTTTTCCCCGTGGGCGGCTGGGTGCAGCCGCCCAATGCCTCCGGCTTCTGCGAGAGCCCTGACAGCAAGCGCCGGCTGAAGAGCCTGATGGATGTCTCGGGCCTCACCTCGGTGCTCGATGTGCGTTCGGCGCCGATGCTCGAGCGCGAGGATCTGGCGCGCGTCCACACCGCCGCCTATCTCGACCGTTTCGCCGCGCTGAGTGCCGGCGAGGGTGGCGACCTGGGCCACGAGACGACCATCGGCCCCGGCGGTTACGAGATCGCGCGCATCTCGGCCGGCCTTGCAGCGGAGGCCGTCGAGGCCGTGCTCAAGGGTGACCTGCGCAATGCCTATTCGCTGTCGCGTCCGCCCGGCCATCATTGCCTGCCGGATACCGGCATGGGCTTCTGCACGCTGGCCAATGGCGCGCTGGCGATCGAGCGGGCGATTGCCCGGCACAAGCTCAGCCGTGTGGCCGTCATCGACTGGGACGTGCACCACGGCAACGGCACCGAGGCGATCTTCTACGAGCGCCCGGACGTGCTCACCATCTCGCTCCACCAGGAGCGCTGCTTCCCGCTCGACACCGGCTCCGCGAAGGATCGTGGCCGGGGCAGGGGCGAGGGCTACAACATCAATGTCCCGCTGCTGCCGGGCGGCGGCCACCAGACCTATGTCGACGCAATGGAGCTCATCGTGCTGCCGGCATTGGAGCGTTACCGGCCGGAGCTGATCGTGGTTGCCTGCGGCTATGATGCGAGCGTGGTCGATCCGCTCTCCCGCATGATGGCCCATAGCGAAACCTACCGTTACCTCATGCAGGCAACCCTCGATGCGGCGGCGGAGCTGTGCAATGGCCGCGTGGTGGTGATGCACGAGGGCGGCTATTCCGAGGCCTATGTTCCTTTCTGCGGCCATGCGCTGATCGAGGCGCTGGCCGGCCACCGCACCGCGGTGACCGACCCCAATATCGACTATGCCGTGAAACAGCAGCCCAACGATGATTTCCAGAAGCTGCAGCGCCGCCTTCTCGAAGAGCAGGCGAAGGACCTCTGACGGAGTGAGTGACGCATGACCTTTTCCATCGCCGGCCGCTGCGCCAAGTCGGGCGCCTTCGGTGTCGCCATCACCACATCGTCCATCGCGGTGGGTGCGCGCTGCCCGCATGCGCGTGCGAAGGTCGGTGCTGTGGCGACGCAGAACGTAACGGACCCGAACCTCGGGCCCCTGCTGCTCGACATGATGGAGAAGGGCATGAGTGCGGCGGATGCTGTCGCCGCCGTCATCAAGGACCGGCCCTTCATCGACTATCGCCAGCTGACCGCGGTCGACAGCCACGGCCGCTCCGCCACGTGGTCGGGCAAGAACATCCTTGGCACCCATGGCGTGTCGGAGCAGCGCGACTGCGTGGCGGCGGGCAACCTGCTGAAGCATGCCAGCCTGCCGCAGACCATGACCGATGCCTTCGCCGCCAATGCCGACCAGCACCTCGCGGAGCGCCTGCTGCGGTCGCTCGAAGCCGGCCTCGACTCCGGCGGCGAGGAGGGACCGGTGCATTCCGCCGCCTTGATCGTCTACCACGAGCAGGCCTTCCCGCTCGTCTCGCTGCGCGTCGACTGGGACGACGAGAACCCGATCCGCGTGCTCAGGCGCCTGTGGGAAGACTACAAGCCGCAGATGGGCGCCTATCTGCAGCGCGCGGTGGACCCGACCCAGGCCCCGAGCTACGGCGTGCCGGGGGATCCTTGAGGAGCGTCTTCTCCCGCTTCTTCAGCGGGAGAAGAAGGGACCCGGTGCGGAACGCAACGGGGAGATGAGGGGATCCATGTGCCGGAGTTCCCTTCCGAGGCGGTGTTCCCTCACCTTCCCCAACTTCGTTGGGTCCCCTTCCTCTCCCGCCTTGCGGGAGAGGACGAAATAAATGACATTCCCGTGAGCCCCTTCACAGCCTCTCCCTGCATTGCCAATGTTTCCTGCAGTGACAGGAGACAACATGGCGAGAACCTATGAAGGCGGCTGTCTTTGCGGCCATATCCGCTTCGTGGCGGAAGGCCCGCCGCTGAAGCCCCACACCTGTTCTTGCAAAATGTGTCAGCACCATTCCGGCGCGCTGACGCTGCACTGGGTGGAGTTTCCGGCGGAGAAGGTGACCTGGTCGAACACGCCGTCCACCTGGCGCTCGTCGGATTGTTCCAGCCGCAGCTTCTGCCCCAGATGCGGCGCCACGCTGGGCGCCATCGACGACAAGCCGGTGGTCGCGCTGGTGCTGGGAAGCTTCGATTCCGCAAACCGCAAGGAACTGGCGCCGCAGTATCATTCCTACGCGGGCAAGCGGCCGAAATGGATGGGTGCTTGAATGCTGTCATCCCGGTGAAATCTGGGCCAGCTTTGTACGACATGCTGCAAAATCACCTCGCCCGGGCTTGACCCGGGCGTCCTTTCCGCCGGCACGAGCAAAGGATGCGCGGATCAAGTCCGCGCAAGGTGAAGCTGGGGAAGGACGAGAGAAAGCTGGTGTGACGCAACGATGGTGTTGAGAATTAACCGGACAGCTTCTCCACCAATCTCTCCAGCATCCGGTCGCACTGGGCCATCTGCGCTTCGCTCACGTGCTCGTCGGGCTTGTGGGCGACCGCGATGTTGCCGGGGCCGCAGACGACGGCGGGGGTGCCGAGTGCCTGCTGGAACAACCCGCCCTCGGTGCCAAACGTGATCTTGCCGGTGGAGTTGCCGCCGGTGAGCGCATGCACGAACTTCACCGCCTCGCTGTCCACGGGCGTGTTCATCGCGGGATAGCTCTGGAGATCGGCGAATTCGAAGCGCGCCTTGTCGAAGACGTTGCGATAGCCCGCGGCGATCGTCTCCGCGGCGGCCTTGATGCGGGCGACGATGGCGCGCTCGTCATCCTCCGGCAAATAGCGGATCTCGAAGTCGAAGCTGCAGCGGTTCGGCACGATGTTCATCACTTCGCCGCCCTGCATCTTGCCCACATGGAGCGTGGTGTAGGCCACCTCGTAGTCGCCGTCGCGCAACCCGTTCTCCGCGATGTCCTTCTGGATCGCGCGAATGGCACCGATGAGGTCGCTCGCCATGTAGATGGCATTGACGCCGATGGGGGCGAGGCTCGAATGGGCCTCGAGGCCGTGTGCCGTCACGCGGAAGCCGAGCTTGCCCTTGTGCGCGGTGACGGCCTGCATCAGCGTCGGCTCGCCGACGATGCAGAGGCGGGGCTTCACGGGAGCATCCTTCAGGAGGTCGAGCAGGCGCCTGACGCCGACGCAGCCGATTTCCTCGTCATAGGAGAAGGCGAGGTTGATCGGCGTGTGCAGCGTGCGGGCGGAGGCGATCTCGGCGGCGCGCAGGCAGCAGGCGATGAAGCCCTTCATGTCGGCCGTGCCGCGGCCGAAGTAATTGCCGTTGCGCTTCTCGAGTTTGAACGGGTCGGACGACCAGGCCTGGCCCTCGACCGGCACCACGTCGGTGTGCCCGGACAGGACAATTCCCGGCACATGCTTCGGCCCGATGGTGGCCCAGAGATTGGCCTTCCGCCCGTCCTCGTTGTGGACCACCAGCGAGTCGATGCCGAAGCCCCCAAGGAAATCGCGCACATAGGCGATGAGGTCGAGGTTCGAGTCCCGGCTCACGCTCGGGAAGGCGATCAGTTTTTCAAGGTGCTCAAGGGAGGTTTTCATCAGGGCTCATTGTCGCGGGGTTTCGCTCCGTTCCTGCCGCCAAATTTGACGCATGTCAAAGCAGGAGGGCGGAAGCGGGCTTATTCATCACAGTCACGGTGGTTAACCCCATCGTCGGCGGGGCCGGTCTCCTGAGAAAGTCAGCTGTCGCTTCGTTCCCCCCTTTCCTGGGGTCCCCCCGCCTCCTCCCTTCGCCTGGGTCCTGTGAAAGCAGGGCCCTTTTCTTTCAGGGTGTCTGCGCGCCGACGCGCGCCGTCTCGATGGCATAGAGCGACGAGGTTGCGGTGATGAACATGCGCGATTTGCCGAAGCCGCCGAAGGTGAGGTTCGCGACCGTTTCGGGCACGAGGATGCGGCCGAGGCGCTCTCCGTCTTTCGTATAGCAGTGGATGCCGTCGCCGGCGGAAATCCACAGCAGGCCGCCCGTATCGACGCGCAGTCCGTCCGGCACCTTCTCGCTGATGGTGGCGATGACCCGGCTGTCCGCCAGCCGCCTGCCGTCCACCACGCGGAAGCCCCGCACATGGCGCGGGCGGCCTTCCTCGAAGCCAAAGCCATGGCCCCGCGCATAGCCCGAGTCGGCGATGTAGAGTTCCGATTCATCGGGCGAGAAGGCAAGGCCGTTGGGCCGGTCGAAGTCATCCGCCACCACGCTCAACTCGCCGGAAGCCGGATCGAAGCGGTAGACCTGGTTCTTGCCGATGGCGCTCTCGGCCAGGATGCCTTCATGGTCCGAGATGATGCCGTAGGGCGGGTCGGTGAACCAGATCGTGCCGTCGGACTTCACGACGACGTCATTGGGCGAGTTCAGCCGCTTGCCGTTCCAGTGCGTGACCAGCACTTCGTAGCGGCCGTCCAGATAGGTGCGGCTCACGCAGCGTCCGCCATGCTCGCAGGAGATCATGTTGCCGTCGCGGTCGCGCGTGTGGCCGTTGGTGCGCTGCGCGGGCTGGCGGAACACCGAAAGGCCGGAGACGGGCGACCAGCGCATCATGCGATTGTTGGGGATGTCGGAGAAGCGCAGCTCATTGAGTTCCGAGAACCACACCGGGCCTTCCGCCCAAAGGAAGCCGGTGGCGAGCCTGGTCAGCGCCGCACCCGCCGGGAAGAGGTCGAGGAAGCGCTGCGAGTCAGGTGCGAGGCAGGCGTGATGGCGCATCGTATCAGCCCTTGATGATGGTCGGAATGCGCGTGGCGGGCGGCGTGTTGCGGCTCCTCTGGCATTTCACCTGCCCGTCGATCACCACCATGCCGATGCCGGGCAGGTCGCCGAGCTGGATGGAATGCAGCAGGTTCTCGCCCGCCGAATGCTGCGCCTTGTCCATGAACACGAAGTCGGCCGCACGGCCCACTTCGATCAGCCCGCAGTCGAGCTTGCGCATGCGCGCGGTATTGCCGGTGGCGAGGCAGATCGCCTGCTCGGCGGGAAGATCGCCGAGGGCGGACAGCATCGACACCATGCGCGCAATCCCTAAGGGCTGCACGCCGGAGCCCGCCGGCGCATCGGTGCCGAGGATCACGCGGTGCAGCTCCTTCATCTCTTTCGCGAGGCGCAGCGTGTAGAGTGCGGCGCGCTCATTGCCATTGTGCACGATCTCGAGGCCGCGCTTGCAGCCCTCGCAGATGCAGCGGATCTGTTTGTCGGGCAGCGCCGTGTGGCCCCCATTGATGTGGCCGACGACATCGGTGTCGGCATCGAGCACCACGTCGGCATCGATGAGGCCGGAGCCGGGGATCGACGGCCCGCCGGTGTGGATGGTGCTTTGGATTCCATACTTGCGTGCCCAGGCCACCATGCGCCGCGCCGTCGGCCCATCCTTGACGCCGCCGAGGCCCACTTCACCGAGCAGCGTGACGCCCGCATCGGCGAGGTCCTTGAAATCCTGCTCCACCATCTCGGGCTCGATGCAGGGGGCACCCGCATGCACCTTGACGCCCGAGGGCCGGAAATTGGCGAACTGCCGCTGGGCGGAAATCGCCAGCGCCTTGAGGCCGATGACGTCGCGCGGGCGGCCTGGCGTGTGAACTTCGCCCGCCGAGATCATGGTGGTGACGCCGCCATTGAGGTTGGAGTCGATCCAGCCGATCTGGTTCTGGCGCGGCGTCCAGTCGCCCGCCACGGGGTGCACGTGGCTGTCGATCAGGCCCGGCGTCAGCGCCGTGCCATTGGCGTCGATGATGTGAGTGGCATGGTCCTGGTCCACGTCCCTGGCACGGCCGATGGCGGTGATGCGGCCGTTCTCCGCCACCACCGTGTCGGCATCGAGAACGGGGTTCTCGAGCGCGCCGGACAGCACGAGGCCGATGTTGCGGATCACGAGTTTCTGCGGGCCGGTCGAAGCGGCACCGGCGTCATGCGCCATGTTGTCCTCCTGGCAAACGCGCTGCTTCTGGGACAGCGTCGGGGATGGCATACTGCGGCATCACCGGGAAGGTGTCGAGGGCAGGGGAAGCATGAGGATCATTCGCAAATCGGATCTCGTCGAGGGCCGCTGGCGCAACGGCATGGGCGTGTCGTGGGACATCGCGTCCGATCCGCCCGGAACCGAGGACTTCGGCTGGCGCTTCGCCATCGCGCGCATCGATGCCGACGTGCCGTTCTCGAACTACCCGCAAGTCGACCGCATCTTCACCCTGATCGAGGGCAATGGCCTCGACCTCGCATTCGAAGGCCACCCGGGCCTCGCTGTCCACCGCCGCTTCGTGCCGCATCCCTATCCCTGCGACGTGCCCACCTTCTGCCATCTGCGGGACGGTCCGTGCCGGGCACTGAACCTGTTCACCCGCCGCGGCCGCTGGCGCGCGGTGGCCGACATCCTGTCCAGCGGCGGAGAGATCGCCCATCCCGGCCCCATCCTGCTCTTTGCCCTCCAGGGCGCTGCCGATGTGAACGGCCATGCGCTGGCGGAGGGCGATGCCGCGATTGCAGAGGATCGCGTCACCGCCGATACCGAAGGCTTCCTTTATGCCGTGCGGCTCTTCGCGTCGTGATTGGCCGCGTGGCTGTTTCCGGCTAGAAGGCCTCCAACTGAAATCGGAGACGACAGCATGAAAGCGCGCGTTCAGTGGCTCGATGGCCGGGCCTTCGTCGGGGAATCGGGCTCGGGCCATGCGGTGGTGATGGACGGGGCGCCGGAATCCGGCGGCCGCAACATCGGCGTTCGCCCGATGGAGATGCTGCTGCTGGGCCTCGGCGGCTGCACCGCCTTCGACGTGGTCATGATCCTCGAGCGCATGCGCGAGAAGGTGACGGGCCTCGACATCGCCCTCGAGGGCGACCGCGCCACCGAGGACCCCAAGGTCTTCACCCGGGTGAAGCTCATTTACAAGATCACCGGACGGGGCCTGAAGCCTGCCAATGTCGAACGCGCGGTGAACCTCTCGGCCGAGAAATACTGCTCGGCCTCCGCCATGTTCGGCAAGACGGCCAGCATCGAGCACAGTTTCGAGATCATCGAGGAAGGGGCGGCCTGAGCCGGCGGATCCTCGCGGAATTGATTGCGGTTCGCGGGGCAATTCAACTGGAAATTTTAATTCAGGCCGAACCGATGCGTGCCACGGCCTCCTGATCCGGGGGCGAGGTCTTCGCCAAATGCATAACGGCCTTGATGGTGTCGACGGAAGCCCTGAAAACGCGGGGTCAGGCCAATCCGGACGGCTCCGCCGCCACCCGCCGGGACTGGCCTCACATGGCCAAATCGGAATATGATTCCCCCAATGCCAGGCCGCTGTCTGGCAGCTTCTTCGCAGAAACTTGCCCGCCCCGCGCGTCTCCAGCGCGACGGCGGGCATTTTTGTGTTCGGGAAGTTGCAAAAATGGTCTACTCCTCTCGCGGGTTTAAACGTGGAGAAGGGACGACATGACCAATACGAACCCCCAAGCGCGCGGCCTCGGCGCCGGCGCCATCCTGCTGCACACGCTCGCCAAGAACTGGTGGGCCCTGGCGCTGCGCGGCCTCGCCGCCATCGTCTTCGGCGTGCTGGCCTTTGCCTGGCCGGGCATCACCATCATGAGCCTCGTCATCCTCTATGGCGCCTATGCGCTGGTCGATGGCGTGTTCTCGATCTTCGCCGCCATCGGCGGCGGCACGCCGGCGCCGCGCTGGTGGCTCGCGGTGGTGGGCATCCTCGGCATCCTCGCCGGCATCATTGCCTTCGTGAACCCGGTTCTGGTGGGCCTCTACCTGCTGTGGTTCATCGGCGCCTGGGCAATCGTCAGCGGCGTGATGGAAATCATCGGCGCTATCCGCCTGCGCAAGGAAATCGACAATGAGTGGATGCTGATCCTGCACGGCGTCATCAGCGTGCTGTTCGGCATCATGCTCTTCGCCTGGCCGCTGACCAGCGCCCTCGCGCTGATCTGGGTCATCGGTGCCTATGCCATCGCGGCGGGCGTGCTGATGATCATCCTGGCCTTCCGGCTCAAGGGCCACGCCGGCCACGCGCACTGACGTCCGGCCATCGACGACGGGGAGCGGCCCTTCGGGGCCGCTCTTTTTGTTTGGGACGGCGCCTTGCCGTCAGGTGGGGATCAGCCGGGCGGCCATGCGCTCGCCGGGATGCGGGCTTGTTGCGAGGCCTTCGGCCACGCCGCGCCGGTCCGCCTCCGGCCGGTTCTGGCTCATCTTGCGCTTGCCCTCGAGCCGGGTGATCGGCATGCGCAGCCCCACGATGCCGCGCAGCTGTGCGGCGATGTAGTCGGCCGGGGCGTCGCTCACCTCCCAGGGTGTTTCGCGCGCGCCCTCGTGCAGGCGGGTGAGGCGCGTCACCGCCGCCAGCAGCCTGTCCGCGTCATCGAAGAACTCCACCGGACCATGGGCATGCACCGTCACGTAGTTCCAGGTCGGCACCACTTTGCCGGTCTCTGCCTTGGTCTGGTACCAGCCGGGTGTGATGTAGGCGTCGGGCCCCATGAACACGGCCACGGCCTCGCCGATCACCGGCAGGCGCCATTGCGGGTTGGCCCGCGCGAGGTGGCCATAGAGCGTGCCATGCGCGCCCTCATCCGGATCGAGCAGCAAGGGCAGCGGCGTCACCTGCGGCCCGTCGGTCGTGGCGGTCACCAGATTGGCGAGGCGCGCCGCGCGCATCGTGGCGTGAAGGCTGTCGCGGTCCTCGTCGCTGAAGGCGGGCGGAATATACATGGCAGGCGTCCTTTCACCCGCTTCCATCGGCGCAGTCGCAACAGGTGCACAGGTCCGGTTTCACCCCCGCGCGGCAGACCAGCCGTTGTCAGCCAGGCCGGCGCGCCAGCGACAGGCCTGCGCCCAGCGCGATCATGGCCCAGCCGGAGGACTGGCGCAGCCGCGAGATCAGCGTCGGGCGCGCGGCTGCCCCCTCGCGGATCCGGCCGGCGGCGAAGGCAACGACGATGTCGGCCAGCGTGTTGAGGGTGACCGACAGGAAGCCCAGCACCACGAATTGCAGCGCAACCGACCCGGCGGATACGTCCACGAACTGCGGCACGAAGGCCAGGAAGAAGGCCGCCGTCTTGGGATTCAGCGCCTCGACGAGCACGCCCTCGCGGAAGGCACGACGCGCACCGACGGGCGGCGCCACGCTGCCGCCGTCCAGCACGCTGGCGCCGTCACGCCGTGCCGTGATGATGGTGCGGATGCCAAGCCAGACGAGATAGGCCGCGCCGATCAGCTTCAGTGCGGTGAAGAGTTCCGCGCTCGCCAGCACGATGGCGGACACGCCGAGGGCGCCCGCGATCACGTGCACCATGCCGCCAAAGCCGGTGCCGATGCTGGAGGCGATGCCCTCCGCCCGGCCACCCGCCAGCGTGCGCGCGGCGACATAGAAGATGCCGGGCCCCGGCGTGATCGCCAAAAGCAGGGCAGCGGCGAAGAACATGGCAAAGTGAATGAGATCGGTCATGACGCGCTGCTTAAGCGCTCTCCCTGTGGGAGCCCCAGTCCACTCCGGGCTCCGCGGGCCGGACCGCTTTTCGGCGGAGCCATGGCTGAAATGGATGGTGGGCGATACTGGACTCGAACCAGTGACCCCTGCGATGTGAACACAGTGCTCTACCAACTGAGCTAATCGCCCGTGCCGTGGGGTGGTCAGCGTATAGGCGGAAGGGTCTCAGGAAGTCAAGGCGGGGTTCAGGCCCTGTTGCAAGGGCCTGCGGGCCGGTCGCGGAGGGCAATTGCCCCACCGGCGGCCGGCGGCGGCGCCTGCGCCCTCGCCTCACATCGCGGAAGTCCGATGCCGACGCCTGATCCCGCATGCATGTCATGCTCTGCCTGCCGCCGCCCGCCGGGGCATGAAACACCGGCAGGCCAGGGCGCCCAATTTGAAAAAAGAGAAAAACAATTTCTCGAAATGCGTTGCATTCACGTGAAGACTTGACTCTTCGTCCGGACTGTCGAAACTATATGCAATCTGCATATTATGCATACTGCATATAAATGGCGGTATCGATGTTTGGCGTATCGGTTGATGACAATGGCCGGTCGGTCCCGGCCCAGGACGGGCCGTCTTGCCCGCTTGACGGGCGTGACGCTGCAGCTGGCTGCGACCAGAACCCGTTGTCGCCGCAACCCGATCCCGATGTGATCGAGACGGTTACGCGCTGGTTCCGGAATGGGCTTCCCTGCCTCGCCGGACGGCGTGAATTCAACAGGCTCCGCTACATGGTGCGCGTCGGGCAGCCCGGTCAGATCCGGCCCATCATCGCCGAGTTCGAGGCGGAACTCGTGGCGGGAAGGGTAACGGCCTGCTTCATTGCCTTCGCTCCACCGCAGAAACTAGCCAGCGAACCGGCCAGCAGCATGTTTCGCTGGCTGGCTGATGCAATGAGCGTGCTGTCGGACATGGACGGCAAAGCCCTGTCCTCCGGCGCAGCCCTGTCGCTTGTCTTCACGCTCGAATGCCCCGTCACGGGCGAAGTGACGTGCTTCGACGACTTTGAGTGCATTGCCTTCTGCCCGCAATCGGCGGAGCTGCTGGATCCCCTCTACGACCCGCTGATGTATGCGCCCGTTCCCGCGGTGAACATTTCATCGGATGTCTATGCCTTTTCGGTGTTCGTCCGTGATGCCTGCCGCACGGCCTTCGGCGTTTCGCCGCGCTGCGTGTCCGACAGGGCAGCGCTGTTCGATCTGTTCCACGATTGCGCCCGCAGGTGGCATGCGCTGGCGATCCGCACCATCGACAATTTCGCCGCCACCGTTCCAGATCCACAGCGGTGTCCCGTCCACGTCACGCCGGATCGCTTGCACTGGGTTGCCTGCCACCGGGATCCGGCTTTTGCCGAAAACGTCAAGGTGCAGCATGTGCATGAACTGCCCGCACTCTATGCCGATCGCATCTGCGATGCCTGGATCGCCCATTTCACGCAAGGCCGTACCTACAGCGCCTCAGGGCTGGCACGGCCAGGCTTCTTGTCAGGAGAAGATGAATGACCAGAACCGCCAGGCAGAAGGCGGAGGCAACGGCAACGGCAACGGCAACGGACAAGGATGTCCGGGCAGGGCACGGCATGGAGCGTACGGCGAACATACTGGGGGCGCTGGCGGTTGCCTTGAGCGGCCGCATCACATCGGAAACCAGTGCCCTCAGCGGCGTCAGCCCGAGCGCCGTGTCAGCGCTCATCCAGATCCACTTCTATCCCGGCATCTGCGTCGAGCAGATCAGATCGCAGATCTGGGTCAGTCACTCCGCAACCGTGCGCGTCATTGACAGTCTGGAGGATGCCGGCCTGATCGAGCGACGCCGCGTCGATGGACGGGATGGCCGCGTGATGTCCCTGTTCATGACCGACAGGGGCGCGGGCGTCGTCACCGAGGTCCTGAACCGCCGCAACAGCATTACGCGCGCCATGGTGACCAGCTTCCCGCCGCATGAACAGCCGCTGGTCGAGCGGGTCGTATGTGGCCTGATCAGCAGTCTCGTCCAACCAGGCCCCGAGCAGGAATATGTGTGCCGGTTCTGCGATCTGTCGGCGTGTCCGCAGGACCAGTGCCCGATGACCCTGCTCGACGATCTCGCGCCCGGTTCCGGCGCATGAGGGGAGAAGGGCCTTGAGCTACACCAATTTCGACCTCGTCGAGGTCAGGCAGAAGGGTGATCACAAGGGCCTCTACGCCAGGCGGAGGATCGCCAGGAACACCTTGCTTGGCTGCTTCGATGGCTCCGCCCATCTGGTCGACATGGACACCCTTCGCGACGACGGCGCTGCCGGCACGCTGTTCTGGCAGCAGTCCATCCATCTCGAGCGCGTCGGCAACACAATTCTGTGCCTTATCCCGGAAGGTGAGCTCGGCGGCGTGGATTTCCTCAACCACAATTGCCGGGCGAATGCCGACGTCATCGACAAGTTGAGGGTCTACAGCAAGCGCGACATCGAGGAGGGCGAGGAGATCGTCGCGGATTACCGGTCGTTCGATCTCGTGCCCCGCGGCATCCGCTGCTGGTGTGATGTGCCCGATCCATGCGTGTTCTGACCCATGCGCGTCCCGACCGTTGCGCCCTGATCCCGTGGCAGGAGACTTTGCATGAGTGACGCTGACTTGGCGCTGGAGCCGCGGCCGCAAGTGGGCAAGGTCGCGCTGATCGCCACCATTGGCAGCATCATGCTGATGATCGGGTCCGAGGCCCTGCTTTATGGCTATAGCTACCCCTTCTTTTCACTGGCGCTCGAGCAGCGGGGATACAGCGCGTTCCTGATCGGCCTCAACGCCTCGATCGGAAATGTGGGGATCTTCGTTGTCGGTCCCTTCCTGCCGGCAATGATCCGCAGAATGGGCGTCAACGCGGTCGTCTGCGCCATGTTCGGCATCAGCGCGGCCTGCTTCGCGTTGCTTCTGGTCAGTGATTCGGTCGCCACCTGGTTCGTCAGCCGGTTCGTCATGGGGGCCTGTTTCGCGGCCCTGTGGACGTCCACCGAGTACTGGCTGAATGGTGCGGCGCCGGAGGTGGTGCGCGGACGGCTGATCGGTGCGTCTGGTGTCGTATATGGCGTGTTCCAGTTCGTCGGGCCCACGCTTGTCGGCGCCGTCGGCGTTTCGGGCGCGCTTCCCGTCGTGGTTGCCGTCGTTCCGCTGCTGCTCGGAGCGATTCTCGCCGTGGTCACGATGGCCCCAGCCCGGCCGGCGGACCTCGAGGAGGAGGGCATCCCGAAGGGCTGGCGCGACATGCTGGGCGCGGCGAAGGGCCTCATGGCCCTGGCCTTCGCCGCGGGCGTCGGGGAGACAGCAATGCAGAGCATGCTGCCCCTCTACGGGCTCTCGCAGGGGCTTCCACCCTCCGCCGCAGCAAATCTCGTTGCC
>CAYYTH010000042.1:0-30520 GCA_964474665.1 uncultured Aestuariivirga sp.
GCTTATCTGTGTTGCGTAAAATCCTCGCCCCCGTCTTAATCCCAAACCCCCCCCCCCCTTTGGGGGGTGGGGCAGGGGTGGGGGTGATGCCGGAGCCACCCGACGGCGATCGAACCTGCGGCGCGACCCCCACCCCTACCCCTCCCCACAAGGGGGAGGGAAATACACTCAGGCCTTCAGCAGCCAGGCATGTTCCGGCGCGTTGTGGAACTTCCACGTCCGCTTCGGCCCGGCCATGACATTCAGATAATACAGGTCATAGCCATGCGTGGTGGCACAGGGGTGATAGCCCTTCGGCACCAGCGTCACGTCGCCGTCCTCCACCGCCATCGCCTCATCCAAGGACCGGTCATCGGTATAGACGCGCTGGAAGGCGAAGCCCTGGGGCGGGTTGATGCGGTGGTAATAGGTTTCCTCCAGCGCCGACTCGTGCGGGAGGTTGTCCTGGTCATGCTTGTGCGGCGGATAGCTCGAGGTGCAGCCGCCCGGCGTGATCACCTCGACGACGAGCAGCCCTTCCGCCGGGTCCCATTCGGGAATGATGTTGGTGACGTGCCGGGTGTTGGAGCCCTTGCCGCGTGTCTCCTGGTGCAGGCCATCGGGCGGGATGACGCGTGCGGGATGCTTGCCGCCTTCGCCCGGTGCCGTGCACACGGCCAGTGTCACGTCATTCTCCGCCGTCACCTTCCACGGTTCGCCGGCGGGGATATAGACCGACCAGGGCTTGCCTTCGAAGGGCGAGTTCCGCTCGCCCAGCACGCCAAAATCCTTGGCGCCGACGAACACATGTCCCTTGCCGCCGATGAAGACGAGGCACACCTCGCGGCCCTCCTCGCCGCCGTCCGCCACCTGGCCCGGCTTCAGCTTCCAGATGTCGAAGCCGACATGGCTCCAGCCAGCGCTCTCCGGCGTCACATGCACGATGCGGCCATTGTCCTTCGTCGGGTGGATCTTCAGCTTCGACATTTGCGCCTCCTCAATCGCCCACGCGCTGCTTCGCCAGCGCCGCCTCGTAGTTCCGGCGCGCCGCATTCACCGTGGGCCGCACCGAGACTTCCGGTACCGCCACTTCCCACCAATGTCCACCGGCATCGGTCGACATCATCGGGTCGGTGTCGATGACGATCACGGTCGTACGCGGGGCGGACTTGGCCTCCACCAGTGCGGCTTCGAGCTCCGCCAGCGAGGCCGCCTTGACCGCGATCGCACCCTGCGAGCGGGCATGCATCACGAAGTCGATCTGCGGGCTCGACTGCTGGAAGGTGTTATAGTCATAGAGGTTGTTGAAGCGCTCAGACCCGCAGGCATGCTGCAGGCGGTTGATGCAGCCGAAGCCGCGGTTGTCGAGCAGCACGACGGTGATCTTCACCCCCATCATCACGGAGGTGGCGAGTTCCGAATTCATCATCATGTAGCTGCCGTCGCCCAGCATGACCACGACTTCGCGGTCGGGCTGCGCCATCTTCATGCCGAGCCCGCCCGCGATCTCGTAGCCCATGCAGGAGAAGCCATATTCGAGGTGGTAGGACGAGGGATAGCTCGCCTGCCACAGCTTGTGCAGCTCGCCCGGCAAGCCGCCCGACGCGCCCATCAGCGACACCTCGCGGCCCAGCGCGCGCTGCACCGCGCCGATCACCTGCGCATCCGAAGGCCGCTCGGCATTGCCGGCTGCGGTATAGGTGTCGGCCACCGCCATCCACGCCTTGAAGCCCGCCTGCGCATCCTGCGTCCAGGCCTTGGGCGCGGCCCATCCGGCCAGCTTGGCCGACAGCTCCTCGAGCCCCACCCGCGCATCCGCCACCAGCGGAAGCGCGCGATGCTTGGTGGCATCGAAGACCTGCGTATTGAGTCCGATGATGGTCTTCTCCGGATTCTGGAACAGCGCCCAGGAACCGGTGGTGAAATCCTGCAGCCGCGTGCCGACGGCCAGCACCACATCCGCCTGCTCGCAGAGCCGGTTCGCCGCGCCCGTGCCGGTGACACCCACGGCACCCATGTTGAGGGGATCGGCGAAAGGCAGCGAGGACTTGCCACCTTGCGTCTCCATCACCGGAATGCCGTGCCTCGCCGCGAAGGCGGCAAGCGTGGCGGAAGCTTCGGAGAACAGCACGCCACCACCCGCGATGATGACGGGCTTCTTCGCTGCGCGCAGAACACGCACCGCATCCGCCAGCTCGCTCTCATCTGGCCGCACGCGGCGCGGCACCCACACGCGTTCCGCGAAGAAGCTCTCCGGATAGTCATAGGCTTCCGCCTGCACGTCCTGGGCGAAGGAAATGGTGACGGGCCCGCATTCGGCGGGGTCGGTCAGCACCACCATGGCGCGGTTCATGGCGGGGATCAGCTGCTCGGGCCGCAGGATGCGGTCGAAATAGCGCGACACCGGCTTGAAGCAGTCGTTGACCGAGATCGTGCCGTCGCCGAAATCCTCGGCCTGCTGCAGCACCGGGTCGGGCCGGCGCGTGGCGAAGATGTCGCCCGGCACCAGCAGCAGCGGAATGCGGTCGACATGCGCCACCGCGGCGGCCGTCACCATGTTGATGGCGCCGGGCCCGATGGAGGTGGTGCAGGCCATCATGCGCCGCCGCCGCATCGCCTTGGCATAGGCGATCGCCGCATGCGCCATCGACTGCTCGTTCTGGCCGCGATAGGTGGGCAGCTCGTCGCGCACGTGCCACAGCGCCTCGCCGAGTCCCGCCACATTGCCATGCCCGAAGATCGCCCACATGCCGGCGAAGATCGGCAATTTTTCACCATCGATGACGGTCATCTGCGCCGTCATGAATTTCACCAGCGCCTGCGCCGCGGTGAGACGGATCGTCTTGCTCATGTGGAGGCTCCTTCGTTGGCGGTCGCGCCGCCGCATTGCACTACATAGATCCCATCATCCCGGCGAAGGCCGGGACCCAGCTTTCTCACCACGACGCTCGCACTCTCTCGACACCGTCATCCCGGCGATAGCCGGAAGCCAGGTCTTTCACCGCGACGTTCGCCCTCTTTCATCACCGTCATCCCGGCGAAGGCCGGGATCCAGCTTTCCGCGTGGCCGGTGCCCGAAGCTGGACCCCGGCCTTCGCCGGGGTGACGGTGCTTTGGGGTGGTCGCATGAGAACTCACGCTGCCTTGGCCCGCGCCGTGTTCCAGATATCCACCAGCGCCTGGAACCGCTGCGCCATGTCGGCCACCGCCTGCTCGTCGTTCATTTCTCCGCGAAGCCACTTCTGTGCGGCATTGCTGAAGATCGTCCGCCCCACCGCGAAACCCTTCACGATCGGCTGCCCGGCCACCGCTGCGAAGCCCCTGGCCAATTCCGCCTCCGGCGCATCGAGCCCCAGCAGCACCACGCCGCGGCACCACGGATCGTTCTTCGCGATCACCGCGGCGATGTTCTCCCATGCCAGCGCCGAAGCCTGCGGCTCCAGCTTCCACCAGTCGGGCTTGATGCCCAGCGCATAGAGCTCCGTCATGGCGCGCGCGATGGTCATGTCGTCGAGCGGGCCATTCTTGCCGGCGATG
The DNA here is from genome assembly GCA_964474665.1 of uncultured Aestuariivirga sp. GTDB lineage: Bacteria > Pseudomonadota > Alphaproteobacteria > Rhizobiales > Aestuariivirgaceae > Aestuariivirga. Next base: position 3,517 of record CAYYTH010000042.1, read on the forward strand.
ATCTCCACCAGCAATTCGCGCCCCACCTTGCGCGCCGCCTCATAAAGCGTCCGCAGCTTCTGCGCCTGCTCGTCCTTCAGCGCCTGCGGATCATCGGGGTGATAGAAGGCGAGGCACTTGATGGTGTGCGTCACCGGCCAGTCCACCAGCCTCGCACCCACATCCTGAGTGAACTCGAAGCGCAGGGGCCGCGAGCCCGGCTGTTCCAGCGGGCGGCCCACCCACAGGCCCAGCTTTGCCGCATCGAACATCGCTTCGCGGCCATAGACGTCGTCGAGCAGCGTGCCGTAACCGGGCTTACCCTTCGACACGCGGCCGATGGCGGCGATCGCCAGCCGCTTGAAGTCGTTGAGGCGCGCGCGCGGCGTCCCGGCATCATCCGCCATCTTCTCCATCTGCATGCGGTGGTCGATGGCGAAGGCGAGGAGCTGTTCCGGCTGCGCGCGCCTTGTCGTCGCCCAATGCACGTGGTTGATCGCCTCGTCCTTCCGCAGCGCCCTGTGTTCGCTGCCATGCGTCAGGAAGAACTGCAGCTCTTCCCAGGTCGGGATTTCCGGCGAGCAGAGCAGCCGCGACACCGCAAACGCCCCGCAGGCATTGGCCCAGGTGGCGCTCGTCGCATAATCCTCGCCACGCAGCCAGCCGCGCAGGAAGCCGGACATGAAGCTGTCGCCCGCGCCCAGCACGTTATAGACCTCGATGGGGAAGCCCTTGCCCACCAGCCCCTTGTCGAGGGCGTCCGGAATCGCATCGGGATAGACCACGCAACCCATCGGCCCGCGCTTCAGCACGATCACGGCCTGCGACAGGGATCTGATGATGCGCAGCGCTTCCAGCGTGTCCTCCGTTCCCGCCGCGATGTGCACTTCCTCTTCGGTCCCGACGATCAGGTCGCAGTCGGGCAGGATCGACTTCATGTGCTCGGACACCTTGTCCGACTTGATGTAGCGCTCCTCGCCGGCACCGAGCCCTGCAAGGCCCCACAGATTGGGCCGGTAGTCGATGTCAAGGATCACCTTCGCGCCATGCGCCTTGGCAATGCGCATGGCCTTCCTCTGGGCGGCATCGGTGTTGGGCCTCGCGAAATGCGTGCCCGTCACCAGCACGGACGCCGAGGACTTGATGAAGTCCTCGGCGATGTCCGATTCGCAAAGGGCCGAGTCGGCGCAGTTGTCGCGATAGAAGATCAGCGGAAAGGTCTTGTCGTTCTCGACCGAGAGGAGCACCAGCGAGGTGAGGCGCTCGGGGTCGGTCACGATCCCATCCAGCGCCACGCCCTCGCGCGCCATCTGCTCCTTCACGTAGCGCCCCATCTGCTCGTCGCCCACCCGGGTGATGAGGCCGGACTTGAGGCCCAGCCGCGCCGTGCCGATGGCGATGTTGGAGGGGCAGCCCCCCACCGACTTGGCGAAGGAGGCGATGTCCTCGAGGCGCGACCCGATCTGCTGGCCATAGAGGTCCACCGAGCAGCGCCCGATGGTGATGACGTCCAACCGCCTTGCGGTGCCCGAACCCGCTGTCATGTCGCACTCCGAAATTCTGTTTGCCTGCTTGACAATACGAAACAGCAATTCCAAGATGAAGTCAATTCGGAATATTTATTCCATTTCTGGAACAAGGAACCCCCGCGCAACAATCTTGCGCAACCCGGAACGGTTGCACGTCACGGACCACTGGACAGCAACCGAAATGCAACGGACAACATCGCAAAAGCATCGCTTTCGCATCATCCGCACAACCGAATTGAGCGACATCAACCGAGGGAGACATTGAATGCTGCGTTTTGGAGTCCTGGGCGCCGGCCGCATTGGGAAGGTTCACGCGAGAACGATTGCAGCGTCCGGCAAGGCCAAGGTCGCCTACATCGCCGACGCCATGCCCAAAGCTGCCGAGGAGCTGGCGGCCGAGGTCGGCGCGCAAGTCGCCGCGGTTGAGGACATCATCAAGGCGAAGGATGTTGACGCCATCCTGATCGCCACCCCCACCCCCTTCCATGCCGAGCAGATCGAGGCCGCGTCCAATGCCGGGAAGGCGATCCTCTGCGAGAAGCCGGTGAGCCTCTCGGTGGCCCGCATCCAGGACTGCCTGAAGACGGTGGAGAAGAACAAGTCGACCCTGATGATCGGCTTCAACCGCCGCTTCGACCCCAATTTCGCGGCGCTGGAAAAGCGCCTGCGCGCCGGCGCCATCGGCAATATCGAGATGGCCACCATCATCAGCCGTGACCCCGCCCCGCCGCCCGCCTCCTACGTGAAAAGCTCCGGCGGCATCTTCCGCGACATGATGATCCACGACCTCGACCTCGCCCGCTTCCTCGTGGGCGAGGAGTTCGTCACCGTGCAGGCGCTGGGTGCGGCCCTCGTCGACAAGGCGATCGGCGAGGAAGGCGATTGCGACACGGCGGCGGTGCAGATGCAGACGGCGTCGGGCAAGATCGCCGTCATCACCAATTCGCGCCGCGCCGCATATGGTTACGACCAGAGGATCGAGGTGCACGGCGCGAAGGGCATGCTGCGCGCCGGCAACATCCACAACACCACGGTGGAAGTGGCGACCGCGGACGGCTTCAACGCCGACCCCATCCTGCACTTCTTCACCGAGCGTTATGGCCAGGCCTATGCCAACGAGGTGCTCACCTTCATCGACGCCGTCACCAACGGCACGCCGGTGAAGCCCTCGGGCCATGACGGCCTGCAGGCCCAGAAGCTGGCCGATGCCGCGACCGAATCCTGGCAGACCGGCAAGCCCGTGAAAGTGAGCTGAATCAGGTGAATATCGACTCCCTCAAGCACCTCTCCATGGACGGCAAGACCGCTGTCGTCACGGGCTCCACGCAAGGGTTGGGCGAAACCATCGCCCATCTCTTCGCCGACCGCGGTGTCACCCAGATGGTCATCACCGGCCGCAACGCCGAGCGCGGTGCGAAGGTCAAGGCCGCCCTCGAGGCGAAGAAGGTGAAGACCGTCTTCGTGCAGGCGGACCTCGTGAAGCTCGCGGACGTGCGCAAGATCATCGCCGCCTGCGATGCCGCCTTCGGCCGCATCGACGCCCTGGTCAACGCCGCGGCGCTCACTGACCGCGGCACCATCTGGGACACCACGGAAGCCCGCTACGACGAGCTCTTCGATGCCAATGTGAAGGCGCCCTTCTTCCTCATGCAGGACGCGCTCCACCTGATGAAAAAGGCCAGGCTTTCCGGCACCATCGTCAACATCCTCTCGATGTCGGGCCATGGCGGGCAGGACTTCCTCACCGCCTATTCGACCACCAAGGGCGCCCTCGCCACCATGACGCGGAACGTGGCCTATGCGGTGATGAACTACCGCATCCGCGTCAACGGCCTCAACATCGGCTGGATGGACACGCCGGGCGAGGACCGCATCATGAAGACCTATCACGACGCCGACCCGGACTGGCTGACGCGGGCCGAGGCCGGCCGCCCCTTCGGCCGCCTGCTGAAGCCCACGGAAGTCGCCCGCGCCGCGGCCTATCTGTCGAGCGAGGAGTCCGGCCTCATGACCGGCTCCATCATCGACTTCGACCAGCAGGTGCTGGGCGCCGGCAACAGCCCCGCAGCCCCGCCAGACGCCGTGTGGTAACCCCACCGACACCCCCACCGGACGGCCGCCCGCAAGGCGGCCGTCGTCGTTTCAGGAGGGTGCCGCCGGGTGCCGAAACCATGCCGGACGGCATGTGTCCGGTTGCCAAAACGATGGCCGCGGTTGACAGCAGCCGCGCCAGACCCGCGCAACCGCGCGCACGCGTGAAAACGTTTTCAGCCACCACCGCCGAGTCGTGCGAAAGCCATGCGGCGCGATGCCCAGGCGATGCTGTTTGATGCAAAAAGCGTTGCCAAAGTTGTCATTGCGCGATGCCCTTCCGGGCAACGGACAGCAACCGCGAAATGCACTCCCGTTGCGCCGGAGGCAACAGGAATATGTTCATCCTGCGGCAACGGCATGACAGATCGAGGGCAGCGGGATCTCAGAATGAGATTGCCGCGACCCTGCGGGGGCCGATGCTGGACCAGGAGGTTGGAACATGCTGGCTGCAGTGAAACAGGAATTCCATTCCCGGGCCGCGCGCGCAGCCTCACCTCACCCCCCGCACCCCGGCGAGAGATGAAGGGACCCCGGCACTGAGGGTGGCGCAGAGCCTGCGTCCCCTCACCTCCCCCAACTGCGTTGGGGCCCCTTCCTCTCCCGCCAAGGGGCGGGAGAGGACCGTCCTGCGGCGCGGCGGAGCGCGAAGCGGGTGCCGGCAATGCAACGTCGATTGCACGGACATTCCGTTCTTATTCAGGTTGCAGAATCAGCTAAAAATTATTGAGGTGTATCGTTCGATTTCGAGGATGCGCCGCAATGACGGAACTGGTGTTCAAGGGCAAGGAATTCGTCTGGAACCACCATTTGGCCGTGCCCTTCCGCCCGCTGGTGCCGCACCCGGAGAAGGGCATCGGCCCGCCCCGGCTGGACGGAAACCTGATCATCAAGGGCGACAACCTGCATGCGCTGAAGGCGCTGCTGCCCACCCATGCGGGCAAGGTGGACGTGATCTTCATCGACCCCCCTTACAACACCGGCAACGAGGGCTGGGCCTACAACGACAATGTGAACGCCCCGATGATCAAGGAGTGGCTGGACTCCAACCCCATCGGCATCGAGGACGGCCTGCGCCACGACAAATGGTGCGCCATGATGTGGCCGCGCCTGCGGTTGCTGCATGAGCTGCTGGCGGAGGATGGCCTACTTTTTATTTCAATTGATGACAATGAAAACTCACGACTCGTACAGTTAGTCCAAGAGATTTTCCGTCCCGAGAATTACATCGGACAGTTCGTGTGGAAGTCGCGCCAGAATAAAGATAATCGCAATGTCTCTGGCCTCTCGGTAGATCATGAATATCTTCTTGTTGTTGGAAAGACTCTGCTGGGAGAACAACGGCTAGGTGGCCATTTTTCAAACCCGGACAATGACACTCGAGGACCATGGACTAGTGGGAATATGGTTGGCATGGCCTCGCGTGAAGCTCGTCCGAATCTGCATTACGACCTGATCAATCCGACAACTGGCGAGCGTTTTAGCTGCCCAGAACGGGGCTGGCGATATTCAGCGGAGACAATGGCTGCGCTTGCTAGTGAAGGACGAATTCTTTGGCCGGAGAAGACGACAGGCAGACCGCGAGAGAAGGTATTTCTTGTAGAGCTCGGAGAACATACCAACGTCTCTAGCTTGGTTCCCTTTCCAATTTTTACTCGGGATGGCACTCGGGCCTACGAGAGAGTTATGGGAAATCGAGAATTTGCATTTCCTAAACCCCCTGAGCTGATCCAGTTCCTTTTGGAACAGCACCCGAACCCAAATGGTCTCATCCTCGACTCCTTCGCCGGGTCCGGCACCACCGCGCACGCCGTGCTCGAAGCCAACAGGCGCGATGGCGGGAACCGGCGTTTCATCCTCGTGGAGATGGAAGACTATGCCGACCGGCTGACGGCGGAGCGGGTGCGCCGCGTGATCAAGGGCTATGACTTCACCGGCACGCAGAAGACGGAGCTGCTGCGCGAGAAGCTGAACTGGCGCGCGCTGGAGAAGGCGGATGATCTTCGCCACAGGGTGGAGGCGATCGAGAACCTGCATGGGCATGAATATGACCGCATCAGGAAGGAGGTGTCCGGCGCGGAGCTGATCGTGACGGGCGAGAAGGCCGTGGCGGAGCGCACGGAGGGACTGGGCGGCGAATTCACCTATTACACGCTGGACGAAGCGGTGGAGCTTGACCGCATCCTGAAGGGGGATGGGCTGCCCTCCTTCACCGCACTCGGCGCGGTGCTGTTCCACATGGCGACCTCGCAGGTGGCGGATGAGGCGGCGTTCCGGCCCGGCGACTTTCACCTCGGCCAGTGGGGCGGGACGATGTATTGGCTGATCTACAGGCCCGACCTGCACTGGCTGCAATCGGCCGAGGCGGCGCTGACGCTTGGCTTTGCGCAATCCATCGCCAAGCGACACCCCGACAACCAGCACGTGGTGTTCGCGCCGGCGCGGCATGCCTCACGCCGGATGCTGGAGCAGAAGGGGCTGAAGGTGGAATTCGCACCGCTGCCCTTCGCGCTCTACCGCGTGGAGCGGGGCTGATGCGCACGCTGGATTACCAGCAGCGGGTGCTGGACGCGCTGGACCGATATCTCGACGAGCTGAAAGTTCGCAAGGCGGACACGGACAAGGCAGAGGCCTTTCTTCGCGCAAACCCCGGGCTGACACTGGAGATACCCGACTTCACCAAGAGGGCGTGGGAGGTGCTCAAGGCGCAAGGACGCCTGCCCGCCTCCCGCGACAAGTTCGACTTCTCGCCGCGCTTGGACGGCGTGGGGCGCTTCGTGCCCAATGTGACGCTGAAGGTGCCGACGGGCGGGGGCAAGACGTGGCTGGCGGTGAACGCTGTCTCCCGCATCATGACGCGCTACCTGAACCGCAATGCGGGCTTCGTGCTGTGGGTGGTGCCGAACGAGGCGATCTATTCGCAGACTCTGAAGCGGCTGAAGGACAACCAACACCCCTATCGCCAGGCGCTTGACCGGGCGGGGGCGGGGAAGGTGCGCATCCTCGAAAAATCCGACAGGCTGGACGCGCGCGACGTGAAGGGACAGCTGTGCGTGATGGTGCTGATGCTGCAAGCCGCCAACCGGCAGACGCAGGAGACGCTGCGCATGTTCCGCGACCGGGGTGACGTGCATGGCTTCTTTCCGGCCGAGGGCGAACAGGCGGCGCACCGGGCGGAGATGGCGGCGACGCCGAACCTCGACGCCTATGGCGGGCTGTTTCCGCTGGTGAAGGACAGCCTCGGCAATGCGCTGCGCAAGATCAGGCCCGTCGTCGTGATCGACGAGGGACAGAAGGCGACGAGCGAACTGGCACATGAGACGCTTTACGGCTTCAACCCGATCTTCGTTCTTGAACTCACGGCCACGCCGAAGGACGTGGCAGCGCGCGGCGGCAAGGAGCCGCGCCCCGCCCGCTTCGCCAACCTGCTGGTGGAGGTGACGGGGCGGGAACTGCACGCCGAAGACATGATCAAGATGCCGCTGAACCTCGACCCGCGGCAGGGCGTGAACTGGCGCTCGACCTTGAGCGCGGCGCTGGACAAGTTGCGCGCGCTGCAGGCGGCGGCGGATGCTTACCGCGCAGAGAAGGGCGAGGCAGGCTACATACGCCCCATCATGCTGGTGCAGGTGGAGCGTGTCGGCAAGGAGCAACGAGATAGCGGATACATCCACGCACTCGATGCGAAGGAGTGGCTGCTGCAGGCGGGGCTGGATGAAACCGAAATCGCCATCAAGACCGCCGAGCAGAATGACCTGAGCGCGCCGGAGAACATGGACTTGCTCTCACCGCTGAACCGGGTGCGGGTGATCATCACGAAATCGGCCTTGCAGGAAGGCTGGGACTGCCCCTTCGCCTATGTGCTGTGCTCGCTGGCGGCGGCATCCAGCCTGCAGGCGATGACGCAGCTGGTGGGGCGCATCCTGCGCCAGCCCCACGCGATGAAGACGGGCGTTGCGGCGCTGGACGAATGCCATGTGCTGACCCATCACGCGAGGACGGGCGAGGTGGTTGACGCCATCAAGAAGGGGCTGGAAAGCGACGGGCTTGCCGACCTGGTGGTGGAACTGCCGCCGGGCATGGCAGGCGGCGACGGGCGCGCGGTGCGCAAGGTGGAGCGGCGGCCGAAGTTCCGCAGCCTGCGCATCTACCTGCCGCGCGTGCTGTGCTGGGACGATGAATGGGGCTGCCGCGAGATCGACTATGAGACGGACATATTGTCGGTGATCGACTGGCGGGGCTTCGACCCCAAGGAGGCGGTGGCGCGCGTTCCCGACAATCCGCTGCAGGCGGCAGCACAGTTGCAGCGCATCAGCCTGACCGAGTCCGGGCCTGACTATTTCCACGGCGAGACGGTGGGCGACACGCTGGAGGCGCTGCGCTTCGACCCTGCCCATGCCGTTCGGTCGATCACCGACCTCGTTCCCAACCCCTTCGTGGGGCGCGAGATCATCGGGCGGGTGGAGCGCGGGCTGCGCGCGCGGGGCTTCGAAGAGGCGAAGCTGGGGCTTGCCGCGGGCGTGATCCTCGACACGCTGCGCAAGGTGCTGGAAGAGGAGCGCGACAGGCGCGCGGAGGCGCATTTCAAGGACGAGGTGAAGAAGGGGCGCATCCAGTTCCGCCTGCGTACCGACGGCAACAACTGGGAAATGCCCGAGCACCTGTGGACGCGCGAGCCCGAAGGTTCGCCGCACCTGACGGGCAAGAGCGGCGGGGCGCTGGAGCGCAGCCTGTTCTCGCCTGTCTTCGCAGGGGAGCTGAATGGGGAGGAGCGAGGCGTGGCGGTGCACCTCGACGGGGCCGCCACGGTGGAATGGTGGCACCGCAACGTGGCGCGGGAGAATTACTTCCTGCAGGGCTGGAAGCGCGGGCGCATCTACCCCGATTTCATCTTCGCCCTGGATGAAACGGCAAAGGGGCGCATCGTGGTGCTGGAAACCAAGGGCGACAACCTGCAGAACCCCGGCACCGACTACAAGCGCGAGGTGATGCGCTTCCTGACACAGAGCTTCGCATGGGACACGACGGTTCCGGTCGGCCAGCTGCAGATCGCGCGGACAGGCGAAACGGTGACCTGCGCGCTGGTGCTGATGAATGACATTCCGGCAGAGCTTCCGCCGTTGCTGGGGCTGGCGTGAACGGATCCGAAGCTGCGCCCCGGCTTGTCATCGGGATGACGCTGGATCGGATGTGCCGTTTTCCACTCCCCCTTGTGGGGACGGGGGTGGAAGTTGCCGGGGGTCGGGTGACCGGTCCGCTTGCCGGGCGGGCCCCCACCCCTGCCCCTCCCCACGAGGGGGAGGGGAACACGCGGCGCGGCTTGGCGGAGGACTGTGCGGGGGCGATGTCTGTGCTAGACCGCCACCCACACACTCACACAGGAGCACCGCCTTGGACGACGTGAAGGACTCGAACGGCAACATTCTGAAGGACGGCGATTCCGTTCATGTCATCAAGGACCTGAAGGTGAAGGGCGCGGGCGAGACGCTGAAGCGCGGCACGCTGATCAAGAACATCCGCCTCACCGGCAACCCGGGCGAGATCGAGGGGCGCACCGCCACCATCAAGGGGCTGGTGCTGAAGACCGAGTTCCTGAAGAAGGCGTGAGGGCTCCGCGCGCTCAGCGCCGGGTGAGCTGCTGGCACTCGAACCAGACGCGGGGGCTGGCGCCATAGGGGTCCATGCCGCCGGTGCGGCGGAGCACGGCCTTGACGCCCTGCTTGGTGCACTTGCCCATGGACTTGAAGACCACGCCCGCGCTCCAGGCCGTGGCCTGGCGGCCGGGCTGGCGCTCCCAGATCACCAGGCGATAGGGGCCGCGGCCGGGGCGGAAGCCGGGGGGCGGCATCTCCATCGCGTCATAGGCGGGGTCGAAGCCAGGCGGCTCCATGCCGGGGGGCGGCGGCGGGAAGCCGTCGGGCTCCGGGAAATATTCCGGCGGATCCTGATAGGCGAGGCGGGCCCGCGGCTGCTGCTGCGGGGGCTGCTTCTGCACCGGCCTGGCCTGCTTCGCGGCCGGCTTGGCGGCAGGCTTCTGGGCCTGCCGGACAGGCTGCGCGGGCTTGAGCTTGGGAAGCGGCGGCGCCACCGCGGGGGCAGCATCGGCCGGGGCCGCGGCATCCGCCGGCGCGGGGGCGTCTTCCGCCGGCTGCGGCTGGGAGCCCACGGAGCCGAAGACCGGCGTTTCGGCGGGCACAGCGGCGGCAGGCGCCGAGGCCGGCTCGGGCACGGGCGGGGCGATGCTGGCCTGATCGGTCTTCGCGGTGGCTTCGACGGTGGCTTCCACGGTGGCTTGGGTTGTGGCTTGGGTTGTGGCTTCGGCGGCGGGCTGTTGCGCGGCGGTGACCTCGGGCTTTGCTGGCGCGGGGGCCTCGGGCTTTGCCGGCGGGGTGGCCTCGGGCTTTGCCGGCGGGGCCGGCGGCGGCGCGGGGCTGGTCACGGCCGCCTGCTGCTGGGCGGCACCGGGAAGGGGCGGAGCGCCAGGCCCGGCGGGGAGGAACATATAGGCCGCGCCACCCCCTGCCATGACGAGCAGCAGCAGCGGCACGAGAACGGGGAACAGCCGGCGCGGCGCCCTGTCCTTCACTGCGGCGCGCGGCGGCACGGCGGGCTCCGGGCGGATGTCGCCGAGGTCGACCTCGGGCGGCGGGGGAGCGGCGCGCTCGGCCGCGCGCACCGCGACGCGGCGCTTGGCGGCAATGTGCTGCTGCAGCTCGCGCTCGGTGGCTTCGAGCAACGCGAGGTCATAGGCGCGGCGGGCCTCCGGGTCGCGGAGAACCTCGTAGGCCTTCTGGATCGCGTCGAAGCGATCGGCCGAGGCGGTGCCGGCGGCGGCCCCCGTATCCGGGTGGAACTTCTTGGCGAGCGCGCGATAGGCGGCGGTGATCACCTCCGGATCGGCCGTGGGATCGATTCCCAGGGCTGCGTAATGGTCGGGAAGTGTGGTCATCGACGTGATGGGGCCCCTGTTGCCGCTGCGCAGCGCCTCATCCACCAACTTCGCGGCAGAATTCGGGCTCCGCCGGCCGTCAGGCGGGCTGGGCGCGGCGCTCGGCGATGGCAACCGTCAGCGTCATGGCCAGCGCCATGGTGGCCGCCATCGAGCGGAACCCCTCGAAATTGGCCTCCGACACCTCGATCCACTGGCCGCCGATCTGCGCCAGGGGCGAGAACGGGCTGTCGGTGATGGCGAGGACCGGCACGCCGCGCTCCGCCGCCGCGCGGCTGAGGCTGACCGTCTCCGAGGCATAGGGCGTGAAAGAAATGGCCAGCACCGCGTCCTGCGGGCCGGCGAAGCTCACCTGCTCGGCGGCGAGCCCGCCCACCGCGTCGACCAGCATCGCCCGGACGCCGAGCTTGCCCAGCGCATAGGCCATGTAGGAGGCGATGGGAAAGGAGCGCCGCAGCCCGATCAGGTAGATCGTGCCGGCGCGGGCCAGCTGCTCCACCGCGCGGTCGAGGTCGGCGGGGGCGAGCTTTTCCTGCAGCGCCGCAATCGAGCGCGCCGAGGCCTCGCAGAAGCCCTGCAGGATGACGTTGGGCTTCGAGGTGTCCCGCGCATGCTGGCGCAGCTGCTGGAGCCGCTCGTCATAGTTCAGGATGCGGTCGCGCAGGCGCGAGCGGAACACCTCCTGCATGTCGGAAAAGCCCTGGTAGCCCAGCGCCTGGGCGAAACGCACCAGGGCGGAGGGCTGCACCGCCGCCTGCTCGGCAATCGCGGAGACGGTGCCGAAGGCAATCTCGTCCGGATGGTCGAGCGCGAAGGACGCGATCTGCACCAGCCGCTTCGGCAGCGCCGGCGCCAGCTCCGCGAGGCGGGCCCTGAGGGCCGCGAAATCGCGCGGCGGGGAGAGGGGGTCGGTCATGGAACGAATATTCCACGAAAGCCGGATCGTTCCAATGGGCTTCGGATCAGCCCTCGTCCCACCCGCGGCTGCGCCGGGACGGGCCCGAAACCGGCGGGCGGCGGCGCATCGCATCGGCATTGGGGCCATCGCCGCCCGACAGCGCGCGGCGCAGCCGGCGCAGGATGACGGCGCGCGACTTCTCGTCGCCGGCCTTCTCCACCACCTCCTTGATGTCGAGGATGAGGTCCGCCATGTCGTTGTGGCTGTCGAACCGCGCGACCAGCGTGGGGTCGATGCGCGGGTGCGTGGCCTCCGCCACGAAGGCGCAGGCCTCGCCCGACAGGTCATAGACCGAGTCGAGCGACGGGATGAGGATGCACTCATGCGGCACGCCGAGGCCGCGCAGGTCCTCCGCCAGCGCGCGCTGGCCCTGCTCCTCGCCATGGGTGAGGAAGATCGAGCGGCCGATGGGCAGGCGCTCCTTCACCCACTGCACCAGCTCCGGGCCGTCGGCATGGCCGGAATAATCCTCGACCTCGCGGATCGCCGCCTTCACCGCCACCGTCTCGCCCATGATGGTCACGGTCTTCGCCCCGTCCTGCAGGATGCGGCCCAGCGAGCCCTCGGCCTGGAAGCCGGCGAGCAGCACCGTGGTGGAGGTCTGCCAGAGATGGTTCTTCAGGTGATGGCGGATGCGGCCCGCCTCGCACATGCCGCTCGCCGAGACGATGATGCGGAAGCCGGTGAAGCGGGCGAGCGCCTTCGAATCCTCCACGCTCTCGGTGGTGCGCACGTAAGGCGAGGTGAAGGCGCGGGTGAGGTCGCCGCCATGCTGCAGCTCGCCCGCATGCTTGACGAAGATGGCCGTGGCCCGCGACGCCAGCGGGCTGTCGATGAAGATCGTCGCCTTCGGCACCGCGCCGTCATCCATCAGCTTGACGAGATCGGTGACGAGCTCCTGCGTGCGCTCCACCGCGAAGGACGGGATCAGCAGCGCGCCCTTCTTCCTGGCGGCCTCGTTCACCTCGCCCGCGAGGATCAGGCGGCGGGCTTCCTCGCTGCGCTCGAAACGGTCACGCCCGCCATAGGTCGACTCGCAGATGACGAAGTCAAAGCCGGTGGGCGCCTGCGGGTCATGCTGCAGCATCTTGTTGTCGGGCCCGAGATCGCCCGAGAACAGGAGGCGCAGCGGCTTCCCGCCGTCCTGCTCCACCTCCACCTCGATCGAGGCGGAGCCCAGCAGGTGGCCGGCATTCCAGAAGCGCGCGCGGATGCCGGGGGCGGGCGCAATCCAGGTCTCGAAGGGATGGCCCTCGAAATGCGCGAGCGCCGCCACCGCATCGTCCTGCGTATAGATCGGCTCCACTTCCTCCTGCCCGCGCTTGGTGCGGCGCTGGTTGAGCTGCTTCACTTCCATTTCCTGGATGCCGCCCGAATCCGGAAGCATGATGCCGCAGAGATCGACGGTGGCCTCGGTGCAGTGGATCCTGTTCCGGTAGCCGTTCTTCACGAGCTTCGGCAGCAGACCCGAATGGTCGATGTGGGCATGGGTCAGCAGAACCGCGGTGAGCGACGCCGGATCGAAGGGGAAGGGCCGGTAGTTGAGCTCGCGCTCGGTCTTCGAGCCCTGGAACATGCCGCAGTCGACGAGGAGCCTGGCACGCGGCATTTCCAGCAGGTAGCAGGAGCCGGTGACGGTGCGCGCCGCGCCATGGAACTTGAGACGGATGGACATGCTCACGCCACTCCCGGCCGCTTGAGGCCGCGCCTGATCAGTTGCTCCCATGCCTCGCGCGGGGTGTCGGCATAGGCGAAGAGGTCGAGGTCGCGCTTGCCCACCATGCCGGTGTCGACGAAGTGCTGGAAGTCGATGAGCTTCTTCCAGAAGCCGGAGTCATAGAGGACGACGGGCAGGTCATCGTCCATCTTGCCGGTCTGGCGCAGCGTGAGGATCTCGAACAGCTCGTCCATGGTGCCGAAACCGCCGGGAAACACCACGAGCGCCGCGGCGCGGATGGCGAAATGCATCTTGCGCATCGCGAAGTAGTGGAAGCGGAAAGTGAGGTCGGGCGTCGAATAGCCGTTGGGCTCCTGCTCCATGGGGAGCGTGATGTTGAAGCCGATCGACGGGGCCCCGGCATCATGGGCGCCGCGGTTGGCCGCCTCCATGATGCCCGGGCCGCCACCGGTGGCAATCACGTTCTGGCGCGGGCCGTTGTGCGCGATCTTTGCGCCACCCTCCTCCGAGCAGATACGGGCGAATTCGCGCGCCGCGTCATACCAGCCATTGGCCTCGCCGGGCTTCACGCGGGCCGAGCCGAAGACGATGACGGTGGTGGCCACCCCCCACTTGCGCAGGTGCTCCTCCGCCTTCTGGTATTCGAGCTGGAAGCGGAGGCCGCGCGTCGTGTCGCCCAGCAGGAAGTCCTGGTCCATGGCGGGAAGGCGGTAGGCGGCGGCGGCCATCTGGGCCTCGTTGGAGTCGGTCACGTTGCGGAAAATCCTGATGTGCTGGCGTCGTTTACACAGGGATAAGGCACCCTGAGCCCCGCTTCAAGTGCTGGCGGGAGGGTGGCAATTGCGCGCCGCCCGTGACAGGATGAACAGCTTGAGACGGAGGGGAAATGGCTGAGAAACCCAAGGCCTTTGGCGAACGCTACATGGTGAAGCCGGGCAAGACATTCAAACTGTCGGACTGCGACCCGCGCTCGGCAAACGGCTTCACCGACAAGGACGCGACCAAGGCCGACACGGTGCGCGATGCTGCCGCAATCGACGCGCTGCAGGACAAGCTCTTCGCCGAGGGGAAGCGGGCGCTGCTCGTCGTCCTGCAGGGCATCGACTGCTCCGGCAAGGACGGCACGGTGCGGGCGGTGTTCAACCATTGCGGCCCGATCGGCGTCAGGGTGCAGCCCTTCAAGGCCCCGACGGTGGACGAACTGGCCCAGGACTATCTGTGGCGCGTGCACAAGGCCTGCCCGCCACGAGGCTATATCGGCATCTTCAACCGCTCGCACTACGAGGACGTGCTGGTGGTCAAGGTCCGTGGCTTCGCACCCCCGGACGTGATCGAGAAGCGCTATGACGAGATCAATGCCTTCGAGAAGATGCTGGCCGACAATGGCACGAAGATCCTCAAGTTCATGCTCAACATCTCGAAGGAGGAGCAGGCCGAGCGCCTGACCGAGCGGATCGAGATTCCCGAGAAGCGCTGGAAATTCAACCCCTCCGACCTCGAGGACCGGGCGCTGTGGAACGACTACATGAAGGCCTATGAGGTGGCGCTCACCCGCTGCTCCACCCACCATGCGCCGTGGTATGTCGTTCCCGCTGACCGCAACTGGGTGCGCAATGCGGTGATCTCGCGCATCGTGCGCGAGACGCTGGAGGAGATGGACCCGAAATATCCCGAGCCGAAGGGCTGGGACCCGAAGAGCGTGAAGGTGGTGTGACGTGGACCTGCATCTGAAGGGCAGGCGTGCGCTGGTGACCGGCGGCAGCAAGGGCATCGGCCTTGCGATTGCCAAAGGCCTTGCCGGCGAAGGTTGCGACGTCGCCATCTGCGCCCGCGATGCGACGGGCGTGGCGCGGGCGGTCGATGAGCTGAAGGCCGCGGGCGTCAGCGCACTCGGCGCGATCGTCGACGTCGGCAATCGCGCGGCGCTTGAGGGCTTCGTGCAGGCGGCGGCGACCAGGCTGGGCGGGATCGACATCCTCGTCTGCAATGCCTCGGCCTTCGCGGAGGGGCCTGGCGAGGAGGCTTTTCGCGCGGCCTTCGAGATCGACCTGCTGCACACGCGCAATGCCTGCGAGGCCACGCTGCCATGGCTGGAAAAATCCGATGCCGCGTCGATCATCGCCATTTCCTCGATCTCGGGCTCGGAGGATTACGGCTTCGACTCGGTGTCCTATGGCACCATGAAGGCGGCCTTGTTGTTCTACGTGAAGTCGCTCGCCCGCCATGTGGCGGCGAAGGGCATCCGCGCCAATGTCGTGTCCCCCGGCACCACACTGTTCCCGGGCGGCTTCTGGGACCGCGTGCGCCTGAATGACCCGGAAGGCTTCGCGGCCAATGTCGCCGCCAACCCCATGGGCCGCATGGCCCGGCCGGAGGAGATCGCCGATGCCGCGGTGTTCCTGGCGAGCCCGCGGGCAAGCTTCATCTCCGGCAGCAACCTCGTCGTCGACGGCACACTCACAATGCGGATACAGAACTGATGGATTACACCCCTGACATCCTGAACTGGTCGGCCTTCATCCTCGGCTGCGCGGCCCTGTTGCTGTGCCTGTCGGTGCAGGGCAGCACGGTGACGCTGGTGATGACCATCTTCAAGAACAAGATTCGCGAAGCCGTCTCGGGTAAGCGGAACATCGCGGCGCATGTGTTCTTCTTTGCCGCGATCCTCGTGCTGCTGACGTCACATCTGTTGCAGATCTACATCTGGTCGCTGTTCCTCTATTTTCCGGCGATTGTGGACAACATCCATCAGGCCGTGCTCCTTGCGGGCAGCACCTACACGACGGTGGGCTTCGACAGCGTGACCCTGCCGCTGCGCTGGCAGCTGCTGGAGGTGATGATGGCCGTGACGGGGCTCTTCGCCTTCGCCTGGAGCACGTCGATCATGTATGCGATTTCTCAGCAGCTCTACCGCGCCGAGGACTAGGCGCGGGCGAGGAAGGCCTCCACCTCGGCCCTCGTGGGCGCGGCTTCGGCGGCGCCCTTCTTCGTGGTCGACAGGGCGCCGCAGGCGGCCGCATAGCGCAGTGCCTGTGCAAGCGGCAGGCCCTGCTCCAGCGCATGGGCGAGGCCACCGTTGAAACTGTCGCCCGCCGCGACCGTGTCGATGGGCGTGACCTTGAAGGCAGGCAGGATCGTCTCGATGCCGTCACCCGCCACGGCGAGGCCCTTTCCGCCGAGCTTGACCACCGCCGTGCTGACGCCGCGGGCACGCAGCTCCTTCGCTGCCCTGAGGCCCTCCTCCGGCGTCTGCGGCTGCCAGCCGAGCATGAGGCCCGCTTCCGACTCGTTGGGCGTGATGATGTCGACGGCCTTGAGAACCGCAGGATCGAGCTCCTTCGCCGGGGCGGGATCGAGGATCACCGTGCCGCCGTGCGACCGCACGATGGCCGCTGCCGCCAGCGAGGCCTCGAGCGGCACCTCCAGCTGGAGGAGCAGCACCTTCGCCTTCTCAAGTGCCGCGCGGCCCTTCTCGACGTCGCTGATATCCACGCGGAAATTGCTGCCGGCCACGACCGAAATATAGTTCTCGCCGCCCTCGCCCACATTGATGATGGCGATGCCGGTGGCCCCTTCGGCATCCTTGCGGATGAGCGAAAGATCCAGGCCAAAGCCTGCGAGCGCGCGTTCCGCACCCTTGCCGAAATCATCAGCCCCGATGCGGCCGATGAAGGCGACGTCGCTGCCCAGCTTGCGCGCCGCCACCGCCTGGTTGGCGCCCTTGCCGCCGAGGCCCACGATATAGTCCTTGCCGTGCAGCGTCTCGCCCGGCTTCGGTAGGCGATACATGTAGGCCGTCACGTCCATGTTGATGCTGCCGACGACGGCGATGGTCATGAGAGCCTCCTGGGTTCAGGGCAGTGTGGCGAAAGGCGCTTGCGAGGGAAACACCCTCCCCCTTGTGGGGAGGGAGGGATGAGGGTGATGCCGGAGCGCGATTGCTGAAAACCTGCCGGCGGCACGACCCTCACCCCTGCCCCTCCCCACGAGAGGGAGGGGAAGCCAATGGAGTTACGTGTTGCGCTTGCGGGCCGCCAGCGTGCGGAGCCTGAGGGCGTTCAGGCGGATGAAGCCGGCTGCGTCCTTCTGGTCATAGGCGCCGCGGTCGTCCTCGAAGGTGACCAGGGCATCGCTGTAAAGCGACTTCCGCGATTTGCGGCCGACGACGATGACGTTGCCCTTGTAGAGCTTGAGGCGCACCGTGCCCTCGACATGCTCCTGGCTCTTGTCGATGGCGGCCTGCAGCATCTCGCGCTCCGGCGAGAACCAGAAGCCGTAATAGATGAGCTCGGCATATTTCGGGATGAAGCTGTCCTTCAGGTGCGCGGCCTCGCGGTCGAGCGTGATCGACTCGATGGCGCGGTGCGCGGCAAGCAGAATGGTGCCGCCGGGCGTTTCATAGACGCCGCGCGACTTCATGCCGACGAAGCGGTTCTCGACGAGGTCGAGGCGGCCGATGCCATTGTCATGGCCGAGGCGGTTGAGCTCGGTGAGGATGGTGGCGGGCGACATCTTCACGCCGTCGATGGCGACGGGATCGCCCTTGAGGAACTCGATCTCGATGGTGGTGGCCTTGTCGGGCGCATCCTCCGGCGCGATGGTGCGCTGGTAGACGTAGGGCGGCGGCTCCACCCACGGGTCTTCCAGCACCTTGCCTTCCGAGGACGAGTGCAGGAGGTTGGCATCGACCGAGAAGGGCGCATCGCCACGCTTGTCCTTGGCGACCGGGATCTGGTGGGCCTCGGCGAACTCGATCAGGTCGGTGCGGCTCTTGAAGTTCCATTCGCGCCAGGGTGCGATCACCTTGATGTCCGGGTTCAGCGCATAGGCCGTGAGCTCGAAGCGGACCTGGTCGTTGCCCTTGCCGGTGGCGCCGTGGGCGATGGCGTCCGCCCCGGTCTCTTCCGCGATCTCGATCAGGCGCTTGGCGATGAGCGGACGGGCGATCGAGGTGCCGAGCAGGTAGACGCCCTCATAGACGGCATTGGCGCGGAACATCGGGAAGACGAAGTCCTTCACGAATTCCTCGCGCAGGTCCTCGATGTAGATGTCCTTGATGCCCAGCATCTCGGCCTTCTTGCGGGCGGGCTCGAGCTCGCCGCCCTGGCCGAGGTCGGCGGTGAAGGTAACGACTTCGGCGCCATATTCCGTCTGCAGCCACTTGAGGATGATGGACGTGTCGAGACCGCCGGAATAGGCGAGGACGACTTTCTTCACTTTCTGCTTGGACATGGGCCACCCGTTGGAATTGCTGGTGGCCACCTATCACGCCGGGGCTTCGGGCCGCAACTGCCGGGGCTGGATGCCCCTTCGCCTGGTTCTAGGCCCCTGCGTCCAGCGCAATCCGCTCCTTGGCGCGCAGCTTCTGGCTTTCGCTCTTCAGCTGGCCGCAGGCAGCCATGATGTCGCGGCCGCGCGGGGTGCGCACCGGCGAGGCATAGCCGGCGCGGTTGAGGATCTCGGCGAAGACCTCGATCGTATCCCAGTCGGAGCATTCATACTGCGTGCCGGGCCAGGGATTGAACGGGATCAGGTTCACCTTGGCGGGGATGCCCTTCAGCAACTGCACCAGCCGCTTCGCGTCCGCGGGCGTATCATTCACACCCTTCAGCATCACGTATTCGAATGTGATGCGGCGCGCGTTGGAGGCACCGGGATAGTTGCGGCAGGCGGCGAGCAGGTCCTTGATCGGGTACTTCTTGTTGAGCGGTACCAGCCTGTCGCGGATCTCGTCGGTCGTGCCGTGGAGCGAGATCGCCAGCATGGTGCCGATCTCGTCGCCGGCGCGCTGGATCTCCGGCACGACGCCCGACGTCGACAGCGTGATGCGGCGCTTCGACAGCGAAATGCCCTCGCCGTCGGACACGATGTCCATCGCGTCCTTCACGTTGTCGAAATTGTAGAGGGGTTCGCCCATGCCCATGAGCACGACGTTGGTGATGTAGCGGCCGCCGAGCGGCGGCGTGGGACTGGCCTCGATGTCCTGCGGCCAGTCCTTCACGCGGTCGCGCGCCGTCATGACCTGTGCGACGATTTCGCCGGCGGTGAGGTTGCGGACGAGTTTCTGCGTGCCGGTGTGGCAGAAAGTGCAGGTGAGCGTGCAGCCGACCTGGGACGAGATGCAGAGCGTGCCACGGTCCTCCTCGGGGATATAGACCATCTCGACCTCGTGGCGGGCACCGCGCTCGTCGGGGGCGAGTTTCAGCAGCCACTTCTTCGTGCCATCGGTCGAGGTCTGCTCGGTGACGATCTCCGGGCGGCCGATGACGAATTCCTCATCCAGCCGCTGGCGCAGGTCCTTGGCGATGTTGGTCATCTCGGCGAAGGAGGTGACGCCGCGATGATAGAGCCAGTGCCACACCTGGCCCGCCCGCATGCGGCGCTGCTTCTCCGGTACGCCGGCACGGCCCATGGCATCGGCCAGGCCCTCGCGCGTCAGCCCGATGAGCGAGGGGCGCGGGTCGTTGGGGATGTAGCGCGGCGGCGCGTCGACAGTTGAAAGCAGCGTGGTCATGGACCGGGCCCATAGCATGGAATTGAGCGAAAATGCGAGCGAGGCCCTGAAATAGGGGCTTCAGGGACCCTTGACCAGTGCCACGATGGGGCCCAGAGGCGCAAACCCGTCGCTCCGGCCCATCTCCGGGGCGTGCAGGCTCGAGATCGAGCCGTCGAGGAACAGGGCGTTGGGCGCCTTCAGGTGGTCGCGGAACAGCCGCGCGAAGCTGTGGAAGTTCACCCAGCCATCGCTGATGACGAAGACCAGCGTATGATCATCCGGCGCGCCGACGCCGTTCCGCCGCTGCAGCGAGGTGCCGGTCTCCGAGAATTTCGGGTGGATCCGGCCATCGACCACCAGCATGGGGCCGGACTGGCTGGCGAATTGCGGCTGGAGCCCGGAGCGGGCGAAGGCCTCCGTCTCCATCACGCCGCCCCTTGCGCCGTCGATGAAGAAAACACCGTTGGGCTTGAGGTGGAAGTTGCCCGGGCCGTTGCGGCGGTTGAGCTTCTTCAGCGTTCGGCCGCCCTCGACGTAAAGGCCGATGGGCTTCAGGTCCTCGCCATACATGCCGGCATTCATGGCGAAGACCAGGCTCTCGCCCTTGTCCTGCAGGTCCATGGCAAGGGCCGAGAAGGAGCCGTAGGGCTCGCCCTGGGCATCGAGGCTGAAGAGCTGCAAATGATCCTGCCGGAGGTCGAAGCGGCAGACGGTGTAGCCGTTGCCCTCGTAGCTTTCCTTCACGCAGCCGGCCGCGGCCGGCGCCGCCCCGAGAAGCATTGCAAGCACGACGGCGGGCCAGCGCCGGGCAGCCCACCGGCGCATGCTACTTGCAGGCCTTGTCGATGGCGGCGAGGGCGGCGGAAATGCCCTGCAGCGAATAGGTGTCCTCCGTGGTGCGGCCGCGCCACGAGGTGCCCTTCACCTTCAGCGTCTTGCCGCCCTTCATGGCGGCGACGATCTTCTTGTCGCTGCCGGTGTCCACCCAGGCGGTGTCGCCCTTGGAGAACATCTGGAAGCTGTTGTCGTCGATCGTCAGCTTGACCGCTTCGCCTTCCTTGAAGGGGTAGCCGATGATGGTGGAGACCTCGCCCTTCACCGGGGGCTTGCGGCCCGGCATGTTGGTGACGAGGAAGAAGGCCGGGTCGCGCTTCACGCCCTTGGGCTCCGTCGCCTTCGGGCTGGACGAGACGTAGCAGACCTTGGAATCGGACGAGTCGTAGGAATAGGCCACCCAGTCCTCGAACACGCCGATCTGCTTGGGTTCGTTCTCCGCCTGGGCAAGCCCAGCGGTGAGGGTGAGAAGGGTGATCCCGAGGACACCCGTGCGCCGTAACTGATTCATGCAGAAACCTTAATCTTGGCCGAGGCGAAAATCCAATGATGGACGATTCCGGCCCAATTTTGGCGGATGCTGAGCATGCGGAACGCTGGCCGGATGGATTATTGCAGTGCAACAGGCATTGGGCTAGCGTTTGCCATCATTTGTGAGGGATTTCGATCATGGCGGCAGTGGAAAGCGAAGTGGTATCAACGGTTTGCGTGGCCCATCTGGGGAGCCATCTCGACCAGGCGGCCGGCGCCGTGGAGACCCTCCTCGCCAAGGCCAAGAGCCGGGTGGCGGCCCGGGTGATGCCGGGCGGCAAGATCAATTCGCGCCTGCTGGACGAGGAGCAGCATGCCGCCCACGGGCTGGCCTGGCTCGCCACCTATGCCGCGACACTCCGCGAGCTCGCCAATTACGCCCAGCGTCTCGAAGCCGAGGGCAAGCTGGGCGAAACCGAGCAGCTGACCATCCAGATCGCGGCGGGCGAATACCTGAACCAGGTGGCCGGCGGCATCCCGATGAACCAGGGCGAATTCCTGCGCCTGACCGAGCTCGGCCTGACGCGCAGCGAGACGGCGGGCCTTTATGACCTCGTGCTGACCGAGCGCGGCAACACGGCCGCTGCCCGCCGCCGTCTTGTCGAGCTCTTCGCGGACGGAAACTTCGGCTCATCCGGCCTCGACGAGACGCTGGCCGAGATGCGCGAGACGATGCGGCGCTTCATCGAGACCAAGGTGGCGCCCCACGCCCACCAGTGGCACCTCGACAATGCCTATGTGCCGATGGAGATCGTGCAGGAACTGGCCGAGCTCGGCGTCTTCGCGCTCACCCTGCCGGAAGAATATGGCGGGCTCGGCCTGTCCAAGGAATCGATGTGCGTCGTGTCGGAGGAGCTGTCGCGCGGCTGGATCGCGGTGGGCTCGCTCGGCACGCGCGCCGAAATCGCATGCGAGCTGATCCTGTGCGGCGGCACCAAGGAGCAGAAGGAAAAGTGGCTGCCGAAGATCGCGTCCGGCGAAATCCTTCCGACCGCGGTCTTCACCGAACCCAACACCGGGTCCGACCTGGGATCGCTGCGCACCCGCGCGGTGCGCGATGGCGATGTCTACAGGGTGACCGGCAACAAGACCTGGATCACCCACCCGGTGCGCGCCGACGTGATGACGCTACTCGCCCGCACCAACCCGGACGAGACGGGCTACCGCGGCCTCTCGATGTTCCTCGCCGAGAAGCCGCGCGGGTCGGATGACAACCCGTTCCCCGCGAAGGGCATGACCGGCGGCGAGATCGAGGTGCTCGGCTACCGTGGCATGAAGGAATACGAAATCCGCTTCGAGGACTTCGAGGTGAAGGCCGAGAATCTCCTCGGCGGCATCGAGGGCCAGGGCTTCAAGCAGCTGATGCAGACCTTCGAGGGCGCGCGCATCCAGACCGCGGCGCGTGCCGTGGGCGTGGCGCAGAGCGCCCTCGATATCGGGCTCAAATATGCCAAGGACCGCGCGCAGTTCGGCCAGCCCATCGTCAACTTCCCGCGCATCGCCGACAAGCTGGCGCTGATGGCGGCGGAGACCATGGCGGCGCGCCAGCTCACCCTCTTCGCCGCGCGCGAGAAGGACGCGGGCCGGCGCTGCGACCTCGAGGCCGGCATGGCGAAGCTCCTGGGCGCGCGCGTGGCCTGGGCCGCCGCCGACAATGCGCTGCAGATCCATGGCGGCAACGGCTTCGCGCTCGAGTACCAGATCAGCCGCGTGCTGTGCGATGCGCGCATCCTCAACATCTTCGAGGGCGCCGCGGAAATCCAGGCACAGGTGATCGCGCGCCGGCTGCTCGAAGGCGGGAATTGACCCGCAGCATCCTCATCACCGGCTGTTCCACCGGCATCGGCTGGACCTGCGCGCTGGGGATGAAGCAGCGCGGATGGCGGGTCTTCGCCACGGCGCGCAAGCCCGAGGACCTCGCCCGGCTGGAGACCGCGGGCGTTGAAGCCCTGTACCTCGACTATGCGGAACCTGATTCCGTGACGGCCTGCGCCACCGAAGTGGCGAAGCGCACCGGCGGCACACTCGACGCCCTCTTCAACAATGGCGCCTTCGGACAGCCGGGCGCGGTGGAGGACCTGACCCGCACCGTGCTCGAGCAGCAATTCGCCTGCAATGTGTTCGGATGGCACCAGCTGACGCGGGACTGCCTTCCCCTAATGCGCGCCAATGGCGGCGGCCGGATCGTGCAGTGTTCCTCCGTGCTGGGCCTCGTGGCGCTCAAGTGGCGTGGCGCCTACAACGCCTCGAAATTCGCCATCGAGGCGCTGTCCGACACGCTGCGCCTCGAACTGCGCGGCACGGGCATCTTCGTGTCGCTGATCGAGCCGGGGCCGATCACCAGCAAGTTCGTGGAAACCTCGCTCCGGAACTTCGAGAAGAACATCGACGAGGCCTCGTCGCACTATCAGGAGGCCTATGCGAAGCAGCGCGCCAGGCTCGGCCGCGGCGGATCGGCACGCTACAAGCTGGGGCCGGAGGCCGTGCTGGAGAAACTCGTCCACGCCGTGGAAGCGCCATGGCCGCGGGCGCGCTATTACGTCACGAAGCCCACGCACTACATGGCGATCGCCCGGCGCATCCTGCCGCAGCGGGTGCTGGACCATGTGCTCGACAAGGCCTCGGACCAGTAGGCCAGCCGCGCGCTTTCGCACCTTGACGTGACACCCCTGCCCGGCCCATGGGATGGCGCAGACAGTCGAATTCCGGAGCACGCCTTGTTCTTCCACTATGTCAGCTATGTTGCCACCGGCGCGGTGGCCCTCGTGTTGCTCATGGGCCTCGCCAACATGTTTCGCGGCGGCTCCGCCAACACCTCCCAGAAGCTGATGCGCTGGCGCGTGGGCCTGCAGGGCCTCGCCATCGCAGTGCTGATGGCTGCACTCTATTTCTCCCGGCAGTAGCGCTTGACCTCCGAGGCGCGGATCCCCATCTGACAGGCCGTTTGGCGGAGGGACTGCAATGGCGGCCATGGCGGACGAATTCACGGTGAAGGAACGCTTCTTCCCCAAACTTGCCCGCGTGCTGGCACGGGTGCCGCTGGCAGAGGAACTGGTGGCGGCCTATTACGCCGCCTTCGACCGGGCGACGCCGCTGAAGGCGAAGGGCATTCTGGTGGGTGCGCTCGCCTATTTCATCCTGCCCGTCGACACGCTGCCGGACTTCGTGCTGGGTCTGGGCTTCACCGACGACATGGCCGTGCTGCTCGCCGCCTTCAACGTGGTGCGCACCCATGTGACGGAGGAACACCGCCGTCGCGCCCGCGAGGCCGTGGCCCGCATCAGGGCCGGCGCACCCATTTCCGCGTGACGATGACGACAGCGCCGGCGCAGACCGCCATGCCGAGGATCTGCACGGGCGTCAGCGTTTCCCCGAACAGGACATAGGCCATCAGCGCCGAGACGCCGGGCACCAGGAAGATGAGGCTGGCGACCCGGCCGACATCGCCCAGCCTGATCAGCAGCATCAGCAGCGTGATGGCCCCCAGTGACAGCACGATGACCGACCAGCCCAGCGCGAACCACGCATCGAAGCTGCCATCGAAGCGCATCTCCTCCATCAGTACGGCCGGAATGGCCACCGCGAGCGTGGCGCCGACATATTGCCAGGCGCCACCCGAGGCGAGGTTGAGCGCGGTCGCGAAACGCTTCTGGTAGACCGTGCCGAAGGAAATCGACAGCGCGCCGAAGACGTTGACGGCCGTGGTGACGGGCGTGATGCCGCCGCCGAAGCCCGACTGCAGCTTCGGTGAGACCACCAGCGCCACGCCGAGGATCCCCACGGCGAGGCCCAGCCAGTGGCGGAGGGCGATCTTTTCCTTCACCATCCAGGCGGCGAGGATGGCCGTCATCAGGGGCTGCAGGCCGACGATCAGGGCGGACACCCCCGCCGGCATGCCATGGGCCACCGCCCAGTAGACCGGCCCCAGATAGCCGCCATGCAGGAAGGCACCCGCCACGGTGGCGTGGAAGGCCTGGGCGCAGCCGGGCCACGGCGCGCGCAGCGCCAGCGCGATGGCGACGAAACAAAGCCCGGCAATGGGAAAGCGGATGGTCAGGAAGGTGAGCGGGTCGGCATGGGGCGCCGAAAGCCTTGCAACCACGAAGCCCGTTGCCCACATGAGAACGAACAGGACGGGAGCCGCGGCAATCAGGGCGCGGGTGGCGGGCGTTGCATGCGTCATGCCGCCATTTGCCCTGATTTTGACGGCGAAGCGAGACGGTTAATTCAGGGAGCAGACATGTTCGATCCGCAGAAACTTCTGGAACAGTTCCTGGGCGGAAGCCAGGGCAACACCCCTGCCCGGGACGGCAAGACGGGCGGCATGACCTCTCCCGACTTCATGAAGGGCCTTGCCGCCGGTGGCGTTGCCGGCGGGCTCGCCGGCATCCTGCTCGGCGGCAAGACATCGAAGAAGCTGGCCAAGGGTGCCGTGAAGCTGGGCGGCACGGCCGCCCTCGCCGGCCTCGCCTACAAGGCCTATGAATCCTGGCGCGCCTCGCAGCAGGCGCCGGCCGCCGAAGTTGCGCCGCCGATGAAGGACGTGACCCCGCAGCCCGAAGGCACGCGCTTCCTGCCGTCGGCCAGCACCGAGCGCGACGGCATGAGCCTCGCCATTCTGCGCGCCATGATTTCCGCCGCCAAGGCCGACGGCCACATCGATGCGCAGGAGCACCAGCGCATCTTCGCCAAGCTCGACGCGCTTGACCTCGACACCGAGGAGAAGGCCTTCATCATCGACGAGCTGCGCAAACCGCTCGACATCGATGCGGTGGTCAAGGCGGCGGTGACGCCGGAACTGGCGGTGGAGATCTATGCGGCCTCGTTCCTGGCAATCGACCCGGATGACCCGGCCGAGCAGGCCTATCTCGCCATGCTGGCCTCGCGGCTCAAGCTGGACCCGGGCCTGAGGAGCGCAGTCGAGAAGGAAGCGGTGAAGACGGTGGCCTGACAGGCCACCTTGCGCTATTGAGCGGCCATGACGGCCAAGCCCGCCGACCCAGGACCGACCATCGCCGCGCTGGCGCGGGAGAGCTTCTACAGGCTTTTCGCCGACGAGGCGATTCCGCTCGCCGGCAACATCGCCTTCCGCACCGTGTTCTCGGTGTTCCCCTTCCTGATCTTCCTGACCGCACTCGCCGGTTTCTTCGGCAACGACAACCTGGCGGAAGGCGTGGTCACCTTCCTGCTGAGCGTGGCGCCAGCCCGGCTCGTTGAACCGCTGGTGCCGGAAATCCGCTCGATCCTCACCGTGCCGCGCACCGGCCTGCTGTCGCTTTCGGCGCTCATCACCATCTGGAGCGCCATGGGCGGGGTGGACAGCGTGCGCGTGGGGCTGAACCGCGCCTATGACATCCGCGAGACGCGCAGCGTGTGGTGGCTTTATTTCCAGAACGTGCTGTTCGTCATCGGCTCGGCGATCTTCCTGCTCGTCTTCGCGCTGCTCATCGTCTTCGCGCCGATCATGATCCAGCTGGCTGAAAACTATGCGCCGGCGCTGAAGGGCCATTTCGTGACCATCGAACAGCTGCGCTACCCCATCGGCATCACGCTGCTGACACTGGGCGTGCTGTTCTGCCACCGGGTGCTGCCCGCGAAATCGCTGAATGTTCTCGAGGTTCTTCCCGGCGTGGTGATCACGGTGGTGGCCTGGGTGGTGATGTCCTCAGCCTTCTCGATCTACCTCGTGAACTTCAACACCTTCGCCTCGACCTATGCCTCGCTGTCGGGCGTCTTCGCGGCGATGTTCTTCGTCTATCTCGCAGCGCTGGTGCTGATCCTCGGCGGCGAGGTGAACCGCGTGCTGGAAGTGCGCCGCATCATGCGGATGCAGCGCTTCAAGAACGAGGATGCGGACGTTTGAGGGCCGGGCTGGCATCTAGTTCCCCTCCCCCTTGCGGGGAGGGGCAGGGGTGGGGGTCGGGAGATGCCGGGGGCTTTAGGGAAGACGCCTTACACT
>CAYYTH010000043.1:0-30298 GCA_964474665.1 uncultured Aestuariivirga sp.
GTCTCGATCATGTGCACCGGGATGCGGATGGTGCGCGCCTGGTCGGCGATCGAGCGGGTGATGGCCTGGCGGATCCACCAGGTGGCGTAGGTCGAGAACTTGTAGCCGCGGCGATACTCGAACTTGTCCACCGCCTTCATCAACCCGATGTTGCCTTCCTGGATGAGGTCCAGGAACTGCAGGCCGCGGTTGGTATACTTCTTGGCGATCGAGATGACGAGGCGGAGGTTGGCTTCCACCATTTCCTTCTTGGCGATCCTCGCCTCGCGTTCGCCCTTCTGCACCATGGCGACGATGCGGCGGAACTCGGGGATCTGCAGGCCCGTCGCGGTGGCGAGTTCGAAGATCTCGTCGCGGATAACCTTGATCGAGTCCTTCTCGTCGTTCACGAACTTCTTCCAGCCGAACTTGGCGAGACGGCCGACGCGCTTCAGCCAGTCGGGATCGAGCTCGTTGGACTGGTATTCCTTCAGGAACTCAGGCCGCGGAACCTTGTAGGTTTCGGCAAGCCGCATCAGACGGCCTTCGAGCGCGTTGAGGCGTTTGTTGATGTCATAGAGCTGCTCGACCAGCGCCTCGATGCGGGCGTTGTTGAGCGAGAGCGACTTCACTTCAGCGACGATTTCCTCGCGCAGCTTCTTGTAGCGGCGCTCCTGGGAGGGCGAGAGCTCGGTGCCCTCGGCCACTTCCTGGTCCTGCAGCTTGCGCAGCGACTTGTAGCTCTTGGCGATGTTGTCGAAGATCTCGAGGACCTTGGGCTTCAGCTCCGCTTCCATGGCGGAAAGCGACACGCCGAGGTCATCACCCTCGTCGTCGTCATCCTCCTCGACCTGCGGCTTGTCGAAATCCTCCGGGCTCAGCACATCGCCGAACTCGTCATCGCCCGAGGGGCGGCGGATCGAGGCGGCCGCGCGCTTGGCCTCAGCGCGCTTGGCCTCGGCCTTCTTCTTCACTTCTTCCTTGGGCGGAACGTAAGGGGCCGGCGTCTGCACCGGGCCCTGCTTCTTCGCGTCGGGGCCGGCATAGGTGGCCTCGAGGTCGATGATGTCCCGGAGCAGGATCTTGGCTTCGTTGAGCTCGTCGCGCCAGATGATGATGGCCTGGAAGGTGAGCGGGCTTTCGCAAAGCCCTGCGATCATCGCCTCGCGGCCGGCCTCGATGCGCTTGGCGATGGCGATTTCGCCCTCGCGCGACAGAAGCTCCACCTGCCCCATTTCGCGCAGATACATGCGGACGGGATCGTCGGTGCGGTCGGCCGGGGTCTTGGCGGCCTCGACCTTGATGAGGGCGGTCTCGGTCGACTCGCCTTCGGCCTCGGCCTCGACCTTGGCGGCGAGGTTCTCGGACTCTTCCTCGGACTCGACGACATTGATGCCCATCTCGTTGAGCATCGCCATGATGTCTTCGATCTGCTCCGGGCTCGTCTCTTCCGAGGGCAGCACGGCATTGAGCTCGTCCAGCGTCACGAAGCCGCGCGCCTTGGCGAGCTTGATCATGCGCTTGACCGCGGCATCCGACAGATCGAGGATCGGCGAGTCCGAACTGTCGCCCTGGGCGTCCGGAGCCTCGTTGTCGGCGCCGTCGGCCTGCTGGTCCTGGTCGTCCGGGGCGGGTGCGCGCACTTGGGCTCGGGCCATGAAAAAGTCCTTGGAATTCAGGCGGGGAGACCCGCCATAGCAGCGTTGTGATTCGGGGTCAAAAGCTAGGAAGCGCGCGTTAAGCGCCGCTTAACCCAGAAATTGCAACCGAACCTGGTTTCAAGGGCCTCAGGTAATGGCGTCAACCGCACGGCCCGAGGCGGCGCCGAAGCCCTGGATCTGGGCTTCCGACCCCGCATGGGACGACAATTGCTCGCGCACCGCCTTCAGCGCGTTCAGCTTCTCCTCCGTCGGATCGGCAGCAAAGGCGGCTTCCGCCGCCCGGAGCTCCCGCTCGAGGGTAATGGTTTTCCGGTGCAGGGCGATCATCTGACGAAGGCCTGTGCGGGCGTCATCTTGCGCAGCCCCGCTCCCAAGGAACCATTCGTTCAGCCGTTTCGCCTGGGTCTCCAAACGGTCCAGCAGAGGACCCGAACCCATGTTGATCAGGTGGGCCTTGAGGTCCGTTCCGTCAAGTCCGGAGCCCAGGGCAGCGCTATCTATGATCTGGGTACGGAGCGAGTCAAGCTCGGGCACCACCATTTCGAGGCTGGCGAACTCGTCCAGCACCTCGTGCACCAGCTCCGGATGGTTGATGAGCGTCAGGACGATCATCCGTTCGCGGCGCTCCGCCCCCGACTGGGGCGTGGCCTGGGCGACCAGCCGCCGCAAGCCGGCGGTGGGCGGCTGCTGGATGTCCCAGGGCCGCATATTGGGTTTGAAGGGGCGCTTTCCACCCATGTTTCCAAAGGCTTGGCGACGGGCATTCGGGCTCCGATTGCCGCCCATGGGGGCGAAGAGTGCACGCATCCGCTCGCCGCATTCGGCGAGATAATGCTTTTTCACAACATCGTCGTTTATGGTGTTGAGAAGACTCCGCAATTCCTTCTCGAACTGGGCGCGGCGTTCGGGGGTCGAGCGGTCGTTCTGGTCCAGCGCGCGTTGCCAGAGCATGTCGGCCAGCGGCTGGGCGGCGTCCACCACCTCGCGCACCGCTTCGGGGCCCTGCGCCTTGAGGAGATCGTCCGGGTCCTGCCCCTCGGGGAGCAAGGCGAAGCGCAGGGAGTGGCCGGGCTCGAGCAGCGGCAGCGCCAGGTCAAGCGCCCGATAGGCGGCCTTGATCCCCGCCCCGTCGCCGTCGAAACACAGGATGGGCTCGGCCGCCTGTTTCCATAATATCCGAAGCTGATCCTCGGTCAGCGCCGTGCCCAGTGGCGCTACGGCATGCGGCAATCCTGCGCGGTGCATGGCGATGACATCGACATAGCCCTCCACCGCGATGATCTGGCCCTTCTCGTGGGCCGGTGCGCGGGCCTTGTCGAGATTGTAAAGGACGTTGCCCTTGTGGAAGAGCGGCGTCTCCGGCGAGTTCAGGTATTTGGCCGGCACGTCCTTCGACATGGCCCGGCCGCCGAAGGCGATCACCCGGCCGCGCGGGTCGCGGATCGGGAACATCACCCGGTCGCGGAAGCGGTCATAGGCCACGGGGATGTCGTCGCCGGAGATGACGAGGCCTGCCTCGGCCATCTGCTCCACCGCCACGCCCTTGTCGGCAAGGTGGCTGCGCAGGGCCGAGCGGTCATCGGGCGCATAGCCCAGGCGGAATTCCTTCTGGATGGCGGGCGACAGCTGGCGGTCCGCGAGGTAGCCCCGGGCGCGGGAGCCGCGGGCGGCCTGGAGTTCGGCCTCGAAGAACTTCGCCGCCATCTCCATCACGTCATAGAGACTGGCCCGCTGCGTCTCCCGCGCGCGCTCGGCCTCGGACATGACGGGCATCGGAAGCCCGGCCTCCTGGGCCAGCCGCTCCACCGCCTCCGGGAAGCTCAGGCCCTCCTTCTCGACCAGGAAACGGAAGATGTCACCCGAGGCCTTGCAGCCGAAGCAGTGGTAAAACCCTTTCCGGTCATCGACATGGAAGGACGGCGACTTCTCGCCGTGGAACGGGCAGCAGGCCCAGAAATCGCCCTTGCCCGGGTTCGACTTCTTCCGGTCCCACGTGACCTTGCGGCCGACCACCGAGGAAATGGAAACCCGGTTCCTGATGTCTTCGAGGAATGACGGAGGCACCTGCATGACAGTCCATGTGCGCCGTTTGGGGCCTGAGTTCAAGGCGCACGGTCGGAGGGCCCGGGCTATTCCACATGCGCATGCGGGGCTTGGGGAAAGTGCCGTGGCGGCGGATTGCGCCTGCCCCTATGGTCCGGCCGATGACCTTGAACAAACCCCTCTGGCTTCTCGCCGCGCCCGTGATCTTCCTTCTCCTGTGGTCAGGCGGCTTCTCGGTGGCCAAGCTGGGGATCAGCCATGCCGAGCCCCTGAGCTTCCTGTCGCTGCGCTATGCCTGCGTCTGCGCACTGCTCGCACCTCTCGTCATCACCCTCAGGCCGCCTCTGCCGCAGAAGAAGATGGACTGGGTACACCTCGCCATCGTCGGCGTGCTGATCCAGACTTTCTACTTCGGCCTGTCCTACCTGAGCTTCAAGGCGGGCGTGTCGGCGGGCGGGGTCGCCATCATCGTCTGCCTGCAGCCGATCCTCGTCGGGCTGATTGCGCCGCGCTTCACCCGCGAGAAGGTCAGCCTGCTGCGCTGGGCGGGGCTGGCGCTGGGCATGGCGGGTGCGGCCACCGTCATCATGTCACGCTCCAGCGTCGAACTGGAACATCCGCTGGGCGTTGCCGCAGCGGTCGGGGCGCTCTTCGCCATCACTGCCGGCACACTGTGGGAGAAGCGCTTCGGCAAGAGCTACCACCCGGTGGTGTCGAATTCGGTCCAGTATCTTGCAGGGCTTGCCGGCGTGCTGCCGGCCGCAATGATGTTCGAGACCTTCCAGTTCACCTGGAGCCTGCCCTTCCTGGGCGCATTGGCCTATCTCGTCATCGGCAACTCGCTGGTCGCCATGTCGCTGCTCCTCGCCATGATCCGCGCCGGCGAGGTGAGCCGCGTGTCGTCGCTGTTCTATCTCGTGCCACCCATCTCGGCGTTGATGGCCTGGCCGCTTCTCGGCGAGGCGATGCCGCCACTGGGCTGGCTGGGCTTCGGCCTCGCCGCCATGGGCGTGATGCTGGCGCGGCGATGACGTCTTGATCCGCCGCGCCATCGCATCCAAAGTGGCAATGGGAACGTAGACATCTGACCTTTCAAGGAGATCACAATGCCCATCGCCTATACTGCACATGCCACCTCCACCGGCGGCCGCGACGGCCATGGCCGCACGGATGACGGCAAGCTCGACGTCAAGCTGTCGCTGCCCAAGGAGATGGGCGGCGACGACAAGGGAACCAACCCGGAGCAGCTCTTCGCGGTCGGCTATTCCGGATGCTATCTCGGCGCCATCCGCTTCGTCGCCGGCAAGGAGAAGGTGACGATCACGCCGGATGCCTCGGTCACCGCGCATGTGGGCGTGGGCCCGCGCGAGGATGGCGGCGGCTTCGGCCTCGAGGTGGCGCTCGACGTGCACCTGCCCGGCGTCGACAAGGCCGTGGCCGAGGATATCGCCGCCAAGGCCCATGTGGTGTGCCCCTACTCGCATGCCACCAAGGGCAACATCAAGGTGACCACGAAGATCGTCTGAGCGCCCGAGCCTGCAACGTGTGAATTGCGGGGCTGCATGGCGGCCCCGCATTTTTCTTGGGGTGACGGCCCCGCCGCCCCGACCTAGCCTCGCGCGATGATGGAGTGCATGCCATGGCCCTGACCGACCGCAAAGTGATGACCTTCGACGTCGTCGGAACCCTCATCGACTTCGAAACCGGCATTCTCGACTATGTGCAGTCAAGGGCGCGGGCGGCGGGCATGACGCTCACCGACAAGGCGATCCTCGAGGCCTATGCGGTGGCCGAGGACCGCCAGCACCACCAGACGCCGCGCCTGCCCTTTCCCTCCATGATGGCGCCCATGTACCACGAGATGGCGGAGGTGCTGGGGTTGCCGGATTCGAACGCCGATGCCGAGGAGTTCCGCCTGTCGATCCCGCACTGGCCAGCCTTCGCGGACTCGGTCGCCGCCATGAAGCGCCTGAAGCGGCGCTTCCACCTGGTGGCCATGACGAATTCGGACGACTGGGCGCTCTCCCACTTCGCGAGGACGCTCGACAACGTCTTCGACGATCTCGTCACCGCCGAGATGGTGGGCTGGAACAAGCCAGACCCGCAGGTCTTCGCCTTCACGCGGGGACGCCTGTCGACGCGGGGCTACGCGTTCGGCGACATCCTGCACGTGGCACAGAGCCAGTATCACGACATCGCGGTCGCCTGCCGCCTCGGCTACCACACCTGCTGGATCGAGCGCCGCAAGGGCAAGCAGGGCACCGGCGCCACGCCCACGGTGCAGAAGGTGGCGATCCCGGACTATCATTTCGGCAGCCTCGTCGAGCTGGCCGACGCGGTGGATGCGGGGAAGTAGCCCTACCCCAGCAGCGCCTTCACGATGCCGCCGGCCTTGCCCATGTCCATCTGGCCGGCGAACTTGGCCTTGAGCTCGGCCATGACTTTGCCCATGTCCTTGACGCTGGTGGCACCGACCGCCGCGATGACGCTTGCCACGGCCGCCTTGGCTTCATCATCCGACATCTGCTTGGGCATGAAGGACTGGATGACGGTGATCTCGTCGCGCTCGTTCTGCGCGAGTTCGGGGCGGCCGCCCTGCTCATAGGCTGCAACCGAGTCCTGGCGCTGCTTCACCATCTTGGCGAAGAGCTCGGCGATGCCGGCGTCCGAGGTGAGCGCCGAATCGTGGCCCTCGGTGCGGCTGTTGATGTCCTTGTCTTTGATGGCAGCCTGCATCAGGCGCAGCGTGCCGAGGCGCTTCTTGTCGCCCGCCTTCATCGCATCCTTGACTGCCGCCATAATGTCGTCGCGCAGGGCCATGTGGCTCGCTCCTCGTGAAAATGCAGGTTTGAGCCCCAAATAGGGCGGATATCGCTGCACCGCAACCTTGACGGCCCGGCCCCCTTCCCCTAACCAGCCTCAAATCCCCGGGAGTCACCCATGCCGAGCCCCAAAAAGCCTGCCAAGGCCAAGAAACCCGCACGCCCCCAGTTCGGTGACTGGGACCAGCCCCGCGTGACGGCCTTTCTGGTGCTGGCCGACGGCACGGTGATCGAGGGCTTCGGCATCGGTGCGGAGGGCGAGGCGGTGGGCGAGGTCTGCTTCAACACCGCCATGACCGGCTACCAGGAGGTGCTGACCGACCCCTCCTATACCGGGCAGATCGTCACCTTCACCTTCCCGCATGTCGGCAATGTGGGCACCAATGACGAGGACATCGAGACGACGAACCTCGCCGCGCACGCCGGCGTCGTCGGCTGCGTCATCAAGGAAGAGATCACCGAGCCCGCCAACTATCGCTCAGCCAAGCACTTCGACAAGTGGCTGAAGGCGCGCGGCATCATCGGCCTCTCCGGCATCGACACGCGGGCGCTGACCGCGCGCATCCGCGAAAAGGGCATGCCAA
This sequence comes from uncultured Aestuariivirga sp., assembly GCA_964474665.1. Lineage (GTDB taxonomy): Bacteria > Pseudomonadota > Alphaproteobacteria > Rhizobiales > Aestuariivirgaceae > Aestuariivirga. The sequence continues at coordinate 7,090 of CAYYTH010000043.1, forward strand.
ATGGCGTGATCGCGCACAACGCCAAGGGCAAGTTCGACCTCAAGAAGCTCAAGAAGATGGCGGCCGACTGGCCGGGCCTCGTGGGCCTCGACCTCGCCAAGGAAGTCTCCCTCACCCAGCGCATGCACTGGGACGAAAAGCTGTGGGACTGGAAGGACGGTTACCAGCAGGCCAAGTCCGCGCCGTGGAAGGTGGTCGCCGTCGACTACGGCCTGAAGCGCAACATCCTGCGTTGCCTCACCTCGGCTGGCTGCGACGTGACGGTGGTGCCGGCCACCACCAAGGCCGAGGACATCCTCGCCATGAAACCCGATGGCGTGTTCCTGTCCAACGGCCCCGGCGACCCGGCGGCCACGGGCGAATATGCCGTCCCCGAAATCAGGAAGCTGGTGAATTCCGGCAAGCCGGTCTTCGGCATCTGCCTCGGCCACCAGATGCTGGGCATCGCGCTCGGTGCGAAGACCGTGAAGATGCACCAGGGCCACCACGGCGCCAACCATCCGGTGAAGGACTTCACCACCAACAAGGTGGAGATCGTGTCCATGAACCACGGCTTCGCGGTGGACCGTCAGTCGCTGCCCGCCGGCGTGGTGGAAACCCATGTCTCGCTGTTCGACGGTTCCAACGCCGGCATCGCGCTGAAGGACAAGCCGGTGTTCTCGGTGCAGCACCACCCGGAGGCCTCGCCCGGCCCCCAGGATTCGCATTACCTGTTCAGGCGCTTCGTTTCCTACATGGAAAAGGCCAAGCGCTGAGAAGGCTTGTGGGCGGGCAGACCGCACCATAAATCTGGGGCTCGATTCCTGCTGGAAAGAGCACCCATGTCCTTCGCCGAACTCGACCACCTTTGCCGCCGCCTTGAAGCCATCGGCCATGCCCAGGCCATGCTGGGGGTGGACGAGGCCGTGAACATGCCGGACGGCGGCGGCGAGAAGCGCGCCGAGGCGATGAGCGTGCTGGCCTCCATGGCCCATGAAATGGCGACGGCACCGCATATCGCCGACTGGATCGCCAAGGCGGAAACGGAAGAACTCGATGCCGCGCAGACCGCCGCCGTGGCCGAGTTCAAGCGCAGCTACATCAACCGCACCTGCCTGTCCTCCGACTTCGTGGCGCGCCAGGTCAGTGCCGCGATGCGCTGCGAACAGCTGTGGCGCCAACTGAGGGCGAAGAACGACTGGAACGACTTCCTCCCCTCCTTCGAGAACATCGTGGCACTGGCCCGCGACGAAGCAGCCCGCCGCGCCGAGGTGCTGAAGCTCTCGCCCTATGATGCTCTCGTCGAGCAATATGATCCCGGCAGCCGCTCGGCCGAGATCGCGCGTGTCTTCACCGAGCTGAAGGGCTTTCTGAAGGGGTTCATACCGGAAGCGCTGGAGGCACAGGCAAGGCGGCGCGCGAAGCACCCGCTGAAGGACTTGCAGGGCCCCTTTCCCGCGGAACGTCAGAAGGCGCTGGGCCTCGAACTGATGAAGGCCGTCGGTTTCGACTTCCACCATGGCCGCCTCGATGTCTCGCACCACCCTTTCTGCGGTGGCGTGCCATCCGACGTGCGCATGACCACGCGCTACCGGACGGACGAGTTCCTGTCATCGCTTATGGGCATCCTGCACGAGACCGGCCACGGCCTCTATGAGCAGAACCTGCCGCATGACCTGTCGCACTGGCCCTCGATGAAGGCGCGCGGCATGGCCATGCATGAAAGCCAGAGCCTGTTCCAGGAAATGCAGCTTTCCCGCCGCCCGGAGTTCTGGACCTTCGCGCTGCCCAAGGCGCGCGACATCCTCGGGCTTGACGGCGTGAGCGTCGATGATCTTCTCGCCCATGTGCACCGCGTGGAGCGCGGCTTCATCCGCGTCGATGCCGACGAGGCGACCTATCCGCTGCACGTGATCCTGCGCTTCGAGATCGAGCAGGAGCTGGTGACGGGCAAGCTGGCGGCGAAGGATGTTCCTGAGGCGTGGAATGCCAAGATGGCGGAGTATCTCGGCCTCTCCACCGCGGGCAACTACAAGGACGGGCCGATGCAAGACGTGCACTGGCCGTCCGGCGCCTTCGGCTATTTCCCCAGCTATACGCTGGGCGCCATGATGGCGGCGCAGCAATGGGCGGCGGTTGAGCGCAGCATACCCGATGCGGCCGCCCAGATTGCCCGCGGGGAGTTCGGCGCGATCAATGCGTGGCGGAAGGAGAACATCTGGTCCAAGGCCTCGATGCTGTCGACGCCGGAGATCATGCGGCAGGCGACAGGCGAGCCGCTGAACGCCACCTATTTCGAAGAACACCTGAAGCGCCGGTATCTCCACGCCTGATGCCGTCATTTCGGCGGTGGCGCTATGGGGATGCGGTCCTCTCGCCCCGCCGCAGCACCGCCTGCGCCACGACCAGCAGGACGAATGACGTGAGCAGAACCACCGAGCCCACGGCATTGATCTCCGGCGTGATGCCGCGGCGGATCGAGGAGAAGATGTAGATCGGCAAGGTCACGTCAGGCCCGGCCACGAAATAGGCGATGATGAAGTCCTCGAAGGAAAAGGTGAAGGACAGGAGGAAGCCCGCCAGGATCGAAGGGGCGAGGAGCGGCAGCACCACCTGGCGGAAGGTGCCCAGCGGCGAGGCATAGAGATCCTCGGAAGCCTCGACGAGGCTCCTGTCCATGCCCTGCAGCCTGGCGCGCACGAGGAGCGCCACCACCGCGGTGTTGAACAGCACATGCGCGGCGATGACCGCCCAGGCGCCCATTTCAAGGCGGATGCCGAGCAGCGGGTTGACCGCATCGAAGGCAGAGACGAATGCGATCAGCGTGGAAATGCCAATGACGATGCCCGGCACCATGATGGCGATGTAGATGAGTGAATCGAAGAAGGCGCGGAGCCAGCCCTTCAGCCGCTCGAGGCCCAGCGCCGCCAGCGTGCCGATGGCGGCCGCGAGAATGGCGTTGGCGAGCGCGATGAACAGGCTCGTGCGCAACGCCTCCATGATCAGCGGGTTCGAGAAGGCCTTGCCGTACCATTCTAGCGAGAAGCCCTGCCAGACCATGGCATTCTTTCCCGCGTTGAAGCTGCCCGCCACGATGAATCCGATGGGGGCATAGAGGAAGATGTAGATCAGCAGGGCGTAGATCCGCATGGCTACACCAGCGCCGCGCGGCGCTGGTCGGCCTTGCCGAGCACGAAGCGCATGTAGAGGATGATGGTGACGAACATGATGGCGACGAGCGCCACCGACACCGCCGCGCCGAATGGCCAGTTGCGCGACTGCAGGAAGAGATCCACCAGCGCATTGCCGATGAAGAACACCTTACCGCCACCCAGATATTGCGGCAGGATGTAGTCGCCCATCAGCAGGATGAAGACCAGCATGGAGCCCGTTGCGACACCCGGCAGCGCCAGCGGCAGCGTGACCTGGAAGAAGCTGCGGATCGGCGTGGCGCCGAGATCGGCGGAGGCTTCCAGCAGCCGCTTGTCGAGCTTTTCGAGCGACACGTAGATGGGCGGCACCATGAGGGGAAGATAGCCATAGACGGCGCCGATCAGCACGGCCCACGGCGTATTGATGAGGCGGACATCCGGCAGGCCGAGATAGGCAAGCCAGGCCGGAATGCCCTTGCCGCCCAGCAGCATGATCCATGCATAATAGCGCAGGAGCTGGCTGGTCCAGAACGGCGCCATGACGAGCACGAGCAACGTGATGCGCCACTTCGGATCGCACCTAACGGCAAGGAAATAGGCGAGCGGGAAGGCGATGACCGCGGCGAGCAGCGTTCCGAGCGGGGCCAGCGTCAGCGTGTTGAGGAAGGCTTTTCCGCGGGCCGGAAGATTGGCGTAGTTCTCGAGCGTGAAGGCCGCCTCGTAGCCGCCGGCCGGCGCGCGCGCGCCGAAGGAGAACACCACGATGACGACCAGCGGCACCAGCAGCATGAAGACGAACAGCACGCCGGCCGGCGCCAGCAGCGCCGCGGTCAGCAGGTTCGGGCGCGAGGTGATGCTCACGTCAGCCGACCGGCCGGGATGCCGCCGTGACGACGGGCAAAAATCTTGCGCGGGCAGAGCCCGCGCAAGGTGATTGATGGCAAGTGCCCGCGCGCATCAGGCCGCCTTGAAGCGGGCCATGATCTCGGCACGAAGCGGGTTGGTGAGCGTCGAGGCCGCGCCGAACTCGAGGGGAGCGAGCGCTTCTGCCGCCGGATAGAGGACGGGATTATCCAGCATCGCCTTGGGCACCAGCTTGTTGGTGCGCGAATCCGTCGCCGGATAGCCATGCGCCTGCACCTCGATCGCGTTGATCTCGGGCGTCAGGATGTAGTCGATGAAGGCATAGGCCGCATCGATGTTCTGGGCATCCTTCGGAATGGCGTAGAAGTCGCTCCAGATTTCGCCGCCTTCCTTGGCAAGCACGTAGACGAATTCCGGATTGTCGCGCTGCAGCTGCACCGCGTCGCCCGTCCAGCACACGCTCATCCAGGCATCGCCCGACACCAGTGACGGCTTGTAGTCGGAGTTGATGCCGAACAAGTGCGGCTTGCACTCGATGAGCAGCTTCTCGGCATCACCCAGCTCCTTCGGGTCGTTGGAGTTGAAGGAGTAGCCGAAATACTTGAGCGCATTGCCGATGGTGGTCAGCTGGTAGTCATGCACCATGACGCGGCCCGACGCCTCGCCGCGGGTCAGGTCGAAGAACTCCTTCCAGGAGGTGGGCTTCGGCGCCATGGCCTTCGAATTGTAGATGAAGCCGGTGGTGCCCCAGTTCTTGGGCACGGCATAGACCTTGCCGTCGATGATGCCTTCCGCCGTGAAGCGCTGCTCCTGGGTGGCCTGGTCGTAGTTGGGAAGCTTCGCCAGGTCGAGCGGCTGGATCAGGCCGAGGTCCTTGTAAGTCGAGATCGCATAGTTGGTGGGCACGAACACGTCCCACCCGGTGGAGCCGGCCTGGAGCTTGGCCAGCATCTCCTCGTTCGAGCCGAACACCGCGACATTTATCTTCACGCCGGTGTTCTTGGTGAAGTTGTCGAGGTTCTCCTGGGCGAAATAGCTGGGCCAGGTGGTGAAATTCAAGGTGCCCGACAGGGCCGCATGGGCCTTGCGCGGGCGAAGCCCCGGAACCGCGCTGCCGAGAACGGCCGTCGCCAGCCCAAGGCCGGTAACGCCGAGGAAATGGCGGCGGCTGACGCTGCCCTTCTGGTAGCGGCGGAGTTCGTCGATGAATTTCGTGGCCGAGATGTAGTCCGGATGCTTGGTCATGCGTCTTCTCCCTGTTTTTGTTGTGTCGTCAGTTGTTCGGCAGGATACGCTCTGCCTCGGCGCGCCACCCGGCGGCGATCATGTCGCCGATGTCGTAGACTCCCGCGTCGCGCTCCGATTTCCGCGGCGCCATCACCATGAATTCGCCGAGCGTCTCGCTCGCCACCACATATTCCGTGTGCTCGCCGAGGAAGATGCGGTTCAGGACCCTCACCAGCAGGCGTGCCGAGAGGCCCTCGGGCAGGTGCGTGAGGCTCGCCGCGATCTCGATCTGCTCCGGCCGCACGCTCAGCACCTCCGCTTGCGAGGGGCCCGGAAAGAAATTGCTCTTGCCGACGAAGTCCGCGACGTAGCGGTTCACCGGCTGGTCATAGAGATCACGCGGGCTGCCCGTCTGCACGATGCGGCCCTCGCGCATGACGCAGACCCGGTCCGACATCGAGAGGGCTTCCTCCTGGTCGTGGGTGACGAGCAGGAAGGTGATGCCCACGTCACGCTGCAGGTTCTGCAGCTCGATCTGCATGTCGCGGCGGAGCTTGCGGTCGAGGGCGGCCAGCGGCTCGTCGAGGAGCAGCACGGCGGGACGGTTGATCAGCGCGCGGGCCAGCGCCACGCGCTGCTGCTGACCGCCGGAGAGCTCATAGCTGCGGCGCTTGCCGTAGCCCGACAACCGCACCATGGCGAGGGCCTCGTCCACCGCGCGGTCGATCTCGGCCTTGGCGGGCCTCGGGCTGCGCTGGCGCAGGCCATAGGAGACATTGTCGGCGACCGAAAGGTGCGGGAACAGCGCATAGTGCTGGAACACCATGTTCACCGGCCGGCGATAGGCCGGAACACCTGTGACGTTCTCGCCGCGGATGAACACCTCGCCCGTGGTCGGCTGCTCGAAACCCGCCATCATCCGCAGCGACGTGGTCTTGCCGCATCCCGACGGCCCGAGGATCGACAGGAACTCACCCGCCTTCACGGCAAGGTCGTTGTCGGCCACGGCGGCGACATCGCCGAAGCGCTTTGTGACCTTGTTGAATTCGATGACACAGGGAGTTTGGGTCACGATACCTGGCAAGCTGGAAAACCTGCGGAAAGGTTCTGTTACGTCATGGGAAATGTCAACCTGCCGCAGGGTACGGCGGCGGCGCGCAGCAACCCCATGACGGCAGCTTGCATCATGGGCCTTGAGCGCACAGCGCGATCTGCGCCGATGCTGACCTGCCGGCCGAAGGGGCCGGTGTGCGAGCCACCCCCGATGGGCATTCTTCATCCCGCAGGCGATTGACGCCTGGACCGTGCAAAACCTGCCACCACATCACCCAAGGGCTGCCCATCGGGCAGGCAACTGCACGCCACTGGCGACCGCGTGACGGTGCGGGCTCCGAAAATCCGCGGGTCATGTCTCGAAATCACGTGCTCGATCGTCGCTTTTGGCTTGTTCCACCGCTCTTTCTCAGGCGCCGTTTCAATCCCTCGAAGGGGCTGCCGAGAGGTGGCGCTTCCGGGCGCAGATCTGGACCGGCCGGTGCCGGAACCGTCCGCCGGCCGCCAGCCACGGCCCTTGCATCGGCCAGGCTTTTCCGCCATACACCGCCTCGCTGTAAGGCACCCGGCTGGGGGCTGAACGGAAGGGTCATGGGCCGAAAGGCACGTGGCCAGGGGTGAAACCCCGTCTTCCCGTGTCTCCGCTCTTTCGTTTGACCGGTCTTTCGAGCCTTTCCTGGGTTCGAAAGAGGCTCTGCGCCGGATGACTTGCTTGTTGAAACGTAACGAAAGGCTAGAATCCAATGGCTCTCTATGAGCACGTGTTCCTGACCCGTCAGGACGCTGCGCCGACCCAGGTCGATGCCCTGACGGAGCAGTACAAGGCGCTTCTCGCTGCCAATGGCGGCAAGGTGACCAAGACCGAATACTGGGGCCTCAAGTCCCTCACCTATCGCATCAAGAAGAACCGCAAGGCGCATTACACGCTCTTCAACATCGACGCTCCGTCTGCCGCCGTGCAGGAAATGGAACGCCAGATGTCGATCTCGGAAGACGTGATCCGCTTCATGACCGTCAAGGTCGAGGCCCACGAGGATGGTCCCTCGGCCCAGATGCGCCGCCGCGAGGACCGTGACCGCCGCGAAGACCGCAGCGAATCGAACGAGGAGAGCAACTGATGTCCGCTCCGCAAGCCCGCCGCCCCTTCTTCCGTCGCAAGAAGAGCTGCCCCTTCACCGGCGAGAACGCGCCGAAGATCGACTACAAGGACGTGCGCCTCCTGCAGCGCTACGTTTCCGAGCGCGGCAAGATCGTGCCGAGCCGCATCACCGCGGTGTGCGCCAAGAAGCAGCGCGAGCTGGCCCAGGCCATCAAGCGCGCCCGCTTCCTGGGCCTGCTGCCCTATGTGCTGAAGTAAGGAGTAGCTCAGATGGACGTCATTCTTCTCGAGCGCGTCGCCAAGCTCGGCCACATGGGCGAAGTTGTGAAGGTCAAGGACGGCTATGCCCGTAACTTCCTTCTCAGCCAGGGCAAGGCGCTGCGCGCCACCGAAGCCAACAAGGCCAAGTTCGAGCGCGAGCGCGCGGCCCTCGAGGCCCGCAACGCCGAACGCCGCGCCGCCGCCGGCGAGGAAGCCAAGGCGCTGGACGGCAAGGTCTTCACGCTGATCCGCCAGGCCGGCGAGTCGGGCCAGCTCTATGGTTCCGTGTCGCCCCGTGACATCGTCGAGGCCGCTGCCGCCGCCGGTGTCAAGGTCGACCGTGGCCACGTGATGCTCACCAACCCGATCAAGACCATCGGCCTCCATGAGGTGATCGTCTCGCCGCATCCGGAAGTCGAGGTCAAGGTGACGGTGAACGTCGCCCGCTCGCCCGAGGAAGCCGCCGCCCAGGCGCGTGGCGAAGACCTCACCGGCCCGACCTCGGACCGTGCCGAAATCCGCGCTGCCGCCGAGGCCCTCTTCGAGGAAGCCCAGGCCGAAGCCGCCGCGGAAGACAACGCCTGAGGCCATCCGCCATCAGCATCGATCAGGGCCGCCCTTGGGGCGGCCCTTTTCCTTTGGGGGGCCGCATTCCCGCGGATACGACCTTTGGCTGCCCTGCCCTGCCCGGCAAGCCTCGTACCCGATGAAAATCAGGCCCCACCGCAATGTCTTGCCGCCAAGCTGCTGCCGCGTTGCGGAGTTCGCCGTTAACCCTTGTAAATACACCCTCTTGGCAGGCCTCCACCGACACATTAAACTTTTGTTAATGAGGATGGCACCAGGGGCAGGTGCCGACCGTCGCTGTCATGGCGAAAGGGGCAAGGAGCGCAAGACAATGTACGCACTGCTGGATCGTGGACTGAAGACGGTGATCGAACGGGGCACGCTGCGCGTGACGGGCCCTGACGGCAAGGTGCGCGACTATGGCGACGGCACCGGCACGCCGGTGAACATCACGATCAAGACACCGCTCACGGCGGCCAAGATCGCCTCCGACGCCGACCTCTACCTCGGTGAATGCTACATGGACGGCACGCTCGACGTGTCGGGCGGAAGCACGATCTATGATGCGCTGTCCCTCCTGCTGGACAACGCCCAGACCCACAAGTGGCCCAAGATCGCCAAGGCGGCCAACGCTGTGCGCATCGCCATGAAGCGCGTCGACCAGTATAATCCGGTCGGCAAGGCCAAGAACAACGTCGCCCACCACTATGATCTTTCGGGCGCGCTCTATGACCTGTTCCTCGACCGCGACCGGCAATATTCCTGCGCCTATTTCGAAACCGACGACGGCTCGCTGGAAGACGCGCAGCTGGCCAAGAAGCGCCACCTCGCAGCGAAGCTCGGCATCAAGCCCGGCATGAAGGTGCTCGACATCGGCTCCGGCTGGGGCGGGCTCGGCCTCTACATGGCCGAGATCTGCGGCGCCGAGGTCACCGGCGTCACCCTGTCGGAGGAACAGCACAAGCTGTCCAACGAGCGCGCCAAGCAGCGCGGCGTATCGGACCGGGCGCAGTTCCTGCTCAAGGACTATCGCCACCTCGACACCAAGTTCGACCGCATCGTGTCGGTCGGCATGTTCGAGCATGTGGGCGTGGGCCACTTCAAGGAGTTCTTCACCAAGGTGAATGGCCTCCTCAAGGATGACGGCGTGGCCGTTCTCCACTCCATCAACCGCTCGGCTGGCCCCGATGCCACGTCGGCCTGGATCAAGAAGTACATTTTCCCCGGCGGCTATATCCCCGCCCTGTCGGAAGTGCTGCCGCACATCGAGAAATCCGGGCTCTACGTCACCGACATCGAGATCCTGCGCCTGCACTATGCCAAGACGCTGCGCGAATGGTTCCTGCGCTTCGCCGACCACCGCGAGCGCGCCAGGGAGCTTTACGACGAGCGCTTCTGCCGGATGTGGGAGTTCTACCTTGCGGCGTCGGAATGCGCCTTCCGCCACCTTGGCATGAACAACTTCCAGATCCAGTTCGTGAAGAACCAACATGTGCTGCCGCTGACGCGCAACTACATGATTGCCGAGGAAGACCGGCTGCGCGAGATCGACACCCGGCTGCCGCGCTTCAAGTCGGTTCCCGCTGAGTGAGGCTGAAGGGGTGCAGCACCCCTTCACCCCGCCGGTTCCGCCGGGTCATTGTGGATATCGGGCATAAGGCGCATATAAGCGCCGCAAGAGACCCTCATCTGTCTACGGTCGCGCCATGATCCAGAACCCGGCCCTCCGCGCCGTCGAGCCTTCACCGGACGACGACAGCTTCCGCACCCCGCCCCACAATATCGAGGCGGAACAGGCCCTGCTGGGCGCCATCCTCGTCAACAACGAGGCGGCCGACAAGGTGTCTGCCTTCCTTCTGCCGGAGCATTTCTTCGAACCGCTGCATGCGCGCATCTTCGAGGCGGCCACCACCCTCATCAAGATCGGCAAGCTGGCGAGCCCGGTGACGCTCAAGACGCATTTCGAGAACGACGCGACGCTGAAGGAAATCGGCGGCACGGCCTACCTCGCGCGGCTTGCAGCCAGCGCCACCACCATCATCAACGCCGAGGAATATGGCCGCACCATCTATGAGCTGGCGCAGCGGAGAAAGCTCATCGGCATCGGCACCGACCTCGTCAACGAGGCTTTCGAGCCCGACATCGAGGACACCTCGCGCGAACTGATCGAGCGTGCCGAGCAGACGCTCTACTCGATGGCCGAGACCGGAAAGTACGGCCAGGGCTTCCAGCCCTTCGCGCGCGCGCTGACCGACGCGGTCGACATGGCGGCCAGCGCCTACCAGCGCGACGGCGGCCTCTCCGGCATCTCGACGGGCCTGAAGGATCTCGACGAGAAGATGGGCGGCCTGCAGTCGTCGGACCTCATCATCCTTGCCGGCCGCCCCGCCATGGGCAAGACCTCGCTTGCCACCAACATCGCCTACAACATCGCCAAGGCCTACAAGGCCGAGCACAATGCCGATGGCTCGGTGAAGGTGACGGATGGCGGCGTGGTCGCCTTCTTCTCGCTCGAAATGTCGGCCGAGCAGCTCGCCACGCGTATCATCTCCGAGCAGGCGATGATCCCGTCGGAGCGCATCCGCCGCGGCAAGATCACCGAGGACGAGTTCGCCAAGATCGTCGAGGTGACGCGCGAGATGCAGTCGCTGCCGCTCTACATCGACGCCACCGGCGGCATCACCATCGCGCAGGTGGCGGCCCGCGCGCGCCGGCTGAAGCGCCAGCGTGGCCTTGGCCTGCTGGTGGTCGACTACCTGCAGCTGCTGTCCGGCTCCTCGCGCCGCGCCTCGGAAGGCCGCGTGCAGGAAGTCTCCGAGATCACCGTGGGCCTCAAGGCGCTGGCCAAGGAACTCTCGGTGCCGATCATCGCGCTCTCGCAGCTCTCGCGCCAGGTCGAGAACCGCGACGACAAGCGCCCGCAGCTCGCCGATCTGCGCGAGTCGGGCTCGATCGAGCAGGACGCCGACGTGGTGCTCTTCGTCTACCGCGAGGAATATTATCTCGCCCGCAAGGAGCCCCGCCCCAACACCCAGGAGCACTTCGACTGGCAGGAGCAGATGAACCGGGTGAACGGCGTGGCCGAGGTCATCATCGGCAAGCAGCGTCACGGCCCCACCGGCATCGTGGAACTGCAGTTCGAGGCAAGCCTCACCAAGTTCCAGAACCTGGTGCGTACGGACTACCTTCCGGAGCGCTTCGAGTAACAACCCGCTACGACCGGAGGGTGTGCTTATCCCTGATTTTGCGCATTGTTTAGTTCAAATTGCGCAGAATGCGATTACCTTCTGCGCGCAATCGGTGCATTATATGCCAGTCTGATGCGAGACGGTACGGCGGGGGCCGCGAATGGGGATGGATCTATCAGCCTGGGGATTGCTGCGGTGAACCAGCACGCTGCGTTCTCTCCCCACAAGAATTTCGCCGACAATCTGCGCGCACTCTGCACCCGCCACGGATCCATCGCCGCCGTGTGCCGGGCGCTCGGCATGAACCGCCAGCAGTTCAACAAGTATCTCTCCGGTTCCACGCTGCCGAACGTGGCGAGCCTTGAGAAGATCTGCGGCTTCTTCGCCATCGAGTCGGAAAGCCTGTTCCACGATCCCGCATCTTTTCTCAGGCCCAAGCAGGAGGCGCTGCCAGGCGGCCTCTCCCTGCCCGGCCTCGGCGCCGTCGCAAATGCCTTCGCTGCGCTGCAGCCTGCGACCCTGCGGCTGGGTTGCTACCATCTCTACAGCCCATGGACCGGCGACGAGGCGAAGTGCCTGCGCGAGGCGCTGCTGATCCAGACCAAGGGCGGCGCAACCTTGTTCACGCGCTTCACCCGGTACAGGGCGGTGGGGGATCGCCGTCACTATCATCTGAGCGGCCGGCATGACGGGGTGGTGCTCGAGTCGCAGAAGGCGCGCTACCTGCTGTCGCTGAACCGCAGTGGCTGCGGAGACGTGAGCCTCGTTTCGATCGGCGCTGAAAATGCCTTGTCACAGGGGTTTCTGAGCGGCCTCGCCCTCATGATGGCGCCGTGCGGTTCGCCCCAGGCAGTTAGGGCGACATTGCAGTTCCGCGGCGCGTCTGACGTGCTGCGGAAAACCATCCGGGAGGCGGGCGTTCTGCCCGTCGACGATCCGTCCATTCCCGATGAAGTGAGGCAGTCGCTGACCGTGGCGCGCCAGACGCCAGTGGCCCATCTCGAGGCCTTCAGCCTGCTCGACGGACTGAAGGCTCACGCCCGCTGATCACTCCGTGACGATGTCGTCCGGCGCGAACTTGTTGAGCGCCAGCATGGCGGCGACAACTTTCTGGGTCTTTACTGCAATCGGTTTCGATGCTTTCAAACGACGAATCGAGCCAGCCATCTGATCCTTGAAGGCATCAAGCAGGATGGACTGATAGTGGTCGAAACGGCTCGGGCCGCCCGGTGCAATCGGTTGCCACAATGCGGCGCCATCGCCGCGCGCGATCTTCTTGACGGAGCGCAGCACCCGGCGCAGTTCCTTGTTGTCGATCTTGGGCGGAGCCTTGGAAGCGCGTTTCCCCGTCTCTTGCGGCGCCTGCAGCGTGGCCTGCGTTCCATCCATTGTGACGTTTCCCCCGGCTGATCTTGTGAACGCGATTACGTTCATCTGGTTGCAAATTATGCAATCGCTTGCAGAAAACAATTTCGCTTTGCTTTCGCTCTACGCGCGAAGGGCGAGCGGAGAGCGCTTTTTGAGCTTCCGAAGGGGAAGGCTTGATCCCTGCCGCCGGGCCGCTTAAGCCAAGTCCGGAGAGGACTTGGCCCCCAAATGACCCCCACCCCCCAGGACCTGGCCGGAGCCGTGCTGACCATCGACCTGGTCGCACTGAAGGACAACTGGCGACGGCTTAACACATTGGCCGGAAAGGCGGAATGCGGCGCGGCCGTGAAGGGCAACGCCTATGGCCTGGGGATCGAGGCGGTGGCCAAGGCGTTGTGGGAGGCCGGCTGCCGATCCTTCTTCGTGGCGCGCCCCAAGGAGGGCGAGGAGCTGCGCGGGCTGTTGCCGCAAGCCACCATCTACATCCTCGACGGGCTGTTCGCCGGTCAGGCGGAATTCTATGCCAAGCTGAACCTCTGCCCGGCCCTCATCACCATCGAGGAAGCGCGGGAATGGGCCGCGTTCGGAAGGGTTTACGGGCGAAAACTGCCATGCGCCATCCATGTCGACACCGGCATCAACAGGCTGGGCTTTTCCATGCCTGAGTTCGATTCGCTGCTGAGCGACGGCTTCACCATGGGCGGGCTGAACGTCACCCTGCTGATGAGCCACCTGGCCTGCGCCGACGACCCCTCCCACCCGCTGAACCAGCGCCAGCGCGCGGCTTTCGCTGCGGTACGGGCGCGGCTGCCCGGTGTCGCGGCGAGCCTCGCGAACTCCTCCGGCGTGTTCCTCGGCGATGGCTTCACGCATGATCTGGTGCGGCCGGGGATCGCCTTGTATGGCGGAAATCCGACCCAGAATGCTGCCAATCCGATGTTGCCCGTCGCCATTCTGGAGGGCGCCGTCATGCAGCTGCGCGAGGTCTCCGCCGGCGACACGGTCGGCTATGGCGCGACATGGACGGCAACCCGCCCGACCCGGATTGCCATTCTCGGGGCCGGCTACAAGGACGGCGTGCCCCGCGCCCTGTCCTCCCGGCAGCCGCAAGGCCCTGCCCAGGTCTTCATCAGTGGCCGGCGCTGCCCGGTCATCGGGCGCATCTCCATGGACATGATGGCCATCGACATCACCGACCTGCCCGCGGGCAGCGTCGGGCGCGGCACACGGGCGGAGATCCTCGGGCGGCACATCGGCATCGACGAGGCGGCGTCCTGGGCGGGCACCATTTCCTATGAGTTGCTGACGAGGCTGGGCAGCCGCTATGCAAGGCTCTACACCGGACTCGAATCGGATCGCTCCATTTGAACATTCTCGCCCATATCGGCCGCGCCACGCTGGCCATGCTCGCCGAGATCGGGCGCGTCAGCCTGTTCCTCAAGGATGCGCTGCTGCAGGGCCTGACGCCGAAGATCTTCTGGCGCCAGATCCTCGAGCAGATGATGCGGATCGGCTATTTCTCCCTGCCCGTCGTCGGCCTCACCGCCTTCTTCACCGGCGGCGCGCTGGCGCTGCAGATCTACCTCGGCTCCTCGCGCTTCAATGCCGAAAGCCTCGTCGCCTCGATCGTGGCGCTGGGCATCACGCGCGAACTGGGGCCGGTGCTGGCCGGCCTCATGGTGGCCGGCCGCGTCGGCGCCTCGATTGCGGCGGAACTCGGCACCATGCGCGTGACCGAGCAGATCGACGCGCTGGTGACGCTGGCCACCAATCCGTTCAAATATCTCGTCGGCCCGCGCATCATTGCCGCCGTGGTCACGCTGCCCCTGCTCGTCGGCATCGCGGACGTCATCGGCATCATGGGCGGCTACATCGTCGGCACGCGCTCGATCGGCCTCAACGGCTATGCCTATATCCGCAACACGGCGGACTTCCTCGAATTCGATGACGTGACCTCGGGCCTCATCAAGGCTGCTGTCTTCGGATTCATCATCGCGGTGATGGGCTGTTATCACGGCTTCAACTCCAAGGGCGGTGCGCAGGGCGTGGGCCGGGCAACGACCAATGCGGTCGTGTCTTCGGCGATCCTGATCCTCGCCGCAAACTTCGCCCTCACCTCGCTTCTCTTCGCGGATTGACGACATGGCCGAAGGACACATCGAACTCCGCGACGTGAAGAAAAGCTTCGGCCCGAAGCACGTGCTGAACGGCGTCAACTTGTCGGTGCCGAAGGGGCATTCCCTCGTCGTCATCGGCGGCTCCGGCACCGGCAAGTCGGTGATGCTGAAATGCATCCTCGGCCTCATCCAGCCGGACTCCGGCTCGATCCGCATCGCGGGCGAGGAAGTGGTGGGGCTCAGGGGCAAGGCGCGTGACGCCTATCTCTCGCGCTTCGGCATGCTGTTCCAGGGTGCGGCGCTGTTCGACTCGCTGTCGGTCTGGGAGAACGTGGCCTTCGGGCTGATCCAGGGCCGCCACATGGCGCGCGGCCGGGCGCGCGACATCGCGATCGAGAAGCTGGGCCAGGTGGGCCTGGGGCCGGAGGTCGGCAACCTCTACCCCGCCGAGCTCTCAGGCGGCATGCAGAAGCGCGTCGGCCTCGCCCGCGCCATCGCGGCCGACCCCGAGATCATCTTCTTCGACGAGCCGACCACCGGCCTCGACCCGATCATGGCGGACGTCATCAACAACCTGATCGTCGACTGCGTGAAGCGGCTGGGCGCGACCACCGTGTCGATCACGCACGACATGGCGTCTGCCCGCAAGATCGCCGACGACATCGCCATGATCTTCAAGGGCGAGATCATCTGGCAGGGCCCGGCGAAAACCATCGACCACAGCGGCAACGCCTTCGTCGACCAGTTCATCCACGGCCGCGCCGAAGGGCCGATCCAGATGGACGTGCTGAAGCCCTGAGGATCAGTGACGGTCGTGCGCAGTGATCGCCATCTTCACGTCGATGGCGAAGGTGACGAGCGCGCAGAGCAGGAAGTCGGCCGCAAGGATGAACAGCACGGCCGCGAGCCAGACATGGTGGACATCCATCAGGGCCGCGGCAAAGGACGCGATGATGAGCACCAGCGCCGAAAGGCCGCTCAACGCGCCGAAGAAGATCGCGACGTTGATCAATTTGGCCCGGCGCCGGAGTTCGGCAAGGACCTGTTCGCGTCTTGCCGGCGGCAGGCCCGCGTCACCGCTCGTGCTCAATTCGCGGACGCGCGCGACGACGGCGAGCAGGCGATCATGCAGGAGCGAGATGAAGCTGCCCACGGCGCCGAGCAGGAAGGCCGGAGCGAGCACGTGCGAAATCAGTTGCGAGAGATGCTCTACCGAGCCCGGTTCGATGGTCATGCCAGTCTTGTGTTCGCCCTGTCGTCGGCGCCGAGAATAGGTGAACGGGCAGGACCGACGCAAGGGCGCCCTTGCAAGGGTGCGGCGGCGGCCTCAGCCCATGAAGAGGTGAACATGAGCGCTGGTGCCCTTGGCGATCATCTCCACACCGACAGCCACGATGATGAGCCCGGCGATGCGCCCCATGACCAGGAAGAAGCCGTTGCCAAGAACCCGCATGAGCAGCGTGCTGGCCGCCAGCACGGCGCCCGAGGCGATGGCCACGGCAGCGATCACGACGAGGCTGTGCAGGTCGTTGTCGACCCCGGTTCCAGGATGGGTGTCGATGATCACCTTGGTGATGGCACCCGGCCCGGCAAGCATCGGAATGCCGAGCGGCGATATCGCCATGCCGAGATAATAGACGCTGTCGAATGACTCGGTGGAAGTGACGACAGGCTTGGCACTACTGCCGGCGAACAGCATGTTGATGCCGGTGAGCAGCACGATGATGCCGCCGCCGATCTGGAAGCTCGGCAGGCTGGTGCCCAGCACCTGGAGTGCCGCAACACCGATGAAATGCGAGAACGCCAGGACGACGATGATGCTGGCCGTGCTGGCGATCGCGAGTATCTGCACCGCCTTGGCGTTCTTGCCGGCGCTGGCGAGCACGAAGGGAATCTTGGTGAAAGGATTGAGCAGCGCAAAGAGCGAAATCGCGAAATTCGTGTAGTCCGACCAGTGAACCGACATTTCAACAACACTTCAAGTGACACCTGCGCCCCTGCTATCACCTCGCGCGCCGCGAGGAAACATCTCGCTTCGAGGTGGCGGCACACGGCAGGAGCCGCAATCTGGGATGGCGCATTCGCCACGGCCGTTCCTCATCCGGTGAACTGGCAACGAAAAAGGCCGCCATCGCTGGCGGCCTTTCCGTGAGATGCGCCGGGAGGCGGTCTCGATCTCTCTGCGTCAGCTCCGCGAACCCGCGGAGGCAACGATCCGGCTGCCCGGCACAGTGAACTCACTCGACATCGGATCACCTCCTTTCGCTGTTGATACTGCCCTGCAGGGTGGGGGGTTGCCGGGGTTTCGTCAAGCGGGCATTTTCAGCCCATCAACGCGAGGACGCCTGACATGACCGCCGCCGACATCCTGATCACCAATGCCCGTGTGCTGACGATGGACCCTGCCCGCCCGCGCGCCGAGGCGCTGGCCATCGCCGGCAACCGCATCATCCGCGTCGGATCGAAGGCCGACGTGGAAGGGCTGAAGGCGAAGCACACCCGCGTGATCGACGCGGCGCAGAAGACCGTGATGCCCGGCATCATCGAGGGCCACGTGCATCTTTTCGGCGGCGCGGTGGAACTCGAGACGCTGATGCTGAACGGCATGACGGGCTTCGAGGCGGTGGCCGAGGCCGTGGCCCGCTTCCGCCGGCAGCGGCCGGGCGAGCCGGTGCTGCTGGCCACCGGCATCGCGCATGAGGCCTTCGGCGCGCCGATCACCCGGCAGATGCTGGACCGCATGGTCTCCGACACCCCCTTCATCATGGGCTGCTTCGACCACCACACCATGTGGGCCAACACCAAGGCCCTCGAAATGGCCGGCATCATGAAGGGCCGCGACCTGCCCGTGGGCAACGAGATCGTGCTCGACCACAACGGCATCGCCACCGGCGAGCTGCGCGAGCCCGCCGCCTACATGCTCGTCCAGGCGCTCACCCCCACCGGCGGGCGCGAGTGGCTGGGCATGACCACGGGCGAGAACCCCGACCCGCCGGCGACCCCCGCCCAGCGCGAACTCGACATCGGCTTCTTCAAGAAGGGCATTGCGCATGCCGCCTCGCTCGGCATCACGTCCATGCACAACATGGACGGCAACTGGTACCAGCTGGAACTGCTGCAGACGCTGCTGGACCGCGGCGAGATGAATGCGCGCGTGGAAGTGCCCTTCCACCAGAAGAACACCTTCGAGATCGCCCGCGTGGAAGAAGCCGCCGACATGCGCGCCAAGTATGGCCGCAACCGTGCGGGCGGCGACATGCTGCATTGCGACCGGGTGAAGGTGTTCGTCGACGGCGTGCTCGAGACCTATACGGCGCTGATGCTCGAAGGCTATCCCGACCAGCCGGAGAACATGGGCGCGCCCCTGTTCACGGCGGAAGAAATGAACGAGATCGTGCGCCGCGCCGACCGGCACGGGCTGCAGGTGGCGACCCATGCCATCGGCGATGGCGGCGTCAGGCGAACGCTCGACGCCTATGAGAACGCCATCAAGGCGAATGGCCGGCGCGACTCGCGCCACCGCATCGAGCACATCGAGATGATCGACCCCGCTGACATCAGGCGGCTGAAGGAACTCGGCGTCGTCGCCTCGCTGCAGCCGATCGCCGGCGTGGGCGTGCCCGGTTCGCCGCATGAGCCGATCCTGTCACGCGTGGGGACCAAGCTGCCGTGGTCCTATGCCTGGCAGACGCTGCGCGAGGCGGGCGCGGTGGTTGCCTTCTCCTCAGACTGGCCGGTGGCGCCCCTGAGCCCCTTCCTCGGCATGCAGGCGGCGATGACGGCGGTGCCGCTGCGCCCCGACTGCCCGCCGCAGGCCCAGAGCCTGATGGACACGCTGAACGGCTTCACCGCCGCCGGCGCCTACATGGAATTCATGGAGCACGCCAAGGGCACGCTGAAGGAGGGCTTCCTTGCCGACGTCGTGGTGCTGGATTCGGACATGGAGCAGACCCCGAAGGACCAGATGGCCAATGTGCGGCCGGTGACCACGCTCTGCGACGGGCGGGTGACCTTCGAGGGATGAGCCCAATCCCCAGGCGCGTCACCCCGGCGAAAGCCGGGGCCCCGCTCCGGGAGACGTGGAGGCGAGAAATCCCGACCACGCCAAGATCAGTTTTGTAACGATTGCTTTTGGCTTTTAGTAATTCCACGTAGCCCCCTAGCAACCTGTTCACAGGAGCCGGTCTACGCCCCTGCAAACCGCCCCGCGCTGGCGCCCAGGGGCGTCCTCTCCCGCAGCGCGGGAGAGGAAGGGGCCCCAACGCAGTTGGGGGAGGTGAGGGAAGGCCGGCGCTGCGATGTCAGTCAATTCGGCGTCCCCTCATCTCCCCGTTGCGTCCCGCAACGGGTCCCTTCTTCTCCCGCTGAAGGAGCGGGAGAAGACGTGGGGGAGCCCTAAAACGCAGGCGGAGCGGAGGCCGTCCCGCGCTCCGCTCCGCCCTTCGCCGCCGGGGTCTGCACCGGGGCGGCGATGTTGCGATGACCAGCACTGCACCGGGCGCTTGGCTCGGCCCATGACGCAGGTCCGGCGTCCCGTCTATAAGCGGCGAAATCCCCGGCCCCCGCAACCGTAGAAACCCCGACACCCGTGCAGCAGCGCCACCTCCTGACCTATGCCGTCCTGGCGCTCGTGTGGGGCCTGTCCTTCGTGGTGCTGGTGCGCGTGGTGGCGGCCTTCGGCTGGGCCGGCACGGTGTCCTTGCGGGCGCTGACCGCCGGCGGCGCGCTGTGGCTGGTGGCGCTGCTGATGCGGCGGCGCCTGGACTTCAGCTGCGGCTGGAAGCCCCTGGCCATCGCCGGCTTCACCACCGTGGTCATGCAATTGGCCGGCATCGCCTATGCCGCGCCGGTGATCGGCACCGCCATGACGGCGATCATCGTATCCGCCATCCCGCTGTTCTCCATGGTGGTCGGCCGCGTCGCGGGGCTCGAGCGCCTGACCGCGCGCAGCATCATCGGTTTGGTCATGGGCTTCGCCGGCATCGTGCTGCTGGTCGGCTTTCCCCACGCGCCGCTGACGCCCGCCTTCCTGCTGGCCTGCGGCATCTCGATCCTCGGCTCATTCTCGGCCGCCTGCGGCAGCCTCTACGTCAGCACCCGGCTGCGCAGCACCGACCCGTGGGTCGTCACCATCGGCTCCTTCATGTGGGGCGGGGTAATGACGCTGCCGCTGCTGCTGCTGGTGCCCCTGCCCACCCTGCCGGGCGTGACGGACTACCTCTGGCTCCTCGTGCTCGGCCTGGTGACCAGCGCGCTGATGTATGTGCTGTTCTATGGGCTGATGCGCGCCATCGGCCCGACCAAGGCGATCAGCGTGGAGTTCGTGGTGACCGTGGTGGCGGTGGTGGCCGGCACCACGCTGCTCGGCGAGCGCCTGTCGATCCCGCAAGTGGCGGGGGCGGTCGTGATCATTTCTGGCTGTGCACTGGTGCTGGGCATCTGGCCCGGCGCGCGCCGCCAGGCGACGGGCCTCTGACGCAGCGGAACGTGGCGTATCTTTTGAATTGATTTAGCAACCTTCACGCGCTTAATATCCAGAAACGCCGCGACCTCCTGACGACAGCAGGACAGCGGTGCGCGAGCTCCGCCTGCCCCGGCGCCTCGCAGGACGTGCCTGCCCACGGGACGCTCCGAGGCATTTCTGCCTGCCTCGCGCACACCCGAGAGCGCGTTTCCCGGACGGTCCCGGAGGTGCCCCACCCCTCCGGGACCAACGGCGCGCAAAGGCCGGCGTGCAACTTGCCTCTTTCCGTTCCGCGAATGTTCCGCTAGACAGGGGCATGGCCAAGTCCTCCCAATTCGTTTGCCAGAGCTGCGGCTCCACCTCCTCCAAATGGTCCGGGCGTTGTGACGGTTGCGGGGCATGGAACTCAATCGTCGAGGAACAGGCGACGGCCCCGCTCTCGGGTTCAAAGGGCGCCAGCCTGCCCAAGGGACGGGCGACGCGGCTGGTGGGCCTGCGCGGCGAGACGCCTGCCCCACCGCGCATCGTCACCGGCATCGGCGAACTGGACCGCGTGGCGGGCGGCGGCTTCGTGCCGGGTTCCGGCGTGCTGATCGGCGGCGACCCCGGCATCGGCAAATCCACCCTGCTGCTGCAGGCGCTGGCGGCGCTGGCGCGCAAGGGCGAGCGCGTCGTCTATATCTCCGGCGAGGAGGCCATCGCCCAGGTGCGGCTGCGCGCCCAGCGGCTGGGCCTCGACGATGCGCCGGTGCTTCTCGCCACCGAAACCAATGTCTCCGACATCGTGGCCACCCTGTCCGAGGAAAAGCCCCCCTCCATCGCGGTCATCGATTCGATCCAGACCCTGTGGGCGCCCTCGATCGAGGCGGCGCCGGGCACCGTGTCACAGTTGAAGGCGGGCTCCGAGGCGCTGATCCGCTTCGCCAAGCAGAAGGGCACCGCCGTGCTGCTGGTGGGCCATGTCACCAAGGACGGCCAGATCGCCGGGCCCAAGGTGGTGGAGCACATGGTCGATGCGGTGCTCTATTTCGAGGGCGACCGCGGGCACCAGTACCGCATCCTGCGCGCCGTCAAGAACCGTTTCGGCCCGACCGATGAGATCGGCGTCTTCGAGATGTCGGACGGTGGGCTGGCCGAGGTCACCAACCCGTCCCGCCTGTTCATGGGATCGGACGAGCGGCCGACGCCCGGCACGGCGGTTTTCGCCGGCATGGAGGGAACCCGGCCGCTGCTCATCGAGGTGCAGGCGCTGGTCTCGCCCTCGCCGCTGGGCACGCCGCGGCGGACGACGGTGGGCTGGGATTCGAACCGGCTGGCCATGATCCTGGCCGTGCTGGAGGCGCGCGCCGGCGTGCAGATCGGCCAGAATGACGTTTACCTGAACGTCGCAGGCGGCCTGAAGGTACGCGAACCCGCGGCCGACCTCGCGGTCGCAGCCGCCCTGCTGTCCTCGCTCACCGGTACGGTGATCCCGCCGGGTACGGCGGTGTTCGGCGAAATCGCGCTGTCCGGCGCCATTCGCCCGGTGGGTCAGACGGAGGCCCGCCTCAAGGAGGCCCAGAAGCTGGGCTTAAAGGAGGCCGTGGTCGCCGCCACCGCCGAACAGCCCGGTGTCAAGGGCCTGAAAGTGAAGGGCCTCGAGACGATCATGGACCTCGTCGCGTGGTCGGCCGCGCAGGACCGTGGACAACGGAGAATCGCATAGCACGCCCTGCGGGCATGCCATTGCGTAAACCGGAGCATGTTCTTGTCGCAAAGTGGCCACCAGTTTTGCGGAACATGCTCTAGTCCGCCTGTGAAAACCTTACTATAAGGTGCCCTTCAACCGGGTGGCGCACCCTTCTAGGATTGACGATGCCGCTGACGCTCCTCGACTTCATCCTCCTTGCCATCATGCTCGTATCCGGCCTCCTCGCGCTGATGCGCGGCTTCACCCGCGAGGTGCTGTCGCTGGTGTCCTGGGGCTCTGCGGCAGTGGCCGCCTATGTCGCCATCAAGCAGCCGGGGCTGGTGGAATGGGCCAAGACCAACGTGCCCTATCTGGAAAAGGACATCCTGGCCCAGATCGCGGTGGGCGCTGCGGCCTTCCTGATCGTGCTGATCATCGTGTCCGTCATCAGCGTGAAGATCTCCGACTGGGTGGTCGATTCCGCCGCCGGTTCCTTCGACCGCACGCTGGGCTTCATCTTCGGCGTGCTCAGGGGCTTCATCTTCGTCGCCATCGCCTATCTGTTCTATGGCTGGCTCGTGCCCGTCGACAAGCAGGACCCATGGGTGCGGAACGCCTATTCGCTGCCGATGATCAAGTCGGCGGGTGAGGGCCTCCTGTCCTTCATGCCGCCCGACATCGCGGACACGCTGAACAACACCGCGCTTGCGCCGGAAGGCGAGAAGACCTCGGCACCGCCCGAAGCCGGGCAGACCGACCCCGGCTACAAGACCAACGACAGCCAGCAACTGGACAACCTGATGCAGAGCACCGGCGGCAATGACGCGCAGCCCCCGGCGAGCGGACAGGGAACATCCGGACAGGAGACGGGCCAATGAGCATGGACCTCGACTTCGAACTGAACGCCGACCGCCTGCGCGAGGAGTGCGGCGTGTTCGGCATCTACGGGCACCCGGACGCCGCGGCCCTCACCGCACTCGGTCTGCACGCGCTGCAGCACCGCGGCCAGGAGGCGGCGGGCATCGTGTCCTTCGACGGCGAACGCTTCCAGACCGAGCGCCGCCTGGGCCTCGTCGGCGACCATTTCTCATCCGAGAAGGTGATCAACCGCCTGCAGGGCTCCTCGGCGCTGGGCCACGTGCGCTATTCGACGACCGGCGAAACCATCCTGCGCAACGTGCAGCCGCTGTTCGCCGAGCTC
>CAYYTH010000044.1:0-28339 GCA_964474665.1 uncultured Aestuariivirga sp.
TACCCAGGATTCCGCGCCGGTGGCCTCGCGCAGCAGCGGCCAGGCATATTGCGGGGTGGGCGGCATGGCGGCATAGGCGATGCGGCTGGCCTGTTCGAGCTCGTCGGCGGTGTAGATCGGCTGGGACATGGGACGCGAGTAAGGCCGATCCGTCCGGAACGGTCAACCTTGACTCTGCTGGCGGCGCATGTTTCGTCACGCCAACACAGGAATCACACGAGGTTTCACGATGACAACGGCCTTCATCTTCCCCGGTCAGGGCAGCCAGGCGGTCGGCATGGGCAAGGCCCTCGCCGAGAATTTCGCCGCCGCCCGCGCGGTCTTCGAGGAGGTCGACGCGGCGCTGGGCCAGAAGCTTTCCGCCCTGATGTGGGAAGGCCCCGAGGCCGACCTGACGCTGACCGAGAATGCCCAGCCGGCGCTGATGGCCGTCTCCATGGCGGTGATCCGCGTGCTCGAGGCCGAGCAAGGCATCACGGTGGCCAAGACGGCCGCCTTCGTCGCGGGTCATTCGCTGGGCGAATACTCGGCCCTTGCGGCGGCCCAGACCTTTAGCCTTGCCGATGCGGCGCGCCTGCTCAAGACGCGCGGCCAGGCGATGCAGAGCGCCACGCCCGTGGGCACCGGCGCCATGGCGGCCCTCCTTGGCCTCGACTTCGCCACCGCAGCGGCCGCAGCGGCAGAAGCCGCCCAGGGCGACGTGTGCCAGGCCGCCAATGACAACAGCGATGGGCAGGTCGTGGTCTCCGGCTCCAAGGCCGCCGTCGAGCGCTGCGCCGAGATCGCCAAGGCCAAGGGCGCGAAGCGCGCGGTGATGCTGCCCGTCTCCGCGCCCTTCCATTGCGCGCTGATGCAGCCCGCCGCCGACGTGATGGCCGAGGCCTTGTCAAAGGTCACAATGAAGGCGCCGGTGGTGCCGGTCGTCGCCAATGTCGGCGCCGCACCGCTGACCGAGCCTGCCGCCATCCGGGCCAGCCTCGTCGCGCAGGTCACCGGCACGGTGCGCTGGCGTGAATGCGTGGGCTTCATGGCCGCACAGGGCGTCACCCGTTTCTACGAGATCGGTGCGGGCAAGGTGCTGACGGGGCTTTCGAAGAAGAACGCGCCGGAGGCCACCGCCTTCGCCATCAACACGCCGGAAGACATTGCCGCCGCGGCGGCCCAGATCAAGGGATAAGCAGATGTTCGACCTCACGGGAAAGACCGCCCTCGTCACCGGCGCCACGGGCGGCATCGGTGCAGCGATTGCCAAGGCACTGCACAAGGCGGGCGCAACCGTCGCCATTTCCGGCACCCGTGCGAACGTGCTGGAGGAGTTGAAGGCGGAACTCGGGGCTGAGCGCGTCGTGGTGCTGCCCTGCAATCTCTCCGATCCCGCGGCTGTCGAGAAGCTGGTCCCGGAAGCGGAAGCCGCCATGGGCTCGCTCGACATTCTCGTCAACAATGCGGGCATCACCAAGGATGGCCTCGCCATGCGCATGAAGGACGAGGACTGGTCGGCGGTGATCGACGTCAACCTCACGGCGTCCTTCCGTCTCGCGCGGGCCGCCATGCGCAACATGATGAAGAAGCGTCAGGGCCGCATCATCAACATCACCTCGGTGGTGGGCGTCACCGGCAATCCGGGACAGGCCAATTACGTCGCCTCCAAGGCCGGCGTCATCGGACTCACCAAGTCGCTGGCGCAGGAGCTTGCGGCGCGCAACGTCACCGTCAATGCGGTGGCGCCAGGCTTCATCGCCACGCCGATGACGGATGTGCTGAACGACAAGCAGAAGGAAATGATCCTCGGCCGCGTGCCGGCCGGCAAGCTCGGCACGCCCGATGACGTGGCGGCGGCGGTGCTCTATCTCGCATCGG
Organism: uncultured Aestuariivirga sp.; assembly: GCA_964474665.1. Classification (GTDB taxonomy): domain Bacteria; phylum Pseudomonadota; class Alphaproteobacteria; order Rhizobiales; family Aestuariivirgaceae; genus Aestuariivirga. The sequence goes on from CAYYTH010000044.1 coordinate 1,861, forward strand.
ACGAGGCGGGCTACGTGACCGGCCAGACGCTGCACGTCAATGGCGGCATGGCGATGATCTGAGCCGGGTGTCCGCCGTCTCACGCCCCCGGGGGACGGCGCTCTTTGTCAGCGCTCCATGACCAGGATGTCGAGTTTCGATTCGTAGTGTGGTGCGGGGAAGAGGACGACGAGCCGGTTCTTGCCGCGACGCTCGACCACCGCGACCTGGTCCTGCTTCGGGTCCTTGCCGTAGCTGCCAGGCGTCTCGCCATTGACATAGAAGACGCCCAGATAGGCGAGTCTTGTATCCGACAGCGTGTAGAACGCGCCCGTGGTGCGCTGCGATCCGGTGAGCTTCTCGAGCTGCCAGCCCGCGCCATCGTCGCTGATCCGGCAGGCGAACCATGGATAGATGGTGAGGGGCAGGGTGCCGCCCGCCTTGATGGTGCGGCACTTCCAGTTGCCGCTGGCATCATAGCCCTCGGCGAAGGGGAGCGGGGGTCCGGCCAGGGCGGCGTCGAGAATGGCCACGTCTTCCGCCGTGCCGCCCCTGCGGGCCTCGGCCAGCGCCGAGGCAACTGTCTCGTCGACCTTGGTGAGGCGCTCTTTATCGAATGGAGTCAATCGCTTGTCGAGCACGCCATCGGCATTTGCAAACGATGCGGCAGAGGCGAGTGCGAGCAGGCTGAAAAGGATCTTGCGCATGCGGGAAAGCTGCCAAAGCGCCAGCCGCCACGCAACCCCTGACTGAAACCCGGAGAGGCCATGTCACCAAGCCCCTTTTGACGTGCCTGCGAATTGTGCTAGGGAAGCCACCGGCGTGGGGGGCCGCAGGGGATCCTGCTGTCCTGCCGGACAAGAGAAAACAACCAAGGACGAAATGACAATGAGTGATGTTGCTGAGCGGGTGAAGAAGATCGTCGTCGAACATCTCGGCGTTGACGCCGACAAGGTGAAGGCGGAAGCGAGCTTCATCGACGACCTCGGCGCCGACAGCCTCGACACGGTCGAGCTGGTCATGGCCTTCGAGGAAGAGTTCGGCATCGAGATCCCGGACGACGCGGCCGAGTCGATCCAGACCGTGGGCGACGCCGTCAAGTTCATCGAAAAGAGCGCCGCCTGATCGCTGCGCCCGGTCGTGCCCCTGGCGCGACCATTCAGAGTTTTCGCGCGGAGGCAGGCTGGGAGACAGGCTGCCGCCGCGTTTTCGTATAGAAAGGGCATTGAATGCGCCGTGTCGTCGTCACCGGACTTGGTATGGTTTCTCCGCTCGCCTGTGGCGTCGACGAGACCTGGAACCGGCTTCTCGCGGGCCAGTCGGCCGGCGGCCGGATCACCCGCTTCGATGCCTCCGACCTGCCCTGCCAGATCGCCTGCGAGATTCCGCGCGGCGACGGCACGAACGGCACCTTCAACCCCGAGCAGTGGATGGACCCCAAGGAAATCCGCCGCTACGACGACTTCATCATCTATGGCATGGCCGCCGCCAAGCAGGCGATGAAGGACTCTGGCGTCGAGCTCAAGACCGAGGACGAGAAGTATCGCGCCGGCGTGCTGATCGGTTCGGGTATCGGCGGGCTCTCCAACATCGCCGACACCACCACGCTGATGAACGAGAAGGGCCCGCGCCGCATCAGCCCCTTCTTCATTCCGGGCTCGCTGATCAACCTCGCATCGGGCCTCGTGTCGATCGAGTTCGGCCTCAAGGGGCCGAACCATGCGGTCGTCACTGCCTGTTCGACCGGTTCGCACGCCATCGGCGATGCCGCGCGCATCATCGCGATGGATGATGCGGACATCATGGTGGCGGGTGGTGCGGAGTCGGCGATCTGCCGCATCGGCATCGCCGGCTTCATCGCCTGCAAGGCGCTGGCCACCAAGTTCAACGACGCGCCGCAGCAGGCCTCGCGCCCCTATGACAAGGACCGCGACGGCTTCGTGATGGGCGAGGGTGCAGGCGTGCTGGTGCTCGAGGAACTCGAGCATGCCAAGGCGCGCGGTGCGAAAATCTATGCTGAAATCGTTGGCTACGGCATGTCTGGCGATGCCTATCACGTCACCGCGCCGTCTTCCGACGGCGATGGTGCCTATCGCTGCATGACCAGTGCGCTGAAGCGCGCCGGACTACAGGCGCACGAAATCGATTATGTCAACGCGCATGGCACCTCGACGCCGCTTGGCGACGAGATCGAGCTGCGCGCGGTGGAGCGCCTGATGGGCAACCGCACGGCGGAGCTCACCATGTCGTCCACCAAGTCGTCGATCGGCCACCTGCTCGGCGCTGCCGGTGCGGTGGAGGCGATCTTCTCCATCCTCGCCATCCGCGACAACGTGGCCCCGCCCACCATCAATCTCGACAATCCTTCCGTCGAGACCCGCATCGACCTCGTGCCGATGCAGGCGAAGAAGAAGGAGATCAACACAGTTCTGTCGAATTCCTTTGGTTTTGGTGGTACCAACGCCTCACTGATCATGCGCCGCTTCGCGGCCTGAGGCGCGGAGGAGACAGGTTGCAGGCACCGCAGCCGAACGTAAAGGTTCCCGGACCGCGCCACGCCCGACAACGGCGTTCCGCGATCGCGCGCGTGCTGCTCTGGACATTCCTGCTGCTGGTCGCGGGCCTCGTCGCGGCGGGCGCCATCGGTTTTTATGCCTACAGTGAATATTCGGCCCCGGGTCCCCTTGCAGAAGACAAGGTCTTCATGGTCGATCCCGGCCAGTCGGCAGCCCAGATCGGCGACACGCTGCAGCAGAATGGCATCGTCTCCAACGGCCGCATCTTCGCGGTGATGGCGCAGCTCACCGGCCAGCGTGCACGCCTGAAGGCGGGCGAATATGCCTTCGCGAAGGGTGCGACGATGGCGGACGTGATGGCCCTCATCGCCAGCGGCAAGGCCGTCACCTACAAGATCTCGATCCCCGAGGGCTTCACCAGCCAGATGGCGGTGGACCGCGTCAATACCAACGAGGTGCTGACGGGCGATCCGGCTCTGGTGCCACCCGAGGGCTCGATCCTGCCCGATACCTATGTGTTCCGCCGCGGCATGACGCGGCAGAAGCTGGTCCAGGACATGCAGGCGGCACAGGCGCAGCTGCTCGCGGAGCTCTGGGCGCAGCGCAAGCCAGTGGCGGTGATCGAGACGCCGGAACAGGCCGTGACGCTCGCCTCCATCGTCGAAAAGGAAACCGCCCAGGCGGACGAACGGCCGGTCATCGCGTCGGTCTTCATCAACCGGCTCGAGAAGGGCATGCGGCTGCAGTCGGACCCGACCATCATCTATGGCATCGTGGGCGGCAAGGGTAAGCTCGACCGTGCCCTCACGCGGGCCGACATCGATGCGACGACGCCCTACAACACCTACCGGATCAACGGCCTGCCGCCGGGCCCGATCGCCAACCCGGGCCGTGCCGCGCTGGAGGCCGTGCTGAACCCGGAAGAGACGGACATGCTCTATTTCGTTGCGGATGGCACCGGCGGCCACGCCTTCGCCGCGACGCTGGATGAGCATAACCGCAATGTGAAAAACTGGCGCCAGATCGCCGGCAATGCCGCCGCGGCAGCTGCCGACGACGGTGGCGAAACAGAGCAGCCGGCCGCCGAGGCCCCGGCACCAGCGGCCGCCGAGCCCCCCGCCGCGCAGGCCCCGCTGGCCGACGTAACGCCCGCGCCCGAAACCCCGCCCGCGACAGGCGCGACGGTAACGCTGAAGCCCGGCACGGTGGTTTCGGTGGATGGCCGGGCGACCGTCATTCCACGGCTTCGGCCGTGAGGCGTTTCCCGGGGCCGGGAAACGTTCTAAAGCTTCCGGACTGATTCACTTCCCAGGGACGGCCTGATGCCCATTTCCAGCATGACCGGATTTGCCCGCGCCTCGGGCGAGCGCCAGGGCCTGTTCTGGCAATGGGAGATCAAGAGCGTGAATGGCAAGGCGCTGGATGTGCGCCTGAAGCTGCCGCCGGGCTTCGAGGCGCTGGAGCCGCCGGTGCGCGCCGCGCTCGCGGCCGCCTTCAAGCGCGGCAACCTGCAGGTCTCGCTCACCATCAGCGGCCAGGTGGGCCGCGAGACACTGCGTCTCAACCAGGACATCCTCGACCGGCTGGTGGCGGCAGGCGAAACCCTGCGTGAGCGCATCGGCGGCGCGCCGCTGCGCGCCGACGTGCTGCTGACGATCAAGGGTGTCGTCGAAGTGGCCAGCGAACCCGAGGCCGAGGGCGAGGCCGAGGTCCGTAACGCCGCCATGCTCACGAGTTTCGACGAGGCGCTGAAGGCCCTCGATGCGGCGCGGCGCGAAGAAGGCGACCGGCTCAACGCCGTCGTCTCAGCCCAGGTGCTGCGGATCGCGGAACTGGCTGCAGCCGCCCGCGATAACCCGTCGCGCACGCCGGAGGCCATTCGTGCCAGGCTCGCCGAGCAGGTGCAGCGGCTGATGGAGACCGGCGCGCCCTTCGACAGTGACCGCCTGTACCAGGAGGCCGTGATGGCCGCGACGCGCGCCGACATCCAGGAGGAACTCGACCGTCTCGACTCGCATGTCGCCGCGGCGCGGGTGCTGCTCGCCGCCAACGAGGCGGTGGGCCGCAAGTTCGACTTCCTCGCCCAGGAGTTCAACCGCGAGGCCAACACGCTGTGCTCCAAGGCCTCGGACCGGTCGCTGACCGCGATCGGCCTCGACCTCAAGACCGTCATCGACCAGCTGCGCGAGCAGGTCCAGAACATCGAGTGAAGCATTGATCATGACCGACATTCCCCGCCGCGGCCTGCTGCTCGTCATGTCCTCGCCCTCGGGCGCGGGCAAGACCACCCTGTCGCGCCGCCTGCTGGCCGCAGATCCCAACATCACCATGTCGGTCTCCGTCACGACGCGCCAGCCGCGCCCGGGCGAGGTGGATGGCAAGGACTATCACTTCATCAGCCATGAAGAATTCGGCCGCCTGCGCGACCGCGGCGACCTGCTCGAATATGCCGAGGTCTTCGGCAATTTCTATGGCACGCCGCGGCGCCCGGTGGTCGAGGCGCTGCAGGCCGGACATGACGTGCTCTTCGACATCGACTGGCAGGGCACCCAGCAGCTGGGCGCCACGATGGAGGAGGATCTCGTCCGCATCTTCATCCTGCCGCCCTCGGCGGAAGAGTTGCGCGACCGCCTCATCGGCCGCGCCCAGGATTCGGCCTCGACGGTGGCCAAGCGCATGGCCAAGGCGGCGGACGAGATCAGCCACTGGCCGGAATATGACTATGTCATCGTCAATGAGGACATCGACCTGGCGAATGCGGAAATCGAAGCCATCCTGCGTGCCGAGCGGCTGCGCCGGCGCCGGCGTGTGGGGCTTTCCGATTTCGTCCGTAAACTGACGAAGGGCCTGTAGGGGCGGGTCAGCCCAGTCTTGCTGCCAGCCGCGCGAAGGCTTCGACCGGCAGCTGCTCGGCGCGGAATTCGGGGTTGATGCCCATTTCCTTCAGCACCGCCTCGGGGTCGGGCAGGAGGCTCTTCAGGCTTGCCCGCAGCATCTTGCGGCGCTGGCCGAAGGCGGCTGCGGTGACGCGCTCCAGGACCTCGAGGCGGCATTCGGGTGCGGGCTTTGCCTTGGGGATCAGCTGCACGATCGATGAGGTGACCTTGGGCGGCGGCGTGAAGGCAGAGCGGTTGACGTCGAAGAGCTTCTTCGCTGCCGTGCGATACTGGCAGAGCACCGACAGCCTGCCGAAGTCCTTGCTGCCCGGCATTGCCACGATGCGCTCGGCCACTTCCTTCTGGAACATCAGCGTGAGCGAATCATAGAAGGGTGGCCATTGTGTGCCGCCAAGCCAGCCGACCAGCAGCGGCGTCGCGATGTTGTAGGGCAGGTTGGCTATGATCTTGACGGGCCCGTTTTCGGCAAGCCGCGCGTAATCGGTCTCCAGCGCATCGCCGGCAATGACGGTGAGGCGGTCCGGATAGGCTTCCGAGATCTCCGCCAATGCGGCAAGCGCCCTGTCGTCGCGCTCGATGGCGATGACCTTTCGCGCACCTTCCATCAGCAGGGCGCGGGTGAGGCCGCCCGGCCCCGGGCCGATCTCAATCACTGTCACGTTGTCGAGCGGGCCCGCGGCCCGCGCGATGCGGCGGGTGAGGTTAAGGTCGAACAGGAAATTCTGGCCCAGCGCCTTCCTGGCCGCGAGGCCATGCCGCGCGATCACCTCGCGCAGCGGCGGGAGCTTGTCCTCGCTCACGATGTGGCCCTGCGCATCTGCGCCGCGAGGCGGATCGCCGCGATGAGGCTCTTCGGGTTGGCGATGCCCTTGCCGGCAATGCCCAGGGCCGTGCCGTGGTCGGGCGAGGTGCGGATGAAGGGCAGGCCGAGGCTCACGTTGATGCCCCCATGGAAGTCGAGCGTCTTCACGGGGATCAGCGCCTGGTCGTGATACATGCAGAGGATCGCGTCATATCCGGCACGCGCCTCGGCATGGAAGGCGGTGTCGGCGGACAGCGGGCCCATGACGTTCAGCCCCTCGCCGCGCAGCGTGTCGAGCGCGGGGCGGATCACGTCGATCTCCTCGCGCCCCATGGTGCCGTTCTCACCGGCATGCGGGTTGAGGCCGGTGAAGGCCAGGCGTGGCCGCGCGATGCCGAAATAGCGGGCGAGGTCACGCGCCGTGACGCGGGCCTGGGACAGGATCGCCTCCCGCGTCAGTTGCGCGGGCACGTCCTTCAACGGGATGTGGACGGTGACGGGAATGGCCCGCAGGTCCTCCGCCACCAGCATCATCACCTCCTGCACCGGATGGCCATGCCGGGCGGAGAGGTGTGCGAGATAATCCGTGTGGCCCTGGTGCCGGAAACCGGCGCCATAGAGCGCTTCCTTCTGAATGGGATTGGTGACGATGCCGCCTGCCGCTCCGCTGAAGGCCATGTCCACCGCTTCGTCGATGGCGGCGATCACCTGGTCCGCCGTGTCGGCGGCAATGGTGCCGGGCACGGGGTGCGAAGCCAGCGGCCGGTGCAGCACGGGAAGCGCGCTGGCGAAGACTGCCTGCGCCTCGGCGGGCGAGATTATGCGGGCCACCGCCAGATCGGGGTTACGGGCCTGCCAGTAGTCGGCGTCGCCCAGCAGGGCGAAAGTCGCACCGGGCTCGCGGCGCAGTGCCGACCAGGCCGCAGCGGTGATCTCCGGCGCCACGCCTGCCGGCTCTCCCATGGTGAGTATGAGGGGCGCCGTCATTGCGGGCGCTACTGCTGGGCGTAGCTCGGATCGCGATACTCGACATAGACCTTGTCGCGCGCCGCGGCGAGATAGTCCTCTTCCAGCTTGTCGAACTTCTCGTTGATGACGGCCCGTTCGACCTGTTCGCGCGTCGGAACTTTGAAGTCAGGCTTGGGCGGCGTGATCTTGCGGATGCCGCACAGCGCGATCAGCTGAATGCCGTCCTTGCCGCGCATCGGGCCGACGGCTCGGCCGATGCCGCCTTTGTCGAGGGCAGCCTTCATCGGCGGCGGCAGCTTTGCGCCATCGGCCTCGAAGGTCTTGCCCTTCTTGACGTCGAAGATGCCCTCGGAGGCGGCCTTCAGGCCGTCGCAGCTCTTCAGCCGCTGTGCTACCTGTGCCGCCTCGATGGCACGCGACTGCATCAGCATCGGGTCGTTGCCGTCGACCGGGAGTTGGATTTCCATCAAGGAATAGACGGAGATCGGCTTCATGCGCGGATCGTTCATGATCTTCGCCGTCTCCTCGTTGATGTTGGCCTTGATCTCCGCCATCTTCGCATCGACCTCGGCTTCTGACGCCTTGAAGTCCTGCTGGTATTTACCCTGGATGATTCTGGTGAAGCCCATCCCGGCCTTCACGTAGTCGCGGAACGCCGCCTTGCTGATGCCCTTGGCATCGAGTTTCGCATAAAGCTGATCGGTGGTGAGCTTCAGGCCCTGGGCGAGACGCTTGATACGGTCTGCCAGCTCGGCATCGTTTGGAAGCATGTTGTAGCGTTTGGCTTCCTGAATCTTCACTTCCTGGTCGATCAGCTGGCGCAGCGCCTTCTTCTTGTCGATGCCGCCACGGGGCACGTCATCCATGATCTCGAGCATCGCGATGCGCTGGGTGAGATCAAGATCCGTGATGGGCTGGTCATTGACGACGGCGATGATGGCGGCGGCATGCGCGGGAGCAGCCGGCAGGATGGCCGGCACGCACGCGATGAAGGCTGCGGTGAGAGCAGCAAGGACAGCACGGCGCAGGGTCATGGGAAGGTATATCCGCCGGCAAGTACACCGATCGTCCGCAGTTCGACGCTGAGGTCGACACGTTTCTGGGTGCCATCGTTGGAAACGCCAAATTCGTCGGTGTGTGACATGGAGTAAGTCAGATTCGCCCTCATGCAGTCGCAGTCGAAGGTCACACCCAGGCTTTCGCTCATCATGCGGTTTCTCAAGACGTCATACCTGGCGGTTCCAAAGATGCTCCAGGTATCCGAGAGAAGGTAGCGCGCATCGCCCCAGATCTGCTCTTCATTGTCAGGCCTGCCGTAGTTGGCGGCCGCCGAGATGTCGGCATAGGCCAGAGACCCACTAAACTTGCCAAAATTGAGGCCGAGAGCGGCTTCCTGCACGTTGATCCGGGAGAAATCCTCCTCCCAGCGTGCCTGGTAGCCCAGCGTGATGTTCGGGGTGAACTGGAGGGCGATGGCGCCGACCATGTCCGAAGAGGTGCCATCGAGGCCGGAGCCGGCGATATAGCTGTTTTCACCGGCAATATGGAAACTCTCGCCGATGCTGGCGCGGACGAAGCCGCCGGTCGGCGCGAGCAACGTGTAGTTGAGGCCCGCATTGGCCCTCAGGCCGCCTTCCCAGCGGTCATAACCGGTGAAGCGGTCGCTGAGGAACAGGTTCGAGGTATCGAAGTTCAGCGTGATTGCGTCTTCATTGCCGTTGTCGCGCTGGTTGGGTTCGTTGGTCGAGGCGATGACCTGCGCCACCGGCGTCAGCACACTTTCATAGGAGCCGATGGAGGTGATGAACGGCATGCGTGCGTCGAGGCCGGCGGTGGGCAGCACCGAGAAGTCCGCCTCATCGTCCTGCGTCGCGGTGGGAACGTTCTGCGAATAGAAACCGTCGCCGCGCACCTGGGCGAATGGTGTCATGATGAGGCCCGACGGATTGATCATCTGGCGTTGCCAGTCGGCATAGGCCGTCATGTGCGACTGCTGGGTGCCGAGGTCGAGTGCCTTGTCGGGATTGAAGATCGCGTCGTTGCGCTCGAGCGAATAGAGATTGAAACCGTAGGAGAGCTCTCCGCCAAGCACTTCCCGGTCCAGCACGTAGTCGCCGGAGATGAAGGGTGTGGCGACAGGCATGTCGTCCTGATCCTCGCCATTGACGAGTGACTGCCAGCCGATGATCTGCGCCTTGGTATAGTTGCGGTCGTCGATGCCGGTTGCCTGCACATAGTCCGCGATCATGTTGCGCGGGTCTATGTTGTAGTCGGACATGAACTGCTTGTCGCTGACGATGGTTCCGTCCCAGCCCCAGGTCCACTTGTCGTTGATGCGGAAGTCGCCCGTGGTGCGGGCTGCGCCGCGCCATGGCGTCCCATGCGGATTGTTGTCGGCCCTGCTCAGTTCGTAGATGCCCCAGCCCTGCATGGTGTAGATGCCGGCGTTCAGGCGCTGGCGGAACTCGAGGTCGGCCAGCGGACCGCGCTTCGTCGTCCACATCGGCGAGAAGGTGAGGTCGGTGCTGCGGTTGATCGCCCAGAAATAGGGCGTGGTCAAACCGAAGCCGAACTCGCCCCAGTTGACGGACGGAATCAGGAACCCGCTGCGCCGCGTCACCGAGGGATCGGGGTAGGCGAAATAAGGCGTGTAGAACACGGGCACCTTGCCGAACTGCAGGCGCGCGTCCTTGTAGTAGATCGTTTTTTCCTCGCTGTCGTGCTTGGCCTCGCGGGCTACGATCTGCCATACCGGCGTGCCGTTGGCCGACACGCATGTCTTGCAGGCGGTGTAGCTGGCATTCTCGTAGATGGTGATGCCGTTCTCGTTGCGGCGCGCGTAGCGTGCGGTGATGGTCACGTTGTTGGTGAGCAGCGCCGTCACATGCTCGGCGAAGCCCGCGGCGAAGGTGTCCTTCAATGTGGCGCTGTCGGCTTCGAAGACATTGCCGTTCGGCTCCTTGAGCACGATCGAGCCGTTGGCCGAGAAGGTCTTGGCCTTCATGTCGTAGACCACCCGGGTCGCGGTCAGCACATAGGGGCCGTAGGTCAGCTGCACCGTGCCGGTCGCCGTGGCGATCTGGGTCTTGTCATCATAAGTCAGGGTGTCGGCAATGACGTCGACGCGGGTGCCCTCGGGGACAGGGTCGGTGTTCGGTTCGACGAAGGCCGGCTGGTTGGCGACGCCTGCCAGGGCGGCGGGAGAGGCAAGGGCCAGACCGGCAGTCGCCAGCAGGCCGAGAAGGCATACATGCAGCCCCCGCAACCGATCACAGCGCTGGATGAAACGGTGATTTCGCACCTGACCCCGACAACTCACGTTCTTGGAAAAAGTCTTAACGGCTTTCACCGGGGGCGGGAAGCCCCGGCGTGGTTTCCGGAGTTGAAAAGGGGGGGGTCGTGGCAGTCTAGCCACTCATGGTTAACATCGCGTGAATTCAGATACCTGCGGCCTGATTCCCAAGCCGCGGAAAACCCGCTAAGAAGAGCGTCCCACACCTTGAAGGCGACCCCATGAAAATCAGCTTCTCCCCGGCGACCCTGCCGAAATCCGGCATCTTGATCCTGCTCGTTTCCGAGGGACAGCCCCTGGGGGCGCTTGCCAGCGAGGCAGACCGCCGCACGGCGGGGCAGATCCGCCGGGCCATGACGGCGGCGGGGTTCACGGGCCGGCGTGATTCAACCCTGGATATCGTTGCTCCGGGCGGTGGTTTCAGCCGGGCCGTGCTGTTTGGGCTCGGACAGCCCTCGGCCCTCCGCCCCCTCGACCTCGAGATGCTGGGCGGTGCCGCGGCCGGGGTGTCGCAGGCCCTGAAGAGCGATTCGGTGACCGTTGCAGCGGATGTCGCGGTCGCTGGCCTTTCGATGGGCGAGACGGCGGCGTTGATCGCCTCCGGCATCAAGCTGCGCGTCTACAGCTTCAACCGCTACAAGTCGAAGAAGCCGGATGGCAAGGAGCTGAAGGAGGTGACGATCCTCACCCCGGACGTCAAGGGCGCCCGCCAGCGCTTCCCCGCGCTCGAAGCGATCGCCGCGGGCGTTCACTTCGCGCGTGACCTCGTCAACGAACCGCCGAATCACCTCCATCCCGTGGAATTCGCCGAGCGCATGAAGCCGCTCGCCAAGCTTGGGCTCAAGATTTCGGTGCTCACGCCCGCCCAGATGAAGAAGCTCGGCATGAACGCGCTGCTCGGCGTGGCGCAGGGCTCGGCCCATGAGGCCCGCATGGTGGTGATGGAGTGGAAGGGTGGCAAGGCCGGCGAGGCGCCGCTCGCCTTCATCGGCAAGGGCGTCACCTTCGACACCGGCGGCATCTCCATCAAGCCGGCTGCCGGCATGGAGGACATGAAGGGCGACATGGGCGGGGCAGCCTGCGTCGCCGGTCTGATGATGGCGCTGGCCAGCCGCAAGGCCAAGGTCAATGCAGTGGGCGCCATCGGGCTTGTCGAGAACATGCCGGACGGCAAGGCGCAGCGGCCTGGCGACGTCGTCACCTCGATGTCCGGCCAGACGATCGCGGTGCTCAATACCGATGCCGAAGGCCGCCTCGTGCTGGCGGACGTGCTCTGGTACATCCAGGACCGCTTCAAGCCGCGCTTCATGATCGATCTCGCGACACTCACCGGCGCGATCATGGTCGCGCTCGGCAAGGAGCATGCGGGCCTGTTCTCCAACAGCGACGAGCTGGCCCAGCGCCTCTCCGAAGTGGGTTATGCCACCGGCGAGAAGGTGTGGCGCATGCCGCTGGCACCCGAATACGACAAGATCATCGACCACGAGGTGGCCGACGTGAAGAACACCGGCGGCCGCAACGCCGGCGCCATCACCGCTGCGCAGTTCCTGCAGCGCTTCGTCAACAACGTGCCGTGGGTGCACCTCGACGTGGCAGGCACGGCGATGGATGCGCCGCGCAATGCCATCAGCCAGAGCTGGGGCTCCGGCTGGGGCGTGCGCCTGCTCGACAGGCTCGTGGCGCAGTATTACGAGCGCTGAAGCGCCTCAGGCGGCAACCGCAGTGCGGGTGGGGGCGCAGCTGCCACGCAGCTTCAACTCCACCGGCAACACCGTGTCCGTTGCAACGGCCTGCCCGCGGATCAGGCCGACAAGCTTCTCCACCGCGCGGCTGCCCGCTTCGGCACGTGGCACATCCACCGTGGTGAGTGAGGGATAGGCGTGCTGGCCGTCGGACGTGCCGTCGGCGCCGATGAAGGAGATGTCGCCCGGCACGTGGAGGCCGCGGTCACGGCACACATCCATCGCGGCGCAGGCCATGCTGTCACTGGCGCTGAATACGGCGGTGGGCACCTGCGCCAGTTCCAGAAGTTGCTTCATGGCCTCGGCCGCGCCCTCGCGGTGACCATGGCCGTTCTTCACCATGTGGTCATCGATGGGCAGGCCCAGCTTCATCATTGCTGCCGTGTAGCCGTCGCGGCGTTGGCGTGCCGAGTGCGATTCGGCGGCGCCCGCGATGTGGGCGATGCGGCGGTGGCCCATGGAGGCGAGCTGGTGCACGGCAAGCTCGGCGACCTGGCACTCGTCCACCCGGACGACCGGAACCGGCGCCTCGTAGATCTGGTCGAAGACCTGCACCACCGGCAAGTCCGGGCGCGGCCCGGTGAAGCGGTCGACGCCCGCGCCGCCATCCACCACAACCATGCCATCGACCCGGCCGGCGCTGAGGAGATCGCCATAGGCTTCGCGGTACTTGTCGGTCTTTCGCGTGAATCCCACGATGATGGCGTAGCCCATCGTCAGGGCCGTGTCCTCGATGCTGCGCACGAGGCCGGGGTAGAAGCTGTTATCGATGCAAGGTGTCAGCACCAGCAGCGTATCGGTGCGCTGGATGCGCAGCGAGCGCGCCACCAGGTTGATCTTGTAGCCGCAGGAGGCGGCCGCCTCGCGCACCGCACGGCGCGTGCCGTCGGCGACGAGGTCAGGATTGGACAGGGCTCGCGAGGCGGTGGCTACGGACACTCCGGCGAGCTTGGCAACATCGGATAAGGTCGGTCGCATGCGTTTCAACCCGAAATGGTTTACGCCGCCAAAATATCCTACAACTTAAACGTTTCAAATTGACAAAATTGCCAGCTGCTCAACTGGTACTATATATTTTCGCCAACTGGATCCATCGCAGGTCGCTCATTCGACCTCAGCCGTCATTTCGTAAGACATTGAAATAATGACGTTTATTTCACTCGCCCGGCAATGTGCCCCAGCGGAATCGGGCACATGACGATTCTGCGGCAGACTGCCACAGAGCGGGAACTTTTTTGTGCACGATGCCCGACTGCTCACACCCTGAGTCGTGACGCGTGGTGCGCGACGTGCTCGGCCATGAACGTTGAGATGAAGTAGTAGGAATGGTCGTAACCGTCCTGCATGCGCAATGTCAGCGGTTGGCCGGCGGCCTGACAGGCCGCCTCCAGGAGCCAGGGGCGCAGGCCGGTCTCGAGGAAAGAATCGGCCGTTCCCTGGTCCACCAGCAGCTCCGGTGCGCGGGCGCCGTCCTGCAGTAGTGCGACGGCGTCCCAGCTGCGCCATGCCGATTCATCTGCCCCGAGATAGGCCGCAAAGGCGGGGCGCGACCAATCGGCCGTCATCGGGTGCACGATGGGCGCGAAGGCCGAGCAGGAGCGGTAGCGGCCCGGATTGCGCAACGCCGCGACGAGTGCGCCGTGGCCACCCATGGAATGACCGAAGATGCCCTGCCGGCCCATGTCGGCCATGGGGAAGTGGGCCGCGACCAGCGCTGGAAGTTCGGCCGTGACATAACTGTACATGCTGTAGTGCGACGACCAGGGTGCCTGCGTGGCATCGACATAGAACCCGGCGCCGCAGCCCAGCTTCCAGTCGTCCGGCGCGTCGGCCACGCCCTCGCCGCGCGGGCTGGTATCCGGGCAGACGATGATCACACCGTGCTCCGCCGCGGCCTTCCGGTATTCACCCTTCTCCATGACATTCGCATGGGTGCAGGTGAGGCCCGAGAGGTACCACAGCACCGGCAGCTTCTGGCCGGCACCATGTGGCGGCACATAGGCTGCGAAGGTCATGGGGCTGGCGCATGCTTCGGATAGATGGGTGTAGACACCCTGCATACCGCCATGGGACTTCGACAGCGACTTGGTTTCGAGGCGCATCAGAACAGGATCACGCTGCGGATGGACTTGCCCTCATGCATCAGGTCGAAGGCCTTGTTGATGTCCTCGAGCGGCATGGTGTGGGTGATCATCGGGTCGATCTCGATCTTGCCAGACATGTACCAGTCGACGATCTTCGGAACATCGGTGCGGCCGCGCGCACCGCCGAAGGCCGTGCCCTTCCACACGCGGCCCGTCACCAGCTGGAAGGGTCGCGTGTTGATTTCCTGGCCCGCACCGGCAACGCCGATGATGATCGACTGGCCCCAGCCGCGGTGGCAGGCCTCGAGGGCGATGCGCATGACCTTGACGTTGCCGGTGCAGTCGAAGGTGTAGTCCGCCCCGCCGATCTGGTCCGCCCCGCGCTTGGTCATGTTGACGAGATGGGCGACGAGATCACCCTGAATTTCGGTGGGATTGACGAAATGCGTCATGCCGAAGCGTTCGCCCCAGACCTTCTTGTCGTTGTTGATGTCGACGCCAATGATCATCTCGGCGCCGGCCATCTTCAGGCCCTGGATGACGTTGAGGCCGATGCCGCCGAGGCCGAAGACGATGGCCGTGGCGCCCGTCTCGACATTCGCCGTGTTCAGCACCGCGCCCACGCCCGTGGTCACGCCGCAGCCGATGTAGCAGATCTTGTCGAAGGGGGCCTTGTCGTTGACCTTGGCCAGCGCGATCTCCGGCAGCACGGTGAAGTTGGAGAAGGTGGAACAGCCCATGTAGTGGTGCACCTTCTGGCCCTTGTAGGAGAAGCGCGACGTGCCGTCCGGCATGACGCCCTGGCCCTGCGTGGCGCGGATCGCCGTGCACAGGTTGGTCTTGCGCGACAGGCATGAGGGGCACTGGCGGCACTCGGGCGTATAGAGCGGAATCACATGGTCGCCCGGCTTCAGCGTGGTGACGCCAGCACCCACCTCGACCACCACGCCAGCACCCTCGTGGCCGAGGATCGCCGGGAACAGGCCTTCCGGGTCGGCGCCCGACAGGGTGAACTCGTCGGTGTGGCAGACGCCCGTCGCCTTGATTTCCACCAGCACTTCGCCGGCCTTCGGGCCCTCGAGGTCCAACTCGACGATCTCGAGCGGCTTTCCTGCCTGGAATGCGACGGCGGCACGGGTCTTCATGGGCGGAGTCCTTCCTTGAACGATTTCTGGGCACAGCACATATCGTGGCTGCCGGCGCAAGGCCAGAGGGGCGGCAACGGATGTGGCGGCACCCGCGCGTCTCAAATCCGGAGACGGGTAAAGCAGCGTATGGAAGCAGGAAGGTTTTCGGCCTAGGGTCGCGGCCTGCGAAAGGTATATGGGTTGATGAGAGCCTTTGTTTATCTGCTGGTGGGCATTGCGATCGTGGCGGCGGCGGCCTTCGGCGTGCGGCATTACGGCATCGACGTCGCCGCGTTGACGGGCTTGAACAGCCCAGTGAAGACCACGGCGGCTGCCGGCGGCGATGCCCCGGCACAACGCCAGGGTAGCGGCCGTGCCAATCGTGGCCCCGCCGCGGTTGAAACGGCGAAGACCACAGCTTCACGTTTGAGTGATGACGTCCTGGCGCTCGGCACCTTGTTGTCGGACAAGAGTGTCGCCATCGCCCCCGAGACCAACGGCCGCGTGGCGAAGATCCTGTTCGCGGATGGCGCGAAGGTCGAGAAGGGAACGCCGCTGTTCGAGTTTGATTCCGACCTGGCCCGGTCGGACCTCGCGGAAGCCAAGGCGCGGCTGCAGCTGGCGGAGGCCAGCTTCGCGCGCAACCAGAAGCTCCGTTCTTCCGGCAACGTGGCGCAGAGTGCCTATGACGAGGCGCTGTCGGCGCGCGACGTGGCGCGGGCCACGGTGGAGGCAGCCCAGGTGCGGCTCGACAAGCTGACGATTTCCGCCCCCTTCTCCGGCACGCTGGGCTTCCGCACCGTGTCCGAGGGCGCCTATGTCACGGCCGGAACGCCGCTGGTGCAGCTCGACAAGACCGACCTGCTGCAGGTGAGCTTCTCCGTGCCGGAACTCCAGGAAAAGGCGGTGGAGGCAGCGACGGGCGTGAGCTTCACTGCCGATGCGCTGCCGGGCGAGACCTTTGCGGCACGGATTTCCGCGCTGAACCCGGCGATCGACGTCAACGGCCGGGCATTGCAGGTGCGTGCGCTGTTCGACAATGGTGCGGGCACGCTGCGGCCGGGCCTGCTGGTGCGCGTCGCCATCAAGGGGCCGGAGCGCGAGGCGGTGATGGTGCCGGAATCGGCCATCGTGCAGCGCGCCAGGGGTGCGGTGATCTATACCGTCGCCGATGGCACGGTGACGGAAGCGAAGGTCCGCCTCGGCAAGCGCGTCGATGGCAAGGTCGAGGTGCTTGAGGGGCTGAAGCCCGGCGACACCGTGGTGACCGCCGGCAATGCGCAGCTGACGAACGGCGCCAAGGTCGAGGTCGTGGCCTCCGCCGCGGCGGCCGGGTCGGCTCCATGAGCCTCAGCGAAGTCTGCATCCGGCGCCCGGTCTTCGCCACCGTGCTGAGCCTCGTGCTCGTGCTGGCGGGGCTGATGTCGTTCAACCGGCTCACCATCCGCGAATATCCCAACATCGACGAGCCGCAGGTCTCGGTGCAGACCAATTATCCCGGCGCCTCCGCCGAGATCATCGAGACACAGGTGACGCAGGTGCTGGAAGGCTCGCTCGCCGGCATCGAGGGCATCGATACGATCGAGTCCACCTCGCGCGCCGAGCAGAGCCGCATCACCATCCGCTTCCGCTCCACCGTCAACATCGATGCTGCAACCTCCGACGTGCGCGACCGGGTGAGCCGCGTGCGCCGGCAATTGCCGGACGAGATCACCGAGCCCACCATCTCGAAGGTCGAGGCCGATGCCCAACCCATCATGTTCCTCGTCACCCGGTCGGACAGGATGGATGCGGCCGAACTCACCGACTATGTCGACCGCTTTGTCGTCAACCGCTTCAAGAACCTCGACGGTGTTGCCGATGTGACGGTGAACGGCGAGCGCACCTATGCCATGCGCGTGTGGATCGATGCCGCGCGGCTCGCCGGCCAGGGCCTCACCGTGCAGGACGTCGAGACGGCGATCCGCAACCAGAATGCCGACATTCCGGCAGGCCGCATCGAAAGCCTCGAGCGCGAGTTCACCGTGCTGTCGAAGACGGCGCTGGGCACGGCGGAGGAATTCGCGCAGATCGTGCTGAAGGAAGCGGGCGGGCTGCAGGTGCGCCTGGGCGACGTGGCCCGCGTCGAACTGGGCACGGCGGACGTCCGGCGCGAGAGCCGCTACAACGGGGTCACCGCGATCTCGATCGGCATCGTCAAGACGGCGGTTGCCAACCCGCTCGACGTGGCGCGCGAGGTGAAGGGGTTGCTGCCGCGCCTCAATGCTGAACTGCCCGAAGGCACCTCGATCTCGGTGGGCTTCGACCAGACGGTGTTCATCGACCGCTCGATCGAGAACGTGTTCAAGACCATCCTCGAGGCGATCGGCCTGGTGCTGCTGATCATCCTGCTGTTCCTGCATTCCTTCCGCGCGGCGGTGATCCCCATCGTGACGATCCCGGTGTCGCTCATCGCCACCTTCGCCATCATGTATGCGACGGGGCTTACGGTGAACACGCTGACGCTGCTCGCCATGGTGCTTGCCATCGGCCTCGTGGTCGATGACGCCATCGTGGTGCTGGAGAATATCTACCGCCACATCGAGGAGGGCATGAAGCCCTTCGAGGCAGCGATCGGGGGCGCGCGCGAGATCGGCTTCGCGGTCGTCGCCATGACGCTGACGCTGGCCGCCGTCTATGCCCCCATCGCCTTCACACCCGGTCGCACCGGGCGGCTGTTCCTCGAATTCGCGGTCACGCTGGCGGGTGCCGTCATCGTCTCGGGCTTCGTGGCCCTCACGCTCACGCCGATGATGTGCTCCAAGCTCCTCAAGCATTCCGAGCGGCGCAACATCTTCGCGCGGATCATCGAGGGGGCCCTCGATGGCCTGGAGCGTGGCTATCGCGCCAGCCTGGCCTTCGCGCTGAGGCTGCGCTGGCTCGTTCTGCTGCTGGCGCTGGGCGTCGGCCTGTCCGGCGGCTGGCTGTTCACCCAGATGAAGTCGGAACTGTCGCCCACCGAGGACCGCGGCACCATCATCATCAATGCCAGCGCGCCGGAAGGGGCGAGCTTCGGCTATACCCAGCGCTATGCCTCCCAGGCGGAGGAGCTTCTGGCCCAGGTGCCCGAACTCCAGTCCTACCTGATGATCGTGGGGCCGGGCGACGTCACGCAGTTCCTGTCCTTCGCGCGGCTGAAGGACTGGTCGGAACGCGACGTGAAGCAGCAGCAGGTGGTGCAGGCGCTGTCGCCGAAGCTGCGCAAGATCGCCGGCGTGCAGGCCTTCGCGACGAACCCCGCCTCGCTGGGCGTGCGCGGCTTCGGCAAGCCGTTCCAGTTCGTCATCCAGTCCTCGGCCTCCTATGAGGAGTTGAACGCGCTGGCCCAGAAGCTGGTCGAGAAGCTGAAGGACAATCCGGGCCTCGCCGACATCGACACCGACATGCGCCTCAACAAGCCGGAGGTGGAGATCGAGATCGACCGCGCCCGCGTCGCCGATCTCGGCCTCGACATCTCGGTCATCGGGCGCACGCTGGAAACGCTGCTGGGCGGTCGCAACGTGACGACCTTCCAGATCGGCTCGCAGCAGTATGACGTGACGGTTGCACTGCCGCCCGCCGAGCGCACCAGCCCGGAGACGCTGGCCAACATCTTCGTGCGTGGCAAGAACGGCGAGATGGTGCAGCTCTCCAACATCGTGAAGGCGAAGGTGGGTGTGGCACCGCGCGACCTCAGGCGCTTCAACCAGCTGCGCGCCATCACCATCCAGGCCAATCTCGCGCCGGGCTATACGCTTGGCGAGGCGATCCAGGCGGTGGACCAGGCGGCAGCCGAGGTGCTGCCGCAGGGAACGCTGACCGACCTCACCGGCCAGGCGCGCGAATTCCGTGATGCAAGCTCCAACCTGGCGCTGGTCTTCGTCATGGCGCTGGCCTTCATCTATCTCGTGCTGGCGGCGCAGTTCGAAAGCTTCCGCGATCCCGTCATGATCATGGTGTCGGTGCCGCTGTCGATGACCGGGGCGCTGCTGGCGCTGTGGCTCACCGGCGGCACGCTGAACGTCTATTCGCAGATCGGGCTCGTCACGCTCATCGGCCTCATCACCAAGCACGGCATCCTGATCGTCGACTTCGCCAACAAGCTGCAGCGCGAGGGCATGGAGCGGGGCGCGGCGATCATTGAGGCGGCACGGTTGCGCCTCCGGCCCATCCTGATGACCACGGCCGCGATGATCCTCGGCGCCGTGCCGCTGGCGATCGCCACCGGTGCCGGTGCCGAGAGCCGGCAGCAGATCGGCTGGGTCATCGTCGGCGGCATGAGCCTCGGCACGCTGCTCACACTCTTCGTCGTGCCCTGCGTCTATGCGGTGATGGGCTGGCGACCCAAGAAAGGCGAGGCGCCGCGCACGGCGGCCCCTCACCCCGCGGCGTAGTTACTGCGCCCGCCGGGCGGTCCAGCAGGCGATGACCTTGCTGTCCGGCTTGGCATGGTCGTAGCACAGCTGCATGGTGTTGGCGTCGCTGAGGTTGAAGGAATACCGGCCGTCGTCATCCAGCATCATGCCGGACTTGTTGTCGGGGTAGAGGTGGCCGATCAGCGTTTCGCTGCGCTTCGGGGCCACCATCTCGCCACCGAAGCGCGCGCCCGCCTGCTCCCTGATGTCGAAGGTGAACGCGAGGCCTTCCTTGGCGAAGGTGATCTTCCTGTCGGCGTCGGCGGCCCGATCCGGCGTGTTGCCGACCATCACGGCGCTGTCCACCAGGCCCACCCACTTGCCCACCATGTTCGGGACCTCATCGGCAAGGGCGGGCGTGGCAATGACGAACAGTGCTGCGAGGCTGAAGAGGGGACGGAAAGGCATGGTCGGTCTCCTGTGTGAAGAAGAATCACGCTAGGGCGACATGCGCCGGACGTCGAGGGAACTCCGGTTGCGGCGCACCCTCGTTCTCAGCCTTCGCGGCTTTCGTCCTCGCCGGGTTCGTCCTCTTCAGCCGGAATCGCGTAGTTGCCGCCGAACCAGCGATTGAGGTCGATCTGGGCGCAGCGCGCGGAGCAGAAGGGGTGATACTTCTGCTGCGACGGCTTCGCACAGATCGGGCAGGGCCGGCGGGGGCGAAGCCTGACGGGTTCGGTCATCTCAGACCTCGGATTGCGGTGCCGTCATCCAGCTGTGGAACACCGGGTAGCCCGCGCCTTCGAGGAGGCTCACCGTCTCATAGAGCGGCAGGCCGACCACCGCCGAGTAGGAGCCCGTGAGCAGCCGCACGAAGGCCTCCGCGCGGCCCTGGATCGCGTAGCCGCCGGCCTTGCCGCGCCACTCGTTCGACGCGATGTAGCTGTCGACGTCCTCGCGCGACAGGCGCTTGAAGCGCACCTTGGTTTCAACACAGCGGGTGGATACCTTCCTGCCCGGCGCGATGAGGCAGACGGTGGAATAGACCCAGTGCGAGCGTCCGGAGAGCAGCGACAGGCAGTCGCGCGCCTCCTCCACCGTCTCGGCCTTGGGCAGGATGCGGCGGCCGAGGCCGACGACGGTGTCCGCTGCGAGCACGAAGCTGTTGGGACCCAGCTCCTTCACCAGCGGCATTTCGGTGGCGCGCTCGGCCTTTTCCTTCGCGAGGCGGATGGAGTGGGCGCGCGGCGTCTCGCGCTTGTGCGGGATCTCGTCGACGTCGGATGGGTTGAGCAGGTCGGGCGTCAGCCCGACGCGCTCGAGCAATTGCAGCCGGCGCGGCGAGGCACTGGCCAGGACCAGCTTCACGCCGGCCTTGTCGGGGGCATGCGTGCCCTTGGCTTTACTTGAAGCGGTAATTGATGCGACCCTTCGTCAGGTCATAGGGCGTCATCTCGACCATCACGCGGTCGCCGGCCAGCACGCGGATGCGGTTCTTGCGCATCTTGCCGGCAGTGTGGGCGATGATCTCGTGATTGTTGTCGAGCTTCACGCGGAAGGTTGCGTTGGGCAGAAGTTCGGTCACGGTACCTTCGAATTCGAGCAGTTCTTCCTTGGCCATGTGGCTCCTTGAGGAGGGGGGTTCTGAAATTCGCGCGGAAAATGGACCTGTTCACCCGTAAAATCAAGCCTGACGGGCCTAAATTGCGCCCATGTCCATGAGATAGAGCAGGATGGAGGCGCTGACCGCCGCCAGCGCCGTTCCCAGCGCGATGGCGCCGGAAACCGCCGCCACCGCCTCGTTGTTCCGCTGCGAGAACAGGAAGGCATTGGCCCCCGTCGGCATGGCGGCGAAGAGGATGGCCACATGCCCCCAGAGCGGCGGGATCGACACCACGTAATGCACGAAAATGAACACGAGAAGCGGCATCAGCACCATCTTGAGGCCGATCAGCGTGAACATGCCGCTCCACGAGCCCTTCAGCGAATAGCCCGCCAGCGACACGCCCAGGGCAAAGAGCGCGGTGGGAACGGAGGCATCTGCCAGCATGTCGAGCATGGTGCCGAAGACGGGGTGCAGTCCCCAGCCGGTGAGGCGCCACAGCGTGCCGGCGAGGAGGCCGAGGACGATGCCATTGGTGGCAAGATTGCGGAACAGGTCCCAGGCGGTCCTGCGGATCGAGAATCCGCCCGTGGTCTGGAACAGCGCCCGGTGCAGCATGGCGGTGAACCACAGGATCGGCGCATGGATCGACAGGATCATGCCCAGCGGGATCGCCACCTGCTGCCCGAAGTGGGAGAGGGCGAGCGGCGTTCCGAGCAGCGCGAGGTTGCCGAAGCCCGCCGCCATGGAGGCCGCGGCCCCGCCCGAGACATTGAGCGAGGGCACGATGCGCGAGACGAGCGCCGCCACGACCCAGGTGATGCCGAGGCCGCCGAAAAAGGCGATCCAGAGCTCCCACGGCGCCCCCTGCTGGGCACCCATGGTGGCCACTGTCTTGAACAGCAGGGCGGGAATAGCGAGGTTGAAGACGAAGAGCGACAGGCCCCGGCCCGCCGCCGCATCGAAGACCTTCGCCCGGGTGAAGCCATAGCCCAGCACGATCATGCCGAAGACCGGCAGGACGGTGGTGAGGATCGGCTCCACTTAAGGCGTGTGCATCAGAGCCAGGGCTGGCTCTGGGCCTGCTTCTTCTCGAAGGCGTCGATGGAGGAGGCCTTCTCGAGGCTCAGGCCGATGTCGTCGAGGCCGTTCAGCAGGCAGTGCTTGCGGAAGGGATCGAGGTCGAACTTGATCTTGCCGCCGTCGGGACCGCGAATCTCCTGGTTGGGGAGGTCGATGGTCATGGTGGCATTGGCGCCGCGCTCGGCATCATCCATCAGCTTCTTGAGGTCGTCGGGCGAGACCTTGATGGGCAGGATGCCGTTTTTGAAGCAGTTGTTGTAGAAGATGTCGGCGAACGAGGTGGAGATCACGCAGCGGATGCCGAAGTCGAGGAGCGCCCAGGGCGCATGCTCGCGCGAGGAGCCGCAGCCGAAATTGTCGCCCGCCACCAGGATCTCGGCCTTGCGGTAGGCCGGCTGGTTCAGCACGAAATCCGCGATTTCCTTGCCGTCCTGGGTGTAGCGCATCTCGTAGAACAGCGACTTGCCAAGCCCGGTGCGCTTGATCGTCTTCAGGAACTGCTTCGGGATGATCATGTCGGTGTCGATGTTGACGATGTTCAGCGGAGCAGCGACGCCGGTGAGCGTTTCGAACTTTTGCATGTGTTTGTCCTCAGGCAGCTTGGGGGAGATCGGTGCCGAGGGTTTCCTCCGCGCCGATCATGAGGTTGAGATTCTGCACGGCGGCGCCCGAAGCGCCCTTGCCGAGATTGTCGTAGATGGCCATCAGCAGCAGCTGCCCACGCGCGTCATTGGCGAAGACGTGGAGGCGCATGCGGTTGGTGTTGTTGAGTGCTTCCGGGTTGATGTGGGCGGCGCGCTCGACCGCTTCGAACGGGGCAAGCTCGATGCAGGGCTGGTTGGCATAGGCAAGCGCCAGGCAGTCGTGGATGTCCTGGCCCTTCACCTTCTTCTGGAGGAGTTCGGTGAAGACCGGCACGCAGCCCATCATGCCCTGCGCATAGTTGCCGACCGCAGGCTGGAAGATCGGTGCATGGGCGATCTCGGCATAGACCTGCATCTCCGGCAGGTGCTTGTGGGAAAAGCCGAGGCCGTAGGGATGATAGGCGATGGCGGCAGCACCCTTCGTCTCGTAATCCTCGATCATCTTCTTGCCGCCGCCCGAATAGCCCGAGACGGCGTTGTAGGTGACGGGATAGTCGGCCGACATGATGCCCGCATCGACCAGCGGGCGCACCAGTGCGATCAGCCCCTGCGGATAGCAGCCGGGGTTGGCGACGCGCGTCGCGCTCTCGATCTTGCGGCGGTGCAGGGCCGAGATTTCCGGCATGCCATAGGCCCAGCCGTCGGCCACGCGGAAGGCGGTGGAGGCGTCGATGACGCGGGTCTTCGAAGAGGGATCGATCATCGCCACCGCTTCCTTCGCGGCATCGTCGGGCAGGCAGAGGATGGCGACGTCGACGGAATTCAGCAGCTCGCGCCGCGCCGCGGCATCCTTGCGGCGCTCCGGGTCGATCGAGACGAGCGTCACGTCCGAACGGTTCTGCAACCGCTCGCGGATCTGCAGCCCGGTGGTGCCCGCTTCGCCATCGATGAAGATGCTGGTCATGAGGCGCTCCTATAGAGGGGAAGGGCAGGGGCTGCAACATGGCGCGCGTGGCGCCGCCAGGTCAGGGCGTCCGGTCCTCGATCCCGTACATGTCGTCGTCGGACAGGCCGAAATGGTGGCCGATCTCATGCACCAGGACATGGGTCACGATGGCGCCCAGCGTCTCCTCATGCTCGGCCCAGTAGTCGAGGATGGCGCGGCGATAGAGGAACACCATGTTGGGCATGCGGCCGGTCTCGGGAACCGCAGCGTCATGGGCAAGGCCGATGCCCTGGAACAGGCCCAGCAAGTCGAAGGGCCCGGCATCCATCTCCTTCTGCACCTCTTCCGTGGGGAAGTCGGCGACGGAAATCATCACCTCGCCGCAGAGCGCGCGGAAATCGGCCGGCAGGCCCCGGAAGGCCTCCGCTGCAAGTTCCTCGATGTCGCTGATGGAGGGGGCGGAGAGTCCGGCCAGCCGGTGGTCCGCCATGAAGGTCTGGTTATTCGCAGGAGGTCGCGCAGCTGCCGGCAGAACCGGTCATCGCCTGCACGGTGGTGAAGCCGGCGAGGCCGCCGGTCAGCAGCGTCATGAAGACGAGGCCGAGGAAAATGCGGCGCAGAAACTTGGCGTCCGCCTGAACAGTAGTACCCACTTCAAACCCCCACTCGGATGTTGGCGCCGGCCTTGACGTTGGCATCACCTTATCGCCACGCCGGTGACATAAGGCTTAACGAAAAGTTCAGCAACCGTTAATGATCTGCGTCACACTTCGTGCCGCGGACCATTCGGCGTCCCTGCCGTATGCGTGTTCCGGCCGGGGCATTCCCCGTGCCGAAGCGACTGCGGGTGTAGGCCCTAGCCGACCCGGTGATTGTTCGCAAACGAACTTTCCAGAAGGTTTTTCCGCGCGCCGCTCAGCGGCAGGGCGCGCGTTTGCGCAAGCAGAAACGGCCCCGCAGGATCATGCGGGGCCGTTGCATCAGAGATCGGATTCGAAAGATTACGCGCCCAGCTTGCGCACGTCGACGAAACGGCCCGCCAGCGCCGCGGCGGCGGCCATTTCAGGCGAGAGCAGGTGCGTGCGGCCCTTGTAGCCCTGGCGGCCCTCGAAGTTGCGGTTCGAGGTCGACGCGCAGCGCTGGCCGGGCTTCAGCTGGTCCGGGTTCATGCCGAGGCACATGGAGCAGCCGGGCTCGCGCCATTCGAAGCCCGCGGCCTTGAAGATCTTGTCCAGGCCTTCGGCCTCGGCCTGTTCCTTCACCAGCCCTGAGCCCGGGACGATCATCGCATAGGCCAGGCGGTCGGACACCTTCTTGCCCTCGACGACCTTGGCCACCGTGCGCAGGTCCTCGATGCGGCCATTGGTGCAGGAGCCGATCCACACCACGTCGAGATCGACGTCGGTCATCTTGGTGCCCGGCTTCAGGCCCATGTATTCGAGCGCGCGCCACTTCGACTGGCGCTTGCCTTCGTCGGCGATGTCATCCGGGTTGGGGATCACGCCCTCGATCGACATGACGTCCTCGGGGCTGGTGCCCCAGGAGACGATGGGCGGCAGGTTGGCGGCGTCGAGCGTGATGACGCGGTCGAAATGGGCACCCTCGTCGGTCTTCAGCGTGTTCCAGTAGGCGACCGCCTTGTCCCAGGCCTCGCCCTTGGGCGCCATGGGGCGGCCCTTGAGGTATTCGAAGGCCTTTTCGTCCGGCGCGATCATGCCGGCGCGGGCACCGCCCTCGATGGTCATGTTGCAGACCGTCATGCGGCCTTCCATCGACAGGTCGCGGATCGCCTCGCCGGCGAATTCGATGACCGAGCCGGTGCCGCCCGCCGTGCCGATCTGGCCGATTACAGCGAGGATGATGTCCTTCGCCGTCGAGTGCTTGGGCAGCTTGCCGTCCACCTGGACGAGCATGTTCTTGGCCTTCTTCTGGATCAGCGTCTGGGTGGCCAGAACGTGTTCCACTTCCGACGTGCCGATGCCGTGGGCCAGCGCCCCGAAGGCGCCATGGGTCGAGGTGTGGCTGTCGCCGCAGACGATCGTCGTGCCCGGCAGGGTGAAGCCCTGCTCGGGGCCCACCACGTGGACGATGCCCTGGCGCTTGTCGAGTTCGTTGAAGTACTTGATGCCGAATTCGGCGGCGTTCTTGGCCAGCGTCTCGACCTGGATGCGGCTTTCCTCTTCCGCGATGCCGTGCGAGCGGTCGGTGGTCGGCACGTTGTGGTCGACAACGGCCAGCGTCTTCTCCGGGTGGCGGACCTTGCGGCCGGTCATGCGCAGGCCCTCGAAGGCCTGGGGGCTCGTCACTTCATGGACGAGGTGGCGGTCGATGTAGAGCAGCGCCGTGCCGTCCTCGGCCTCATGGGCCAGGTGGTCATCCCAGATCTTGTCATAGAGCGTGCGCGGCTTGGCCATGTTCAAATGCCTTCGGAAATGGATTTTGGGGCGTATTTAGCGTGTTGCGGCCCCAAGTCAAATCCCGG
>CAYYTH010000045.1:0-28075 GCA_964474665.1 uncultured Aestuariivirga sp.
GCCATCTTGCCGAGGCCGAGATCGTCCAGCGTGTTGCGGTGGTCGAGCTCCAGGCCCGCCACATGGCCCTTCTCGATGCGCAGGCTCGCCAGGGCCTCGAGGCCATAGGGCTTGATGCCGGTCGAGGCTGCTGCCTTCAGGATATGCTCCCACAGGCTGATGGCATAATCCGCCGCGACATGAACTTCATAGGCAAGCTCGCCCGAGAAGGACATGCGCAGCAGCCGCACGGTGACGCCGTCGAAGGTGAAGTCCTTGCAACCCATGTAGGGCAAGCCTTCGTTGGAGACGTCCACGCCGGGGAAGGCCAGCGCGAGCGCCGCGCGGGCCTTGGGGCCGGAGACGGCCATGCCCGCCCATTCGTCGGTCAGGGAGGCGACCTGCACGTTCAGCTCCGGCCATTGCATCTGCAGCAGGTATTCGAGCCAGCTCATCACCTCGCCGGCCTGCGCCGTCGTCGTGGTCATGTAGAACTGGGTCTCGGAGATGCGCGCCGTGGTGCCGTCATCCAGCACGATGCCGTCGTCGTTCAGCATCACGCCATAGCGCACCTTGCCGACGGGCAGCTTGGCGAAGCCGTTGACATAGACGCGGTTCAAAAACTCCGCCGCATCCGGCCCCTGGATGTCGATCTTGCCCAGCGTCGAGACATCGGCGAGGCCGACGCCGCGGCGCACGAGCTCCATTTCCTTCACATAGGCCGTCTCGGGCGAATTGCCCGCCCAGGCGTAATACCAGGCGCGCTTCCACAAGCCGGCGTCGATGAAGGTGGCGCCGTTCTTCACGTGCCAGTCATGGAGCGGCGAGCGCCGCACCGGGCGGAAATGCGATCCCAACGTGCGGCCCGCAATGGCGCCCATGGTGAGCGGCGCATAGGGCGGGCGGAAGGTCGTCGTGCCCGCATCCGGAATGGTGATGCCGCGATACTCCGCCATCAGTGCCAGCGCATTGATGTTCGACGTCTTGCCCTGGTCGGTGCCCATGCCCAGCGTGGTGTAGCGCTTCAGGTGCTCCACCGAGCGATAACCTTCCTGGTGCGCGATCTTCACGTCTTTGATGGTCACGTCGTTCTGGAAGTCGACGAAGGCCTTGCCCTTGGCACCCTGCGGCGGCGCCCATGTCGGCAGGATTGCATAGGTCCGGTCCGTCGCATGTTCCGGCGCATAGACGGGGCGCGTCTTGCCGAAGCCCGCATGCGAGGCGGCGGAGGCGCCGGCATTGCTGCCCTCGGCGATGGCCGCCGAAACACCATAGGTTCCCATCATCGCGCCCGCGCCGAAATGCGAAGCGGGGAAGCCGCCCGGCACGAAGCCCGCGGCCTGCTCGTCATATCTCGGCTTGATGCCGCCATGGGAGGAGAGATGAACGACAGGCGACCAGCCACCGGCCATGCCGACCACATCGCACTCGATGGTCACGGCATGCAGGCCGCCCAGCTTCACGCGCTTGACGCCCTTGGCGCCATCGACGTCGAAGATGCCGCTGCCGGGGAAGATGGCAATGCCCTGCGCACCGGCGCGCGTGAGGATGTCGGCGGATACATTGGCGCGATGGTCCGCCACGGTGACGGCGATCCCCGCCGCGGCAAGATCGAGCGCTGCCTGATAGGCAGTATCGTTGTTGGTGACGATCACCGCGCGCTTGTCCGGCACCACGGCGAAGCGGTTGACGTAGGACCGCAGCGCCGAGGCGAGCATCACGCCCGGCCGGTCGTTGTTGGAGAAGACCAGCGGCCGCTCGATGGCACCCGTCGCCATGACGATGGTCCTGGCGCGCAGCTGCATGAGCACCATGCGCGGCTGCCCCTTGGCAGGATCGGGGTTGAGGCGGCTGCGGTTCTCGACCAGCACGGCGAGGTTGCCGTCATAGAGCCCCTGCACCGTGGTGCGGGTGAAGGCCTCGACATTGGCAAGGCTATTCAGCTCCTCGACGCAGGCGAGGCGCCAGGCCTCCTGCTCCGCGTCGCTGGCCGAAAGCATCGATCCGCCGAAATCGCTGTCCTGCTCCGCCAGCACCACGCGCGCCCCGCTGCGGCCTGCGGTGAGTGCCGCGGCGAGGCCGGCGGGGCCGGAGCCCACCACCAGCACGTCGCAGAAGGCGAAGCGCATGTCATAGCGATCGGGATCGGGAAGCTCGGTCGCCTTGCCGAGCCCGGCCGCCTTGCGGATGAAGGGCTCGTAGAACATCCAGGAGCCCTTCGACGGGCCCATGAAGGTCTTGTAGTAGAAGCCCGACTGGAACATGGGCGAGAGCAGCGAATTCACCGCCATCAGGTCGAAGTCGGGCGACGGCCAGGCATTCTGGGTGTGGGCCACGAGGCCGTCGGTCATCTCCACCACGGTGGCAGCGACGTTGGGCTCGGTCCTCGCGCCTTCACCGATGGTGAAGAGGCCGTTCGGCTCCTCGATTCCGGCGGCCACCAGCCCGCGCGGGCGGTGATACTTGAAGCTGCGGCCCACCAGCACCTTGTTGTTGGCGAGAAGTGCCGAGGCCAGCGTGTCGCCGGTGAAGCCGGCGAGCGGCTTGCCGTCGAAGCGCGCGGTGACCGGCTGGTTGCGGGAAATGCGGCCGCCCTGGGCAAGCCTGCGGAAGCTCGTCATGAC
The DNA here is from genome assembly GCA_964474665.1 of uncultured Aestuariivirga sp. Taxonomy (GTDB): domain Bacteria; phylum Pseudomonadota; class Alphaproteobacteria; order Rhizobiales; family Aestuariivirgaceae; genus Aestuariivirga. The sequence continues at coordinate 2,604 of CAYYTH010000045.1, forward strand.
ACCACCCCGCCGATCTCGTTGGTGGCGGTGTTGCGGGCGAGCCTGAACCAGCGGCGGCAGCCCAGCACATGCTGCCAATATTCCGTGTGCGGACCTTTCGGATTCTCGAACACGAAGACATAGTCATGCCAGGTCTTCAGGTCTCCCGTGCCATGGGCCGGGCGCTGCTTCGCGGCATCGCCGCCATAGCGGAATTCGGAGACGTCGCGGTCGCCGCAATGCGGGCATGGGATCATCATTGCTTGTAGGTCCAGTTGCCGAGGCCGAATTCGTCGAGTTCCCGGCCCTTCTCGAAACGATCGAGGGCGAAGTCGCGGACGAGTTCGTGTTCCTGGTCATGGGCGATGGTGTGGGAGAAGGTCCAGCCTGACGCGGGCGTTGCCTTGAAGCCCTGGTAGCACCATCCGCCGTTGAGATAGAGGTTGCGCGTCGGCGTCTTGCAGATGAAGGGGCTGCCGTCCGGCGTCATGTCCTGGATGCCGCCCCAGTGGCGCAGCAGGCGCAGGCGCGAGATGAAGGGCATGAGCGAGACCGCACATTCCGCCACCGTCTGGATGCGGTTGAACTGGCCGCGCTGGGTATAGGTGTTGAAGCCGTCGATGTGGCCGCCGAAGACAAGCCCGCCCTTGTCCGACTGCGAGAGATAGAAGAGCTCCGCACCCCAGGAGATGACGTTGTCGACGATGGGCTTGATCGGCTCGGTCACGAAGGCCTGCAGGATGTGGCTTTCGACGGGCAGTTTCATGCCCGCCATCTTCGCCACGTGGCTGGTATGGCCCGCCACCGCGATGCCCACCTTGCCGGCATTGATGCGCCCGCGCGAGGTTTCCACGCCAGAGCACTTGCCGTCCTCGATGACGAAGCCCGTCACCTCGCAATTCTCGATGATGTGCACGCCCAGGGCGGAGGCCGCGCGGGCATAGCCCCAGGCCACGGCGTCATGGCGCACCGTGCCGGCGCGCGGCTGCATGATGGCGCCATGGATCGGCCAGCGCGCATCCTTCGACCAGTCGAGATAGGGCAGCAGCTTGCGCACCTCGCCCGCATCCAGCAGCTCGGCGTCGATGCCATTGAGCCGCATGATGTTGCCGCGCCGGGCGAAGACGTCCATCTGCACCGGGTTCACGGCGAGCACGATCTGTCCGCGCTGCGACACCATGCAGTTGAAGTTCAGCTCGTGCGACAGGCCTTCCCACAGCTTGAGGGAATGCTCGAAGAAGGCGGTGTTGCCGCCGATCATGTAGTTCGACCGGATCAGCGTGGTGTTGCGGCCCACATTGCCGGAGCCGATGTAGCTCTTCTCGATCACCGCGACATTGGTGATGCCGTGGTTCTTGGCGAGGTAATAGGCGGTGGCGAGGCCATGGCCGCCGCCACCGACGATCACCACGTCATAGGAGGATTTCGGTTCGGGTGACTCCCAGGCCTTCGGCCACGGCAGATCCGGGTCGAGGGCATGGCGCGCAAGGGCGAGGGCTGAATAATGCTTGGACACGGGGGCGTTGGTATCAGACTTCGCCGCTCCTCGGCAAGGTGCAGAAACCTCACCTCCTGCGGTGGCGCTCCGCCCATTCCGTGACGGCGAAGGTCACCAGTCCCAGCCCGGCAAAGCCCGCCACCAGCGGGATCACCGTGCCATTATAGAGCTGCCCGATGTAACCTCCGGTCAGGATGGCAATGAGCGAGGACAGCGAGCCGATGATCGCCGCCGCCATGCCGGCGATGCGGCCCATCGGCTCCATGGCGATGGCGTTGAAATTGCCGAACAGCAGGCCGGAGCAGAAGAAGCTGAGGAAGAGATAGCCCGCGATGAACCACAGGGGCGGCAGGTCGCCCATCAGCAGGCTCACCGCCAGTGCCACTGCCGCCAGTGCCAGGAAGCCGCGCAGCGACCACTTCGACAGCTTCCGCATGCCATAGCGCATGACGAGCCGCGCATTGACCATCATGGCAATCGCCATGCCGCCCGCGAAGAAGGCGAACCACAGGGCGAAATAGGCGCCCTGGCCGTAAAGCTCGGCAAAGACCTGCTGCGAGGTGCCGAGATAGATGATGAAGGCCCCGAAGATCGTGCCGGCGCCCACCGTGTAGCCCATGGCGATGGGGTTCCTCAGCACCTCGCCCGCCGCCGAAACGAGCGAGGCGACGGCCAGCGGCGTGCGCTTGTCGCGCGGCAGCGTCTCGTCCTGGCGGAACCACAGCCACAGCCCGGCAAGAACGCCGACGACGAGGAAGCCGACGAAGATCATGCGCCAGCCGGCGAAGAGCAGGACGATCGTGCCCATGCTGGGGGCGAGCATCGGCACCAGCATGAACACCATCATCACGAAGGACATGACGCGCGCCATGGCGGCCCCCGCCTGCCCGTCACGCACCATGGCGATGGAGACGATGCGCGGCGACGAGGCGCCGAAGCCCTGGATGAAGCGGCCGATCAGGATCATCGGGAAATTGACCGAGAACAGGCAGATCAGCGAGCCCAGCGCATAGAAGGTGAGGCCGATGACGATGGTGGGCTTGCGCCCCAGCGAATCCGACCATGGCCCATAGATCAGGGTTCCCAGCGTCAGCCCGGCGAAGAAGGTGGTGATGATGTATTGTCGGCTGTTGGGGTCCGCCGCGCCCAGCTCATGGGCAATGGAGCCGATGGCCGGCAGCATGGTGTCGATCGACATCGCCACCATGGCGTTGAGCAACGCCACGAGCACGATGAATTCGACACTGAGCTTGTCGGTGCCCCGCATCAGGTCACGTAGTTCAACATGCGCAGCACGTCGAAGTAATGGTTGGTCTCGAAGCGAACGGTGCGGTTTCCGACGTGCTCCATGCCGGGATACCACTGGTGGCGCGCCGCCAGCACCGGGTTCGAATAGGCGATCTCGACGATCACATGCTCGGGCACCTCGAGCAGCGAGGCCTTGATGTCGCCGCGCAGTGCGGTGGCCGCCCCGTCACGAATGGCCTTCACCGCCGCCGCGGGCGTCATGGAAATGGTCGACTGGCCGCGGCCTTCCTTCACCGCGCAGCGCCCGACATGCGGATTTGTCTCCTCAATCTCCACCATCAGCCCCTTGTCGCCACTGACGAACACGGTCGGCACGCCGAGCATGGAGGAGGCCAGGGCATGGATCAGGTATTCGGACGCGCGCCGCCCGTTGATGCGGATCTCGGCGGCATCATCCGACAGCGTATGGGCGAGGCTGTTCTCCTCCGACCCGGCGGCGGAATGGTAACCGATCATCATCACCGCATCGAATGTCTCGTCGAGATCCTGCACCATGCAGAGGGGGTGACCCTGCCACGACCGGATCAGCCGCACGTCGGCGGGCAGCATGGCCGCGATGATGTTGCGGCCGGAGGAGTGCGCGTCCTTCACCAGGATCTCGGTGGCGCCCGCGATCTTGGCGCCTTCGATGGCCGCCACGGCTTCGCGCGTCATCTGCTCGCGGAATTCCTGCCAGTCGGCATGGTTCTTCCCGGCCTCGTCCCAATGGGTGATGCCGGCGCAGCCTTCGATGTCGACGCTGATATAGACTTTCATGTTCATCCCCCAAATCACCGAAGCTCATAGCCGGACTTGCCACGATACGCGACTTCGCAGGAAGATGGGAGCCATGCGCATTGATAAATCCCGACGTGCCGTGATCCTCGACCCTGTCGATCCCGGCTTCTACAACGACCCCTACCCCGCCTATGACGCCATTCGGGCCGAGGTTCCCGTGTTCAAATGGGAGCATTACGGCATCTGGTGCTTCGCCCGCTTCGAAGACGTGAACGCCCTGCTGCGCGACCGGCGTTTCGGTCGGCAGATACTCCACGTTGCAAGCCGCGAAGAACTGGGCTGGCCGGAAACACCCCAGCACCTCAAGCCCTTCTACGACTTCGAATCGCATTCGCTGCTGGAACTGGAGCCTCCGGTGCACACGCGGCTCAGGGGCCTCATCAACCGCTCCTTCCTGTCACGCCGGGTGGAACGCCTGCGGCCCGCGATCACCAGCCTCGCGAACGGCCTGATCGACCGCTTCGAGGGCAAGGGCGGGGCAGAGCTGCTGGCTGCATTCGCGACGCCCATCCCGGTGTTCGTGATCTGCGATCTGCTCGGCGTGCCCACCGACATGGCACATCAGCTTCTCGCCTGGTCGCATGACATGGTGGCGATGTACCAGGCGCGGCGCGACCGGGAGATCGAGGACCGCGCGGTGACGGCCACGGTCGCATTCTCCACCTTCATGCGTGACTACATCGCGCAGCGCCGCAAGGCGCCGAAGGACGACCTCCTCTCGGAACTCATCAAGGCCGAGGAACAGGGTGCGAAGCTGACCGAGGACGAACTCGTCACCACCGCGATCCTGCTGCTCAATGCCGGTCACGAGGCGACCGTCCATGCGCTGGGCAATGGCATCAAGTGCCTGCTCGAGCAGGGTATCCGCGATGGCATCGATGAGCCCTGCGTCGAGGAAACGCTCAGATACGACCCGCCGCTCCATCTCTTCACCCGCTATGCGCTGGAAGACCTTGAATATGCTGGGATCCGCCTGAAGAAGGGCGAGAACGTGGGCCTCATGCTGGGGGCGGCCAACCGCGATCCCGCGCGCTTTCCGGAGCCCGACCGCTTCATCCGGGACCGCGACCCCAACCCGCAGGTGGCCTTCGGGGCCGGCATCCACTTCTGCATCGGGGCGCCGCTGGCCCGGCTGGAACTGCAGGTCGCCCTGCCGCTCCTCTTCCGGCGCCTGCCCCGCCTGGCGCTGGCGAAGCCGCCCCGCTACCGGAATGCCTATCATTTCCATGGGCTGGAGGCCCTGAATGTGACGTTCTGAGGCGTCGTTTCCAGCCCATCGCCTGACGTTTCCCTTCACGCCGCCGGCGCGGCGAGCGCGTAAACCACACCTCACGTGAAAACTTCTCAACAGGCCATTGACATGACCGACGTCCAGCCCGCCTCCGCCCCCTCCTCCGGCCGCCGCGCCCGTGGTGGTGCCGATGCCCGCCGTGCTGCCCGCACCTCGACCGCCGTGAAGCAGTCGGGCTTCATCCGCCGCGCCATCAAACCTTATGAGCCCTTCAGCGACGAGCAGCTGGAACTGATCGAGCACAATGCCGAGATCGTCCTGCAGGAAGTCGGCATCGACTTCTACGAGGACGAGGAAGCCGTGCGCATGTGGAAGGACGCGGGCGCCGACGTGACGCCCTCGGCCACCGATCCGAAGCGCTCGCGCATCCGCTTCCCCAAGGGCCTCGTTCGCTCCCTCATCAAGACCGCGCCGCGGGAATACGTCCAGTACGCGCGCAACCCGGCCAACAATGTGACGATCGGCGGCAACAACACGGTCTTCGCGCCGGTCTATGGCCCGCCCTTCATCCGCAACCTCGACGAGGGCCGCCGCTACGCCACGATCGAGGACTTCCGCAACTTCGCCAAGCTCGTCTACATGCTTCCCAGCCTGCACCATGCCGGCGGCACGCTGTGCGAACCCGTGGACATTCCGGTGGCCAAGCGCCACCTCGACATGATCTACACCCACATCAAGTACTCCGATAAGCCCTTCATGGCCTCGGTCACGGCGGGCGAGCGCTCGGCCGACTCGGTCGCCATGGCGGAGATGGTCTTCGGCAAGGACTTCGTCGACCAGAACTGCGTGATGACTTCGCTCATCAACGCCAATTCGCCGATGGTGTGGGACGGCGTCATGCTCGGCGCCCTCAAGGTGCTGGCCCGCGCCAACCAGGCCTGCGTGATCTCGCCCTTCATCGTGGCCGGCGCCATGTCGCCCGTCACCACCGTCGGCACGCTCACCCAGATCCTTGCGGAAGCCTCGGTCGGCATCGCCTTCACCCAGCTGTGCCGCCCCGGCGCGCCGGTGGTGTTCGGCACCTTCGCAGCCTCGATGTCGATGCAGTCCGGCGCGCCGACCTTCGGTTCGCCGGAGCCCGCCATGGTCACCTTCGGTGCGGCCCAGCTCGCCCGCCGCATGGGCGTTCCCTTCCGCTCCGGCGGCAGCCTCTGCGGCTCGAAGCTTCCCGATGCGCAGGCGGCCTATGAGAGCGCCAACACCATGTGGTCGACGCTGCTCTCGGGCGTCAATTTCAGCCTGCACGCCGCAGGCTGGCTCGAGGGTGGCCTCGCCTCGGGCTACGAGAAGCTGATCATGGATGCCGACCAGCTGACCATGTACCAGAAATTCGCCGAGGGCATCGACTTCTCGGAGAACGGCCAGGCGCTGGACGCCATCCGCGAGGTTGGCCCCGGCTCGCACTACCTCGGCTGTTCGCACACCCAGGCCAATTTCGAGACCGCCTTCTGGCGTTCCTCGCTGGCCGACAACAATTCCTTCGAGCAGTGGCGCGACGAGGGCGAGAAGGACATCGTCGTCCGCGCCAACGAGCGCTGGAAGCAGATGCTGCGCGACTATGAAGCCCCCGCGCTCGACCCCGGCATCGACGAAGCCCTCCAGGCCTTCATGGCCAAGCGCAAGGAAGTGCTGCCCGACAACGTCAGCTGAGGCTGACCGACCGTTTCCTCCCAAACTATCGGCCGGGCCTTGTGCCCGGCCTTTTTTTCCTTGGTCCGTCACCCCGGCGAAGGCCGGGGTCCAGCTTCCGCCGATGAAAGCTGGATTCCGGCCTTCGCCGGAATGACGGCATTTAGGGGGACGTCTCGCGGGCCGGCTTCCTGATCTCCCGCCACGTGTGATAGCCCACCCCGCCCACGACGAGCGCCGTTCCCAGCGCATGCGACCAGGTGAAGGCCTCGCCCAGCAGCACCACGGCGAAATAGATCGTCAGCAGCGGCGAGACGTTGGAGATCATCGCCGTCGACGTGGCGCCGATCTTCGCCATGCCGGCATTGACGAAGAAGGAGGGGATCACGGTTGCCAGGATCCCGATGCCCGCCGCCAGCATGAAGTAGTGCCAGGACATCGAGGTATCGAGGTAACCACGCACGACGAAGACATGGATGAGTGTGGTCACCGCGGCGGCCGACAGCGCGACCGAGGTGAACAGCGTCGCCCCCATCTCGGAGATGTAGCGCTTGGCCATCAGCTGGTAGACGGCAAAGGCCACCGCCGAGCCCAGCACCAGCACCGTGCCGAGTGCCACGTTGGAGCCGCCCTCCGAGACATCCGTGGCGAAGACCACCGCAAGGCCGAGATAGGAAATCAGCGCCGCGATCAGGCTCGTCCGCGTCAGCTTCATGCCGAAGAAGGCGGCCCCAATGAAGATCAGGAAAATCGGATAGGTGAAGAGCGCCAGCCGTTCGAGCTGGGCCGTCACGTAGAGCAGCCCGCCAAAGTCGAGGATCATGGCGAGGTAATAGCCGATGAGGCCGATGCCGATGGCGCCGAGCACCGCCCCGCGCCGCGGCATGGGCCTGCCGTCCGCCTTGCGCCGGGCAATCTCGTAGGCGCCCACCACCAGGAAGACGGGCAGCGCGAAGACCATGCGCCAGGCGAGGATCAGCAGCGCGTCATAGCGCTCCATGTAGGCGAGCTTGATGAAGATGGCCTTGGAGGCGAACAGCGCCGCGCCCGCGGCGACGAGCAGATAGCTGATGATGAGGGCGCGGCGGTCCATGGCCGATCTCTATACCGTGCAGGGCTGCCCGTCAGCCTGGAGGATTGCAGTTCTGGCATGCGGAGTTAGGCTGCGTGCGAAGAGGAGTTCCCGATGCCTGCCCTGCCCCTGCACTTCCGTTCCGCCTCCGAACTCGCCCGCCTGCTGCGCGCCCGCAAGCTCACCGCCTCCGCCCTGCTCGAGGATTGCCTCGCCCAGTACAAGGCGCACAACAAGGCGCTCAATGCCGTGGTGGTGACCGACATTCCCCGTGCAAAGAAGGCGGCGGCCGCCGCCGACCGGCGCCTCAGGGCCGGAAAGCCGAAGGGGCCCTTCGACGGCGTGCCGATGACGGCGAAGGAAAGCTTCGACATGGCGGGGCTTGCCTCCACCTGGGGCGACCCGCGCTTCAAGGACAACATCGCCTCGACCGATGCGGTCGCCATGCAGCGCCTCGAGGCGGCCGGCGCCGTGGTCTATGGCAAGACCAACGTGCCCCTCATGCTGGCCGACTGGCAGAGCTACAACGCGATCTACGGCACCACCAACAACCCGTGGGACGTGACGCGCGCGCCGGGTGGCTCGTCCGGTGGTTCGGCCGTGGCGCTCGCCACCGGCATGTCGGCCCTCGAGATCGGCTCCGACATCGGCGCCTCCATCCGCAATCCGGCGCATTACTGCGGGGTCTATGGCCACAAGCCGACCTGGGGTGTCGTGCCCTATCAGGGCCACCTGCTGCCGGGAGTCGTGCAGCCGGGCGACATCACCGTGGCTGGTCCGCTGGCCCGTTCGGCGCGCGACCTCAGCCTGATGATGAAGATCATCGCCGGACCCGTCGGCCCGGAGGCGCGTGGCTATGCCCTCACGCTCCCACCCGCGAAGCAGAAATCGCTGAAGGAATTCCGCGTTGCGGTCATGTTCACCGACGAGCAGTCGGAGGTGGATCTCACCGTGCAGGACCTGCTGGGCAAGCTCACGCAGTTCCTGGGAAAGCGCGTGAAGACGCTCTCCACCACGGCGCGCCCCGCCTTCACGTCGAAGGAGGCGATGGACATCTACATCGCGCTGCTGCGTTCGGCCACCAGCCGCCGCCAGTCGGACATGGAGTTCGCGGCCAATTCCGCCAAGGTCGCCGCGGCCGACCCGAGGGACGACAGCTACCTCACCAGGATGCTGCGCGCCTATGTGCTGCCGCACCGTGACTGGCTCAAATACAACGAGCGCCGCCACCAGATGCGGCTTCTCTGGGACCAGTTCTTCGACGACTGGGACGTGATGATCTGCCCCGCCGCGGCCTCCGCCGCCTTCCCGCACGACCATGTGGGCGAGCGCCACGAGCGCAAGATCACCGTCAACGGCAAGCGCGTCGCGACGACGGACCAGCTGTTCTGGGCCGGCTATTCCGGCTGTTTCCTGCTGCCATCCACCGTGGCGCCCATGGGCCTCACGCCCCAAGGCCTGCCTGCCGGCGTGCAGATCATCACCCGGCAATATGGCGACTACACCTCGATCCGCTTCGCCGAACTGCTGGAAAGGGAATATGCCGGCTTCGTGCCGCCGCCGGGTTATTGAGGCCTGGCGTTGGTGAGGAAGAAGTCGACCTCGCGCGCCCATACGCCGCGGTCGAAGACGGCATCGTGGCCTTCGCCGGGAATGATCACCAATTGCTTCGGCTCATTCGCCATCTCGAACAGTGCGCGGCCCTGGGCCACCGGGACCACACGGTCGGCATCGCCGTGCTGGATCAGCAGCGGCACCTTCACCTGCGCGATGTAATCGCGCGAGCGAAACTGGTCCTTCATCAGAAGCCGCACCGGCAGCCACCAGTAGATGTCGGCCGCGATGTCGACCGTCGCGGTGTAGGGCGCCTCGAGCGCCACGGCGCCGACGGGCCGCTGCGCCGCGAGCTGCACGGCGACACCCGTTCCCAGCGACTCGCCCAGCAGCATGATGTCCCGGGGGGCCACCCCCTTCGCCCGCAGCACGTCATAGGCCGTTAGCGCATCGGTGACGAGGCCCTGTTCCGAAATCTCTCCGGTGCTTGCGCCATAGCCGCGATAGGAGACGAACATCACGCCCAGCCCCTGCGACTGCAGGAAGGCGAAGCGCTCCGTCCGGTCGGCGATCTCGCCGCCATTGCCGTGGAAGAACAGCACGGTCGGCTTGCCCGGCTGCGCCGGCGAATACCACAGCACGATGGTCTCGCCGTCGGGCGTCTTCACCCGCTGCTCCGTCACGCCGCTGAGCCCGAGATCCTGCGGCGTGCCGCCCTTGTGGGCCGGGAAATACTGGAAGCTCCGCTGCTGGAGATACATGAAGCAGACGATGGCGACATAGGCCAGCGCGGCAAGGATCAGGGCCCATTTCAGCATGATCAGGCCAGCGAGAGAAAGCGCTCGGCCAGCATCACGAGGTCGCCGTCGCCGGGATAACGCCGCGTCGACTTGCGCATCGGCGCGTTGGCGGGAGCCGCCATGTGCTGCGCCAGCGCCTCCGGCGTGACACCGGGGAGGCCAGGCGACACCACCATGCCGCTCGCCCGCACCAGGCGGTCGAAGCCCGCGACCGGATCATCCGTTCCCATGGCCCTTGCGACGCGTGCGAAGCCCTCCCGGTTTCCGTCCGCCACCCAGCCGATGGTGGCGAGCATGGCGAGGCCGGTGGCGCGGCCATGCGGGATGGGCGCGAGATTGGCCACGGCGTGGGAGATGTTGTGCGCCAGCGCCGTGCCGCAATTGTCGATGCCGATGCCGCCATAGCAGGCGGCCAGCAGCATCGCACCGCGGGCCTCGAGATCATGCGGATGCGTGACCGCCCGTTCGAGGTTTGCAGCGAGAAGGCTGATGGCCTTCAGGCAATAGAGGTCGTTGCCCGGGTTCGCCTGCTTGTTGGTGGCGGCCTCGATGGCATGCACCAGCGCATCGAGTCCGGTGCCCGCCGTCACCGCCGGCGGCAGGGCGACGGTCAGTTCGGGATCGAGGATGGCCACGTCCGGCTTCAGCTCCTCGCCCCAGGCCCAGACCTTCACCTTGTTCGCATCGGCATAGACCGAGACGCGCGTCACCTCGGAGCCGGTGCCCGCCGTCGTCGGCACGGCGATGATCGGAAGCCGGTGTTTCGGCAGCGGTGTGGCACACAGCGCATAGGCGGAGGCAGGCTCGCCCGACACCGCGCAGCAGGCCACGAGCTTCGCCGTGTCCAGCGCAGAGCCGCCGCCGAGGCCGATCACGGCCCTTGCGCCATGCTGGCGCGCGAGGGCGCTTGCCGCATCGATGTCGGAGACGGAGGGCTCGCCCGCGAAGCCGTCATAGACGCGCGCCTCAAGCCCCTCCTTCGCCAGCAGCCCCACGGCGCGCGCGGTCACCCCAAGGTCCTGCAACGCCGGATCGGCGACGAGCAGCACCACGGCGTCCCTGCCGGCGCGGGCTTGCGCCAGCGGTGCCACATCGGCCAGGCGGCCCGCGCCGAAGCGGATCTCGGGAACGAAACTGAGCGTGAAGCTGGTCATGAGACACCCTGCCGGAGAAAGTCAGGTGATGCCCGGCCCGGTGATCTCACGCAAGAGCTTGCGCAGGATGGCCTCCCCATAGGCGTCATAGTCGCTCGCCGGGATGACGAAATGGCCCGGGCCGCCCGCCACGTTGCCCTCGAAATAGGTGTCGAGCGTCGGCCATTCGTTGAGGATGGTGAGGCCGTTGATGGTGATGCCCTGTGCCACCACGCGGTCGCGCACCGGGGGAACCAGCGGACCGCTGTTGTTGCGGCCATCGGTCGAAACGTCGATCACCCGCCGCTCCGCCGAGGGCGCCGCGTCGAACAGCGCGGCCGAGAAGGTGAGCGCGGTGGAGATGGAGGTGCCGCCTTCCGTCAGCTCGCGCGGAATGGCCATCAGCACCTGGCCCAGCGCGTCGGTGTCGGCACCGCCGGTGACGATGGTCCAGGGAAGCACGATCTTCTGGTTGCGCTCGTCCGACCATTGCACGGCCGTCACGGCGATGCGCTGGCGCACGCCCTGGGCGATGGCCTGTTTCACCGCATCCGTCATGAAGGCACGCCCGAGGCCTTCCATCTGCACGGCGAATTCATGCGAATCGACGCTGAAGGAACAGTCGATGGCCAGCACCAGCGCGAGGTCCACCTCCGCGGTCTGGGCACGCCCCGCAGGCAGCGGCAGCAGCAGGCAGAAGGAAACGGCAAGGCCGGCGAGCCAGCACGCGATGTGTCGAAACCCGCGGCTGGCTGCCATCACCTCACCTCAGTGCCGGAACTCGGCGAAATCCAGCGCGCGGCAGTCAGCCGCCTTCCAGCCCACCTTCACCTCGCGGCCCTCGGCCACATCGGTGGAGGCGCCCTTGTTCGGCACCTTGACGATGAAGTCGCTGTGGCCGGCCACTTCGAGGCGGGCGCGGATGTGGTCGCCGAGATAGATCAGTTCGGCGATGCGGCCGGACAGGATCACGTCCGCCGAATGGGCGGCGGGGTTGATCTCGACGCGCTCGGGGCGAACGGAGAGCAGCGTGCGGCCGCCCTTCTCGCGCGGGCCGATGGCCAGCGCCTTCACCATCTCGCCCGTCTCGAGCTTGACGGTCGCCACATTGTCGCTGCCGATCTCGGCCACCGTGCCCTTGAGCTTGTTGTTCTCGCCGATGAACTGCGCGACGAAGGAATTGACCGGGCGCTCATAAAGCTCGGCCGGCGTCGAGAGCTGCTGCACGATGCCGTCGTTGAACACCGCGATGCGGTTCGACATGGTGAGGGCTTCCGACTGGTCATGCGTCACATAGACCATGGTCACGCCGAGCCGCTCGTGGATGTGCTTGATCTCGTATTGCATCTGCTCGCGCAGCTGCTTGTCGAGGGCACCCAGCGGCTCGTCCATCAGCACGAGGTCAGGCTCGAAGACAAGGGCACGCGCGACGGCGATGCGCTGCTCCTGGCCGCCCGACAGCTGGCCGGGGCGGCGGTTGCCCATCTGCGGCAACTCCACCATCTTCAGCACCTTGGCGACTCGCTCCTCGATCTCGGCCTTGGGAACGTTCCGCACCTGCAGCGGGAAGGCCAGGTTCTCGTTGATCGACATGTGCGGGAACAGCGCATAGTTCTGGAACACCATGCCGATGCCGCGCTTGTGCGGGGGCACGTTGTTGATCGGCTGGTCTTTGAGGTAGATCTCGCCATGGGTCGCGGGCTCGAAGCCCGCCAGCATCATCAGGGTCGTGGTCTTGCCGGAGCCCGAGGGGCCGAGCATGGTCAGGAACTCGCCCTTGGCAATGTCCAGGTTGAGGTTCTTCACGACCAGCGTTTCGCCGTCGTAGCTCTTCTGCACATTGACGAAGCGAACCATCGCATCGTTTGCCGTGTCCTTGGCCATTCCCCTGTGTCCTCACCCTGTACGTGTTCTATGGCTGCTTGAGAAAATATCATAGGGCGCGGGCCTGAGGATGCAAGTCCCTCATGCGCCGCGCCCCATGAATCAAGTTCGTGCCTGGCGCGAAATCAGCGCTTCTTCTTGGCCGCCTTCTTCGGCGCCGCCTTCTTGCGGCCCTTGGCGCCGCCGGCCTTCACGATCAGGTGCTCCGGGCCATAGGGGAAGCTGGTGATGTTGCGGTTGCCCTTCTCGGTGATGACCAGGATGTCATGCTCACGATAGCCACCGGCACCCTTCTGGCCTTCGGGGATCATGATCATCGGCTCCATCGAGACGACCATGCCGGGCTCCAGCACGGTGTCGCAATCCTCGCGCAGCTCGAGCCCACCCTCGCGGCCATAGTAATGGCACAGCACGCCGAAGGAGTGGCCATAGCCGAAGGTGCGGTACTTCAGGAGATCATGCTTGGCATAGATCTCGTTCAGCTCCTTGGCGATGTCGGAGCACTTCGCACCCGGCACCAGCAGCTTCTTGCCCTCGTCATGGACGTGGCAGTTGATCTCCCACAACCGGGTGTGCTCCTTCGAGGCCTGCTCGGCGAAGAGCGTGCGCTCGAGGGCGACGTAATAGCCTGCCACCATCGGGAAGCAGTTGAGGCTCAGGATGTCGCCCTTCCTGATCTTGCGCGAGGTGACGGGGTTGTGCGCACCGTCGGTGTTGACGCCCGACTGGAACCAGGTCCAGGTGTCGAGCAGCTCGCCCTGCGGCCAAACCTTGGCGATTTCACGCACCATGGCTTGGGTCGCATGCAGGGCAACCTCGTGCTCCGGCACGCCCACGGCGATGGCCTCGACGCAGGCCGCACCACCGATGTCGGCGATGCGCGTCATCTTGGTGATGTGCTTGATCTCTTCCGCGCTCTTGATCATGCGCAGCCGCATCGAGGGGGCGGCGACGTCAACGAACTCGACGCCCGGGAAGGCGTCAGCGAGCTGCTTGCGGAAATCGAGGTTCACATGGTCGAACTCGATGCCGATGCGCTTGGCACCCTTCATCAGCGCCTTGACGGCGATGAAGTAGTTGTCCTTCGACCAGTCGGTATAGGTCACGTTGTCGCCGAAGGTGCGGCGTGCCGGCTGGCCGCCGTCGATGGCGGCAGTGACGGAGGTGGTCTTGTTCGGCGTGATGACGAGGCCGTACTTGCGGCCGAAGTAGCAGTAGAGGAAGTCCGAGAGATAGTTGATGTTGTGGTAGCTGGTGAACAGGCAGGCATCGACCTTGGCCTTCTTCATCCAGCCCTTGATGCCGTCCTGGCGGCGCTTCATCTCGGCGTCCGAGAAGGTCGGCTTCGGCTTCTTGCCATTGTTGCGATAGTCGACGACCGCTGGGCGAGCGAGGTTCATGGGGGCGTTTCTCCGGGGTTTGAAATCTGCGGAATAACTTCCCCGGATAAGGCCTTGTGTCAAAAGATGATCCCTCACATACTCCATGAGAAAATCTCATGGAGCCGTTCCGGTGTCCCGCCTGCCCTCCCTCAATGCGCTCCGCTGCTTCGAAGCCGCCGCCCGCTCCGGCTCCTTCTCGAAGGCGGCGGAGGAACTGAACGTCACCCAGTCCGCCGTCAGCCACCAGGTGCGCCAGCTGGAGCAATGGTTCGGCATCACCCTGTTCGACCGGCTGGGCCGCCAGACCATGCCCACCCCGAAGGGCCAGGAGCTGGCCCGGTCACTGGCCGAGGCCTTCGACATCATGGCCGCCGCCTGCCGCCGCCTGCAGCAGACCGAACAGGGCCCGGCGCTGACCATCGCAGCACTCCCCTCCTTCGCCACTATCTGGCTGATCCCCAAGCTCTCCCAGTTCTTCAGCGAACACCCGGAGATCTCGGTCAAGGTGGTCTATGCCTTCGCCGACCAGCGGATCGACTTCGACGAGGTCGATATCGCGGTCCTCTGGGGCCCCGGCGAATGGGAAGGCTGCCGCTCCACCCGCCTGCTGCCGGGCAGCACGGTGCCGATCTGCAACCCGATCTACCTCGAGAAGGAAGGCCCCTTCGACGTGCCGCAGGCCATCCTGGGGAAGCCGCTCCTGCACGACACCGACAGGCTGGACTGGCAGAACTGGATGCGCCATGCGGGCCTCAAGCATGCCGGCCCCTCGCCCGGCCCGATCTTCCAGGACTTCAACCTGCTGCGCGCCGCCGCGCTGGCCGGCCAGGGCATCGCACTCTGCCCCCGGAGCCTCATCGCCGACGACCTCGCCTCGGGCCGCCTCGTTCAGCTCTTCGACATCGACATCAAGCACGACTACGCCTACTCGATCATCGAGCCCGCCTCCGGCGCAGGCCGCCGCAGCGAGGCGCTGGACACCTTCAAGGACTGGCTCCTGTCGACGGCGCGGGGACGGTAGCGCGGGGCTCGCCCCCACCCCTGCCCCTCCCCACAAGGGGGAGGGGAAACAAGAACGGACGCGTATCGTCTGGTCCCCCTCCCCCTTGTGGGGAGGGGCAGGGGTGGGGGCCACGAGTCACAGTCTCGCAAGGCTCCCGCACATAGCCAACCCGCCCACTCGGCATTGGCCACGGTTCGGGTTTCCCGCTAGGCATCCCCTATGGCCACCACCCATTTCACGCCCGCCAAGGTCCAGGGCACCACCTATGCCGTGCTCTTCGCCGTCACGGCGGGGCACATGATCAACGACACGCTGCAGGCGCTGCTGCTGTCGATCTACCCGCTGCTGCGCGACCTGCATAATCTGAGCTTCGCCCAGGTGGGCGTCATCACCATGGCCTTCCAGGCCACGGCCTCCGTGCTGCAGCCGCTGATCGGGCATTACACCGACAAGAAGCCCTTTCCTTATTCGCTGCCCGTGGCGCCCGCGCTGTCGCTCGTCGGGCTCGTGGTCGTGGGCCTCGCGCACAGCTACGAGATGATCCTGATCGGCGCCACGCTGATCGGCATCGGCTCGTCGATCTTCCATCCGGAGGCCTCGCGGCTGGCGCGGCTGTCATCCGGTGGCCGCTATGGCCTCGCGCAGTCGGTGTTCCAGGTGGGCGGCAATTTCGGAACCTCCATCGGTCCGCTGCTCGCCGCCTTCTTCGTGGTGCCGCATGGCCAGGGCAGTGTCGCCTGGCTGTCGCTGCTCGCCCTCTTCTCGGTCGCGGTGCTGAGCTATGCTGCACGCTGGTATGCCCACCACCTCTCGCCCAAGGGCGGGCCGAAGCGCGCACATGTCATCCCGCCCAACCCGCTGCCGCGGCGCGTGGTGGTCACCTCGCTCGTGGTGCTGCTGTGCCTGATGTTCTCCAAGTTCGTCTACACGTCGAGCCTGTCGAGCTTCTACACCTTCTACCTGATCGACACGTTCGGCCTCACCCCGAAGGAAGCCCAGATCGACCTGTTCATCTATCTCGCCGCCTTCGCGGCGGGCACCCTGCTGGGCGGGCCCATCGGCGACAGGATCGGGCGCAAGGCGGTCATCTGGTTCTCGGTGCTGGGCGCACTCCCCTTCACCGTGCTGCTGCCCTATGCCAACCATTTCTGGGCGGTGGTTCTCTCGGTGCCCATCGGCTTCATCCTGGCCTCGGCTTTCTCGGCCATGCTGGTCTTCGCGCAGGAGCTGATGCCGGGCCGCGTGGGCATGATCTCCGGCCTGTTCTTCGGCGTGGCCTTCGGCATCGCCGCGGCGGGTGCAGCGCTTCTGGGCATGGTGGCGGACATGACGTCGATCGGCTTCGTCTTCCACCTCTGCTCCTTCCTGCCGGCCCTCGGGCTGCTGGCCATGTTCCTGCCCGGCAAGAAGCAGCTTGCGGCCGCGCAAGCTGCGGGTTGACCTTCGCGCCGTATATGCCCAAATATAACGCATCATGACCTCGCAAGCCCCCCTCGTCGACCCGTTCGGACGGCACGTCAGCTACCTGCGCGTGTCGGTCACGGACCGCTGCGACTTCCGCTGCGTCTATTGCATGGCGGAGGACATGACCTTCCTGCCCAAGCGCGACCTGCTGTCGCTCGAGGAGCTGGACCGCCTCTGCACCGCCTTCATCGACAAGGGTGTGAGGAAGATCCGCCTCACCGGCGGCGAGCCGCTGGTGCGCAAGGGCATCATGACGCTGGTCGAGAGCCTCGGCCGCCACCTGAAATCCGGTGCGCTGGAGGAGCTGACCCTCACCACAAACGGCTCGCAGCTCGCCCGCTACGCGGATGAGCTGGCCGCCCATGGCGTGCGCCGCATCAACGTCTCGGTCGACACGCTCGACGAGGCGAAGTTCCGCCAGATCACCCGCTGGGGCGATCTGCCCAAGGTGAAGGACGGCCTCAGGGCTGCGCAGAAGGCCGGGCTTTCGATCAAGATCAATGCCGTGGCGCTGAAGGGCGTCAACGACACGGAAATCCCCGAGATGCTGCGCTGGGCACACGGCGAAGGCATGGACCTCACCCTCATCGAGACCATGCCGCTCGGCGACATCGACGGCGACCGCACGGACCAGTACCTGCCGCTCTCGGTCGTGCGCGCCCAGCTGATGGACCAGTTCACGCTCGACGACATCCCCTACAAGACCGGCGGTCCCGCCCGCTATGTGCGGGTGAAGGAGACGGGCGGCCGCCTCGGCTTCATCACGCCGATGACCCATAATTTCTGCGAGAGCTGCAACCGCGTCCGCCTCACCTGCACCGGCACGCTCTACATGTGCTTAGGCCAAGAGGACGCCGCCGACCTGCGCGCACCCTTGCGGGCGTCCGAGGGCAATGAGCTTCTCAATGCCGCCATCGACGAGGCCATCGGGAGGAAACCCAAGGGCCATGACTTCGTCATCGACCGCCGCCACAACAAGCCCGCTGTGGCCCGCCACATGAGCGTCACCGGCGGCTGAGCCCTGCGCTGCCGGCATAGCGGGGCGCCCCCGAAGCGCGCTACGCATCGCTGATGTTCCGCCTGCCGCAAAACACCGCCCTCCGTGCCGGCCTTCTCATGGTCTGCGCCATGGGCTCCTTCGTGTGCAACGACACGATCGTGAAGATCGTCGGCGCGCACCTGCCGGTGGGCGAACTGATCGCGCTGCGCGGGGTGATGGCCATGGCCATCCTCACCGCCATCTGCGCGTCCCAGGGCCTGCTGCGCGAGCTTCCCAAGATCCGCCAGAAGAACGTGCTGCTGCGCTCGACCTGCGATCTCTTCGCCACGGTGGCCTTCGTCACCGCACTCGTGCACATGCCCATCGCCAACCTCACCTCGCTGATACAGGCGGTGCCCCTCGCCGTGGCGCTGCTCTCCATGCTGTTCCTCGGCGAGGAGGTGGGCTGGCGGCGCATGGTCGCCATCATCGGCGGCTTCATCGGTGTACTGATGATCGTCAAGCCCTCGGTCGCCAACTTCTCGATCTATGAAGTGCTGGCGCTCGCCATCGTGCTCTTCGTCGCGGTGCGCGACCTGTTGACCAAGACCATCCCCGCCCGCATCCCGGTCTTCGTGGTGGCGCTGGCCAATGCGGGCTTCGTCACCATGGGCGGCCTCGCGCTGATGGGTTTCCAGGGCGTGCAGTGGCCGGAGGCATGGGAGGTGGGCCTTCTCGCGCTCGCCGCCTGCTTCCTCTCCGCCGGCTATCTCCTGATGGTGGCGACGCTCAGGCTGGGCGAACTCACCGGCACCGCGCCCTTCCGCTATTCGGTGATGGTCTTCGCCATCATTTCCGGCATCGTGGTCTTCGGCGAGTTCCCCGACGGGATCGCCATTCTCGGCATGGTGCTGATCGTGGTCTGCGGGCTCTATGCCGCGCACCGCGAGGCGCTCAGGGCGAAGGCGCTCAGTGATAGCGCAGGAATGCCAGCGCCGTGAGGCAGACGGCCCAGACGAGGATGCCCCGGCGCACATAATGGTGCGGAATGCGCAGCGCGACCTTGGCCGTGAAATAGCCCGAGATCATCGCGCCCGTCATCATGACCAGCGACGGCACCCAGCGGATGACGCCGGCCTGCGCGAAGATGGCGATCGAGATCAGCGTCATCAGGGTGATGGTGATGTTGCGGATGGCATTGGCCTGGTGCACGCTCATGTGGCTGAAGATCGCGTAGATCGCGAACATCACGATCCCCATGCCGAGGCCGAAGTAACCGCCATAGACGAAGACGATGAACTCGAGGATGAAGGACAGCCACAGCCAGCGCGACCCGTCGAAGGCGAAGTTGCGTTCGAGCCTCTCCTTCAGCCACGGCCCCAGCGCGAAGGAGGCGGTGGCGAAGAGCAGCAGCCACGGGATCACCTTCTGGAAGGCCGCCTGGCCGGTGTGGATCAGGATCCACGAGCCCAGCACGCCGCCCGCCGCCGCGAGGCAGAGCCTCAGCCCCAGGTGCTTGCGCACGCTCTTCAGTTCGTGACGGTAGACGACGGTGCCCACCACATTGGCGGGCAGCACGGCGACGAAGTTGGAGGCATTGGCCTCGATCTCGGTCATGCCCGCCGCCAGCAGCAGCGGGAAGGTCATGAAGCCGGCACCCCCCGCCATCACGTTGATGAAGCCTGCGAGAAGGCCGCCGGCGAAGAGGAGGATGATGTGGAGTAGGTCCAAGGCGGGGCAGCTCGATGCTGATGGGAGATCACTTATGGAAGGTCTACGCCCCGTTCCGCAATCCCCGCTGCAGCATATGAGCCGTCATCCCGGCGCAGGCCGGATTCTGTCTTAGTCCTCAACAATCCACCTCGCCCGGGCCTGACCCGGACGTCCTTTTCATCGGTGGCCTGAAAGGATGCCCCGGTCAAGCCGGGGCAAGGTGAAACGAGAACGTCACCTGGCAAGGCTGGGCCCCGGCCTGCGCCGGGGTGACGGCCTTTTGGTGGCAGGCCGTGCCCCTTTCATTGCCACCGGGAATCCCCCTACACTCCCCTCATGTGGCTCCATATCCTGATCCTGTCCCTCGTCACCCTGCAGCGGGTGATCGAACTCGTCATCGCGCATCGCAACACGAAGAAGATCGAGGCCCGCGGCGGCTTCGAGGTGGGCTCCAACCGCTACGGCTTCGTGGTGGCGCTGCAAGTCCTCTGGCTGGCCGGCCTGTGGTACATGGTGCTGACCTACCTGCCCGCGATCGACCAGCCCTGGATCTATGCCTATGTGGTGCTGGAGGCGACGCGCGGCTGGATCGTGGCGGCGCTGGGCAGCAGCTGGACGACGCGGCTCATGGTGGTGCCGGGCGAGGCGCTTCCCGACGAAGGCTTCCACAGCTGGATCCGCCACGCCAACTACTTCGTGGTGGCAGCCGAGGTCTTCATCCTGCCGCTGGCCTTCGGGCTGATCTGGTTTGCGCTGGGCTTCGGCATCCTGAACCTCGCCCTGCTGTTCTGGCGGATGAAGTCCGAGGATGAGGCGCTGCGGCCGCTGCGCGAGGAACCGTCGCCCGCCGAAATGCCGCCCGAAGCCTAGTTCGTGCCGGCGGCCACGCCGCCCACCTTGGCCTTGACCTTCACCTCGCCCGCCTTCTCGAAGGTCAGGACGAGGTCGATCTCCTCGCCCTCCTTCAGGGGCTTCGCGAGACCCATCAGCATGATGTGGGTACCGCCGGGCTTCATCTCGATCATGCCATCGGCGGGAACATCGATGGCCTCGACGTGCTCCATCTTCATCACGCCGTCGTCCTCCACGGTCCGGTGCAGGACGGCCATCTTCGCGGCCGGGGTGGATACCGCAACCAGCCGGTCGGCTTCGCCATGCACCATCAGGCTCACATAGGCCGCGCCCGTCTCGGCGGTGGGCGTGGTGGAGGCCCGGGCATAGGCCGTCATCACCATAACGCTACTGGCATTGGCCCCGGGCGCCAGTGCTAGGATGGCAGCGAGGGTGAGGGCGATGGCGGCGGCGACAGTGATCAGGGACTTGCGCATGGGATCCTCCGTGCGGGCGTTTTGGCCCGACGTGCGGAGCCTGTCACGCGCCATGGCGTCGCGGCTGGCGCTGCTCGCCCTGCCCGCCCTGCTCGCCGTACCCGCCCAGGCGCAGGACACGGTGGTGGCGGTGGAGCTGGTGCTGGCGCTCGATGCCTCGGCCAGCGTCGACAAGCGGGAATTCGCGCTCCAGGTCGAGGGCCTGGCCGCGGCCTTCCGCCACCCCGACGTGCAGCGCGCGGTGGAGGACCTGCAGCCGCTGGGGACGGCCGTCGCCGTGGTACAGTGGGGCGGCCCGGGCGAGACCCATGTGGTGCTGCCCTTCACGCAGCTCAGCGGCCGGCGGGACTCCAAGGCCTTCGGCTTCCGCATGGCGCTCATCCACCGCTACATGTGGGCGAGCGCCACCTCCATCGCCACCGGCATCGCGGACAGCGCGGCACTGATCGAGGGCAATGAATTCGACGGCCAGCGCAAGGTGATCGACGTGGCGGGCGACGGCGAGGACAATGGGTCGGCGGACCTCGAGGCAGCCCGGCAATCGGCGCGCGCGCTGGGCATCGTCATCAACGGCCTGCCCATCATGGCCGACAGCCCGGACCTCGCGGACTATTACAGGCAGCGCGTCATCATCGGCCCCGACAGCTTCGTGGAACCCGCACGGGACTTCGAGGACTATGCAAGGGCGATCCGGGCGAAGCTGCTGAAGGAACTGCGCCCGCTGGCGTCGTGAAGGCCCCCCAGAAGCCGTGAACCCGGCGACACCGCCCCAAGAAGCCGTCATCCCGGCGCTATGGGGGTTTGGGGCCCCGGGGAAGGGCGCAGGGAGGTTTTCTCCAAGTGTGAGCTAGGGGACTAGCGGCCTCTCAGAACAGCCAAAATCAATCGTTACAAACCTCACCATGAGCGGGGCTCATTCCCGTTCCATCGCCCGGTCCACCGCCGTCGCCGGGATCCACCATTCCCGGCCGCGCGGGGTTTCCACATATTCGGGCCAGGGAAAGTCGATGGGGGGTGCGTAATCGCACCACGGTGCCGGGTCTTCGGCCTGCGCCCGGCGGGTCATGAACTCCGCCTTGGCGCGGTCCAGCGCGGCCTTGTCCGTCATCAGGTCGATGATCGTGCCCGCGATGGTCTTCGCCGCCGTCTCCACCGTCGGGTCGATGGTGGCGGGAATGCCGCCCAGGGCGTTCAACGCCCATTCCGGATAGGCGAAGCCCGGCGGCGCCTTGAGCACGGCGCGGCCCACATAGAAGCGCACCGTGGGGGCGAACCAGGTCATGTCGGTATAGTCGTCGGAGGTGTAATGCGTCTGCCAGGACGGCAGATCCTTGCGCAGCCGCCGTTCCGCCTCCTGCGGCGGTACCAGTTCCGACAGTTCATCGGCGAAGGGCTGCGCCATGGGGTCAATCCCCAGCTCCTTCTGCAAGGCCTGCGCCGCCTTCACGGCCTCGACCCCATAGCGCGGCGCCCCGGCGCGCTCGAGGTTGCGGAAGGTGATCTCCGCCATGGCATGGTTGGCGAGGCCGGGCTTCGACTTCGACACCCAGTGGCGCTTGACCGTGCAATGCGCTGCCGCCGCAGCGGCCTCGGCGTTGCGGTCGAGCACGGCATAGATCTTCTTCAGCATGGCGACGTCCGGGCAGCGCGCCGCGAACATGATCATCGCCATCTGGGCCGCCAAATTATCCGCCGTGGCCTGCCCGCTGGCGAGGATCGTCTCGTTCAGCGTCCAGGTGCCGGAATGCGGCAGCATGTGGTCACGCATCATCTTGGAGAGCGTGTACATGGCAACGACCGCATCATTGGCCCCCGGTGCGCGCGCCGCGGTGTGGGCGGCGGGAATGGGGGCGCCCGCCGCATCGGTCACAGCACCTGCAAGCCACGTCTCCGGCCGCTCGCAGAGGAATTCGTAGATCGCCGCGTAATAGGGCCCGCAATGGGTGTCCCAGCGCGCCGTGTTGCACAGCGGCAGCATGTAGAAGGGGTGGAAGGAGATGATGGCGTCGAGCCCGTCGTAATAGCCCTTCGCCGCATGAATGGGCTTGGAGCCCCGCACCTTCTCGGCAGGCTCGCCCATGAAGCGGATGGTGCCGGTGATGCCGTGTGCCTCCATCGCGGCCTTGGCGGCGAGTGCACCCACCAGCGAACCCATGCCCAGCGCCGAATGCGGGTCGGTGTGCCCGCCCGCAAAGCGCGACAGGCCTTTGCGCGGCTGGCGCCACGGCACGGCCGCCTGGCAGTTGCCCGGCACCGCGTCATACTCCGCATAGGCCATGATGGTGGGCCCCGGCCCGTTGGACCATGTGGCGGAGAAGGCGGTGGGCATGCCGCCCGAGCCCTCTTCGACGGTGAAGCCCTCGGCGCGCAGGCGCTGCACATACCAGGCCGCCGAGCGGTATTCGCGCCAGGCGGTTTCGGCGAGGTGCCAGATGTGGCTGTTCCAGCCCGACCAGTCCGGGTGCTTCTCCTCCACCCAGCGGAAGGCATGGTTCCTTGCGGCATCGCTCATGACAGAACTCCGATCAGTCGTGCAGCGGCCTGCTGCAGGTCGTCCTCGCTGAAGCCCGCGAAGCTGAGCAGCAATCCCTGCTCGCGCTTGCGGCCCGCATAGTGGCTGGACAGCGATTGGGTCTCGATGCCCCTGGCCTCGAGTTTCTCCACCACCGCCTCGTCGCTCGACCCCGGGGCCAAGCGCAGCAGAAGCATCAGCCCGGCGGGCGAGGCATCGATGGTGAAGAGCTTGCCCTCGCCCGGCTTCAGCGCCTCGATCAGCGCACGGCGCCTGGCGGCATAGATGCGGCGCATGCGGCGGATATGGATGGCGAAAGCGCCAGAGCCCATGAACTCGGCCAGTGCGGGCTGCGCCATCAGCGAGGGCGGCGCACCGTGCGAGACGCGCTCCTCGCGGAAGCGTTTCACCAGGGCCTGCGGCACCACGATGTAGCCGAGCCTGACGATGGGCGAGAAGACCTTGGAGAATGTGCCGGTGTAGATGACGCGCGCCCGCTTATCGAGGCTCATCAGCGCCGGCAGCGGCTTTCCCACATAGCGGTATTCGCTGTCGTAATCGTCCTCGATCACGATGGCGTCGGCGTCAGCCGCCCAGTCGAGCAGTTCCAGCCGTCGTGCAAGCGGCATAGTCACGCCGGTGGGGTAATGCCGCGCCGGGGTCACGAAGGCAGCGCGCGCTGCCCCCGCCCGCTCGATGCCGCGCGCCACCACAAGGCCTTCCGCATCGACCGGCACGGGCACGGCGCTGACGCCGCCCAGCGAGAAGACGCGCCGCGCCGTGGGATAGCCTGGCTCCTCGAACCACACCTCGTCACCCGGCTTCAGGATGGAGCGGCCGATGAGGTCGAAGGCGTCGAGCCCGCCCGCCGTCACGATCACCTGCTCGGCCGCGCAGTCGATGCCGCGCCATTCATAGAGGTGGCGCGCGATCGTTTCGCGCAGCGGCAGCCAGCCGAAGGGGTCGTTGTGCTCGAGCAGCGTGACCGGCGGGTTGCGCCAGAAGCGGCCGAGCAGCCTGCCCCACTCATCATGCGGGAAATCCTCCCAGTCGACGAGGCCGGAGCGGAAGGGCCGTGCCGGCTCGCGCTTGCCGGCGGCGCGCGAAGGCTCACGCGCGCGCTGCTTCGGCGCGGAGGTGAGGAGCGTCTCCGGCAGTTCCGCCGCAACCCGCGTGCCGGAGCCGGAGCGGGTTTCGAGATAGCCCTCGCTCAGCAGCTGCTCATAGGCCTCAACCACCGTGGCGCGGGCGACGTTCAGTTCCTCCGACAGCGCGCGGGTGGATGGCAGCCTGGTCTGCGGCTTCAGCCGACCGCTCAGCACCAGCGCGCGCAGCTGGCGCGCGATCTGGGCCTGGATCGGCTCGCGGTCGTCGCGGTCGATGCCGATCTCGCTGGAAGACGTGCCGAGAAGTGGTCTGCTCATTGGTGCCGGACTTGGTCCTTTCCACCAGACCATATCGCAGGCATTCCGGGGGCACAATGGAGTGACCGAGATGGATGCCCCCAGCGAACGGACCCGCGTGAAGCGGATGAACAAGCGTGCCGCCTATGATGCCGAGACGGTGCACGGCATTCTCGACGCGATGCCGATCTGCAATGTCGGCTATGTCTTCGACGGCGCGCCCTATGTGACGCCCACCCTGCAGTGGCGCGAGGGCGACCACGTCTACTGGCACGGCTCGTCGGCCAGCCGCATGCTGGAGGCCTGCACCGAGGCTGAGGTCTGCCTCACCGTATCGATCATCGATGGCTTCGTCATGGCGCGCTCGGCCTATAACCATTCCTGCAACTATCGCTCGGTGATGGTGATGGGCACCGCGCACAAGGTGACGGACGTAGCAGAGAAGGAAATGCGGCTGAAGAATTTCACCGACGGCCTGTGGCCCGGCCGCTGGGACATGCTGCGCCAGATGACGGCGCAGGAATTGAAGGCGACGACGGTGCTGAAGCTGTCCCTCGCCGAAGCCTCCGCCAAGGTTCGCACCGGTGCGCCCGGTGACGACGAGGCCGATTACGCGCTGCCCATCTGGGCCGGCGTGATCCCTGTCCGCACAGAGGTGCTGGCGCCGGTGGACGATCCGCGGCTGGTGGCGGGGCTGACACCGCCGCAGCACATCACGGATTTCAAGATGGGGTGAGCCTCGGCTCCCCTCCCCCTTGTGGGG
>CAYYTH010000046.1:0-27269 GCA_964474665.1 uncultured Aestuariivirga sp.
AACTGTTGCACTTCAAATGTGAATCCACCTCCCGGCCTTCGCCGGGATGACGGCAGCAGGGGATGAGTATGGCGGGGCGACTGGTGTGCCGACCCTACCATTCGTCCTTGCGATAGGCGCCGCCGGCGATGGCGTAGTAATCCCCGGCACTTTCGCAATAGATGTGGCCCTCGAGATAAGTTCCGGTCGCGCCGTCGATGGACCCGGCACAGATCGAGGTGTCCGTGCTGCCGTCGCGCTTCCAGAACAGCACCGAGCCGCAGTCCTTGCAGAAGCCGCGCTGGGCGATGTCGCTGGACCGGAACCATTTGAGCCCGTCCTGCTTCGAGAACGTCAGCTCACTGTCGGCGCAGGCGGTGGCGGACATGTAGTTGCCCGTCTGCTTGCGGCACTGGATGCAGTGGCAGGCGAGCACGGGGCGGAGGTTGCCGTGAACTTCAAAGGCAACGGCGCCGCAGAGGCAGGAACCGGTCTTCATGCGTGGAAGGCCTTGTGAAGTGCGGTGATGTGATCGGGACCGAGGCCGCAGCAGCCGCCGAAGGCCGAGACGCCCTTGGTCCTCCACACCTTCGAGCGCTCGACCAGCTCGTCCGGCGGGATGATGTCGATGAAGGTCCAGTCCGGCATCTTGAAATAGCCGCTCTCGGGGTAGGCGCCGATCGGGCCCTTCCAGTTCTTACGCAGCACGTCGATCGCCTCGTCCGTGTCGTTGGGCGAGGAGTGCATGATGCTGATGGCATCGGGCTTGAGAGCCGAGAGCACGCGGGCCACCTCGTCGAAATCCTGGTCTTCGCGACCGAAGCCGGTGAGCTTGCCGTCGTGGCGCTCGACCGAGATGCCGATCCACACGGGAAGGCCGGTCGCCTGCGCCGCTTCCGTGGCCCAGACCGAATAGTCCTTGTCGCGCATCATCTCCATCATGATGAGGTCGACGCCGGCGGCTGCAAGATTGTCCGCCTTGCGCTTGAACAGGGCGCGGGCTTCCGCCTCCGGCCATTCCTGCTGCTTCGAGGTGCGGTCGCTGCCCGCCACCACGGGCCGCATGGTGGACATGGAGCCGGCGACGGCGACGGGGTGGCCCTTGGCGGCCTCCTTCGCGATGGCGACGGCGGCGCGGTCGATCTTCAGAAGCTCGTCGTCGCGGCCCAGCGCATTGAACAGCAGTGCCGAGGTGGCGAAGGTGTTGGCGATGATGATGTCCGCGCCTGCCTTGATGTAGTCGGCATGCACCTCGCGCACCACCTCCGGATGCGACATGTTGGCCTCCGCGCACCAGGTGTTGGAACTCATCGGCACGCCGCGGCGCTGGATGTCGGTGCCGGTGCCGCCGTCGAGGATGATGGTCTCGCCCTTGGCGAGCTTGGCGCGGATCTTGTCGTACATTTTTCAGGCCTCTTGGCGGGCCTTGAGGAAGGCCCGCATGTGGAATTGCGCCTGTGCCGGGGCATAGGCAAAGCCTTGTCCCACGGGGCAGGCATGGCGCGCAAGGCATCCGCGCGTCATGCAATCCGCCCCCGCCGCCGAGGCGATATTCGCGAAGCAGGCGGGCACGTCATAGGCCGTGCCGTCGAAGGCGGACACGGGACAGGCGGTGAGGCAGGGTTTCGCCACGCAGGTCTCGCAGGGGTGCGGCCCGGGACCCTGCATGGGAATGTCGAATTCCACGGGGAAGCACAGGGCGGCGCGATAGGCGTGCCACAAGCCGTAGGTGGGGTGGATGTTGAGCCCGAGCGGCGAGACATGCCCGGCACCGCCGCGCCGCGCCCAGGTGAGGAAGGGCCAGGGCGGATCCATGTCGAAGGGGTAGACGGCGTCTGCGCCCAGATCGGCGGCGAGCGTGGTCACGGCGTCCCGCGTCCAGCCATCCATGCTGTCGCGCTGTGGGTCGCGCTCGCGGGCGAAGCGGCGGAACATGTCCGGCCCGGCATTGCCGATGAGGATGACGAAGCGGGCACCTTGCGGGGCACGGTCCTGCGGCGCGGGCGAGAACCAGCCGAGCGGCGTGAAGGACGCGCGGCGGATGGCGGTGAGGACGGGGTGTTCCATGGCGGTGTTTTAGCAGTTCCCGTTCAAAATCTCACCTTGCGCGGACGTGATCCGCGCATCCTTTGTGGTGGCGGCAAAAAAGACGCCCGGGTCGAGCCCGGGCGCGGTGAGTGTTTTGAAGTGACGCGCCGCGCTTACGCCCAGCGCGGGTCGCCCGGCTCCATCACGCTGCGCGGCAGCTTGATGTCGTGCTTGGCGCGGATCATCTCGTCGATATGGCGCGGGATGTATTCCGGATAATAGGTCGACAGGATCTCGCGCTTCCTTGCGGCGGCACGCTCGACGATCTCAGGCTTGCCGGCCTCGTTCCATTCCTTCGGGCTCATGCGGTTGGCGACCTGCGGATAGACATAGTCCTTCTGCATCAGCGCCAGTGTCTGGTCATTGCCGAGATAGTGGCCGGGGCCCTCGACGCAGACTTGGCTGATCACCTCGAGCGACAGCGTGTCCTCGTTCACCTCGATGCCGCGGACGTTGCGGTTGATCGAACCCAGCATGTCGTTGTCGATCAGCAGGCTCTCGAGGCAGAAGCCCAGCAGCGAGGCATGCATGCCCGCCGATTCGTAGAGCATGTTGATGCCGGTCATCGCCGAGATGCCGGCGGTGACGCCCTTCTCGTAGCCCGCCTGCATGTCAGGCATCTTCGAGTCGCACATGCCCGCCGCGGAGCCCACCGTGAGATTGTAGAAATGGCCCATCTGGGCGCAGCCCGAGGTGATGAGCGCCTGCTCGCCCGAACCGCCCGACATCGCACCCGTGCGGAGATCCGACACGAAGGGCCAGGGGCCCCAGATGGCGATGGCGCCGGGCACCACGCAGTTGATGTAGACGAGGCCGGCGAGGCATTCCGCCACCGCCTGCACCACCGTGCCGGCAAGGGCTGCGGGCGAGGTGGCGCCCGCCTGGGCGGCCGAGAGCAGCAGCACCGGCATGCCGCCGCGCGCTGCGGCTTCGAGGCAGCGGCAGGCATCCTCGGCGAACTTCATCGGCGGCACGACGAAGCAGTTGGATTGCGACACGAAGGGGCGCTCGCGCCACTTGTCCTCGCCGCCCGCCAGCACGTGCAGGATCTGCAGGCATTCGTCCACGTGGGCCGGGTCGACCATCGAGGTGCCGACATGCTTCTCGGTACCCGCGAGGCAGGCATACATCGTGTTGATGTCGAGGTCGTGGCCGGTGATCATGTCGCGCGCCGTCACCGGGCGCTGGTAGAAGTGGATGTGCTCGCAATTGTCGACGATGCGGCCGGCGTCATAGAGGTCGACCAGCAGCGATTCGCGATAGCTCTTGGTCTCCGGTTCCACGATGTGCACGGCCGCACCGGCGGTGCCGAAATAGACGCGGTTGCCCGAGGGCTCCATGTCATGCTTGGGGTCGCGCGCATGCAGCACGAAGTTGCGTGCGCAGGAGGCGAGCGTATCCTCGACCAGGCTCGCGGGAATGCACAGGCGGCCCTGCGCGTTCAGCCAGCAGCCGCGCGCCGTCATGGCTTCGACGCAGGACGGGATGGCCTGGGCGAGACCGACGGTCTCGAGCAGCTTCAGCGCCGTCTGGTGGATGCGCTGCATGTCATTGTCGGTCAGCGGCTTGTATTGGCCGCCCACCATGCCGGGGCGCACGGCGGCATCCGCCATGGGAATGGGGCGCGAACGCAGCGCGCGGCGGGCTTCACGTCCGCCACGGCGGCGGGACAGGTCTTCGACAGCACTCATGAATTGAGCCTCCTGAATATGCCCCTATATCGTCCGGTTCGGCGTGCCGTTTCAATGGCCTATCTTTTTCCGGTAGTGGACAGTTTTTTTCACCCCATGGGGGCCGGTTTTCCAGCTCCTGCCCCTTAACGTCATGATTTCAGGAGTGTTACAAGGGGGTTCTCTTTCAGTGGTGAGGAAACTTGGCCAGACGCGACCTGCCCCCCCTGCGCGCCCTGACGGCCTTCGAAGCTGCCGCCCGGCTGGGCAGTTTCCGCCTTGCCGCGAGCGAGCTTGGCATCACCCGTTCGGCCGTCAGTCACCAGGTGAAGTCGCTGGAGCAGCGCTTGGGCGTACAGCTGTTCCGCCGCGATGCGCGCCGCGCCGAACTCACCCAGGCCGGCCACACCTATTTCCCGCCGGTGCGCGAGGCCTTCGACATGGTGGAAGCCCAGACCCGCGCGCTGAAGCCTTCGACGGCGGACAATGAGCTCACCGTGCAGGTCTATGCCACGGTGGCCCTCAAGTGGCTGATTTCAAGGCTGCATGACTTCGAGAAGCGCTACCCGGATATGAAGGTGCGCCTCTCCACTTCCTACTTCGACTGGGACTTCGACGAAAAGAATGTCGACGTGGGTCTGGTCCTCGCCCGCAACCGCTCGCCGGATCATTATTACCGCACCTTGTTCCGGTCGCTCCTGACGCCGATCTGCGCGCCGGAGCTGCTCAAGGGCCCCAATGCCCTGAAGACGCCGGAGGACCTGAAGAAGCACAAGCTGCTTTATGTCTACACTGCCGAGGAAGACTGGCACCTGTGGCTCGAGGAAGCCGGAGTCGATGGCATCAAGCTCTCGGACCGCCTTGCCTTCGACAGCTACATCCTGGCGCAGGAGGCAGCCATCGAGGGCAGGGGGGTGGCCATGACCATCGGCCCCTTCGCCACCGAGGAAATCAAGGCAGGCAGGCTGGTGCAGCCTTTCCCGCTCAAGGTTCAGCACCGGCACAACTGGCTCTTCGCCTGCAATGCCGAGCACCGCATGAAGCCCAAGATCAAGCGCTTCGAGGACTGGCTGGTGAAGCAGATCGCCGCCGACCCGGCCCTCGATGCCTATCGTGAAAAAGGAAAATAAGCCGTGACCAACATCGACACCGACACCACCCGCCGCAGCCGCCGCGAAGGTGGGGGCCGCCGGACGGGCGGCAGCGGGCGCAACCCGGTGCCGCAGCTGCCGCGCCGCAAGCTGAAGCGCCTGTTCCCGGCGATGGAGATCGTCTCGGCCGATGAGCTCGAGTCGATCCACCACGCTTCGCTCAAGGTTCTCTCCGAGATCGGCATGGACTTCACTCTGCCGGAAGCCCGCGACATGCTGAAAAAGGCCGGCGCCAAGGTCGAGGGCGAGCGCGTGCGCTTCGATCCGGCCATGATCGAGGAACTGATCGCGACCGTCCCGTCGGAATTCACCTTCCACGCCCGCAACCCGGACAACGACATGCGGATGGGCGGCAACAACATCTCCTTCGGCACGGTGGCGAGTCCGCCCAACGCCTCCGACATGGATGGCGGCCGGCGCACCGGCAATTACCAGGACTACCGCAACTTCGTGAAGCTCGGGCAATACTTCAACTGCATCAATTTCCTCTCGGGCTATCCGGTGGAGCCGATCGACATCCATGCCTCGGTGCGCCACCTCGAGGCGCTGCGCGACATGGTGCTGCTGACCGATAAGCCCTTCCACGCCTATTCACTGGGCCGCGAGCGCATCAGGGACGGCATCGAGATCGCCCGTATCGGCCGCGGCATCAGCCATGAGCAGCTGGAGCGCGAGCCCTCGCTCTTCACCATCATCAACACCAATTCGCCCCTGAAGCTCGACACGCCGATGCTGCAGGGCATCCTCGAAATGTCGTCGCGGAACCAGATCGTCTGCATCACACCCTTCACGCTCGCGGGCGCCATGGCGCCGGTGACGGTGGCCGGTGCGCTGGTCGAGCAGAATGCCGAGGCACTCGCCGGCATCGCCTTCACCCAGCTCGTCCGCAAGGGCGCACCCGTGATCTATGGCGGCTTCACCTCCAACGTCGACATGAAGTCGGGTGCACCCGCCTTCGGCACGCCGGAATACATGAAGGCGACCATCGTCGGCGGCCAGCTGGCGCGGCGCTACAAGGTGCCCTTCCGCACCTCGAACACCTGTGCGGCCAACACCGTCGATGCGCAGGCGGCCTATGAGAGCGTGTTCTCGCTCTGGGGCCTCACTATGGGTGGTGGCAACCTGATCATGCACGGCGCGGGCTGGCTGGAAGGCGGCCTCGTCGCCAGCTTCGAGAAATTCGTGCTCGACTGCGACCTGATCCAGATGGTGAGCGAATTCATGCAGCCGCTGGAAACGACCGAGGATGCCTTGGGCGTCGAGGCGATCCGCGAGGTGGGGCCGGGCGGCCACTTCTTCGGCGCGCAGCACACGCTGGCCCGCTACACCAACGCCTTCTATTCGCCGATCATCTCCGACTGGCGCAACAACCAGCAATGGCTCGCCGCCGGCAAGCCCGAGGCCTGGCAGAAGGCCAATGCCGTGTGGAAGCAGGCGCTGGCCGACTATCAGGAACCCGCCATCGATCCTGCGATCAGGGACGAGCTCAACGCCTTCGTCGAGAAGCGCAAGGCGGAGGGTGGCGCACCCACCGACTTCTGATGACCCGCGTCATCGTCATCGGCGGTGCCAACGTCGACATCAAGGGCCGCGCCCGTGGTGGTTATGTTGCTGGCACGTCGAATCCCGGCGAGGTGACGGTCTCGGCGGGCGGCGTGGGCCGCAACATCGCGGAAAATCTGGCGCGCCTGGGTGTCCCAGTGTCGCTGGTGACGGCCCTTGGCGATGATGCCAACGGCCAGATGCTGCGGCAGGCCTGTGGCGCGGCGGGCGTGGACCTGACGCTCGCCATGACGTCGGACGCGCCGACGGGCTCCTACCTCGCCGTGCTCGACGACACCGGCGAGCTGGTGAGCGCCATCAACGATATGCGGGCGATGGAGACTCTGACACCGGAACACCTGGAAGCGCGCGCCGATGATCTGGCGAAGGCCGACATGCTGGTCACCGACTGCAACCCGTCGGCGGACTGCCTGAGCTGGCTGTGCGACTTCTCGATTGCGCGCGGCGTGAGGCTGCTTGTCGAGCCCGTCTCGGTGCCCAAGGCGCGGAAGCTCCTCTCCTTCCCGCGGCGCGCGCCCGTCTTCGCCATCACGCCCAATGCGCAGCAATTGACCGCGCTGGCGGGGGATGCTGAGGGCGCGGTTTCGCGGCTGCATGCGCTGGGCTTCAGCAATGTCGTGCTGCATCGTGGCAGCGAGGGCGCCGTCGCGTCGGACGGTGCGACCTTGGTGAAGGTCGATCCGGCCCCCGTCGCCGCCATCGCGGACGTGACGGGTGCGGGTGATGCCGCCGTTGCAGGGCTCGTCTGTGGCCTGCTCGACGGCATGAACCTCGCCGACGCCGCGCGGCTCGGGCAATGTGCGGCGGCAATCAAGCTGTCTTCGGCGCAGTCGGTGGCATCCGGCCTCAGCCGTGATAGTCTGATGCAAATGGCTTCCCTCCCCACAAGGGGGAGTGGAACCTAGATATCGCGGAGCTTCGCTTGACCTATCCCCTTTCCTTCACCCCGGAGGTGCGCCGCGCCCTTGATGAGAACCGCCCCGTGGTGGCGCTCGAATCCACCATCATCGCCCATGGCATGCCCTACCCGCAGAACGTCGAGACGGCGCGCGCGGTGGAGGAGATCGTGCGCGAAGGCGGCGCCGTGCCGGCGACCATCGCCATCATCGGCGGCGCGCTGAAGGTGGGGCTGACGGCGGATGAACTCGACCGCTTCGGGCGTGACGGGCGCTCCATCACCAAGGTGTCTGTGCGCGATCTGCCCTTCATCGTGGCGCAGAAGCTGGATGGGGCGACCACGGTCGCCTCCACCATGCGCATCGCCGCGATGGCGGGCATCCATGTCTTTGCGACGGGCGGCATCGGCGGCGTGCACCGCGGTGCGGAGAGGACCTTCGACATTTCGGCCGACATGACGGAGTTCGCCGCGAGCGACGTGGCCGTGGTGACGGCGGGCGCCAAGGCCATCCTCGACCTTGCCCTGACGCTCGAGACGCTGGAGACGCTGGGCGTGCCGGTGATCGGGCTCGGCACAGCTGAGTTCCCCGCCTTTTATTCGCGCAAGAGCGGGCACGCCGTGCCGATGACCTGCAACACGCCTTCTGAGGTCGCCGGTGTGATGCGGGCGAAATGGGCGATGGGATTGAAGGGCGGCGTGGTGGTCGCCAATCCGATCCCTGCCGAGGCCGAGATTCCGGCGGAGGAGATCGCGCCGGTGATCGACGCGGCGGTGAAGAAGGCCGTCGCGCAGGGGATCATGGGCAAGGAAACGACACCCTTCCTGCTCGCCGAGATCGCCGGGGTAACGGCAGGCCGCTCGCTTGCCGCCAACATTGCACTGGCCAAGCACAATGCGCGCGTTGCGGCGGCCATCGCCGTGGCTTTCGCTCAGGACTGCGGGGAACGAACCGGTTTCTAGCGCGAATAGACCAGGCGAAGGCGGGGCGAATTTGGCTCGTCCCCGACCTTATCGCCGCCTAAAGCGATTTCATACGACAGCCGCAAAGCGTTTTCCTGCTGATCCGGCGGCAAAGCGGCCAGAAAACCACCCAGCGCCGATTCGATCGCCCGGGCAAATTCACGGAAACCGGCATGTGCGGCCTCGTCCGCAACCATGGAGGCGAGGCAGTAAAGGCTTGCTGTCGTTGGCGCATCGGAGAAGGGGAGGGGGCTTTCGTCGCGATCAGTCCGTCTCACATCTGTCTCCGCTCAAATCGAATCGACAACCTGTCCGTCTGGTTGCAGATTTCCTCGGGGAAGCTGTAAGGTGCAATATGGTAAAATTACCATAGGGGCCCCTCGCGCGGCGGGGAATGCGGGTCTTGACCATGGCCGGGTGCGTTGCTCAATGGAGACCATGACGCCGGTTTTCTTTTATCACCTCGAGCGGCAGCCGCTGGATGCCGTGCTGCCCAGGCTTCTCGCCATGAGCCTCGAGCGCGGCTGGCGGGTTGTCGTGCAGGCGGCCAGCGAGGAAAGGGCCGAGGCCCTCGCCGCCCAGCTGTGGAGCTTCGACGACGAGAGCTTCCTGCCCCATGGCACGAAGGCCGACGGATTCCCGGATCTCCAGCCAGTGTGGCTCACCGCCGCAGACGAAAACCCCAACGGCGCGAACATCCGTTTCTACGTCGACGGTGCGGCGGTGGGGGAGATCGGCGGGCTCACCCGCGCCGTCATCATGTTCGACGGCAACGATGCGGATGCGGTGGAGGCGGCGCGTGCCGGCTGGAAGCGCTTCAAGGCCGCCGGCCATGAGGTGAGCTACTGGCAGCAGGACGAGCAGGGCCGCTGGCAGAACCGCGCCGCGGCGAAGTGAGGATCAGCCCATCTGGGCTTCGAGCCACTGGTTCTCCAGCTCCTCGAGATCGGTGGAGAGCTTGGCGCGCAGCCTGGTGAAGTCGCCCGCCTTCTTCGGCTCCTCGCTGTAGATCGCAGGGTCGGACAGCGCCTTGTCGAGGATCTCGATCTTGCCGCGGATCTCCTCCATGCGCTTGTCGAGCTTGTCCACCTGCTTCTGAAGAGTGGAGGCAGAGGGCTTCGCCGGCTGGCGGGGCGCTTCGGCAGAAGGCTCCTTTGCGGCGCGTTCGGCACGCCTGCTGGCGCGGGCACGCTCCAGCACCAGCTGGGTGTAATCCTCCATGTCGCCATCGAAGCGCTTCACCGTGCCGTCATGCACGAGCCAGAGGTCATCCGCGCAAGTCTCGATGATGTGGCGATCGTGGCTGATGAGGATGACGGCCCCCTCATAGTCGTTGATCGCCATGATCAGCGCCTCGCGGCTGTCGACGTCGAGGTGGTTGGTCGGCTCGTCCAGCACCAGGATGTGCGGCGCGTGGAAGGCGGCGAGCGCGAAGAGCAGGCGGGCCTTCTCGCCGCCCGACAGCGTTGCGCAGGGTGAATCCGCCAGATTGGCTCCGAAGCCATAGGCGCCGAGCCTGGCGCGGCGCTTCGACTCGGGTTCGTCCGGCATCAGCTCGGCGAAATAGGAATAAGGTGTCCGCTCGGGCGAGATCTCGTCCAGCTGGTGCTGGGCGAAATAGCCGACCGTCAGGCGCGCCGGCACCTTCATCTCGCCGGCCATCGCCGCGAGCTTGCCGCACAGCAGCTTGGCGAAGGTGGACTTGCCGTTGCCGTTGGAGCCCAGCAGCGCGATCCGGTCATCCGGGTCGAGGCGCAGCGTGATGTTCCGCAGCACCGGCTTGTTTTCGGCATAGCCCACGCTGACCTTGTCCCACTTCACCAGCGGCGGGGCGATGGCCTTCTCGGGGTTGGGGAAGAAGAAGGACGCGACGCGGTCCTCGACCAGCTCGGCGATGGGCTCGAGCTTCGACAGCGCCTTCAGGCGGCTCTGCGCCTGCCGCGCCTTCGAGGCCTTGTAGCGGAAGCGCTCCACGAAGGCCATCATGTGCTTGCGCTGGTCTTCCTGCTTCTTCTTGAGCTTGACGGTAAGCGCCTGCTTTTCGCGGCGCTGGCGCTCGAAGCTGTCGTAGTTGCCCTGGTAGAGGGTGAGCTTGCCGCGCTCGAGATGCAGGATATAGCCCACGGCTTCGTTGAGGAGGTCGCGGTCATGGCTGATGAGCACGATGGTGTGTGGATAGTCGCGGATGAAGCTCTTGAGCCAGATGGTGCCTTCGAGGTCGAGATAGTTGGTGGGCTCGTCGAGGAGCAGCACGTCGGGCCTCGCGAACAGCGCCGCGGCCAGCGCCACGCGCATGCGCCAGCCACCGGACAGCGCCGAGCAGGGCCCCTGCTGCTTCTCGTCGGTGAAGCCCAGGCCTGAGAGGATCGTGGCGGCACGGGCCTCCGCCGAATGCGCATCCATGTCGGCAAGCCGCGTCTGGATCTCGGCGATGCGGTGGGGGTCGGTGGCGGTCTCGGCCTCGGCGGTGAGTGCGGTCAATTCCGCATCGCCCGCCATGACGGTGGCGAGAAGGCTCTCGGGGCCGCCGGGCGCCTCCTGCGCGACGGTGCCGATCCGCGCATTGCGTGGCAGGGTGATCGACCCGGACTCGAGCGGAAGTTCGCCGAGGATGAGCTTGAAGAGGGTGGACTTGCCCACGCCGTTGCGGCCGACGATGCCAACCTTGTGGCCCTCCGGCACCGCTACCGAAGCGTCTTCGAGCAGCAGGCGGCCGCCGATCCTGTAGGTCAGTCCATTGATGTGCAGCATGGCGCGCGCCTTGTAGCGGCGGCGCGCCCAAATGTCATGCACCTAAGGCCAGCACCACCGAAATGCCGTTGACTCTTTTCGTGCTGCACCGCACAAGGCGTAAGGGGAATTGAGGAGCGCACATCAGGTGTCGAACGTTGCTTTCGCGAGGGCCGCCAGCACCGGGCCGGTCGACAGCGCCTATCTCGACGAGATCACCATGATGCTGCGCGACCTGCTGCGGCAGGTCATCCGGGTGCGCGAGCCGCGCGTGCTGGCCATCATCGACGAGCCTGCCAATGCCTCCGCCCTGGCGCCTGAGCTGATCGAGCCGGCGCTGCAGGTCATCGGCATGTGGCTGCAGCTCCTGAACATCGCGGAAGAGAACGCCGCGATGCGGAACCGTCGCCAGATGGAAACCCGCAGCGGGCCGGACCAGGTGGTGGGCTCCTTCTCGCATGCCTTCGCCACGGTCGCCGCTGCCAACGTCGCGCCCGAGGCGGTGCAGACGGCCCTCGACACCATCGACGTGCAGCCCACCATCACCGCGCACCCGACCGAAGCCAAGCGCGTCACCGTGCTGGAAATCCACCGCCGCATCTACCTGAAGCTCTATGAGCTGGAGAGCCCGCGCTGGACCCCGCGCGAGCGCGTGCAGCTCCTGAAGCTCCTGCGCAACGAGATCGACCTCCTCTGGCTCACCGGCGAGATCCGCCTCGAGAAGCCGACGGTGGAACAGGAGATCCACTGGGGCCTGCATTTCTTCCGCGAGACGCTGTTCGACCGCACGGTGAGCCTCTGCGATCTCCTCGAAGCCGCCCTGCAGCGCCATTACCCCGAGACGCCCCTCCGCGCCCGGCCGCCGCTGCGCTATTCCTCCTGGATCGGCGGCGACCGTGACGGCAACCCCTTCGTCACCGTCGACGTGACGCGCTTCGCGCTCAAGGAAAACCGCAACGCCATCGTGGCGCGGCTGGAGCAGCGGCTGAACGACCTCGCCCAGCTGGTCTCGCTCTCGACCCAGGAGATTTCGTTCCCAGCGGACTTCCTCGAGCGGGTGCAAAGGCAGGTGGCGCTTTCGGGCAGCGCCGACTCGATCGGCAGCCGCAACGCGCATGAGCCGTTCCGCCGCTTCTTCACGGCGCTCAAGCTGCGGCTCGCCAGGACATTCTCGGGCGAGCCGAAGGAGCCCGGCTTCCAGCCCATCGACACCGACGAGCTGATCGCCGAGCTCCATGCGGCCGAGGAGGCGCTGGCGCAGATGCAGTCCGTGACCATCGCCTCGACGCTGGTGCGGCCGGTGCGCTGGGAGGTGGAGACCTTCGGCTTCCGCTCGGTGAGCCTCGACATCCGCCAGAACACCACCGTCATCAACCGCGTGCTGAAGGAAATCTGGCGCAAACTCAACCCGCTGGAGCCGGGCGAGGGGCCGGCCATCGGCTCGGCAGACTGGCAGGCGTGGATCGAGGCGGAATTGGCGAAGCCGCTGGGCTTCCTGCCGCAGTTCCGCGGCGTTTCCGACGAGGCGCGCGAGCTGCTCGGGCTTCTCGAGCTCATTCGCGACACCATCGACGGGCCGGACCCGCAGGCCATCGGCGCGTTCATTCTCTCGATGACGCAGTCGGCGGCCGACGTGCTGGGCCTCTATCTGCTCGCCAAGTTCACCGGCCTTTTCGCCGACGAGAATGCGCGCGAGGTCTGCCGCATCCGCGTCGTGCCGCTGTTCGAAACCATCGACGACCTCCGCGCCGCGCCCGCGATCATGACGGAACTTCTGGCGCATCCGGTGGTCAAGACCTCCGTTGCCGCCCATGGCGGCCGGCAGGAAGTCATGCTCGGCTACTCCGATTCCAACAAGGACGGCGGCTTCTTCTGCGCCAGCTTCGAACTGTTCGAGGCGCAGCGCCGGCTGATCCGCATCGGCCGCGAGGCGGGTGTCTCGATCAGCTTCTTCCACGGCCGCGGCGGTTCGGTGAGCCGTGGTGGTGCTCCCACGGGGCGTGCGATTGCCGCCCAGCCCGCCGGCACCATCAACGGCCACATGCGCGTGACAGAGCAGGGCGAGGTGGTGTCCTCCAAGTTCGCCAACCGCGGCACGGCGCAGAACAATCTCGAAATCCTTGCGGCATCGGTCTTCGTGCACACGCTGAAGTCCATCGACGAGCCGGAGCTCAAGGTGAACCCGGAGCACCAGAGCGCGGTGGAGTGGATCGCCCAGGCCTCCTTCCGCCACTATCGCAAGCTGGCAGAGGACAAGGGCTTGCTCGACTATTTCCACCAGGCCTCGCCGGTGGAGGAGCTGGCCAACCTCAAGCTCGGCTCGCGCCCGGCGCGCCGCTTCGGTGCCAAGGGCATCGGCGACCTGCGCGCCATTCCCTGGGTCTTCGCCTGGAGCCAGAACCGGCATCTGCTCACCGGCTGGTATGGCCTCGGCTATGCCTTTGACGACTTCCTCGTGCCGCGCGGCGGCGATGGCATGCGGCTGCTGCGCGACATGTTCACCCGCTCGCGCGGCTTCCGGCTCGCCGTCGATGAAGTCGAGAAGTCGCTCTACCTCGCCGATATGGATGTGGCGGAACAATATGCCGCACTGGTCACCGACCGCACCTCGGCGGAGCGCCTCTTCGCGCTGATCCGCCACGAGCACAGCCGCACGGCGCGCACCATCCTCGAGCTCACGGGCGAGAGCCGCTTGTGCGAACGCTTCGAGGGCCTGCAGCGCCGCTTCGAGCGGGTGCGCCCGATGGTCGACCAGGCCAACCGCTGGCAGGTGCAGCTGTTGAAGGACACGCGGCGTGGTGCCGGCGGCGAGAAACCGATGATGCCGCTGCTCATGACCATGAACTGCGTGGCGGCGGGCCTCGGCTGGACCGGCTGATCAGTCCGCGGGCCGGACGATCTCCAGCCCGTGCCCCAGTCCCTCGCGCTCGTCGAAGACGAAGCAGGCGCCCTGCCACAGGCTTTGCGCGGGCGGGATGACCTCGAGATATTTCAGGATGCCGCCCTTGAGGTGGTAGACCTTCTCGAAGCCCTGCGCCCGCAAAAAGCTCGTCGCCTTCTCGCAGCGGATGCCGCCGGTGCAGAACATGGCGATGGGGCGGTCCTTCCGGCCCGCAAGTTCGCGCTGCACATAGGCGGGGAATTCGCCGAAGCTTCTGGTCTGCGGGTCGACGGCATTGGCGAAGGTGCCGGCCTCGAACTCGAAGCTGTTGCGGGTGTCGACCACCAGAACCTCGGGGTCGGTGATCAGGGCATTCCAGTCTTCCGGCGCCACATAGGTGCCGACGACATTGGCCGGGTCGAGGCCGGCAACGCCCATGGTCACGATCTCCTTCTTCAGCCGCACCTTCATGCGCCGGAAGGGCATGGCCTCCGCGTGGGACTCCTTGCTCTCGAGATCGGCGAAGGCTGGAATGGCGCGGATGAAAGCCATCATCGCGGCGAGCTCTGCGGCCTCGCCCGCGATCGTGCCGTTGATGCCCTCGGCGGCGAGCAGGATGGTGCCGCGGATGCCGCGCGCGCTTGCTGCCTCGAGCAGCACCGGACGCAGTTCAGCGAATTGCGGCAAGCGCACGAACTTGTAGAAGGCGCTGACGGCGATCATGCGGCCCAGGCCTCCATGTCATCCGATCCGGCGATGAGTGCCAGTCCCTTGGCGATGGACAGGAGCTGTTCTCCGGTGTCGATCCTGTCCGCCGGGAACCTCTGCTCGAACAGGCGCCGAACGGCGGGCACGAAGGATGTGCCGCCGGTCAGGAACACCCGGTCGATGTCCTTTGCGGTGAGGCCGGCCTTGGCCAGCGCCGCGTCGGCCGTGGCGCCGATCCTGTCGAGGTCGGGCGCGATCCACTTCTCGAAGCTGCTGCGGTTGAGGCGTCCGGATATGTCGACGCCCGACATTCGGAAGCGGAAGGGGACCACCTCGTGTTCGGTCAGTGCCGCCTTTGCCTGCGACACGGTGCGGTAAAGCTCATAGCTGACGCCGCCTTCGATCAGGTCGACGAGGCTCAGCAATTGCGTGGCGGAGGAACTGCTGCGCGCCAGCTCGCGCAGCTCCCGCAGCACCTCGGGGCGGCGCATCAGGCAAAGCTCGTTCCAGCGCGAGAAGGACGCGAAATAGTGCTTCGGCACCGGCAGTTCCTTGCCCCAGCTCACATAGGTGGCGTTCTTGCCGAGGCGGGGTGACACGACGTGGTCGATGATGCGGAAGTCGAAACTGTCGCCCGCGATGCCGATGCCGGTATGCGCCAGCGCCTCTGCGGCAATGCCGCTGCGGGTCTTTCGGAAATGCAGCACCGAGAAGTCGCTGGTGCCGCCGCCGAGGTCGGCAACGAGGATCACCGCGTCGCGCGTCAGGCGCTGGGCATAGAAATGGGCGGCCGCCACCGGTTCGAGAACATAGCTCACCTGTTCGAAGCCGAGCGCCGTGAGGGCCGCTTCGTAGCGGCGCTGGGCCAGCGCGTCATCCGGGCTCTGGCCCGCGAAGGTCACGGGCCTTCCGATCGCCAGTCGCTTCGGGAACCGCGCGAGACCGCCATGCTCTCGTGCCTTCGTGAGATAGGCCGACATCAGGTCCTCGAAACGATACCGCGTGGTGAAGACGGCGGTGTCGGTGAAGGAAGCGCTGGCCGCGAAGGACTTGAAGGATTGCAGGAAGCGGGTGTCCTCCGGGGCCTCGATGAAGTCCTGGATCGCCCAGGGACCGGCCTCGGCCAGCGGCCTGCCGCCGGACGCCGGGTTACGGCGAAAGGAGAGGGTGGTGCGCAAGGCATCGAGCGTGTCGGCGCCATGCGCGAATGTCTGCACGCCTGCGCCGCTTCCCTGAGGGAAGGCGAGCACGGTGTTGGTCGTGCCGAAATCGATGCCGATTGCCTGCATGTCCGGTTGTGCCGCGTGGTGGGGATGCGGGCCTTTACTGCAAATTGCCGGGCCTGTCTCTGGTAAATCCTTCTGGTCCGTCTTCCCCCTTGCCCTGCGAAAGCTTTTCCAGTCTATTCAGGGCTATAGAACCAAAACAGGGAGCAAACAGACCATGGCAATCTCGAAACGCGTGCTTCTCGCGGCGGCGGCACTTCTGGCCTTCAGCATGCCGGCCTCGGCCGCCAACATGATCGGCAACTGCGAAGTGACGGGCGAGAAGGGCTCGATCCCCATCGCCAACCCGGCGAAGGCCGGCCAGCTCACCGTCGAGGTGTCGCTGCCAGCGCCGATCTGGTGGAATGGCGACACCCCGGAAGCCATCAAGGACGGCATGGAGTATTGCATGGCCGCCGAGATCGCCTGGCGCGCCGGCTATGACAAGCTCGAAGTGGTGAACGTCGGTTGGGACGCGCTGATCGCCGGCCAGACCTCGGACTTCGACCTCGCCATGTCGCAGATCTCGATCACCGACGAGCGCAAGAAGATCCATGACTTCTCGGTGCCCTAT
Organism: uncultured Aestuariivirga sp.; assembly: GCA_964474665.1. Lineage (GTDB taxonomy): Bacteria > Pseudomonadota > Alphaproteobacteria > Rhizobiales > Aestuariivirgaceae > Aestuariivirga. The sequence continues at coordinate 16,468 of CAYYTH010000046.1, forward strand.
TTCAGCTCCGACATCGGCGTGCTGGTGCGCAAGGATGCACCGTTGGATGAGAAGACCATCAAGTCCGCCAAGGTCGGCGTGCAGCAGGCGACGACGGGCGCTGCCTTCGTGCAGGACAAGCTCGGCATCACCGACGTGCAGGTCTATCCGGACCAGGGCGACATGTTCGCCGCGCTCCGCGCCGGGCAGGTCGATGCGGCGGTGACCGACACCTCCATCGTTCTCGCCGAAGTCGTGGCCAACCCCGACAAGGTCGATGTGGTGGGCCAGTACAAGACGGGCGAGTCCTATGGCGCCATCTATCCCAAGGGCAATGCCAACAACGCAACGCTGGACAAGATCATCCAGGCGATGATCGATGACGGTACGATCACCAAGCTGGGTGCGAAGTATCTCGCGGCCGCCTGGGGCAAGGACCCGGCCACCGTTCCCTACTTCAACCCCTGAGGTCACTGTCCCCGCTGCCTGACGGCGGCGGGGGCATTCCCATTCCGTGAAGAAACACGCTCCTCACCCGCTGCCGCAGCGCGCTGATGGCCTTGCCACGGCGGCGCTGCTGTTCGCCGCGCTGTGCACCCTCGCCGCCTATGGCGCCACCGGGCTTATCCGCTCGTCCCTGGAATACCTGGGTGCGATGAGCGGCATCTGGCATGCGATCTTCTGGATCGTCATCCTCGCCACGGCGCTGCTGTTCATCCCCGCGCTCCGCTCCTTCGCGGAGTCCCGCAAGGCGGCGACGGCGCTCGCCGCGGGCGACGTCGTCGAGGCCCGCATCCAGACGGCCGCTGCCCGCGAGAACGGCTGGGTCACCTTCGGCTGGGGCGCCTTCGCGCTGATCGCGCTCGGCTTCTCCGTCTTCGTGATGATGAACGACGTGGCCGTGGGCAAGACCTTCTTCTACCTGCCTTTGATGCAGGAGAAGTGGTGGCTGGTGACGAAGCAGTTCTTCCTCACCAACATCTTCATCTTCGTGGTGGCGGAAATCCTCGTGCTGGTGTGGGGCCTCGTGGTGGCGCTTGCCCGCCTGATGCCCGGCAAGGCCGGCCAGCCGATCCGCGCGCTCGCCATCCTCTACTGCGACATCTTCCGTGGTCTTCCGGCCGTGGTGACGCTCTATCTCATCGGCTTCGGCATACCCACGTCCGGCCTGCCGGAACTGATCGTGCCCCACGTCGTGGGCCTGTTCGTGGACCTGTCCTCGATGTCGGTGGCGGAGCAGCGCTCGCTGACGCGCATTCCGGTCATCTGGTGGTGCATCCTGGCGCTCACCCTCACCTATGGCGCCTATGTCGCCGAGGTCTACCGCGCCGGCATCGAGTCGATCCACTGGAGCCAGGTCTCCGCCGCCCGCTCCCTCGGCCTCTCCTACATGCAGACCATGCGCTACGTGGTCGTGCCGCAGGCGGTGCGCCGCATCATCGCCCCGCTGCTCAACGACTTCATCGGGTTGCAGAAGGACACGGCGCTCGTCCAGGTGGTGGGCGTCATCGACGCCTTCAACCAGTCCCGCATCATCGCCGCCAATGCCTTCAACCTGTCGGCCGTGACGGTGGTCGCCATTCTCTTCGTCATCATCACCATTCCGCAGGCCCGCTTCGTCGACAAGATGATCGAGCGCGACAATGCCCGCATGCGGGCAGGGGGCTGAGCCATGTCCTTCCTCGAGATCAGGAACGTGGAGAAGGAATTCGGCCCGGTGAAGGTGCTGCGCGGGGTCAATCTCTCCGTCGACGAACACCAGGTCGTCTGCCTGATCGGCGCCTCGGGCTGCGGCAAGTCCACGCTGCTCCGCTGCATCAACGGCCTGGAAAAGATCCAGGGCGGTGAAATCCGGCTGATGAACGACCGCGTCTCCGGCCCCGGCGTCGACGTCAACAACCTGCGCCGCAACGTCGGCATCGTGTTCCAGAGCTTCAACCTGTTCCCGCACATGAGCGTGCTGGAGAATGTGACGCTGGCCCCCCTCAAGGTTCTGAAGGCCGACAGGGCGGAGGCCGAGGCCAAGGCCATGGCGCTGCTGAAGCGCATCGGGCTGGAGGCCAAGGCGGCGGAATATCCCGACCGGCTCTCCGGCGGCCAGCAGCAGCGCGTCGCCATCGTGCGCGCCCTGGCGATGGAACCGAAGGTGATGCTGCTCGACGAGATCACCTCCGCGCTCGACCCCGAGCTCGTCTCCGAAGTGCTCAACATCGTGCGCGATCTGGCAGGCCAGGGCATGACCATGCTGCTCGCCACCCACGAAATGGGCTTTGCGCGCGAGGTCGCCTCCAAGGTGTGCTTCCTCTCCGAGGGTGTGGTGCACGAGGAAGGGCCACCGGCGCAGATCTTCGGCGACCCGAAGCAGGAGCGCACGCGCGCCTTCCTCAAGCGCATCATCGAGGCCGGCCGGCTCTAGCGCGGCGGGCAGGCCCCCGGCACCGGAGGTTGAGCTGCAGCCCGCGGCTGAGCCGGGTGGCGGGCGCAAAAGCGTCGGCCAGCAGCAGGAACAGGGCCAGAAGCCCGTCTCCCCGCCGGGGCGCCCGGTGGTGCAGCAGGCCCCGCAGTGCCAGAGCTTGCCAATGGGCCGGGCCACGGCTATACGGCGGCCCGTTCCCTTTCATAAATTCAAGCACTCAACGAGGACTTCATGGCCATCGAACGCACCTTCTCGATCATCAAGCCGGACGCGACCCGCCGCAACCTGACGGGCGCCATCAACGCCAAGATCGAGGGCGCCGGTCTGCGCATCGTCGGCCAGAAGCGCGTCAAGTGGGCCAAGGCCGATGCCGAGGCCTTCTATGCCGTCCACAAGGAGCGCCCCTTCTTCAACGACCTCGTGTCCTTCATGATCTCGGGCCCGGTCGTCGTGCAGGTTCTGGAAGGCGAGAACGCCGTCGCCAAGTACCGCGAAGTGATGGGCGCCACCAACCCGGCCAATGCCGCGCCCGGCACCATCCGCAAGGAATTCGCCGAGTCGATCGAGGCCAACTCGGTTCACGGCTCGGACTCGCCCGAGAATGCCAAGATCGAGATCGCCCAGGTGTTCAAGCCGGAAGAGATCGTCGGCTAAGGACTGAAACCCATGTGGGTCGCCCTCTACGTTGCCGCGATCGTTGCCGTGAACTGGATGTTCACGGCGATTGCCCCGTGGCCGACGCCGATGGGCGACCTCTATCTTGCCAACGTGGTGGTCGGCTTCATCTTCGTGCTGCGCGACTATGCCCAGCGCGAGGTCGGCCACTACATCCTCTTCTTCACGGCTGTCGCCGGCGTGCTCACCTGGTTCATGGTGGATCCGGCCATCGCCATTGCCTCCATCACCGCCTTCATCCTTTCGGAGACGGCGGACTGGGGCGTCTATTCCTTCCTGCGCCGCCCGCTGTCCCAGCGCATCCTCGTCTCCTCGATGATCGCGATCCCGCTCGACACGCTGGCCTTCCAGTACCTCGCCGGCTACCTGACGCCTGCAGCCTTCGCCACCGAGATCGTGAGCAAGGCGCTGGGCGTGATGATCGTGTGGTACGTCCTGCGCGCGCGTGACCGGAAGCTGCGCATCACGACCGCCTGAGCGGCAGCCGATCCCGATCAAGGCCCGTCACGCGCCGCTCGCGCTGGCGGGCCTTTTCTTTGGCGAGGGCGAAAGGGCTGCCCCGGTCCAACCGTGCCAAGGTGAAGGGCTGCGCCATCCCTCCCCACGAGGGCGAGGGGCGGTGGCGCAAAAGCAAATGGCCGGGCGTTGGCCCGGCCATTTTGGTTCGATCCGCTGCAGAGCTTACTGCGCCTTGACGCTGCGCATCAGGAAGGCGGGCATGTTCTGGTCGGTGAAGCTGCGGTGGTCCGGCGCGTCCGAAACGTCGCGCTGGGGGTGGCGGTCGTTGCGCGGCTCGCGTTCGCGGCGGGGCTTGTCGGCGCGCGGCGGCTGTGCCGGGCTGGCCACGGCGGGCTTGTCGCTGCGCTCGCCACGCTCGCGGCGTTCGCGCGGTGCGCGTTCGGCGCGATCTTCGCGCGGTGCGCGCTCGGCGCGCGGGGCCGCGGCCTGTTCCTCGCCTTCGGGACGCTCGACGCGCTTGGCGGGTTCCATCGCGGCGCGTTCGCCGTGGTCCTTGATCTCGCGCGGGCGGCGGTCGCGGTCGCGGCCACGGCCGCGGCGGTCGCCACCACGGCCTTCGCGGCCCTCGCGGTTGGCATAGCGGTCAGGCTCGGCCGCGCGCGTTTCGATGGCGGCTTCGGCCTCCGCGCTCAGCTCGAAGAAGGGGATCTCCTTCTTGATGAGCTGCTCGATGGCCTTCCACTGCTTGGCCTCTTCCTTGGTCAGCATGGTGAAGGCATGGCCCTCGCGGCCGGCACGCCCGGTGCGGCCGATGCGGTGGACATAATCCTCCGCATGGGTGGGGACGTCGAAGTTGAAGACGTGGGAAACTTCCGGAATGTCGAGGCCGCGGGCGGCGACGTCAGACGCGATCAGATAGGTGATCTCGTTGTTGCGGAAGCCCTGCAGAGTCTTGAGGCGGGCCGACTGGTCCATGTCGCCATGCAGCGCACCGACGTTGAAGCCATGCACCGAGAGCGACTTCTCCAGCAGCGCCACCGTCGTCTTGCGGTTGGCGAAGATGATGCCGTTCTTGACGTTGGTCTGTGTACGGAGCAATTGCCGCAGCGCCTCGCGCTTGCCCTTCAGGTCATGCGGGGCCTTGACCAGCATCTGTGTGATGGTCTCCGCCGTCGACGACGGACGCGAGACTTCGACGCGGACCGGATTGTGCAGGAACTGGGTGGTGAGGCGCTGGATCTCCGGCGGCATGGTGGCCGAGAAGAACAGCGTCTGGCGGGTGAAGGGGAGAAGCTTGCAGATGCGCTCGATGTCCGGGATGAAGCCCATGTCGAGCATGCGGTCGGCCTCGTCGATCACCAGCATGTCGATGCCGGTGAGGAGAAGCTTGCCGCGCTCGAAATGATCGAGCAGGCGGCCCGGCGTGGCGATGACCACGTCCGCACCGCGGTCGATCTTCAGCGCCTGCGGCTCGAAGGCCACGCCGCCGATGAGAAGGGCGACCGAGAGATTGTGCTTCTGGCCCAGCGTCTCGAAGGCCTCGCGCACCTGGTCGGCGAGTTCACGCGTGGGCTCGAGGATCAGCGTCCGCGGCATGCGGGCGCGGGCGCGGCCCTTTTCGAGCAGCGACAGCATGGGCAGCACGAAGGCCGCCGTCTTGCCGGAGCCCGTCTGGGCGAGGCCCATGACGTCGCGGCGCTGGAGGGCGGGGGGGATGGCTTCCGCCTGGATGGGGGTGGGGGTCGTGTAACCCGCGGCGGTGATCGCCTCGAGGGTTCTGGGGCTCAGTCCGAGCTCGGAGAAATGCATGTGTCGTGAAAGACCGTTCTGGCGACTTTGGTTTCATCAGGGAAATGCGCTGGCGGGCGGGTGCGCCAAAAAGGCCCGGGCGCTTCAATCAGGCCCGCACATAGGGATTCCGGTGGGGAAAGTCAATTCATCCGCGGGTTTGGCGTTTCCGCGGGCTTGCAGAATTGCGCCCCAACGGACAATCTCTGCCTGTGCCGGGGCCTATCCCGGTCGGGGCCTGCCGATTCGCATCGTGTGAGGCCCGTTTGTTAATTGGGGGATATCTCATGAAGAAGTACTTCGCCGAATTCTTCGGCACCTTCTGGCTGGTCTTCGGCGGCTGCGGCTCGGCCGTGCTGGCTGCCGCCTTTCCGGAACTGGGCATCGGCTTCGCCGGCGTGGCGCTGGCCTTCGGCCTGACCGTGCTGACCATGGCCTATGCCGTGGGTCATGTTTCAGGCGCGCATTTCAACCCGGCCGTGTCAGTCGGCATGGCTGCCGCCGGGCGCATGCCCTGGGGCAACGTGCCCGGCTACGTCATCAGCCAGGTCGTTGGCGGCATCGCCGGCGCGGCGATCCTCTACCTCATCGCCTCCGGCAAGATGGGCTTCGTGGCGGGCGGCTTTGCCTCCAACGGCTTCGGCGAGCATTCGCCGGGCGGCTATGCGCTGTCCTCCGTCATCGCCTGCGAAATCGTGATGACGGCCATGTTCCTCGTCGTCATCCTCGGCACCACGCACAAGAATGCGCCTGCCAGCTTCGCGCCGCTGGCCATCGGCCTGTGCCTGACGCTGATCCACCTGGTGTCGATCCCGGTGTCCAACACCTCGGTGAACCCGGCGCGCTCCACCGCGGCCGCTCTCTTCGCCGAGCCCTGGGCCCTGCAGCAGCTCTGGATCTTCTGGCTGGCCCCGATCGTGGGCGGCGTGCTCGGCGCCATCATCCACCGGATGATCTCCGAGGACTGAGGTCCCGGCGATTGCTGACGAAAAAGGGGCGGTCCTTTCACAAGGTCCGCCCCAGTTCGTACGCACGGGAGGTCACGAGGAAGAGGCTGCACGACTCGAAAACATTACGTCAGTGTAATGCGTAATCTTACGTATGAAAAGAACGTGAATTAGGTGAGCCGCTCTGTCCCAAAGCGTGATTTGACGGCGGCGGACTTCGAGATCACCATCACCCACGTCAGAACGCGAGAGGTCTCGAACACTGATGCCCCCGACGCAGAACCATATCGTCTGAGCACGCCCTGCTTGCGAAACAGGCCCGGCGCAGCTCCATACATCGCTGAAATTGTGGCCGCTTCACTGCGGCATTGAAACCCGAGAGAAAGGGTCGCGCGCAGCATGCGCAACAAGGCCCCGTGAGGCTGATGCCTCCGGGGCCATTCTTGTGCCTCGCTTGGGTGACGGCCCACCCGTCGCAAGCGTCCCGCCGGTTGCAGGATCCGCGCGGTCTCCGTCGCCGACGGACCCTGAACCGCGTGCGACTACTCCAGGCGCGCCGGGAAGCCGGGGGCGCGCAGGTCGGTGTCGAGCACGTCCTCCAGCAGCTTGGCGATCTGGGTGGACTGGGCAGCGCCGCCATAGGCCGCCTTGCCCTTCATGAAGGTCTGCTGCGTCATCGAGGCGAGGTCCAGCGGCACGCCGAATTCCTTGCCGAAGTTCATGGCGAAGCCCAGGTCCTTCAAGGCCAGGTCCATGGTGAAGGCGATGTCGTAGCTGCCGTTGAGGATCAGCTGGCCTTCCGTCTCATGCACGAAGCTCGAGCCCGATGAGGCGGTGATCGCGTGCCAGGCCTGCGCGAGGTCCAACCCGCCGCGCTTGGCCAGCATCAGGGCCTCGGCATCGGCCACGAGGTGGATGAAGGCCAGCATGTTGGTGATGACCTTGATGATCGCCGCTGAGCCGATGGGGCCCATGTGGAAGATCTTCTTGCCGATGGTCTCGAGTGCGGGGCGGAACTCTTCGAAGAGCGCCTTGTCGCCGCCCACCAGCACGGTGATCTCGCCGCGGGCCGCCAGGTGCACGCCGCCGGTCACCGGGGCTTCCAGCACCTTGATGCCCTTGGCTTCCGCCATCGCGGCGAGACGGATCATCTCGTCGCGGCCGTTCGTCGAGTTCTCGATCCACACCGAGCCCGGCTTCAGCGTGGTGAGGATTTCGGTGAGCACCTTTTCCGACACCACGGGCGAGGGCAGGCAGGTGAAGACCACGTCCACCTTCGAGGCGAGCTCGGCGGGCGAGGCCGCCCACTTCGCACCATCCTTCAGGTGGCGCTCGGCGAGCTTGGGGTCGAGGTCATAGACCGTGACGTCATAGCCCTTCTTCACCAGCGAATGCGCCAGGTGGCCGCCGAGATTGCCGAGTCCGATATAGCCGTAACGCATCTTTCTATTCTTCCTTGCGAAGGGGACGATTGGTCATTTCGAGGTGGAGGTTCGTGCCGGTATAGGGGTGCGCCTCGCACACCTCTTCGTTCAACTCGATCCCGAGGCCGGGTTCGGTCGGCGGGATCACGTAGCCGTCCTGCCAGAGGATGGGCTTCTTCAGCACCTCAGCGTGGAAGCCGCCCCACTCCTCGATCGACTCGAGGATCAGGAAGTTGGGCAGCGAGGCGGCGTAATGCACGTTCGCCGCACCCTCGACCGGGCCCGCGTAGAGGTGGGGTGCGATCTGGGCATAGAAGGTCTCTGCCATGCCCGCGATCTTCTTGGCCTCCATGAGGCCACCGACGCGGCCCAGCGCCATCTGCAGGATGGACGCCGCGCGGTTCTCCAGCACGCGGCCGAATTCGTATTTGGTGGTCAGCCGCTCGCCCGTGGCGATGGGGATCGAAGTGCCGCGCGCCACAAGCGCCATCTCTTCCGGCTTGTCCGGCGGCGTCGGCTCCTCGAACCACAGGGGATCATAGGGCTCGATCTTCTTGGCGAAGCGGATGGCGCCGGACGCGGTGAACTGGCCATGCGTGCCGAAGAGCAGGTCGGCCTTGGTGCCCACTGCCTCGCGGATCAGCTTGCAGAACTTCACGCAGAGCTCGATCGACTCGAGTGAGGGCTGGCGCGGGTCGAAGGCGGAATAGGGTGCTGCCGGATCGAACTTGATGCCGGTGAAGCCGCGGCTCGCGTAATAGGCCGCGCGTTCTGCTGACTGCTCGGCGTTCCAGAAGATGGTCGAATCCTGACCCTTGGCCGGATCGGGGTAGATGTAGGTGTAGGAGCGTAGCTTCTCGTGCACGCGGCCGCCGAGGAGTTCATAGACCGGCTTGTTGAGCGCCTTGCCCTTGATGTCCCACAGCGCGATCTCGAGGCCGGAGAGAACGCCCATCAGCGAAATGTCGGGGCGCATCGAGAAGCCGGAGCCATAGACCTTGCGCCACATCGATTCGAGGTGGAACGGGTCCATGCCTTCCACGTAGCGGTAGAAGGTGTCCTCGATCATCGCCGTCATGGCCTTGGGGCCGAAGGTGTCGCAATAGCATTCGCCGATGCCGGTGATGCCATTGTCGGTCGTCAGCTTCACGAAGATGAAATAGCGCCCGCCCCAGGAGGGCGGCGGATTGCCGACGATGAAGACTTTGAGGTCCTTGACTTTCATGCGTAACACCCTCCCGAAATGACCCGCTTCTAGCAGGTCGCCGGGGCATGACACGATGAAAATTTCTAACCGGACGTGAAGCGGAAACACTTGTTTTGATTGCCCGAACGGGAGCAAAAGCAGCCAAACCCTCACCAGTGGCGGTGCATCGTGCCAGAGATATTCGACTACATCATCGTGGGCGCCGGCTCGGCCGGCTGCGTGCTGGCCGACCGGCTCACCGCCAGCGGCAAGCACCGCGTGCTGCTGCTGGAAGCCGGCGGAAGCGACCTGCGCTTCTTCGTGCAGATGCCGCTGGGCTACGGCAAGACCTTCTACGACAAGTCGGTCAACTGGATGTACCGGGCCGAGCCCGACCCCGGGCTCAACGGGCAGAGCGATTTCTACCCGCGCGGCAAGCTGCTGGGCGGCTCGTCCTCGATCAACGCCATGGTCTATATCCGCGGGCACCGGCAGGATTACGAGGATTGGCGTACGGCCGGCAACATTGGCTGGGGCTGGGACGAGGTGCTGCCCGCCTACAAGGCGATGGAGAACTATGCCGAGGGCGACCCGGCCTATCGCGGGCGCGGCGGTCCGCTGACCATCACAGACCTCGGCGACCAGGCGCATCCGCTGTGCAAGCCCTATCTCGCGGCGGCCGAGAAGGCGGGCCTGCCGTTCACGCCGGACTTCAACGGTGAGAACCAAGAAGGCGTCGGCCTCTACCAGTTCACCATCAAGGGCGGCATTCGCAACTCGGCCGCGCGCGCCTTCCTGCGCCCTGCGATGAAGCGCAAGAACCTCGTGGTCGAGACCCATGCGCAGGCAACCAGGATCCTTTTCGAAGGCAACCGCGCGGTGGGCGTGGCTTACGTCCAGCGCGGCATGAAGCTTGAGGCCAAGGGCCGCGAGATCATCCTTGCCGGTGGCGCCATCAACTCGCCGCAGCTTCTTCAGCTCTCAGGCATCGGGCCGGGCGCGCTGCTGCAGTCGCTGGGCATTCCGGTCCTGCGCGACAACGCCAATGTGGGCGCGCGCATGCAGGACCACCACGGCATCAACTACACCTGGCGCATGAACGTGCCGACGCTGAACGACGAGCTCCGCCCGTGGTGGGGCAAGCTCAAGGCCGGGCTGCAATATGTGCTGACCCGCAAGGGCCCGCTGTCGCTCTCCATCAACCAGGGCGGCGGCTTCTTCCGCACGCACCCGGAGATGACCAGGCCCAACATGCAGCTCTACATGCAGGCCTTCTCGACACTCATCCCGAAGGCCAACGAGCGGCCCATCCTCAACCCCGACCCATTCTCTGGCCTGTCGCTGGGTCTTTCAAACTGCCGCCCGACCAGTACCGGCGAGGTGATGATCAAGTCGCCCGACCCGCTGGCGCATCCCAAGATCTCCTTCAACGCCTATTCGACCAACTCTGACGTGGAGGAGATGCTGGCGGCGGTGAAGTTCCTGCGCACCATCGCCTCGCACGAGCCGCTGAAGGGCCTGATGGCCGAAGAGCTTCGCCCCGGCCCCGAGGTGAAGACCGACGAGGCCATGATCCACGACTTCAAGCAGCGCAGCGGCACCGTCTACCACCACTCCTGCACCTGCCGCATGGGGCCTGACGCGGCGGACTCGGTCGTCGACACGCGGCTCCGCGTCCACGGCGTCGAGGGCCTGCGCGTCTGCGATGCCTCGGTGTTCCCCAATCTGATTGCCGGCAACACCAACGCTCCCGCCATGATGGTGGGATGGAAGGGTGCGGAGATCATGCTGAGGGACGCGAAGTAGAATATCCCGGATCCTCCCTCCCCCTTGTGGGGAGGGGCAGGGGTGGGGGTCGCTCCCCGCACTCAGGCTCTGACAGGGGACTCGCGGTACCCCCACCCTTGATCCCTCCCCACAAGGGGGAG
>CAYYTH010000047.1:0-7630 GCA_964474665.1 uncultured Aestuariivirga sp.
CTTGGCTTCCCTCCCCCTTGTGGGGAGGGGTAGGGGTGGGGGTCGTTCAGCCGCCGATCTTGCCGACCACCTGGGTGATCCCCGCCGCCATCATGTCCAGCGCGCGGCCGAAGCGGGGGCGGCCCAGCTGTTTTTCCAGCGGGCAGGCTTCGTCACCGCAGCGGTGGTCGTCCCGGCAGTGGCCCTCGGTCTGGTTCAGGGAAACGTAGCAATCATGGGTTGCGCAGTGGGCGTGGGTGCCGTCGGGGGAATATTTCATCATCGCTGCTCCTGTCGCGTGCACCTTGGCCCGCGCAATGGCTGGCGGCCTTGACGGAGATCAAGCGGATCGACCCCCACCCCTGCCCCTCCCCACAGGGGGGAGGGGAACCAGGTGGGGCGCGTCAGTACTCGGTTTCTCCTCCCCTTCGTGGGGAGGGGCAGGGGTGGGGGGCCGTGAGGCCGCTCAGGACTTGAGTGCTTTCGCCGCAGAGAAGAGGCCGGCGACGAGCGGCGAGAGCGGCTCGCGCGGCAGGCCGACGAGGCCCACCTTGTGCGCCACCCTCGGGTGGGTGAGGGGGATCGCCTTCACCCCCTCGAGCTTTCCCAGCACATGGATGAAATAGTCCGGCATGATGGAGGAGAGGCCCATCGACTTGACCGAGGCCAGCAGGTTCATGATCGAGTTGGTCTCGAGCCGGGGCGAGGGGTGGACGTTCGCCACCGCGAAGGCGCGGTCGATGATGCGGCGGTTCTGACCGTCGGCGCGGGCGGCTACATCGGCGGGCGCTCGCTGGAGAAGGTGGCCGGCACGGCCAAGGCCCGCAGGCCCGCGGGATTTCCATTCATCCGCGGTTCAGATAGGAAGGGATAGGACGAGGCCCATGAAGACTGATACAGCCATGCGCAAGCCACTGACCATTGCGGGAGCCCTGCTTGCCGCCGCCCTTTGGGCCGTGCCGGCGGAGGCCCAGCAGGTGGCGCCGTCGCAGGCCGTGAAACTGGCGCTGCAGGCGGTGCCTGGCGCCGAGCCGCTGGGCGTGAAGCTGAAGGGCGACACTTATGTGGTGAAGCTGAAGCAGGGCGGCACGGTGGTCCAGGTGCTGGTCGATGCCGCCACCGGGCAGGTCTCACAATAGGAAACAGCCATGCGCCTTCTCGTCGTCGAGGATGATCCGGACCTCCGCCGCCAGCTGACCGCGGCGCTGACCGATGCGGGCTATGCGGTGGATGCCGCGAAAGACGGCGAGGAGGGGCACTTCCTCGGCGACACCGAGCCCTATGACGCGGTGGTGCTGGATTTAGGCCTTCCCATCATCGACGGCGTGAGCGTGCTGGAGAAGTGGCGGCGTGCGGGTCGCAAGATGCCGGTGCTGATCCTCACCGCGCGCGACCGCTGGTCCGACAAGGTGGCGGGCTTCGACGCGGGTGCGGATGACTATGTCGCCAAGCCCTTCCACATGGAGGAGGTTCTGGCCCGCATCCGGGCACTGCTGCGCCGCGCCGCGGGCCATGCCTCGAGCGAGATTTCGGTGGGGCCCGTCGTGCTCGACACCAAGAGTGCCAAGGTGAGCGTCGATGGCATGCCGGTGAAGCTCACCTCGCTGGAGTTCCGGCTGCTGTCCTACCTGATGCACCATAAGGGCAAGGTGGTCTCGCGCAACGAGTTGGTCGAGCATCTCTACGACCAGGACTTCGACCGCGATTCCAACACCGTCGAGGTTTTCGTCGGGCGGCTTCGCAAGAAGCTGGGCGTCGACGTGCTGCACACCATCCGCGGCATGGGCTACACCGTCACCGAGCCGGACAATGCGGCCTAGCTCGCTCTCGGGCCGGCTCATCCTCTCATCCCTTGTCGTGAGCGTCGTGCTGCTGGCGGCCACCGGCCTGCTGCTCACAAGCCTGTTCACGGCCGCACTCGAACGCAATTTAGACCAACGCCTGCGCTCTGTTCTCGACGGGCTTCTGGCCAATGTCGAAGTCACGTCAGACGGCGCGCCGCGGCTGTCCAGCGCCATCGTCGACCCGCGCTTCGGGCTGCCGCTGTCGGGTTGGTACTGGCAGGTGGTGCCGCTGGACAGGGCGGAGGGCGCGAAGGACCTCGCCTCCGCCTCGCTGCTCGAACAGCGCATTGCGGTGCCGGCGGATGCCGAGGCGGCGAATGGCATCACGTCCTTCTACGTGACGGACGCGCAGGGGGTGCGGCTGCGGGCGATCGAACAGGTGTTCACGCTGCCGGGCAGTACGCGGAAATATTCCGTTCTGGTGGCGGGCAATTACGATGAACTGTCGTCCGAGGTGCGGAGCTTCAACCGCGCGCTGGTCGCGAGCCTCGCAGTGCTCGCGCTTGGCCTCGCGCTCGCCGTCTTTGTGCAGGTGCGCTTCGGGCTTCGGCCGCTGCGGGCGATGCAGGCGAACCTGCTGGCCATCCGCCAGGGCGAGGCGAGCGAGTTGAAGGGCGAATACCCCGCCGAGATCCGCCCCGTGGCGGAGGAACTGAACCTGCTCATCCAGTCCAACGCCGAGATCGTGGAGCGGGCGCGCACCCAGGTGGGAAACCTCGCCCATGCGCTGAAGACGCCGCTCAGCGTGCTCACCAACGAGGCGGCGGGGCAGGCAACACCGCTCGCCGCCAAGGTCACCGAGCAGGCCGGGCAGATGCGCGACCAGGTGAACCTCTATCTCGACCGGGCCCGCCGCGCCGCGAGGGCGCAGGGGCTGGGCGCGGTCACCGAGGTGAGGCCGGTGCTCGAGGCGCTGGCCCGCACGCTGGAGCGGATCAACCGTGACAAGGGCGTCGCCGTGACGGTCGACTGCCCGGAGGGACTGAAGTTCCGAGGCGAACGCCAGGACCTCGAGGAGATGGTGGGCAACCTCATGGACAATGCCTGCAAGTGGGCCGCCGGACGGGTGGCCGTGGTGGCGCGGCCGCAGGGCGCGGTGGCAGGCCGCAGCCTGCTGGCCATCATTGTCGATGATGACGGGCCGGGGCTGGCACCCGACAAGCGCGCCCAGGCACTGCAGCGCGGCCAGCGGCTGGACGAGAGCAAGCCCGGCTCCGGCCTCGGCCTCTCCATCGTGCGGGAGACGGCAGGCATGTACAATGGTGGCGTCGCGCTGGAAGACGCTGCAACCGGCGGCCTGAGGGCGGTTTTGACGCTTCCCGCGGCTTTTTGAAAAGCCTTTCAATATCTGAGGCTTAGGGCCGAACTGGTGCCGTCACTCGCGCCTGTCCGGTCCTCTATGTCCTGCACGCATGGCGATACAACCTGCGCCATGTTCCACTTCAGGCTGAATCAATGTAATCGTTTCAATTGAAGCTTCAGACGTGTCGTTCGTCAGATCCCCCCGGTCGCGAACGCACAGCTGAAGGGCGGGCCAGTTCTGGTCCGCCCTTCATTCGTTTCAGACGGCCTCGGCCCCCTCGATGACGGGAATGCCGCGCTCGCGATAGGGGGTGCGGCCGTAAAAGGCGCGGTAGCACTTTGAGAAGTGTGACGGCGAGGAGAAGCCGCAGGCCAGCGCCACGTTGATCACCGACATGTCGGTCTGCAGCAGCAGCGAGCGTGCCTTCTTGAGGCGGAGCTCGAGGTAATAACGCTTCGGGCTGCGGTCCAGATAGCGGCGGAACAGCCGCTCGAGCTGGCGCGTCGACAGACCTGCCTGCTTGGCAAGGATCGAGGGCGACAGCGGCTCCTCGAGGTTCTGCTCCATCTCCTCGATGATGCCCACGAGCTTGGGGTGCCGCGCACCAATGCGGGCAGGGAGCGACATGCGCTGGTGTTCGGAATGGTGGCGGATCGGCGAATGCAGGATGCCCTCGGCCACGGCGGAGGCCAGCTCCGGCCCGTGCTGGCTGGCGATCAGCGTCAGCATCATATCGAGCGCCGTGGTGCCGCCAGCAGAGGTGAAGCGGTCACGATCGATCTCGAACAACCCGCCGGTGGCGTCGAGCTCCGGGAAGGCCTCGGTGAAGCCCGGCATGTTCTCCCAGTGGATGGTGCATTTATAGCCGTCGAGCAGGCCGGCTTCGGCCAGGATATGGGCGCCGGTGCAGACAGCCCCGATGCTCACGCCCTTGCGCGCCACCTTGCGCAGCCAGGCGACGAGGCGCTTGTCGGTGTGGCGCTGCACGTTGAGCCCGGCACAGACGATGATCGTGGCATCCTCCGGGATGGCCGAGAGATCACCGTCCACCATGGCGAGAATGCCGTTGGAGGCGGCGACCGGCTGCCCGTCCAGCGAGTGCATGGTCCACTTGTAGAGGGTTTTTTCCGACATGCGGTTGGCGAGCCGCAGCGGTTCGATGGCCGATGTCACCGGCATCATGGTGAATTCCGGCACCACGACCACGGCCATGTGCTGGGGCAGTTGCTTGGGGGGATCGCCGAACATGCTGGCGGAAACTCCTGTTTCACCCCTTTTTGCGCAAGTTTTTAGCATTGTCCACCAGCGTCATGCCGCAGGTTGAAAACGACACACAGCTTTTCGCACGGTCGCATTCGTAATGCCGGGGTCGCAAACATCCGGGCGGGGTGGTTTCGGCTGGCGCAATCTCCGGCCAACTCAACGGAGCCCGTCTTGCCATGAATGCCCCGATCACCAATGCCGGATCGTCCACCGCCTCCTTCCTGCGCCTCTCCTCGATCGAGATCACGCCGAAGCAGGTGGAGAAGCTGCCCCTGCTGAAGGAGAAGCTGGTGCCTGGCTGCCGCGTCTTCGTGGCGCTCATCGACGCGGGCGACCTTGCCGCCCAGATCGAGGCGGTGAAGCAGCTCAAGGCAGCGGGCTTCCAGCCTGTGCCGCATGTGCCGGCCCGCTTCGTCAAGGACGAGGCCGACCTCCGCGCCCGGATCAAGGCCCTGGCCGAGGCGGGTTCGGACACGATGCTGGTGCTGGGCGGGGGTGCTCCGGAGCCCATCGGCCAGTATGACGCGGCGATCCAGCTGCTCAACACCGGCGTGTTCCAGGCCAATGGCGTCAAGACCATCGGCATCGCCGGCCACCCCGAGGGCAACCCGGACATCACCAAGGTCCATGGCGAGGCGGTGCTGCTGAAGGCGCTGAAGGAAAAGCAGGCCTATCTCAAGGCCAATGGCCTCGATGGCTTCATCGCCACGCAGTTCCTGTTCGAAGCCGGCCCGGTGGCCGAATGGGCCAGGGGCCTGCGCGCCGAGGGCATCGACCTGCCGATCTATGTCGGCATTCCCGGTCCCGCCACCATCAAGACGCTGGTGAAATATGCCGCCATGTGCGGGGTGGGCAACTCCGCCCGCTTCATCCGCAAGCAGGCGCTGAACATCACCAAGCTGCTCACCGTGAACACGCCGGACGATTTCGTCGCCGGCCTCGCCCAGGTGCATTACGGCCAGCCGGAACTCGGCATCGCCGGCCCGCATCTTTATCCGTTCGGCGGCTTCGACAAGCTGTTCGACTGGATGGCGACGGTGAAGTAAGGGGCGCACCTCACACGACCGAAAGTCATCATGCCCGGGCTCGTACCGGGCATTACTCTTGAGTTACACAGGAAGCTGGACCCCGGCCTTCGCCGGGGTGACGGTCTAATGGGATGCTGTCCGACCCAAACGAAAAATGGCCGGGACTTGCCCGGCCATTGTCATCGTGCGTGATCCTTCGGCTTACGCCGGCACGTCCTGTTTGCCGAAGAGCTTCAGCTTCGCCGGCGCCTTGGCGGTGGCGCAGAGGAAGTTCCAGGTGTAGTGCGCGTAGGAGCGGAAGACGTAGATGTCGAAGACATTGTCTTCCACCACGTCGAGCAGTGCTGCGATCTCGGCGTAGCGCATGCGGCGGCAGCAGCCCTGCACATATTCCGGGTCGAGCAGGTCGAGCGAGGTGCCCTTCATGATCACTTCGCGGCAGCCTTCGCCTTCCAGCCGGATCACCGCGCGCATGTCGGAGACGTCGACCACCAGCGAGTGGATGCCCTGAAGCGCACCGCGCAGCTGCGCCAGCAGCTCATGCGCGTGGGTGCGCGAGCTGAGGATGAGCCACTGGTCGGTGGACAGCCACAGCACCTTGACGTCGCCCCAGGAGGCAGAGGTGCGGGGCCTGGTGGGCAGATCGAAGCCGAGCACGCCCTTGACCGCGGCCATGAAGGCCTGGTCCGTGGTGAGGCCGCGCAGGTCGATCATGCCGCGCTCGGTGAGCTCGCGGATGGAGATCGAGAGGCCCGAGGGAGCGGTCACGCCGGCGAGCGGCGATTGATAAGAGAGCTCAGACATTCAGCTTGGCCCCTTCCTTGTCATAGAAGACGGTGTCGGTGATCTTGGCGCGCACCACCTTGCCGCCCGGAAGCGGGAAGGAGATGGTCTCGCCCATGCGATTGCGCCCGTTCTCGATCAGCGCCATGGCGATGGAGCGGCCGAGTGTCGGCGAGCGGTAGGAGGAGGTGACCTGGCCGATCATCTCCATCGGGGGCTTGTCCTTGACCTGCCTGACGGCATAGGCGCCGTCGGGCAGTACATCGTTCGGGTCCTCGGTGAGGAGGCCGACGAGCTGCTTGCGGTTCGGGCCTTTGAGGTAGGACTGCTCGAGCGAGCGCTTGCCGAGGAAATCCGCCTTCTTCTTGGAGACGAGACCGTCGAGGCCGACGTCGATCGGCGTCGTGGTGCCGTCGGTTTCGTCGCCCACCACGATGTAGCCCTTCTCGGCGCGCAGCACGTGCAGTGCTTCGGTGCCATAGGGCTCGAGGCCGAACTCCTGGCCCGCCGCGACGATGGCCTTCCACAGGCCGAGGCCGTAATTGGCAGGTGTCGCGACTTCGTAGGAGAGCTCACCCGAGAAGGAGATGCGGTAGACGCGCACCGGGTAGGGGCCGAGCTTGCCCTCGACGAAGGACATGTGCGGCAGCGCCTCGTTCGACAGGTCGAAGCTCGGATCGAGCTTCTTCAGCACATCGCGCGCGCGGGGGCCGGCGATGGCGAACTGCGACCAGTTCTCCGTTACGTTGGTGACGAAGACCTTGTACTGCGTCCATTCCGTCTGCAGCCACTCTTCCAGCCAGGCGGAGATACGGTCCGCGCCGCCCGAGGTGGTGTGCATGAGGAAGTGGTCGTCGCTCAGGCGCACGGTGACGCCGTCATCGGTGAGGAAGCCCAGCTCGTTCATCATCAGGCCGTAGCGGCACTTTCCGATTTTGAGCGTCGAGAACATGTTGGTGTACATGCGGTCGAGGAATTCGGCCGCATCCGGGCCCTTGATCTCGATCTTGCCGAGCGTCGAAGCGTCGAGCAGGCCCACCTTGTTGCGCACGGCGAGGATCTCGCGGTCGATGGACTGGTGGTTGGTCTCGCCGTTCTTCGGATAGGTGTAGGCGCGGCGCCACTGGCCCACGGGCTCGAACACGGCGCCATGGTCCACATGCCACTGGTAGATGGCGGTGCGGCGGATGGGCAGGAACAGGTCCTTGGTGAGCACGCCCGCGACCGAGCCGAAGGAGAAGGGCGTATAGGGCGGGCGGAAGGTGGTGATGCCCACTTCCGGGATCGTCTTGCCGCTGGCTTCGGCGATGACACCGAGGCCGTTGATGTTCGACGTCTTGCCCTGGTCGGTGGCCATGCCGAAGGTGGTGTAGCGCTTCAGATGCTCGACGCTCGTGAAATTCTCCTTCTGTGCCAGCTTCACGTCCTTG
>CAYYTH010000047.1:7640-25976 GCA_964474665.1 uncultured Aestuariivirga sp.
CATAGCCTTCGCGCTGGGCGAGCTCGAGGTCGGCCGCCGTCACGTCGTTCTGGTAGTCGATGAAGTGCTTGTTGCCTTCATTGTACTTGCCGGTGGCGGGCGCGAACCAGATCGGCTCCAGCGGGCGCTCGTCGGCCTGCACGGCGTTCGGCACGGGGTGCACGTTGCCGGAGCCTGCCAGCTTCGAACCCGCGTGATAGGCCTCGGCGATGATCTGCGACAGGCCGAAGGTGCCGTTCGCCGCACCGATGGCCACGATCTTGTCGTGGTGCTCCTTCGGGCGGAAGGCCTGCAGCTTGTCGTCGAAGTGGATCTTGCCGCCATTGTGGCACCACAGGTGCAAGGCCGGGTTCCAGCCGCCGGACATGGCGACGAAATCGGCCTCGGCCTTCGACTCCTTGATCACCCGGCCCTGGCCCTTGCGGTAGGAGGCGATCTTGACGTCAGTGATGTTGAGGCCGCCCCAGGTGGTGTTGACGGCGGAGATGACGGAACCCACGTCGACCGGGATGCCCATCTCGCGCGCCTTGCTGGGCAGCGGCCCTTCGGCACGTGCACGGCTGTCGACGACGCGGACGCCCACGCCAGCATCCTTCAGCACGATGGCCGTCTGGTAGGCATCGTCGTTGTTGGTGAAGACCACGCCGTTGGAGCCCGGCGCAACGCCGTAACGTTCCACCATGCCACGTGCGGCGGACGCGAGCATGACGCCCGGGCGGTCGTTGTTGGCGAAGGCCACCGGGCGCTCGATCGAGCCCGTGGCGAGGATCACCTGATGCGCGCGCACCTTCCAGAGACGGTGGCGCGGCACGCCCTGCGACAGCAGGGCGGGGTCATGGTCCGCCACGCGCTCGAACAGCATGACGAAGTTGTGGTGCCAGTGACCGACCACGGTGGTGCGGTTCAGAACATGCACGTTTTCGGCGGCGTAGAGCGCGGCCGCCTTGCCTGCCGTCCAGTCGGTGAGTGCCTGACCGTCGATGGTGCCGCCGGAGATGTCGGCGAGGCCGCCGAGATGCGGGTTCTCGTCGGCGAGGATGACCTTGGCGCCATTGGCCGCTGCTGCTTCGGCAGCAGCAAGGCCGGCGACGCCGCCGCCGATGACGAGCACGTCGCAATGGACGTGGATCTGCTCATAGGTGTCGGGGTCGCGGCCTTCCGGCGCTTTCCCCAAGCCCGCCGCGCGGCGGATGAAGGGCTCGTAGACGTGCTTCCAGAACGACTGCGGCCACATCAGCGTCTTGTAATAGAAGCCGCCGGGAATGAGGCGCGAGAAGGTGTTGTTGATCGCACCCACGTCCCAGTTCAGCGACGGCCAACGGTTCTGCGAGACGGCGGCCATGCCGTTGAAGATCTCGATCTGCGTCGCACGCAGGTTCGGCTCATGGCGCGCGCCGAGGCCCACGCCGATGAGCGCGTTCATTTCCTCCGAGCCAAGGCCGATCACGCCGCGCGGGCGGTGATACTTGAAGCTGCGGCCGAAGACGCGCTGGCCGGACGCCAGCACGGCCGAGGCGACGGTGTCGCCCTGGAAACCGGTGACGGTCTTGCCGTCGAAGGTGAAGGAGACTTTCTTCGCGCGGTCGACGAAGCGGCCGCCGGAGCTCAGACGATATGGCTTGCTCATGCCTTCTTCTCCGCTTCGAGGCGCTTGGCGAAATACTCTGCCCACTGGCCCTTGGCCTGGGCGATGACGTCCATCGGCGGCAGTTCGGTGATGCCGTAGAAGGCCTTGAACTCCATGGTCACCGTGTCGCGCGCGGCGTGGA
This sequence comes from uncultured Aestuariivirga sp., assembly GCA_964474665.1. Taxonomy (GTDB): domain Bacteria; phylum Pseudomonadota; class Alphaproteobacteria; order Rhizobiales; family Aestuariivirgaceae; genus Aestuariivirga. Next base: position 9,410 of record CAYYTH010000047.1, read on the forward strand.
ACCACTTGCCGCAGCCGCGGTCGCAGCGCCAGCGCTCGAAATGCAGGCCCTTGGGGTTGATGCGAATGAAGAGATAGTTGCGCTGCTCTTCATCGGTCACATGTGCCGGATCATAGGTGGCGGGGCGGCGGATATGCGCCTGGCCGCCGGCGTGGAAATCCGTCTCGTCACCTTCGGCGCCGCAGACGGGGCATTTGACGACTAGCATCGGGCTTACTCCTAGTGGGCGACCGCGGCGGCGACGGATTCGTCGATCAGGCGGCCTTCCTGGAAGCGGTTGAGGCCGAAGGGCTCGGCGATAGGGTGGGGCCGGTCATTGGCGATGGTGTCGGCGAAGACCCAGCCCGAACCGGGGATGGCCTTGAAGCCGCCGGTGCCCCAGCCGCAGTTGACGTAGAGCCCGTCGACCGGCGTCTTGGAGATGATGGGCGAACGGTCGCCCGTCATGTCGACGATGCCGCCCCACATGCGGAGCATGCGAAGGCGCGAGATGATCGGGAAGGTTTCGACCAGTGCGGCCACCGTGTGCTCGAGGGCGGGGAAGGAGCCGCGCTGCGAATAGTTGTTGTAGGGGTCGGTGCCGCCGCCGATGACGAGCTCACCCTTGTCGGACTGGCTCATGTAGCCGTGCACCGTGTTGGCCATGACCACGCAGTCGATGACCGGCTTGATGGGCTCCGACACCAGCGCCTGCAGGCACTGGCTCTCGATCGGCATGCGCACGCCCGCCATGTCCATGACGGTCGAGACGTTGCCGGCAGTGACGACGCCGATCTTCTTGGTCTTGATCACGCCCTTGGTGGTTTCGAGGCCGACGACCTTGCCGCCCTCGCGCTGGATGCCGGTGACCTCGCAGTTCTGGATGATGTCGACGCCCATCGAGTCGGCACCGCGGGCATAGCCCCAGGCCACCGCGTCATGGCGGCCCGTGCCGCCGCGCGGCTGATAATAGGCACCGAGGATCGGGTAGCGGCAGTTCGGATCGTCGTTGATGATCGGGACGATCTCCTTCACCTCCGCCGGCGTCACCATGCGGCAATCCAGCCCGGCCAGGCGGTTGGCGTGCGCGGTGCGCTGGAAGGCGCGGAACTCGTGCTGCGTCTGGCACAGCATGAGCACACCGCGGGGGGAGAACATGACGTTGTAGTTCAGGTCCTGCGACAGGTCCTCGTAGAGCGAGCGCGCCAGCTCATAGATGGCGATCGAGGGGTCCTGGAGGTAGTTCGAGCGGATGATGGTGGTGTTGCGGCCGGTGTTGCCGCCGCCCAGCCAGCCCTTTTCGACCACCGCGATGTTGGTCATCTTGTGGTTCTTGGCCAGGTAATAGGCGGTGGCGAGGCCATGGCCGCCGGCGCCGACGATGACGGCGTCATATTCCTTTTTCGGGGCGGGGGAGCGCCAGGCCCTCTCCCAGTCCTTGTGGTAGTTCATCGCGTTTCGCGCGAGCGAAAAGATGGAATAGCGCGGTTTCATGGGTGAATTCCTTGCAACTGCAGGGGTTTCTAACGCAACCAAAAGGGCGGAACCAAGGCTTTTCCGACGCCAAGGGCCCGCCGTGCGACAATGCGACCGGGAATTGGCCTCAACGGATGAATTGCATTAATAGGCCTTGAGGGAATATCTCATGGATTACCATGATCTGGATCGTCTTTGCCGCCATGACCGCGGCCGTCATCGGCGCGCTGATGTGGCCGGTGGTCAAATCCAAGCCTGCGGAAACCGTCGCGGAGCGCGCCGCCTATGACCGCGCGGTGTTCCGCGACCAGCTGGCCGAACTCGACCGCGACGTCGAGCGCGGCACCATCGGCCAGGCCGAGGCGGATGCGGCGCGCAACGAAATCTCCCGCCGGCTCATTGCCGCGGCCGAAGAGCCCGCGGCCAAGCGCGCGCCCAATTTCGCCTGGGCGGCGATTGCCGCCACCCTCATCGTGCCCCTCGTGGCGCTGCCCCTCTACCTGAAGTCCGGCAATCCGCAACTCGCCGACGTGCCCCATGCCGAGCGCATGGCCAATGCCGAGAAGGCGGGCGACATGGACGCGCTCATCGCCAAGGTGGAACAGCACCTCGAGGCCAATCCGGATGACCTGCAGGGCTGGACCATCCTCGCGCCGTCCTACCGGCGCATGATGCGCTGGGCCGACGCCGCCGAGGCCTATCGCAACGTGCTGCGCCTGTCGAAGCCCGACGCCGCCAACATCTCGGACTTCGGCGAGGCGCAGGTGATGGCGAACCAGGGCATCGTGCCCGCCAGCGCGCAGGAGCTGTTCAGGCAGGCTCTGGCGCTCGACCCCAGCTTCCCCAAAGCCCGCTTCTATGACGCACTGGCGCTGAAGCAGCAGGGCAAGACGGCCGAGGCCAAGGCCGCCTTCGAGGCCTTCCTGAAGGACACGCCCGCCGATGCGCCGTGGCGCCCGATGCTGCTGGCCGAGATGCAGGACATGGGCGCCAAGCCGCCGGCGCTGGACCAGCAGACCATGGCCGATGCCTCCCAGATGAGCGGCGAGGACCAGCAGGCGATGATCCGCTCCATGGTCGACGGGCTCGACCAGAAACTTGCCGCAAATCCGGACAATCTTGACGGCTGGCTGCGGCTGATCCGCGCCCGCGTCGTCCTGGGCGATACCGACAAGGCGAAAGCCGCGTACAAGAAGGCGCTTGAGGTCTACAGCGGCAATGGCGACGCGCTGGCCCAGATCGCGGCGCTGGCAAGGGACATGAAGATCGAATGACCAGGAAGCAGAAGCGCCTTTCCATCATCCTCGGCGGGCTTGCCGTGCTGGGCCTTGCCGCCGGTCTCGTTCTCTACGCGCTGTCGGACACCATCACCTTCTTCCACACGCCGAGCGACCTCACCGAAACGGGCGTCAAGGTCGGCCAGCGCATCCGCCTCGGCGGCATGGTGGAGGAGGGCACCGTCACCAAGGGCCCCGGCACCAAGACCAGCTTCGGCGTGACCGACACCATCAAGACCATCACCGTCACCTATGACGGCATCCTGCCGGACCTGTTCCGCGAGGGGCAGGGCGTGGTGACCGAGGGCAAGCTGCAGCAGGACGGCTCCTTCATCGCCGATACGGTGCTCGCCAAGCATGACGAGAACTACATGCCGCGCGACCTCGCCAACAGCCTGAAGGAAAAGGGCGTGAAGCTGGGCAAGGGAGCGGGCGAATGATCTCCATCGCCGAAATCGGTCACTTCGCGCTGATCCTCGCCGTGGGCGTGGCGCTCTACCAGTTCATCGTGCCCCTCGTCGGCGCCCAGCGCGGCGACGTGGCGGCGATGCGCGCCGGCGTTTCGGCGGCAGTGCTGCAGCTGGTGCTGGTCGCCATCTCCTTCGCGGCGCTGACCCATGCCTATGTCGTCTCCGATTTCTCGGTGCTGAACGTGGCCGAGAACTCGCATTCCGCCAAGCCGCTGCTCTACAAGATCAGCGGCGTGTGGGGGAACCACGAGGGCTCGATGCTGCTCTGGGTGCTGATCCTCGCGCTCTACGGCGCGGCAGTGGCGCTGTTCGGGCAGAACCTGCCGCTGGGGCTCCGGGCCCGCGTCATTGCGATCCAGGGCTCCGTCGGCCTCGCCTTCCTGCTGTTCATCGTGATGACGTCCAACCCCTTCCTGCGCGTCGATCCGCCGCCGATCGAGGGCAATGGCCTGAACCCCATCCTGCAGGACCCCGCGCTCGCCTTCCACCCGCCCTTCCTCTACGCGGGCTATGTCGGCCTCTCCATCGCCTTCGCCTTCGCCGTGGCGGCGCTGATCGAGGGTCGTGTCGATGCCGCCTGGGCGCGCTGGGTCAGGCCGTGGACGCTGGTGGCGTGGATGTTCCTCACCGTCGGCATCGCCATGGGCTCCTGGTGGGCCTATTACGAGCTCGGCTGGGGCGGCTGGTGGTTCTGGGACCCGGTGGAGAACGCGAGCTTCATGCCCTGGCTCGTCGCCACGGCGCTCATCCATTCGGCCATCGTGGTCGAGAAGCGCAATGCGCTGAAGATCTGGACGGTGCTCCTCTCGATCCTCGCCTTCTCGCTCTCCCTGATGGGCACCTTCCTGGTGCGCTCCGGCGTGCTCACCTCGGTGCATGCCTTTGCCGTCGACCCGGACCGCGGCCTGTTCATCCTGATGATCCTCTGCGTCTTCATCGGCGGCTCGCTTGCGCTCTTCGCCTGGCGCGCGCCGCAGCTCAAGGCCGGTGGCCTGTTCGCCCCGGTGAGCCGCGAGGGGAGCCTGGTGCTCAACAACCTTCTCCTTTGCGTCTCCTGCCTCGCGGTGTTTGTGGGCACGCTCTACCCGCTGGCGCTGGAAACGGTCACCGGCGACAAGATCTCGGTGGGCCCGCCCTATTTCAACCTCACCTTCGGGCCGATCATCCTGCCGCTGCTGCTGGTGGTGCCGGTCGGCGCCTTCCTGGCCTGGAAGCGCGGCGACCTTGGCCTGGCGCTGAAGCGGCTGTGGCTGGCCCTGGCGCTGTCCGTGGCCATCGGGCTCTTCGTGCTGGCGCTCGACCTGCGCGGCCCCTGGCTCGCCCCCGTGGGCATGGCACTGGCGGCCTGGCTGGTCTTCGGCGCCATCGCCGACCTTGCGGCCAAGAGCGGTTTCGGCAAGGTGCCGCTGGCCACGGCCTGGCACCGGCTCATCGGCCTGTCGCGCGCCGCCATCGGCACGGCCGTTGCCCATGCCGGCCTCGGCATCATGGTGGCGGGCATCATCGCTATCTCGCTGTGGCGGATCGAGGTGATCGTGGCGCTGAAGCCGGGCGAGTCCGCGGCGGTCGGCAAGTACACCGTCACCTTCACCGGCGAGGCGCCGCTGACGGGGCCGAATTATACCGGCAAGGTGGGCAGCTTCGTGCTGAAGCAGGGCGATCGTGAGCTCGCCACGCTGCGCTCCGAGAAGCGCATCTTCAAGCCGTCGGGCATGCCGACGACGGAGGTCGGCCTCTACCAGATGCTGCACGGCGATGTCTATGTGGTGATGGGCGACGAGACGACGGGTGGCGCCCGCGCCATGCGGCTCTATTATAATCCGCTCGTCAACTTCATCTGGCTCGGCGCGGCGGTGATGTTCCTCGGCGGCTTCCTGTCGCTGTCCGACCGGCGCTATCGCGTGGGCGCGCCGAAGCGCGCCGCCCAGCTGCAGCCGCAGGCCGCCGAATGAGAAGGCTTGTCGCCATCCTCGCCGTGCTGCTGGCCGTGTCGCCGGCACTGGCCCTGTCGCCCGACGAACAGCTCGGCGATCCCGCCCTTGAGCACCGGGCGCGCGCCATCTCGGCGCATCTGCGCTGCCTTGTCTGCCAGAACCAGTCGATCGACGATTCGGATGCCCCGCTGGCCAAGGACCTGCGCACCCTGGTGCGCGAGCAACTGACGGCCGGGCGGAGCGACGCCGAGATCATGGACTATGTGGTGGCCCGCTACGGCGAATACGTGCTGCTGAAGCCGCGCCTGACCGGCGAGACGATGCTGCTCTGGGGCACACCCTTCGCCGTGCTGCTGATCGCCGGCGGGGCGATGCTGCTGCGCCGGAGGCGCTCGCAGGTGGCGCCCGAGACGCCGCTTTCGGACGCCGAGCGCAAGGCCCTCGAACGGGCCATGGAATAGCCCCGGCATTGCCGCAAGACTTACCGAAGTTTCATTCTCCGGACAGGTCACCGTAAGGGGCGGACACCTAGCTTGGTCTCATCGAAACAACCCAAGTCGATGGAGACCAGGAAATGTCCAATTCCACGAAGAACAAGACGCTCGGTGCCTTCGCCGCCGGCCTGATGGCCGCCACGGCCCTCGTTGCCACCGTGTCGGTTCTTCCCGCCACCCAGGCCGTCGCGCAGAACCAGCTGAAGGCCGATGCCGTCGACCCGAGCAAGGGCTTCGCCGATCTCGTCGATCGCGTCATGCCGGCCGTGGTCAGCGTCCAGGTGAAGTATGCCAACGCCGCCGCCTCGGACGAGGACCAGGCGCAGGGCAGGAAGATGCCCGGCGGCATGGAAGACTTCTTCAAGCAGTTCCCGCAGTTCCGTGACCTGCCCGGCATGGGCGGCCAGGGCGGTGGCGAAGATCAGCAGCGCCGCGGCGGCATGGCGGTGGGCTCCGGCTTCATCATCTCGGCTGACGGCTATGCGGTGACCAACAACCATGTGGTCAAGGATGCCGACCAGGTGTCCGTCACCATGAAGGACGGCAGCGAGCTCAAGGCCGAGGTGATCGGCACCGATCCCAAGACCGACCTCGCGCTGATCAAGATCGACGGCGAAGGCAAGAAGTTCGACTTCGTGTCCTTCACCAAGGGCGAGCCGCGCGTCGGCGACTGGGTGATGGCGGTGGGTAACCCCTTCGGCCTCGGCGGCACGGTGACGACCGGCATCGTCTCGGCGCTGGGCCGCGACATCGGCTCGGGTCCCTATGACAACTTCATGCAGATCGACGCCGCCATCAACCGCGGCAACTCGGGCGGCCCGGCCTTCAACCTCGAGGGCGAAGTCGTCGGCATCAACACCGCGATCTTCTCCCCCTCGGGCGGCTCGGTCGGCATCGGCTTCGCCATTCCGGCGTCCTCCGCCGAGAGCATCATCGAGAGCCTGAAGGAGAACGGCAAGGTCACCCGTGGCTGGCTGGGCGTGCAGATCCAGCCTGTCACCGAGGACATCGCCGAAAGCCTGGGCCTCAAGGATGCCAAGGGCGCCATCGTCGCCGACGTGACCGAGGACTCGCCCGCTCTCGCCGCCGGCGTGAAGCAGGGTGACACCATCCTGCAGATCGACGGCAAGGATGTGAGCGACTCGCGTGACCTGTCGCGCAAGGTCGCCGGCATCAAGCCGGGTGACTCGGTGCCGCTCACCGTCATCCGCGACGGCAAGACCATGGACCTCGAGGTGAAGATCGGCACCATGCCGGACGAGCCGAAGATGGCGTCGAAGGACAGCAAGGACGCGGGCGACAAGTCCGTCTCGCTGGCCAACCTCGGCCTCAAGGTCGCTCCCGCCCAGGACGGGCCGGGCGTCACCGTCACCGAGGTCGAAGCCGGCAGTGCTGCGGCCGAGATGGGCCTGAAGGCGGGCGACACCATCCTCGAAGTGGCGGGCACCGAGGTGCATGCCCCCTCGGACGTGCGCGCCGCGCTGAAGACCAACGACAAGAAGAAGGTCCTGATGCTCGTCAAGACCGAGGGCGGCCAGCGCTTCATCGCGCTGCCCACCGCCAAGGGCTAAACCCAGGAAGCAAAGGCACGCGGACAACGCCCCACCCCCCCCGCTCCGCGTCGCGCGTGCCTTTCCCGCGCGGAGGAGGCTGGTCCACCCCAGACCTCCTCCTCCGCGCCCCCCTTTTCACCGGAGATGGAACATGCAAGTTAGAGAGCACGATTCCCACGTCTGGACAGCAACCCCGGCCCGTACCGCCATGCGCATCCTAGTCATCGAAGACGACCGCGAAGCCGCAAGCTGGCTGGTGAAGGGCCTGGCCGAAGCCGGCCACGTCGCCGACCATGCCGCTGACGGCGAGGAAGGCCTGGGGCTTGCCCTGGAGGCCGTGCACGACGTGCTCATCGTCGACCGCATGCTGCCCAAGATCGACGGGCTCACCATCATCCGCAAGCTGCGCGAGCACAATATCCAGACCCCGGTGCTGATCCTCTCGGCCCTGGCCGACGTGGACGAGCGGGTGAAGGGCCTGCGCGCCGGCGGCGACGACTATCTCGGCAAGCCTTACGCCTTTGCCGAGCTGATTGCCCGCGTCGAAAACCTCGGCCACCGCGCCAAGGAAGCCCCGCAGACGACCAGGCTGAAGGCCGCCGATCTCGAGATCGACCTCCTCACCCGCACCGTGACGCGCGCCGGCAAGCCCATCCTGCTGCAGCCGCGCGAGTTCAAGCTGCTCGAATACCTGGTGCGCAACGCCGGCCACATCGTCACCCGCACCATGCTGCTGGAGAATGTCTGGGACTATCACTTCGATCCGCAGACCAACGTCATCGACGTGCACATCTCCAGGCTGCGCGCCAAGATCGACAAGGGCCATGACGAGCCCATCCTGCAAACCGTTCGCGGCGCGGGCTACATGATCCGCGACAAGTGACATTGGAGAGCAAGTGACTGGGCGGGCCAAGCTCTTCCGCACCTCCACCTTCCGCCTTGCGGCGCTCTACCTGATTCTGTTCGCGGTCTCGGTCTCCGCCCTGCTGGGCTATGTCTACTGGAACACCGCCGTCCTGCTGCAGGAGCAGACCGACTACACCATCCAGGCCGAGGTGCAGGGCCTCGCCGACCAGTACCGCCTGCGCGGGCTGAGCGGCATCCTCGACACCGTGCAGCGCCGCAGCAGCAACGACAGCCGCGCCGTCTATCTCCTCGCCGACCCGTCCGGCCAGCGCATCGCCGGCAATCTCGCGAGCCTGCCGAAGATCCCTGACGACGAATCGGGCTTCATCGAATTCCCCGTCGACGTCGGCAATGGCCCCACGCGCGAGCGCCACACGGCACGCGCCTTCTACACCAGGCTCGCCGGCGGCTTCGAGCTGGTGGTGGGCCGCGACGTGGAGGCGCTGCGCCAGTTCGCCGACATCATCCGCAAGACCATCCTCTATGCCCTCGCCATCGCGCTGGTGCTGGGGTTGGGTGGCGGGTTGCTGATGAGCCGCAACTTCCTGCGCCGGGTCGATGCCATCACCGAAGCGAGCCGCACCATCATGGCCGGCAACATGTCGGGCCGCATGCCCGTCGCCGGATCCAACGACGAGCTCGACCGGCTGGCCCTCGCCCTGAACGAGATGCTCGACCAGATCGAGAGCCTGATGGCCGCGATGAAGGAGGTTTCCTCCAACGTGGCGCATGACCTCAAGACGCCGCTCACCCGCATCAAGGCCCGCGTCGAGGCGGCACTTCGCTCCGGCAGCGAGGCCGAGTATCGCGCCGCGCTCGAGAACACGGTGGATGAGTCCGATCGCCTGCTAGACACCTTCAACGCGCTCCTCTCCATCGCGCGTGCCGAGGCCGGCCAGTCGCGCTCGGGCCTCGTGTCGGTCGACGTGAGCGAGCTCATCGCCGACGTGGCAGAGCTGTATGAGCCCATGGCCGAGGAGGAGGGCGGCACGCTGGCGAGCGCCGCCGCGCCGGGCCTTCACGTGCTGGGTGACCGCCAGCTCCTCGCCCAGGCCCTCACCAACCTGCTCGACAACGCCCTCAAATACGGCGCGAAGGCCGGCGAAACACCGCAGATCACCGTCACCGCGGCGCGCGAGGACGACAAGCTCGTCATCACCGTCGCCGACCACGGCCCCGGCATCCCTGAAGAAGACCGCGGCCGCGTCACCGAACGCTTCGTCCGCCTTGACCAGAGCCGCTCCAAGCCCGGCAACGGCCTGGGGCTGAGCCTGGTGTCGGGCGTGATGAAGCTCCACAAGGGCCCACTGCTGCTGGAAGACAATGCGCCGGGCCTGAGGGCGAAGCTGGTGCTGCCAGTTCGGACTGAATAAAATATTTTTATAGCAAACATTTACATGCATTGACGTGATGCAAATCTGCGGCGCAAGCTCTATCACGCTTTCGTGAGGTGCTCCGCGCGCTGCGGGCAAGCCCGATGATCATCTCCGGAAAACTGCAACGTTTTCGGAGGCTCGAGCCTTATGCGGCCGATCGTCAGGATTGCTCTGTTATTCTGTACCGTTCTCCTGGTTCAGGATCCGCTGGCTGGCCCTGCAACCGCGGGAGCGATCCATGAATGCGACAGCGGCGACGTGCATCAGTTCTGGGGGTGTGTGAACCCGGAAAAGCCTCCACCTGAACCCTGCCAGCCAACGGCGGGCAATCCCGTCGATGTCTAAACGGACCGCAAGCACCAGGAGGTGGTCGACTGGTCTTCTGGCGGTCAATATCCGCTGGCATTGGTGCGTCGCTATTCGAGCAGTCCGTTCACGCTGGTGTCGAGCCCCTATTCCAGCATCGGGCGGGGATGGCGGACGAATTTTGATGCGCGTGCCCGTTGGAGAGGGAGTTCCCTCGATCAGGCCGACTGGATACACGTCGTTCTGCCCGATCATTTCGAATATCACTTCAACAAGCAGGGTGGCGTATGGAAGGCCATGGCGCCGCTGTCGGGCGGCACGTCGATCTGGGCGCGGGATGTTGCCTGGAGGAACCGCAGCAATCTCGATGCTGACGTGACCATTGATGGCGCGTGGATTGTCTTCCGTGCGCCGGACGACACCGTCTATGTCTTTGATTCAGCCGAACATGAACCTGAGGTGCAATATACGCCGGATGGACTTCGCACGAGCCTGCTCTCGGAAATCCGCTTCCGCGGGGGTTATTCGCAGGCCCTGAGCTATTCGGGCAACTATCTGACGCGGGTTACCGACACCTTCGGCCGATGGCTGGAATTCGAATACGTCCAGATGCCGTCCGTCTCGCGCCATGTCTCGCGGGTGCGAACCAGTAACGGCCAAGTTCTCCGCTACAGCTATCAGAATCGCTTTCCAACCTTGGCGCTCGACGCACCCATCGACTTCTGGTCCCTCTCCACCGTTGTCTACCCCGACATGACGGCAGACGAATCCGACAATCCGAGAGTGACCTATGAATACCTTGATGCCGTAGGCAAGCCGGGTCTCCTCCTGTCAGGGATCATCGACGAACGCGGCGTGCGGTTCGCCTCCTGGACATACGATGTGAAGGGCAGGGTTCTGGTCAGCGAACACGCGGGCGGCACGGATCGCTGGCAGTTCTCCTATGACGATGCCGGTGGCACCGTCACGGTGACCAACCCGCTGGGGCGGCCCACGAAATACACCTACCGCAAGGTGTTCGGCGGCCTCAGGCAGCTTGTTTCCGTCGATGGAGTCGCCACGTCCAACTGCGTGGCCAGCAATACCCAATACAGCTATGACGCCAACGGTTTCCGCGCCCGCGCCGTTGACGCCGAGGGGCGGGTCACGACCTGGGAGCGCAACACTCGCGGCCTTCCGGTCACGACGACGGAGGGCGCCAGGAGCATGGCGGCGCGAACCCGCACCACGACGTGGGATCCGATCCGGCCACTCCCGACTGAAGTTGCGGAGCCGGGTCTGACCTCGACATTCTCTTATGGTGCGACGGGCCATCTGCAGCAGACGATCGAGACGAGCACACTGAAGCGCACCGTGCCCTACGCAACAGGCGGCGAGCGCCGTTCGACGCGTTACAACTATACCTCCTTCCGCCCTGCGCCCGTGCCGCCCGGTGCGCCATCGGGTGACGCTCTCGCTGACGTGGCCTTGCCCCTGATAAACCCGAATGCCAGCGAAGTTTTGGCCGGTTGGACCAGCACGTTGGGTGGGCTTGGCATGGAGGCACGCGGAAAGTGCTCGTCCTCCAATCCGTGCTTCTTCGGGGGCACATCAACTTGGGTGATTGCTCATCAGGATGTTTCAATACCTTCAGAGCATGTATCTGAGGTGGACAGAGGCTTACGGTCTGCAACGATCAGTTGGCTGCAGAATGCCCGGGGCGTGAATGATGACTACGGGGGCCTTGGTCTCCTGTTTCTGGATGCGGAAGGACGCACAGTCGGAAGCTCTCTTGCTGATCTGCAGTCCGTGGTCGGATGGAAAGCTCGACAGCAAACAGCGCCAGTTCCAGCGACGACCCGAGTGATACGGGTGCAAATGTTGATGTGGAAAGTCAGATCACGCTATAATGATGCTAACATAGACGATCTTGCATTGACGCTGTCTGCAGACGGTGCGGCATCGAAGAGTCCCTTCCTGAAGCTCGTGAATGGCTCGGGTATTGGTGGAAGCGTAACGGGTTGGACGGCTGACTCGTCGGATGCAAGCGGGGGTCCTGTAGGCCCCGTGGTTGCCACGGTCTCACCACCCTGTCCGTTTTGTGTCTATATCAGGAATGAGAACACGCAAACCGGGGCTTCCAAGGTCCGTCAGCGCCTCGCCATACCATCAGATCGCTATCGTGAGGTTGACGCTGGCCATCGCGGGCTTGAACTGTCGCTCGCTGCATGGGTCAATCAGCGCGGGGGAAAGGTAGAGGTTTCAGCAGAATTCTTCGACGCGTCCGGAAAACCCCTTGCGCCATGGGCCCACCATTTCTCACCAGCGTTTTTTGATCATGTTTTTCGGGATAACGTGTTTCGGGTGCCGTTGCTTCCAAAGGGCACGCGATTTGTCGACATGGCAATTGCGACCAGCTTCCCGGTGCAGGCGACGGGGCCCCGCGAAGCACGCTGGAGTGGGGCGTCAGTGCGTCTGGTCAAGGCGTCCGATCCACCCTCTGCCGCGGCTGAACTTCTCTCCACAATCGACGGGCCTCTTCCCGGCACTTCAGACACGATTCGCTTCGCCTATGATGCGATGGGCAACCTCGCCTCCGTCACCAACGAACTCGGTCATGTCACGCGCATTGCGAGGCTGGATGCGAGCGGGCGGCCGGCAAGCCTCATCGATCCGAATGGCGTCACCACTACTATGGCCTATGACGCGCGCGGCAGGTTGAACGTCGTCACCGTCAACCCCGGGCCATACCAGGCCCGCACCATCATTGCCTATGACCCCATCGGCCAGGTGAGGCGTGTCATCGCGCCCGACGGGTCATACTTGCAATTCACCTGGAGCGATGCGCGGCGACTCGTCTCCGTCACCAACAATGCCGGTGAACGCATCGACTATGGCCACAACGCCAATGGCGACGTCACCTCCCGCACGGTGAAGGCGGGTTCCAGCACCATCATCCGCCAGCAGTGGGCCCTGTTCGATGAGATCGGCCGGCTGATGCGCTCCATCGGTGCCGCGGGCCAGCAGACTGTCTACCGCTATGACCGGACGGACAACCTCACCGCGGTTCGAGATCCCCGTGGCGGGATATTCGCCTATGCCTATGACGGGCTGCAGAACCTCGCGCGCCTGACGGACCAAGCCGGCAGCAGCGTCACCCTTACGCGCGATGGGCAGGGCGAGGTGACCGGCTATCGCGACGCGCGCGGCCTCACCACCACTTACCTCCGCAACGGTTTCGGAGAGATTATCCAGGAAAGCGGGCCGGACGTGGGGACGACCGTGATCGTCCGCGACGAACGCGGCCTCCCCACCAGGATCACGGACCCGCGCGGCATCGTCACGCTGTTGAGCTATGATGCGGCGGGCCGGCTGGTGAAGCAGGCCTTCCCGGCGGACCGGAAGCAGGACATCACCTATGTCTATGACGACACCACCAACGGCAACAAGGGCATCGGCCGCCTCACCGGCGTGATCGATGCCTCGGGTGCCGTGTCGCGCTATTATGACGCGCTGGGCCGCGTCGTCGCCGAAACCCGGCTGATCGGCGGCAGGACCTATTCCACGGCCTACGCCTACAACAACGCGGGCCGTCTCACCGCCATCACCTATCCCTCGGGCCGCGTGGTGAGCTACATGCGCAACGGGCTGGGCCGCGTCACCGCCGTCACGACCCAGGCCTCCGCAGCGGAGGCTCCTGTGACGGTGGCCAGCGGCCTGTCATGGAGCCCGATGTCCAGCCGCCTCCGCGGCTTCACCCACGGCAACGGTCTCGCCGCCGCCCGCGCCTATGACACTGACGGCCGCCTCATCGCGCTGAAGCTCGCCAGTGGGTCCACCCCGCTGATGGACCTGTCCTATGCCTATGCCGACCGCATGAACCTCACTGCGGTGAAAGACAATCTCACCGCCGCCCAGTCGGTGAGCCTCGGCTATGACGCGGCCCAGCGCCTGGCATCGGCCAGGGGCCCCTGGGGGCAACTCGCCTACAGCTACACGCCCAATGGCGACCGCGCGCAGGAAGTGCTCACCCCGCCGGGCGGTGGCAGCGCCCTCACCACGCAGCTGCGCTATCCGGCCAGTTCCAACCGGCTCTCCTCCACCACCGTCGGCAACCTCACCACCCGCAGCTTCGCCTATGATGCGGCAGGCAATCTCGTCACCCAGGTCATGGGCCCGCTTCGTCTGTCCTTCACCTACAATCTCCGCAACCGCCCCGTCACCGTCACCCGCACGGGCGACGGCACGCAGACCTCGCGCTATATCTTCAACGCGCTGGAGCAGATGGTCTCGCGCGCCACCAATGCCCCCGGCGGCCCTGCGGGCGTGGTGCACTACATCCACGGTCTTGACGGCGCGCTGCTGGCGGAAGCCGGTGGCGCCACTGGCAAGACGCTGCGGGACTACATCTGGCTGCCGCAGGGCGATGCCTCGCCGGCTGCCGACAACGACAATGAGGAGGGCGGGTCCCCTCCGCCGCTGCCTCTTGCCCTGGTCTCGGGTGCGGGCACCCCTGCGCCAGAGCTCCTGATGGTCCATGCCGACCACCTCGGCCGCCCGGTGCGCCTGACGGACGCCACCCGCGCCACCGTCTGGTCCGCCAGCTACGACCCCTTCGGCCAGCCGGTGTCCGTCACGGGAGCGCTGGAACAGAACCTCCGCTTCCCCGGCCAGTACTTCCTCCTCGAAACCGGCCTCAGCTACAACTGGCACCGCTTCTACGACCCCGCCACGGGCCGCTACACCCAGCCCGACCCGTTGCGGTTTGTGGATGGGCCAAGTGTGTACTCATATGCTAAGAGTAGTCCGCTGAGCCTGATAGATGCGCTTGGTCTTTTGTCAGGATCAGGCGATGGATTACCTCGCTCCACACCGCCAGGCTCAGGCGGCGGTCAAATTTGCTTTGAAGACTGCGAGGCCGAGAGGAGAGCATGCAACGCTCTTTGTCGAACGGCAAAGAACGATCCTGATATGCCAAACATATGGTTTGGAAGCTATGGAAAGTGTATGCGCGGCTGCGTTTCGCAAAACTGTGGAGGAAACAAGGTTTGAATGGCAAACAATGAGCTACGTCGAAAGATGAAGGAGCTTTTTGGTGAGCTGCAAACGCTGGATGTGCCCGAGGCATTGTCGCTATTGGATAAACGCATCACAGATGAATCCGATTTAACGTTCGTGATTGAACTAAAAATCACCAAGGCCAAGCTCCTCTCTTCTTCAGGTCGCTGGAGAGAAGGTGTAGACCTTCTTGAGGAATGCTCGCGAACGCCTGGGTCAGATGAAAGTGCGGCGTACTTCGCCGCCGAAGTTCTGGTCGAAGAGGGTTACTTATCGGAAGCAGTGGAGTTTCTTGCTGCTGCCGAGCGGCAAATTGAAATCTCTGAAAGTACCTATTACAGGGACTGCATCCTTCTGCTGCATGCCTTCTGCGAGGCCAAGCTAGGTAGCATCGAGCGGGCAGAGCAGTTGTTGAATGGAGTAGAGGATGAGGACGAAGTGCTCTTCTGGTTGAAATCTGATCCAGAGATCTCGGTATTTTCTGTGAAGGAGCTCATCGCCAAAGGGGGCTGATTGCTCGCTCACATACATGTAATCTGAGTCATCCGAGGAACACCGGAAAGCAAAGTCGTGTGAAGGCGTCGCAGGTGTCACGACGGCCCGCTGCGCTTCGTCGATGGGCCGAGTATCTATGGCTATGCCGGGCAGAGCCCGATGATGCGGGTGGATCCGGAGGCACTGCGTGTGCTTCCACTCTCTCCCGGGCTGTGTGCCCTGTACCCGATTACTTGTGCTTCACTCTGCTTGATCGTTCCATCGGCGTGTCAGTCAACTCCGTCTCAGTGCTTTGCCGATGGCCCTCCTTATAGCCCCAGCAAGCCTTCGCCTCTTCCTATGTCCGGTCCGGAGAAAGATGTTCCGACGGAAGGTCCTGCCGGTGGGTGGATTGATGGAAAGAGAAGATCAAGGCAGTCTGGCCCGGATGGTAGCCCTGCGCGCGATGTAGACAAGCCACATCAGGGTGCGCCATATCCGCATGTTCACGAGTGGGAAAAAGGCAAACGAGAGCATCCAGGTCGACCGGTGACCCCTTTGCCCAAGAAGGATTGAACATGCCGACATTTGATGAATTCATTGAAGCCACACTCTCCGGAATCGCATTTCAACCCGGTGAGAAGAAGGTGGCTCTCTCCTTCGTCACTGCTGATCAAACGAGAAAACTCCTGATCACCGCCTCGCAAGTTGTACACTTCGTGGGGGAGGATTTTCGTGAAACAAATATTGTGGAGTTTGTCAGGGTTTACTCTGGTGAAGGGCATGCGGATAAATCTCTCTCGGAGGCCTTGGCCTTTGCATTTCACGGACGAAACTCGGACGCAATCTCCCCCTATCAAGAAGAGCATATGGCCATGGTGCGCAGGAACGAACTTGTCTTGATAGAGTTTGTGCCGGTTTATGGAGCGATCATCATGATTTTGGCGCAGGCATTTGATATCGAATCGATGTCAATCGAAGACTGAGTATATCGGTGGCCTTTGACGGCTACCGGCATCGGCGGCGGGCGTGCGGATCTGTCCCGCTATCTCTACAATGCGTTGGAGCAGATGGTCTCACGCGCCACGCGCGCCACCGTCTGGTCCGACAGCTTCGACCCCGCCACGGGCCGCTACACCCAGCCCGACCCGCTGCGCTTCGTCGATGGGCCGAGTGTCTATGGCTATGCCGGAGCGAGCCCGATGATGCGGGTGGATCCGGAGGGTCTGACGGTAATCCCCCCGTTTTTGGAGGGGGTTCGGCGTAGAACTCACCCGGAGGGTTG
>CAYYTH010000048.1:0-25798 GCA_964474665.1 uncultured Aestuariivirga sp.
CCGTGCCATGCCAACACCATAAGCTGGTGTTGCACTTCGTTTGTGAACTCAGGGGGTTCCGCTTCCGCGGCGTCTTCATGGTGAAGTTCGTAACGATTGCTTTTCGGCGATATGGAGACAAGCTAGCCCCCTAGCGCTTTATCCGAAGAAGGCCGTACACGGTCACCTCTGGGCATCTGGATGGATGCCTATGTCCCATAAGCGGGATACCAGCCCTCGCCGGGATGATGGAATCGGGGGTGACACCATCGAGCGGAACGAGGTGCCGGTCGCAGGGCAGACTAGCTGCGCTCCACCAACTTCGGCCGCACGATCTCGACCCCGCCGTCCGGCTTCTCCAGTTCCAGGCGCTCGATGCGCGCGCCGCGCCGTGTGATCTTCTCGGCGGAGACGTCGAGTTTCTCGAGGTCGCTCGCTGCCGCCCCGAAATGCTTCCGTAAATCGCCCACCCGTTCCTGCAACCGGCCGACGTCTTCGAGGAGCTTCGTGACCTCCACCTTGATCAGCCCCGCCTGCTCGCGCATGCGGGCGTCACGGAAGATGGCCTGCAGCGTCTGCACCAACAGCATCAGCACATTGGGCGAGGCGAGGATGACGCGGGCGCGGTGGGCCTTCTGGATCACGTCCTCGAATTTCTCGTAGAGCTCGGCATAGACCGACTCCGACGGCACGAACATGATCGCCGTCTCGTGGGTCTCGCCCGGCAGCAGGTATTTCTCGGAAATATCCCTCACGTGCTTCAGCACATCGCCCCTGAGCCGCGCCTCGGCATTGCGCAGCTCGTGCTCGTTGCCCGCGGCCTTCAGGGCGTTGAAGGCCTCGAGCGGGAACTTGGCGTCGATGACCAGCCGGATGTTGGAGTCCGGCAGTGACACGAGGCAGTCCGGCCGCGTGTTGTTGCTGAGCGAGCCCTGGAAGGCATAGGCACCCGACGGCAGCCCGTCGCGGATGATCGCCTCCATGCGTGCCTGGCCATAGGCACCGCGCGCCTGCTTGTTGGAGAGAATGTCCTTGAGGCCCAGCATCTCGCTGGACAGCGCCGCCATGCTCTTTTGTGCCGCGTCGATGACCGCGAGGCGCTCATGCAGCTGCTTCAGCGACTGGCCGGTGCGTTCCGCCTGGTCGGTCAGGCGTTCGTCGAGGGTGGAAACGAGCTGGATCTGCGAGCCCTGTGACTGGTCGACGAGGCTCTTCAATGCCCCGGAGAGCTCGGCGATGCGGTACTCCAGTTCGGCCGTGCGGCGCTGGGCGGCGATGCCGTCGCCCAGCCGCGCGGCCTGTGCCCGCCACGAGAGGACGACGGCGGCGATGAGCAGCAGCAGCGCGAAGAGCGCCGCAACCAGCAGCAGGTGGAGGAGGGTGACGGGGGAGCCGCCGATCTCAAGCAGGGTGCGGTCGAGGTCCATGGCGTGAGACTACGCCGATTCGGTTCCCCAAACGTAAGTGGCCCGCCCACACCGGCAGGGTATGGACGGGCCGATGGCCGACACGACTCGGGACGGCGACAGGAGCCATGCTGGCCAAACCTGTGGCGGCTTGTGTCTTTCAACGCGCCGCCCTGGCGGGAGGTTCCGGGGCAAGATCAGAAAAGTTGCAGAGCCCCGTCTGCCCCTTCGAAACGCAATATGCCCTCGAAACCCGGCCATACCGGGGAGGGCACATGGCATTGTGGTGGCGGGACCGCGTTTCCGCCGTCCCGGAGGTCTTGTTGCCGGCTTAGCGGCGGGGGCCGCGCTTCACCGGGGTCGGGTTGATGCCGCGGGCGGTGGTGTCCTGGCGCTCGGTGAAGAACAGGCCGAAACCGCGGGTCAGGCCGTCGGCCAGGTCGCGCATGGCGGAGAAAACGATCATGGGTTGCCTCGAGAAGGTGAGAGTGGTGTGTGTCTTCTGTTGGCAGTCCATATGGCGATCAATTGTGAACAGATTGCAGCAACCGTGTTGCACTGCACACAGAACCAGCTATGCGTTTTTCACATGGCGGAAGCGGTCGGTCGCCCGCACCAGGGCGTCGGCGATTCCGGGTTCGGTGGCGGTATGGCCGGCATCCGGCACCATGACGAATTCGGCTTGCGGCCAGGCCTTGTGCAGGTCCCATGCGGTGACGGCGGGTGTCACGACGTCATAGCGGCCCTGGATGATGACGCCCGGAATGTCCTTGAGGCGGTGCGCGTCGGCGATCAGCTGGTCGTCCTGGCGAAAGAAGCCGCCATTGACGAAATAGTGGCATTCGATGCGGGCGAAGGCGAGGGCGAAATGGTCGGCACCGAATTCCTCGGTACGCCGCGGGTCCGGTAGCAGGGACAGGGTGCCGCCCTCCCACTGGCTCCAGGCGCGGGCGCAGGCGATCTGTTCGGCCTTGTCCGGGCCGGTCAGGCGGCGGTGATAGGCGGAGAGCAGGTCGTGGTGCTCGGGCTTGGGGATCGGGGCGAGGAAGCCTTCCCAGAGATCGGGGAAGAGCTGGTCCGCCCCTTCCTGGTAGAACCAGCGGATCTTGCTTTTCCGCAGCGTGAAGATGCCGCGCACGATGAGTTCGGTCACCCGCTCCGGATGGGTTTCGGCATAGGCCAGTGCCAGGGTGGAACCCCACGAGCCGCCCACCACCTGCCAGCGCTCGATCTTCAGGTGCCGGCGCAGCAGCTCCATGTCGGCGACGAGGTCCCAGGTGGTGTTCTCGGCCAGTTCGGCGTGCGGGGTGGACTGCCCGCAGCCGCGCTGGTCGAACAGGATGATGCGGTAATGCGCGGGATCATGGGTCTGGCGCAGGAAGGGTGAGATGCCGCCGCCGGGCCCGCCATGCAGCACCACGGCGGGCTTGCCGGCCGGGTTGCCGCATTCCTCGAAAGAGATCTCGTGCAGCTTCGAGACCTGCAGCCTGCCGCGGTTGAAAGGCGCAACGTCGGGATAAAATGTGCGGCGTTCACTCATCTGATTCGGAATCCTGCGCTAAGGGCCGGTTGATCTTGCCAGCATCCGCAGGATAATGGCAGTCACAGATGTTCAACGCCGGGATGCAGATCCGGCAAACACGGGGGAACCGCATGGCAACCGAAAGCGTGCGCAACGAGTGGAACGACTTCAAGACCTTCGCCTTCAAGGGCAATGCCTTCGACCTCGCCGTCGGCGTCATCATCGGCGCGGCCTTCAGCCGGATCGTCGACGGCATCGTGAACCTGCTGATCATGCCGGTCATCGGTGCGCTGACCGGCGGTCTGAACTTCGACTCATATTTTCTGCCGCTCTCCGGCAACGTGACCTCCACGGTGCTGGCAGAGGCCCAGAAGCAGGGTGCCGTCTTCGCCTATGGCGCCTTCATCACCCTGGTCATCAACTTCCTGCTCATTGCCTTCGTGCTGTTCCAGCTGGTGAAGATCTCGAACCGCATGAAGCGTGCCGAGCCTCCGGCACCGCCCGCCACGCCGACCAAGTCGGAAGAGCTGCTCGCCGAGATCCGCGACGCGCTGAAGGCGAAGTCCGCGACCTGACGAAGACCCCCGCCCGGTGCGGGGCAGCGATGCACCAGATCCGCAACGCGCCGGGGTAGACACTCCGGCGCGTTTGCTTATGGTTCGCGCATGAAACCGGAACAGCTTCTCGCCGCTCTCACCCCTGAAGCCCGCAACGAACCCGACAGCGGCATCGTCAAGGCCGCCATGTATGGCTTCACCGTGCCCGGCGTCATCCCGCTCTGGGCCGGCGAAGGCAACCAGCCAACACCGGAGGCCTTCGCCCGGCCCGCCGCCGAGGCGCTGCTCAACGGCGAGACCTTCTACACCTGGCAGCGCGGCCTCCCCGAACTGCGGGACGCGCTGGCGCGCTACCACACGCGCAACTTCGGCCGCAGCTTCGACGCTGAAAATTTCTTCGTCACCTCGGGCGGCATGCATGCCATCCAGACCATCGTGCAGCTGATCGCGGGTGATGGCGACGAGATCGTCCTGCCCACGCCCGCCTGGCCCAACTATGCCGGCGTGCTGCGCATTTCGGGTGCCAAGCCCGTCGAGGTGCCGATGCAGTTCGGCAACGGCAAGTGGACTCTCGACCTCGACCGGCTGTTCGATGCGGTGACGCCGCGCACCAGGGCGATCGCGCTCAACTCGCCGTCGAACCCCGTGGGCTGGACGGCGACGCGCGATGAACTGGTCGCGGTGCGCGACTTTTGCCGCAAGCGCGGCCTGTGGATCCTCGGCGACGAGGTCTACACGCGTTTCTATTACGGTGCGGACGGCGAGACGCGCGCGCCCTCCTTCCTCGACATCTGCGAGGACGAGGAACAGCTGCTGCTGGCCAACACCTTCTCCAAGAACTGGGCGATGACCGGCTGGCGCGTCGGCTGGCTGCAGGCGCCGAAGGCACTGGGCCCGGCGATCGAGCGCATCGTGCAGGTGTCGTCCTCCGGTACGCCCGCCTTCCTGCAGCGCGGCTGCGTGGCGGCCCTCGACCATGGCGACGACTTCATCGACCGTCAGGTGCTGATGGCGCGCCACCGCCGCGACCTGACCGTGCTCATGCTGAAGGAACTGCCCGGCCTGCAGTTCGAGGTGCCGCAGGGCGCCTTCTACCTGTTCTTCGGAATCGCGGGTATGACGGATTCGGCCGCCACCGTGCGCCGCCTCATCGACGAGGCGAAGGTCGGCTTCGCGCCGGGCAGCACCTTCGGGCCGGGCGGGGAAGGGCACCTGCGCATGTGCTATCTGAAGGACCTGGGCCCCCTCGAGGAGGCGCTCGGGCGCTTCGTCGACTGGATGAGAAAGCACGGCCCGGTCTGACAGGCGGGGCAGCCACCTGCCGAAAAGACAGGCGCTGCACTGCACAATGACGGTGCAGGCCCGGCATCAGCGACATTCTGCCAGAGCGAATCCATCGAATTGGAAGTCAATGAATTCAATAGCTTGGGTATAATTACGCCCGGGCATCGGATCTGGCACCGCGATTGCAATGCAACAAGCGGCGCACGTCTTTCTTGGGTCCTCCCATTCTCAAGCGAAGAGCACTCGGAGCGTCCCGGCCTCAGGCCGGCCCAGGGGTGAACGGCTTTTGGTTGCTGCCGTTCACCCCTCTTTTTTCGCGGCTCCCCGCTTGTGCACGCGCCGGGGCTTTCTACATAACAATCCGATGGGTCCGGGCCCCTCTGGCAGCCGCCATGGCTGCGATGTCGGACTCTTCCACCTTGAAGGCGCGATCTCGCGCCGCAATCTGGGAGATGAACGCAACATGACCAGCCCCTCGATCACCATAGACCTCACGCCACAAGGCACCATGGAGCGCCTCGAATGGCTCGCCTGGTTCTCGGACTCGGCACTGCGCATTCCGGGCACCTCGCGCAGCGTGGGTGCGGACGGCGTGCTGAGCCTCGTGCCGGGCGTTGGTACCCTCGTCGGCACCGGCATGTCGCTCTATGTCATCGGCGAGGCGGTGCGCCACGGCGTGCCGCCACGGCTTCTCACACGCATGGGCCTCAACATCGCGGCGGACACGGCCCTCGGCGCCATTCCCGTCATCGGCTTCCTGTTCGACATGACCTTCAAGGCCAACACGCGCAACCTCAACCTGCTGCGGCAGCATCTCGCGGAGACCTATCGATGAAGACGCTCGTCTGGGGACTGACCATCACCGTTCTCGCCCTGTGGTCGCTGGTGGCATGGATCACCCACGGCCTCGTCGGTGTCGCGGGCGGCCTCGTCGCCGGCAATGCCGACATCATCCCGGCGGACCCGCAGCTCGTCGAATGGGCCTCATGGCTCGCCTCGGCGGGAACGGGCGTGGGCGAATGGCTGGTCGTCGCGGTGTGGGGCCTCGTGTCGCTGGTGCTGCTGGCGCTGGGTTTCGTGGCGACGAAGCTGCTGCCGCGGCTCAGCTCGCGTGCCACGGCGTGATGGCAGAAACGCCGTCGATCACGAACTGTACCGCGAGAGCGGCAAGGATGATGCCGAGCAGCCGCGTCAGCACGGCACGGCCGGTGACGCCCATCAGCTTCGAGATGCGCTCGGCCATCAGGAAGGCGAGGAAGCAGGCGGCCATTACCAGCGCTGCGACGCCATAGAGCGACACGAGCCAGGTGATGCGCCCCTCGGCGCGGCCCGCCAGCAGGATCATGGCGGTAATCGCGCCGGGCCCCGCCATCAGCGGAATGGCCAGCGGAAAGGCGGCGATGTTCTTGACGTGGTCGACGGTGATGGCCTGTTCCACCGTGGTCTTCAGCCGCTCGCTGCGCCGGTCGAACACCATCTCGGCGGCTGACGACAAAAGCAGCAGCCCGCCCGCGATGCGGAAGGCCGAGAGCGAGATGCCGAGAAGGTCAAGCAGCTTCGCCCCGCCGAGACCTGCCGCCAGCAGGATCGAGAAGGCGATGATCGAGCCCCGGAGCGCCACCTCGCGCCGGTGTTCCCGCGTCATCCCGTGGGTGATGCCGAGAAAGAGCGCGCTCATCAGCACCGGGTCGGCGACGACCAGCAGCGTGGCGAGGGCGGAGGTGATGTAATCGGCGAGCATGGCCCGTGCTAGCACGGGGCCTGGCGCCGCGCCATCGCCCTCAGTTCACCGTGTCGGGCAGCACTTCCTCGCGCCGCGCGATGAAGTCGCGCAAGCCCTCGGCGATGCCCTCGTCCAGCTTCGGCGGCTCGTAGTTGCGCAGCATCTGCCGGGCCTTCTCGCGGCCGCGCGTGGCGTGGTCCTTCGCCCCTTCGGCCGACCACTGCTCGAACGAGTTGAAGTCCATGATCGAGGGGCTGAAGAAGGCCTTCTCGAAATGTTCGAGCGTGTGCTGCGTGCCGAGGAAGTGGCCCTGCGGACCCACCTCGCGCACCGCCGCCATGGCCTCCTTGAAATCGGCGAAGGAGACGCCGCCGGCATATTTGTACCAGCCCACCAGCTGCTCGGCATCGGTGACGAATTTCGAGTAGTCGCAGCACAGGCCCGCCTCAAGCCAGCCCGCCACGTGCCAGATATAATTGGCGCCCGACAGGATCGCGGCATGCATCAGCATGTTCGATTCATAGCCTGCCTGCGCATCGTTGAGCTTGGAGCCGACGTGGAAGCCCGAGGTGCGCCAGGGCAGCTTGTACTTCCGCGCGAGCTGGCCCATCAGGTACATCATCTGCGCGGCCTCGGGCGTGCCGCCCATGGGGGCACCCGACTTCATGTCCACCGCCACCATGAACTGGCCGTAGATGACGGGCGAGCCGGCGCGGATCAGCTGCGTGAAGGCCACACCGGCGAGGGCCTCGGCATTCACCTGCGCGACGGCTCCCACGGCAGAGGCTGGCGTCGAGGCTCCACACAATGCGAATGGCGCGCAGATGACCGGCTGGTTATGCGAGGCATAGACCTTCATCGCATCCAGCATGGTGGCATCCCACACCAGCGGGGAGTTGCAGTTGGTGATGGAGACGACGACCGTGTTATCCTTCACATAATCGTCGCCGAACACGATGCCCGACATCTTCATCACGTCCTCGGCGCGTTCCTTCGAGGTGACGATGCCCATGAAGGGCTTGTCGGAATGGGTGAGCGCCGAATGGATGATGTGCAGGTGGCGCTTCGGCACCGGAATCTCCATCGGCTCGACGCAGATCGAGCTCGAGGAATGGAGTGCGGGCAGCATGTAGGCGAGCTTGTGGAAGTTGTTGAGGTCCTCGAGCGAGCCGTAGCGGCGGTTGTTGTCGAGGTCGCGCACGTAAGGCGCGCCATACATGGGCACGAAGACCGACTTGTTGCCGCCGATCCCCACCGTGCGCTCCGGGTTGCGGGCATTGAGCGTGAACTCCGCCGGCGCCTTGCCGACGAGGCTCATCAGCAGGGCGCGGTCGATGTAGACCCGCGTGCCGACGACGCGCGCGCCGGCCGCCTTCCACATGGTGATCGCCTCGTCGTCGCGGAATTCGCAGCCCACTTCCTCGAGGATCTTCAGCGACTCGTCGTGGATCAGCTCGACGGCCTCGTCGGGCACGAGATTGTAGACGGGAATCTCGCGCACCAGGGTCGGGAAGGAGGCCATGGGGGCTGCGCGCAGCGCGCGCCGGCCGTCACGCCCGCCGCCGCTGCGGCGCGAAGCTGTCGTGGGGGCTGTGGTGCTGGCGTCGGTCATGGTCGGTCTCCTCAAGCGTGCCGCCATAGAACGCGCCTGGCCCTCCGCGTTCAAGCGAGGCTTTTGCGATGGACGCTTGAGTTAAACTCAAACGTCCTGGGCCAGCAGCCAGTCGCGCAGGATTTCCGCCTCGGGCCTGAGCGGCTGGCGCGCCGGCCAGGTGAGGTAGAAGGACTGCGGCGCCGCGATTTCGGCCGTGCTGGCGCGGGCGAGGAGCTTGCGCGCGATCAGCGGCTTCACCAGGCTCATCCAGCCCAGCGCCACGCCCTGGCCCGCCTGTGCCGCCTGCAGCGCGATGACATAGGAGTTGAAGCGCCGGACGTTGAGCCTGCGGTGGGGCGCCCCCACCGCCTTGAGGAAATCCGCCCAGGTGGTCCAGGTCCAGTCGACGCCCTCGACCGAGAGCAGCGGCAGGCTCGAGAGGTCCTGCACGCCCTTCACCTTGTGGCGGGCGAGGAAGGCTGGCGAGGCCACCGGCACGATGCGGTCGCCGAACAGGAAAGTCGCGGTCTCGTCGGTGAAATTGCCGTCGCCATAGCGCACGCGCAGGTCGAGGCCGGAGCGGTTCGCTTCATGTGCCCGGTCGGAGATGATGTGGTCCAGCACGATGTCCTGGTGCGCGGTCCAGAAGCCGCCGAGGCGCGGCATCAGCCAGAGCTGCGCGAAGGCCATGGTGGTGCCGATCGAGACGGAGCGCGGGCTGCCCGAAAGCCCCACCTGCCGGATGGTGTTCGACACCCGCTCGAAGGCATCCTTGAGGCTGTGGTAGACGGCATGTCCCTCGGGGGTGAGTTCCAGCGCGCGGTGCAGGCGCAGGAACAGCGGCCGCCCGATCTGGTCCTCCAGCGCCTTCACCTGCTTGGACACGGCCCCCGGCGTGACGTTCAACTCGGTGGCGGCGCGCGTGAGGCTCAGGTGCCGCGCCGCGGCCTCGAAGGCGGCAAGCGCATTGAGCGACGGGAGATCATAGTGACGGCGGACCATGGCGAACACATAGCGGCTCTGCTCGCTTGAATAAAGCTCATGCTCTGCCGGGGCTGCGGCCAACTCCGTCAAACTCGTTACAACGAGTTGACCTCTTGTCTCGTTCGTTACACTATGCCGGAAAAGAAGCTGGTTGGGCCGTCGGCAACGGCGCCTGGGTCTGGCCGCGCATTCAGGGAGCAGGGCGCCGGAACATGCCGGAGTGGGTGAAGTCATATGTGCGCTGGGTGGACGCGATCAATTACCGCGTCGGCCGCGCCACCATGTATCTGCTGTTCGTGATCATGGCCGTCATGTTGTGGTCCTCGGCGTCCAAGGTGTTCCTGCTGCCCGCCAACTGGACGCTGGAGACGGCGCAGTTTCTGTTCGTGGCCTATTACCTGCTGGGTGCGCCCTATTCGATCCAGCTCGACAGCAACGTGCGCATGGACCTGCTCTACGGCCGCCTCAGCCAGCGCACCCAGATCCTGTGGGACGTGTTCACCATCTTCGCGCTGATGTTTTATATCGGCGTCATGCTCTATGGCGCCATCGAGAGCACGGCCTATTCCTTCGAGGTTGGCGAGCGCAACCCCACCGCCTGGCGGCCGGTGCTGTGGCCGATCAAGCTCGTGACTTGCATCGCCTTCACGCTGATTCTGCTGCAGGCGATGGCTCAATTCTTCCGCGATCTCGCAGCCCTTCGCAAGGTGAGCCTCTGATGTCCTATGAGCTGATCGCGGGGTTGATGTTCTCCACCCTGATGCTGATGATGCTGACGGGACAGCGTGTGTTCGGCGCGGTCGGCTTCGTTGCCGTGGTGGCGGCCCTGCTGCTGTGGGGGCCCGGTGGCTCCGACATGGGCTATTCCGCCGTTATGAAGCTGATGAAGTGGAACGCGCTGCTCACCCTGCCGATGTTCATCTTCATGGGCTACGTCATGTCGGAGACGCGGCTCGCCACCGACCTCTACCGCATGTTCCAGGTGTGGTTCGGCCGGGTTCCAGGCGGGCTCGCCATCGGCACCATCCTGCTGATGGTGCTGATCTCGGCGATGAACGGCCTGTCGGTGGCCGGGATGGCGATCGGCTCCACCATCGCACTGCCGCAGCTGGCCAAGGCGGGTTACGGCAAGCAGATGATCTCGGGCGTCATCCAGGCCGGCTCCTCGCTCGGCATTCTCATTCCGCCCTCGGTGGTGCTCGTCCTTTATGCCATGATCGCCCGCCAGCCGGTGGGCCAGCTGTGGCTCGCGGGCATCTTCCCCGGCCTCATCATGGCGGCGATCTTCATCATCTACATTGCCATTCGCTGCCGCATAAATCCGGAGCTGGGGCCGCCACTGCCGAAGGAGGAGTGCGAGAACCTCACCATGGCGGAGAAGTTGGCGCTGTCACGCGCCGGGTTGCTGCCGGTGTTTATCTTCTGTGTGATCATCGTGCCCTTCGTCATGGGCTGGGCCAGCCTTACCGAAGCCTCGGTGCTGGGCGCGCTCGCAACCGTGCTGGTTGCCGTGATCAAGCGGCGCTTCACCTGGGCGGTGTTCGAGGAATCGACGCGCCAGACTCTCGCCATCACCTGCATGTTCATGCTCATCATTCTTGCCGCCCTGTCCTTCGGCGCTGTGTTCGACGGGCTGGGGGCCGGCAAGGTGATCGAGTTCATGCTGGTCGACGAGATGCAGCTCGAGCCCTGGCAGATCCTGGTATTGATGCAGCTGTCCTTCCTCATCATGGGCATGTTCCTCGATGACACGGCGATGCTGGTGATCGTGGCGCCGCTCTATGTTTCGCTCGTCGACCATCTTGGCTACAGCCTCATCTGGTATGGCGTGCTCTACACCATCACCTGCCAGATCGCCTATCTGACGCCGCCCTTCGGCTACAATCTGTTCCTGATGCGCGCCATGGCGCCGAAGGACTACACCCTGCCGGTGATCTACCGCTCGGTCGTGCCCTTCGTGCTGCTGATGCTGCTCACGCTCATCATCGTTATGGTGTTCCCGCAGATTGCCCTGTGGCTGCCTGACTACGTTTACTCAAGATGACATCCCGGCCAACGGGAGAGGGAAGCTGAAGCATGAAACAAGGAGAAGGAAGATGACGTCCAGACGCAAACTTCTGTCCAGCGGCCTCGCGGCGGGTGCCGCCACCATTGCCGCTCCAGCCGTTCTCGCACAGGCTGCGCCCATCAAGTGGCGGCTCCAGACCTATGCTGGTGCCGCACTGGGTGCCGAGGTGATCAAGCCGGCGATCGAGGCCTTCAACGAGATCGCCAAGGGCCAGATGGAGATCGAGCTGTTCTACGCCGACCAGCTGGTGCCCACCGCGGAGCTGTTCCGCGCCATGCAGAAGGGCACCATCGACGCTGTTCAGTCCGATGACGACTCGATGGCCAGCCCCACCGAGGTGACGGTGTTCGGCGGTTACTTCCCGATGGCACTGCGCTATTCGCTGGACGTGCCTGCCCTGTTCAACCACTGGGGTCTCGGCGAGATCTGGTCGGAGGAGTATGCGAAGGTCGGCGTGAAGCACATTTCCACCGGTTCGTGGGATCCGTGCAACTTTGCCACCAAGAAGCCGATCAATGCGCTGGCCGACCTGCAAGGCCTGCGCATCTTCACCTTCCCGACGGCAGGCCGCTTCCTCACCCGCTTCGGCGTGGTGCCGGTCACGGTGCCGTGGGAAGACGTGCAGGTGTCTCTGCAGACGGGCGAGCTCGACGGCATCGCCTGGTCCGGCATCACCGAGGATTATACCTCGGGTTGGGCGGACGTGACCGGCCACTTCCTCACCAACAACATCTCGGGTGCGTGGATCGGGCACTTCTTCGCCAACATGGACAGCTGGAACAAGGTACCCCCGCATCTGCAGCAGCTGATGCGCGTGTGCTTCGACAGCTCGCACTATTACCGCCAGCACTGGTACTGGAACGGCGAAGCCTATCTGCGCATCTTCAAGGACAAGATGAAGCTCACCACCATTCCGGATGCCGAATGGGCCACGGTGCAGCAGGAGGCCGAGAAGTTCTGGGAGGAGATCGCCGCGGAGAGCGAGATCAAGGCCAAGGTCGTCGGCATCATCAAGAAGTACAACGAGACCATGGTGAAGGCCGGCCCGCCCTACCGCTACGGCTGAGCCTGCTCAACACGCGAAACGGAGAAGGGCGGCCTCCCGAGGCCGCCCTTCTGCTTTTGCGCTCCGCAACCGGCCTCGCCTTCGCTGCAGGCCGCCCGCGGGTGAGAGGCGGGCGGTTGGGAATGGCGTGCTCCACAGCCACGCCAGAACCCGGCAGCGGACGATCCATCCGGTGGGAGGCAATCACCCGGAGACGCAGCCGCTTCACCCTGCGGTGACGCGTGTCCGGGGCAGCTCAGGCCTCAGGCGGCCTGGCGTTCGCTGGCCTCGCGCCGGCCGCAGCCGGAGACGAGGCCTTCGGCGCCGTCGAGGGCGCCGGGGATCAGCTCGATCCCCAGGAAGCGCGCACGGTCAACGGGGCCGGGCAGATGCAGGTCCGCCACGAGGCCGCCGGAGAATCCGAAGCGCGCATAGTAGGGCGCATCACCCACCAGGATGATGGCGGCGTGGCCGCGCAGCGTCGCCTCTGCAATGGCGTGGCGCATCAGCGCCGCGCCGATGCCACGGCCCTGGTGCTTGCAGTCCACCGCCAGCGGCCCGAGGAGAAGGGCCGCACCGGCAGAGCCTGCTACCACGTCCCACAGGCGCAGCGTGCCCACGAGCTTGCCCTTCTCGTCCACCGCGGTGAAGGCGAGGCCTTCTGCGGCCAATCGGCCCTCGCGCAGGCGCTCGGAGGTCTTGCGGCGGCGGGTCTTGCCGAAGGCCCGGTCGAGCAGGCGCTCGCGCGCGGCGACATCGGCAGCGGTTTCGGTGCGGATCATGGTCATGTCAAAAGCCTTCCTGTCATCCCGGCGGATACGCGCCGGGAACCAAAGAACTTGGGAGGTCCCCCGGCACGTGCCGGGGGCGACTGGAGTGTGGGTTACGTCAGATGACGTAGGACTTGAGCGGCGAGAAGCCGTTGAAGGCCACGGCCGCGTAGGTCGTCGTATAGGCGCCGGTGGCCTCGATCAGAACCTCGTCACCCACCGAGAGCGTCACGGGCAGGTCGTAAGGCGTCTTCTCGTAGAGCACGTCGGCCGAGTCGCAGGTCGGGCCTGCGATCACGCAGGGGGCCTTCTCGTCAGCGTCCTTCGCCGTCACGATCGGGTAGCGGATCGCCTCGTCCATCGTCTCGGCGAGGCCGCCGAACTTGCCGATGTCGAGATAGACCCAGCGGTGGTTGTCGTTGGCGTGCTTCTTCGAGATCAGCACGACCTCCGCCTTCACCACACCCGCATTGCCCACCATGCCGCGGCCCGGCTCGATGATCGTCTCGGGGATCGCGTTGCCGAAATGCTTGGTCAGCGCCTCGTGGATGGCGTTGGCATAGCTGCCCGTGCCCGGCACCTCGCGGAGGTACTTGGTCGGGAAGCCGCCGCCGAGGTTCACCATCTTCAAGGTGATGCCGCGCGCCTGCATGGCGTCGAAGATCGCCTTCGACTCCTCGAGTGCGCTATCCCACGCCTCGAGCCTGGTCTGCTGCGAGCCGACGTGGAAGGAGATGCCATAGGCCTCGAGGCCCAGCCTGTGGGCATGCATCAGCACATCCACCGCCATGGCGGGCTCGCAGCCGAACTTGCGCGACAGCGGCCACTCGGCACCGGCCCCATCGGTGAGGATGCGGCAGAACACCTGCGCGGCGGGAGCGGCACGGGCGACCTTCTCCACCTCCTCGTCCGAATCGACGGCGAAGAGCTTCACGCCCAGTGCATGGGCGCGCGCGATGTCGCGCTCCTTCTTGATGGTGTTGCCGAAGGAGATGCGGTCCGGCGTGGCACCGGCGGCCAATGCCATCTCGATCTCCGGCACGGATGCCGTGTCGAAGCACGAGCCCATGTCGGCCAGCATCTTCAGGATCTCCGGCGCCGGATTGGCCTTCACCGCATAGAAGATGCGGGTGTCGGGCATGGCGCGGGTGAAGGCGCGGTAATTGTCGGCGATGACCTCGAGGTCGACGACGAGGCAGGGGCCTTCGGGACGTCGGTCACGCAGGAAGTCGAGGATGCGGGCGGTGGCGGCCATGGGTGTTCTCCCGGAATCAAGAATGCGTTGCCTGCGCCAGAACGATGACGGTCGTGCCACGCTGTGGAGACGTGGAATGGCCGGATCAGACTGACGTTCGCCTTGGCTTGATCGGGGATGTCCCAATCGCACATGGGGCAAGGATAGTGGTGCCTCTCAGTAACCCCGGCCTTTGGAGGAGCCGGCAGAGACCAAAAAGCCCGCACCGTCGTTGCTTTGGGGATGTCCTTGAGGCACGTGCGACTTTGGGCGAGCGCGATATGTTCCTGTTCGCTGTCACATGCAAGGATTTTTTGCCCGCGCGGGCAAAGTTTTTTAGCCGAAGGCCTTCCATCCGGCGTGAAGGCGCGTCGCGGCGGTCAGTGCGCAGAGGGCTGCATAGACATAGGCCAGCACCGCGAAGTGCGACGGGAACAGGCACATGGCGAGAAAGCAGGCGATCGTCTCCGTGCCCTCGGTGAGGCCGCCGAGATAGTAGAAGGCCTTGGAAGGATAGTCCGTGCTCTTCAGCCCGCGCTTCTCCGCCAGCACCGCGAAGGCGAGAAAGCTCGTTCCCGTCACCACGAAGGCGGCGAGCAGCACGGCGGCAGCCAGCGCATTCTGCGCCGGTTCGGCGATGCCGAAAGCCAGCGGAATGGCGGCGTAGAACACGAAGTCGAGCGAGATGTCGAGGAAGGCCCCGCGCTCGGAGGAGGCGGAAAGCCGCGCCAGCGCGCCGTCAATCCCGTCCATCGCCCGGTTGGCGAAGAGCGGGATGACCGCGAGCAGGCTGTGGCCGGAGGCGACCAGCACCGCCGCCAGCATGCCGCATGCGAAGCCGGCGAGCGTCACCTGGTCGGCGGTGATGCCGCGTGCCGCCAGGCTCCGCGCGGCACCGTCGACGGCGGGTTTCACGATCTTCAGGGCAAACCGGTCAAGCATGGCTCACCGTGCCCTCTCTCAGCAGCAGCACGCGGCCGCCGGGCGGCACGTCGGCCGCGTCATGCGTCACCATCAGGCAGGGAATGCCGCGTTGCGCGATATGCTCGAACACGAAGCTGCGCATCGTCTGGCGCAAGGCGGCGTCGAGCTTGTTGAAGGGTTCGTCCAGCAGCATGGCGCGGGGCGCTGCCAGCAGCGCGCGCATCAGCGCCACCCGGGCGCGCTGCCCGCCCGACAGCGTGTGCGGCGGGCGATCGCCGAAGCCGTCAAGCTCCGCCTCGGCCAGCGCCGCATCGACCTGCGCCAGCCGCTCCGCCCGGTGCCCGCGCGGCAGGCCGAACAGCAGGTTCTCGGCCACGGTGAGGTGCGGGAAGAGCAGGTCGTCCTGGAACAGCCGCCCGATGCGCCGCTGCTCGGGCGGCAGGCCATCGAGAGGCACACAAGCGAGGCTCACGCGGCCGGAGGCGGTGAAGGGCGCTTCGAGATCGCCCGCGATGAAGGAGAGCAGCGTCGACTTGCCCGACCCGCTGGCGCCCATCAGCGTCACCGTCTCGCCGGCGGCCACGGTGAGCGAGAAGGGTGCGATCAGCACCTGGCCATCGCGCGTCACCGACACGTCGTCCAGTGTCAGCGCCATCTTGGCCTCCCCAGCCGCGCGGCGGCCAGAAAGGCGAGCAGCGGCGGCACGGCCAGCAGCAGCGCGAAGGCGGCGGTGAGCGGGCGGCTGCCACCGGCGGCGAGCGTCACCGCTTCCATCGGCAAGGTGCTCCAGCGCCCGGCCGCGATCAGCTGTGCGGGCACGTATTGCCCGATCGACACCGCAAAGCCGATGGCCGCCGCGGTGACGAGCGGCGCCTTCAGCAGCGGCAGCTTCACGCGCCACAGGGCAGCGGCGCGCGTGGCCGCCAGTGCCCGCGCCGCCGCGACGTAGCGCGCGTCGAACCCGCGATAGGGTCCGGCGAGCACGATCAGCACATAGGCGGCGACGGGTGTGAGGTGGGCGAGGAACAGGCCCGCCAGCGTGCCGGTGAGCCCGAGCGGCAGGAACAGCCGGTACTGCCCGCCGGCACTTGCGAGCTGCGGCAGCGCCAGGGTGATGAGGGCGAGCCCGATCACCCAGCGGTCACGTTGGGCCGGCTGCGTTTCAAACCACGCGACCGCCAGCGCAACGGCGGTGGCGGAAGCGGCCAGCGCCAGCGCCAGGCTCAGCCACAGCGGCGCCGGCGTCATGCTCATCCATCCGGAAAGGCTGGCCGCCGGCG
Source organism: uncultured Aestuariivirga sp. (assembly GCA_964474665.1). Classification (GTDB taxonomy): domain Bacteria; phylum Pseudomonadota; class Alphaproteobacteria; order Rhizobiales; family Aestuariivirgaceae; genus Aestuariivirga. The sequence goes on from CAYYTH010000048.1 coordinate 16,371, forward strand.
GCAGCAGAGCCGGGTAGGGCCAGCGCGGGGCGAGCGACAGGATGACGAGCACCAGCATCGAAAGCGCCAGCACCGCCAGTGCAGCGAGGCCGGATGCCATCGCCGTTGTGCGCGGCGCCTGCAGGGCCGAGGGTCCTGCCGTCAGCAGGCGGTGCAGCATGCCCTGGGCACCAAGGCGCAGCAGCGCCGCGACGGCCAGCATGGCGGCGAGGGCTGCCGTCAGCAGCATCGTCAGGGCGAGGCCCATGGCATTGGCGGCAGGGTTCACGTCGTTCAGCGCATGCCAGATGACGGTTGCGAGGGTTGGCGGTTGCGTCGGCCCCAGCACCAGTGCCATGTCGACCACCGTGGCGCCATAGACGAAGACGATCACCAGTGGCCAGCGCAGTTCGCGCAGCAGGGCTGGCAGCACCACGCGCAGGAAGGCCGAGCCCGGCGCATGGCCGAGGCTCGCGGCGGCGCGGCATTCGGCCCGCAGCCGCAGCGCCGCGTCCCCGCGGGACAGCACGGCGAAACCGGCGGTGAGCAGGAAGGGGATTTCCTTGAGGGCGAGTGCCAGCGCCAGCGCGATGCCCCACGGGTCCTGCACGCTCACCCACGGCGGCGGGGCGTCGCCACCCACCAGCAGGCGCGCGATCAGCCCCGAGGGCATGACGAGGAAGCCGAAGCCGATGGCGAAGGCAAGATGCGGCACCGCCAGGCCCGCCGCGGCGAGGCCCTGCAGCCTCGCCCACGCGCGGCTGCGGTAAAGTCCGGCCAGCAGCAGGAGGCTCAGTGCCAGCGCGATCAGCGTTGCGCTGGCGCCGGTGCCGAGCGACAGCGCAAGGGCAGGCCACAGCTGCGGATGTGCCAGCGCCATCTGCCACGCCGCGGCATCCAGCGCTGCGGGAACCAGCATGGCGAGCGACAGCAGCAGCGGCAGCGCCCACAGCAGCAGCAGCGGTGCCGCAGCAAGTCGCGTCATGCGCCGTAGCGTTCGAGCCAGGCCGCCTCGATCAGCGGCACCCAGCTGCCATGCGGCTCGGGGATGGTGCGGGCCGGCGCCTTCACCGCGCCCGGCGCATCGCCGCTCGCGAACAGCGCGCGGTCGGCGGTGGTGAGCTTGTCCATGTCGAGCACGGTGGGGTCGCCCCAGATCTTCAGGTCGGCCTTGCGCGCCTGCGCTTCGGGCGAGAGCAGGAAGTTGGCCACCACCTGCGCGGCTGCCTTCGATGTCGAATTGACGGGGATCGCCACGAAATGGGTGTTGCCGATGGTGCCGCCTCGGTTCTGCCAGGCGATGGTGGTGGCGGGCAGCGTGCCGTCGGAAACGAGGTTCGCCGCCTCGTTGGGGTTGAAGGTGAGGCCCATCAGCAGCTCGCCGTCGGACAGCATCTGCGTCACCTGCGCCTGCGACGGCGGGAACTGCTTGCCCGCCCGCCAGAGGTGAGGGTGCAACTGGTCGAGGAATTCGAACAGCGGTTCGGCAGCCTTGGTGAATTCCGCCTTGTCGATGGCGACGGGCAGCAGTGCGCGGTCGCCGATGGTCTCGACGAGGGCCTGCTTCACGAAGGTCGTTCCGTGGAAATCGGGCGGCGCGGGGTAGGTGATGCGCCCCGGCTCCTCGCGGGCGAGGTCGAGCAGCTCCATCATGGACATGGGCGGCGTGTCGAGCTTCGCGCCATCGGCGAAGAAGGTCAGCTGCGCCATGCCCCAGGGTGACTCGAGCCCCTCGGTGCCCTCGGCGAAGTCGACGATGGTGGTGGGCTTGCCGTCGACGTCCACCAGCGCAAAATTCGGCAGTTCACCCGCGAAGGGGCCGAAGAGCAGCTGCTCTTCCTTCATCACGTGGAAGTTCTGGCCGTTGATCCAGATCAGGTCGACGCTTCCGTCCTTGCCGGCCTTCACCTCGTCGCGAACCCGGCGCACCGCTTCCGCCGTGTCGGTGAGCTTCACATGCTCCAGCGTGATGCCGTGGCGCTTCTGCAACGCGTCGGCCGCCCATGCGATATAGGCATTGACCTGCGGCGACCCGGCCCAGGCATTGAAATAGACCGTCTGGCCCTTCGCCTGGGCCTCGATATCGGCCCAGCTGTCATCGGCGCGCGCCACCCCGGCCAGGGGCATCATCGCGATCAGGCGCGCGAAGCCGCGGCGGGTGATTGTCATGGGCATGTTGTCTGTCTCCGTTTCGGATCGTCATAGGCTGACGGATCGCAAAAGAAAATCAGCTTGCCGTGAACACCCGGTGACCCGTCCTCCCGGCGTAAGCCCAAAACCAGCTTTCGCCGAGGTGACGGCATTACCGGGACGGTTTCCATGCCACCGCGACAGCCTTCGCCTTGTCCAGCACGACAAAGCCATTGGCCGTGACCGCGTAAGCCGCGCCCCAGCCCTCGCCCGGCCAGCGCACGCGCACCTCGGCCTGCGTCGCAGCGCCAATGCCGAAATGCACCCAGCCGGACTGGCCCGAGACATGGCCGCCGCCCGAGACGATTTCGCGCGTCTGGCGGCCAAGCGGGGTCGTCACCTCCACCATGGCGCCGATGGCATTCACGTTGCCGCCCGGCTGGCGAAGCCTGACCTCGATCCAGTTGCCGGCCCCCGGCGTCACGTTGCGCCAGACCTGGGTGGGCGCATTGCGGTTGACGACCAGCAGGTCGACGAGGCCATCGAGATTGAAATCGGTCAGCACGCCGCCGCGCGCGGTCTCGGTGGAGGCCAAGCCCGCCTTGTCGGCCATCTCGATGAACGTCCCATCCTTTCCCTGGACCAGCAGGTTGTTGGGGTCCTTCATCGCGAAGTCCGGCATCTCCGAGACATTGCCCTTGGCGATGAACAGGTCTGCGAGGCCATCATTGTTCACGTCCTGGAAGTCGATGTGCCAGGCGGTCGAGGGCTTCAGGTCATCGCCCATGAAGGGCCGGTGCGCGGTGACGCCCTTGGGCCAGCCCACGTCCTTGTAGGTGGGCTTCGGCGCCGAACCGTCCTTGGGCGGGTCCTTCAGCGTCTGCAGCTTGTTGTCGGCCATGGAGGTGATGGCATATTCCTGGAAGCCGTCGCCATCGAGATCATAGCCGGCGATCCCCATGCCCCAGATGCGCAGATAGGCCCAGCCATCGGCCTTGGTGTAGAGCTTCGGCGGCTGGCCGGGCCGCACCTGCCACATCTGCTCCTGCCCGCCTTCATAGTATTCGCGATCATTCGCCATGCGCAGGTCGGCGGTGCCGGCGTTGTTCCAGTCGGTGAACAGCATGGAGAGCGGGCAATAGCTGGGCGTGAGCGCGATCGGCGCATCGAAACCCTTCGCACCGGGTTTCGCGCGCTGCATCACATTGGGCGTGCAGGAGCCCCATGGCTCGAGTTCCTGCATGCGGTCGATGTAGTTGCCGATGGCGATAGTGGGCCAGTCGCTGCCCTTTTCCCAGGTCGCGGCATAGGCGGTGGACCAGCCGTCGCCGCCCGCGAAGCCCCAGTCCGCGTTGGCGCGGGCGAACTGGCAGCCGCCCTTGCCCTTCATCACGATGTTCTCGCCGACGCGCAAGACGACCACGTCCATGTTGCCGTCGCCATCGATGTCGATGGGGTAGGCGCCGGTCACGGCGTCGAACTCGAGGCCGCTCTGCGTCTTCTCGAAGGTCAGCGCGCCGCCCTTCACGCTCCTGTTCACATAAAAGCGCGCGGGCGCCGCGCCGCCGGCGATCAGCACGTCCTCGAAGCCGTCGCCATTGCAGTCGAAGGCGGCGGCCCCGCCGCCCACCATGTATTGCCATTCACCGCTGTAGACGCTGTCGATGCCGGAGGACGTCGTTTCCTCCACGAAGGCGGGCGCCACCGGCTGGTCGGCGGCCTGGGCGGCGTTCGCCAGCAGCAGCGCCGCCGCGACGCCGAGGGCCACCGCCCTCATGCTGCGCTTCGCGTGCGCAGCGCGATCACATGCTGCGCGATGCAGCGGCCCTGTTCGAGGCCCTGTTCGATTGCCGCGCGGAAATGGATACCGCCATACATGCGCGAGATGCCCGCCTCGTCTGCCGCTGCGGTGAAGCTGGGGAACGTCCGTTCGCCCAGGCCGTCGCGCACATGGGTGCGGTCGGTGAAGGTGAAGTTCTCGCCGAACAGGCTGGTCATCACCGCCGCTGCCGCTCCCGACTCCGTCGAATGCCCGCTCGGATATTCGGGGAAGGGCGGGGTGATGAGGAGGGGCTCCCACTTCGGGTCGATCACCTTCCGGATATAGGTGACGGGGCGCACGAGGTCATACTGGTACTTGGCGTTCCAGCAGCCGATGAAGCCGTCCGCCATGGCCACGCCCAGCCGCATCATCACCTCGGCCGTGCGGTCGAGCCCGGCCTTCTCCTGTGCAAGCAGGTCGTTGGCGATGAACAGCCAGTGTCCGGGCGGCGTCGGCGACAGCATCGGGTCGTCCGACCAGAAGCGCGCGATGAGCGTCTGCTCCGGCGTCAGGTGGGTGGTGACGTCATAAACTTCCTTCGCCTGCCTGTAGAATTCGGATGCAGGGTCCTCGCTGTAGGCAGGCGGCGGCGGCAAGCCACACGTGGCGCCCGACGGCATGGCGAAGGTCCGGTTCTGTCCCCATGCCGGCAGCAGCGGGAACTGCTGCTGGCGGATGGCGCTGGTCGGTACCCAGCGTCCGGGCTCCTTCGACACCTCATAGGCCATGGGGAAGCCCATGTTCTCGACGACGGCACCGCCATCGTCCTGCGACCACGCGATGATTGCCGCCTGCAGCGCCTCGCCATAGGCGAGGCTGGCCGCGACGACGTCATCAGGAAGTCCCTTCTGCGCTTCGCCCTTCAGCTTCTTCTCGGCCGCCGCCATCACGCGCTGGCCGGTGGGTCCGGTGTTGCCGAAGAAATGCTTCACCGCCGAGGCCATCACGCAGTGGGTGATCACCGCGTCGGAATAGGTCTTTGCCGTGTCGCGCGGCGGCAGCGCCGTCAGGCCGTTGAGCTGGCCCTCGAGCGACACGAGCGCGGTGGACCCCGAGGCCACCGCCTGGTAGGCCGCGACGCCGAGATAGGCGAAGGCGCGGCTCGCCACGGGTGGCGAATAGGTGGCGGTGTGGCGCACCAGCATCAGCACCACCTTGTACCACTGGCGCAGGATCTCCCCACCATTGGCCGCGTCGGCGCGTGCCGCGCCACCGCTGAAGGCTAGCAGGGCGGCGGCGCCCGTGAGCTGCAAGGCACGGCGGCGGGTCATGCTCATGCGACGGTCTCCAGTTCGCGGGCCCGTTTCAGGGGCCCATGTGCGAAGATCTCGCGGTCGACGTGGCGCAGCGCGCGGTCGATCGTGCCCTTGATGATCATGTCGGTGTCGATCGGTACCACCTCGATCTCGACGGTGCGGCGCAGTTCCTCCACCACGCCCTGTTCGAGCGCGCGGTCGAGATGCGGCCGGATCAGCGGCATGGCCCGCGTGCCGGGTCCGGCCAGCACGATGCGCGCCGGCGTCAGGATGGCGATGATCCGTGCCAGGCCAAACCCCAGCGCCTCACCCGCCTTGGCATAGGCCGACATGGCCGCCGTGTCGCCGCTGTGTGCCGCCGCCTCCAGCGCCAGCATGTCCGCATGCGGGATGGCGTTGGAGGAGGGGGGCTGTGTCGCGGCATTGCCCGAGGCCCAGCGCAGCAGGCTGTAGTCCGCCACATAGGCCTCGACGCAGCCGCGCCGCCCGCAGCGGCACAGGGGGCCGTCGGGCAAATGGTTCATGTGGCCGAACTCGGCCGCGGCACCCGTGGGCCCGTGATAGACCTGTCCGTTGATGATGAGGCCCATGCCCACGCCCCAGCCCATGAACACCACCGCCGCCGTGCCGCCATAGCGCGACCGGTCGCTGCCGATCAGCCCCTCGGCGATCATGTTGGCGTCATTGGCCACCCGGCAGGCAATGCCGAGGCGTTCCTCGATGGCGGCGGCCACCGAGATGTTCCGTCCACGGAAGGCCGGGCTCCATACCACGGTGCCGGCCTGCGAATCGGCCACGCCCTGCACCGCGATGCCGACGCGCGCCACGCGCCTGGTCGGCACGCGGGCCTTGGTCAGCAGCGCCGTGATCTCGTCGGCCACCACCTTGCCGAAGGCGGCGGGGTCGGCATCGAATGTGGCGGTGCGCGAGGTGCGCCGGGCCAGCACGGCGCCGCCCGCATCAGCCAGCGCCAGCTCCAGCCCGTCGATCGACACCTTCACCGCGACGACATTGGCGGCCTTGGGGTTGAAGTCGATGCGGGTGGTGGGCCGCCCGCGGCGGTGCAAGCCCTCCGCCGGCGCCTGCGCGGTGTTGGCCTCCTCGAGGATGCCGTCGCCGATGAGCTGCGAGGAAATCGTGGTGATCGAGGCGGGGGAGAGGCCGGTATGCCGTCCCATGTCGACACGCGGCATGGCGCCATGCTGGCGCAGCGCCTCAAGCAGCAGGAGGCGGTTCTGCCGGCGCACGAGGTCGCTGTCGGCCTTCTCCCGCATGGTCCTCCCTTTTCGCATGTGCAACATTCTTTTTGCGTTGCACTATTTTGTTTTGCTTATTTTGAATGTTGACTCCGATCGCGGATTGTCGCAACATTTTTTTGGACGCCGAAATAAAACAACAGATCGTCCATGGCCCAGGAACCCCGTGCGGTGGCGTGACAGCTGCTTCAGGGAGGCGTCCCACGGGGACCATACGGCTTGGAGGAGGACCCAACGAATGTATCGCAAGATCCTGACACTGGCAGCGGGCGCTGTCGCGCTCACCGCGGCCAGCCTCGCCACCTCGCCGGCCGAAGCGGCCGGCAAGAACATCTGCGTGTCCTGGAAGACCTTCCAGGAAGAGCGCTGGAAGACCGACGAAGCCGCGATCAAGGCCGTGGTGGAAGCTGCCGGCAACAAGTACTTCTCGGCTGACGCGCAGGGCTCGGCTGCCAAGCAGCAGGCCGACATCGAAGGCCTGATCACCCAGGGCTGCAACGTCATTCTCGTCGTCGCCTTCGACTCCGACGCCATCCTTCCGGCCTTCCAGGCCGCGGCTGACGCCGGCGTGAAGATGATCTCCTACGACGTGCTCGTCGAGCATCCGGATGCGCTCTACGTCACCTTCGACAACGTGGGCGTCGGCCGTCTCATGGCCCAGACCATGCTCGAGAAGGGCAAGCAGGAAGGCAACTTCGCCTTCATCAAGGGCGACAAGGGCGATCCGAACGCCACCTTCCTCTTCCAGGGCATCATGGAAGTGCTGAAGCCGAACATCGACGGCGGCAAGATCGTCAACGTCTGTGAAACCTTCACCGACGGCTGGAAGCCCGACGCTGCCCAGAAGAACATGGAGCAGTGCCTCACTTCCACCGGCAACAAGGTGGATGCGGTGATCTCCGAGAACGACGGCATGGCCGGCGGCGTCGTTGCCGCTCTCGAGGCCCAGGGCCTCGCCGGCACCGTGCCGGTCACCGGCCAGGACGGCGACAAGGCCGCTCTGAACCGCGTGGCGCTCGGCACCCAGCTCGTGTCGGTCTGGAAGGACTCGCGCGTGCTCGGCAAGGCTGCGGCCGAATTCGCCAACATGATCGCCGACGGCAAGGCCAACACCGAAATTCCGGGTGTGGGCAAGTTCAACTCCGGCGCCAAGGGCGTCGAGGTGAATGCCGTCCTGATCGCGCCGAACCCGATCACCAAGGCCAACCTGAACGACGTCATCGACGGCGGCTGGGTGACCAAGGACGAAGTCTGCGCCGGCGTGGCGGCAGGCTCGGTCGACGCGTGCAAGTAATAGGCTGCACGCCAACGCACTGAAACGACGCCGCGCCACTCCCCTCGGGGTGGCGCGGTTTCCATAAGCACAAGGCGCCGCGAGAAGCGCCGCTCACGACAAGCGACAGCGTAAAGGGAGGACCGCCGCATGGCTGCGATCGACAACACGCAGAACCCCGGAATGGCCCAGGAAGGCGTGCTGAAGCGCTTCCTGAGGGCCACCGAAATCGACTCGCGCATGCTGGGCATGCTGGGCGCCCTGCTGGTGATCTGGGTCGGCTTCGATCTCGCCAGTGCCGTGGTGCGCGGCGGCGACGGCCTCCTCGGCGGCACCTTCCTCACCCCGCGCAACCTGTGGATCCTCCTGGTCCAGACCTCCTCGATCGCGGTGATGACCACCGGCATGGTGCTGATCATCGTCATGCGCCACATCGACCTGTCGGTCGGCTCCATCCTCGGCTTCACCGCCGTCTGCATCGGCACCATGCAGGTCTACTGGCTCGGCCCCGCGCTCGGCGTCGGCCACCCGGCGATCTGGATCATCACGCTCATCCTCGGCCTGGCGCTGGGTGCCGCCATCGGCGCCCTGCATGGCACGCTCATCGCCTATTTCGGCATCCCCTCCTTCATCGTCACCCTTGGCGGCCTCATCGTGTGGCGCGGTGCCGCCTGGTCGGTCATCCGCGGCGAGACGGTGGCGCCCATGGACAAGAACTTCAAGCTCATCGGCGGCGGCATCTCCGGCATCACGCCCGGCTCCATCGGCGCCACGGCGAGCTGGATCCTCGGGTTCCTCATCTGTGCCGCCATCGTGGGGCTGATCTGGCACGGCCGCCAGCAGCGCAAGCGCTTCAACTTCGCGCTCAAGCCGGTCTGGGCCGAGGTGCTGATCGCCGCCGCGGGCTGTGCCGCGGTCATCGGCATCACCGGCGTGCTCAACGCCTATTACTGGCCCAAGGGCGTGGTGGATCGCTGGGCCCAGCAGACCGGCGCCGTCGTTCCGCCGGAGGGCCTCAACATCTCCTTCGGCTATTCGATCCCGGTGCTGATCGCGCTGTTCGTCGGCGTGGCCATGACCTTCATCGCCAACCGCACCCGCTTCGGCCGCTACGTCTATGCCATCGGCGGCAATCCGGAAGCCGCCGAGCTCGCCGGCATCAACACCAAGAAGATCACCCTCATGGTGTTCTCGCTGATGGGCATGCTGGCGGCGGTCTCGGCCTCGATCTCCTCGGCCCGCCTCGACTCGGCCACCAATGCGCTGGGCCAGTTCGACGAGCTCTACGTCATCGCCGCGGCGGTGATCGGCGGCACCTCGCTCGCCGGTGGCCTCGGCACCATCTATGGCGCCATGCTCGGCGCCCTCGTCATGCAGTCGCTGCAGTCCGGCATGACGCTGCTCAACTTCGAATCCGCCACCAAGGACATGGTGGTGGGCTGCGTCCTGGTCTTCGCCGTGTTCGTCGACCAGGTCTATCAGCGCCGCGTCAAGTAACGGGAGGCAGGCATGACAACCCATCATCACGGCCACAAGCACCCCACCGAGGTTCCGCGCTCCGGCCCGCCGCTGATCGAGATGAAGGACATCTCGATCGCCTTCGGCGGCATCAAGGCGGTGGACCACGCCTCGGTCAACCTCTACCCCGGCGAAGTGGTGGGCCTGCTCGGCCACAATGGCGCGGGCAAGTCGACGCTGATCAAGATCCTGTC
>CAYYTH010000049.1:0-25200 GCA_964474665.1 uncultured Aestuariivirga sp.
TTCTCATGGACGTCGATCGTCGGCCTGGTGCGCGCGGAATTCCTGCGGGCGCGAAACTTCGAATATGTCCGCGCCGCGCGCGCCCTGGGCCTCTCCGATGCGCGAATCATGTTCAAGCACCTGCTGCCCAATGCGGTTGTCTCCACCATCACCTTCATGCCCTTCATCCTTGCAGGCTCGGTGACGGTGCTGACATCGCTGGACTTCCTCGGCTTCGGCCTGCCGCCGGGTTCGCCGTCGCTGGGAGAGCTGATCGCGCAGGGCAAGAACAACCTGCAGGCGCCATGGCTCGGCATCACCGGCTTCTTCATCGTCTCCGTGATGCTCTCCCTCCTCGTCTTCATCGGCGAAGCGGTGCGCGATGCGCTTGACCCACGGAAGACCTTCGCATGAGTGACAAACTCCTCGAGGTGAAGGATCTCTCGGTCGCCTTCAGTCAGGGAGGGCGGACGACGCTTGCCGTCGACAAGGTGTCCTTCGATATCTCCAGGGGCGAGACGCTGGCGCTGGTGGGCGAGTCGGGTTCGGGCAAGTCGGTCTCCGCCCTTTCCATTCTCAAGCTGCTGCCCTACCCCTCCGCCTCGCATCCTTCGGGCTCCGTGCGCTTCAAGGGCGAGGAACTGCTCGATGCCGATGAGCGCGACCTGCGGCGCGTGCGCGGCAACGACATCACCATGGTGTTCCAGGAGCCGATGACCTCGCTCAACCCGCTCCACACGGTGGAGCGGCAGATCGGCGAAATCCTCGAGCTGCACCAGAACATCAAGGGCGAGGCCGCACGCGCCCGCATCATCGACCTGCTCGCCAAGGTCGGCATCCGCGATCCGGAGACGCGCCTCCTCGACTATCCGCACCAGCTCTCCGGCGGCCAGCGCCAGCGCGTGATGATCGCCATGGCGCTTGCCAACAACCCCGACCTGCTGATCGCCGACGAGCCGACGACGGCGCTGGACGTGACGGTGCAGGCGCAGATCCTGAAGCTGCTGAAGGAACTGCAGGCCGAGTTCGGCATGGCCATGCTGCTCATCACCCACGACCTCGGCATCGTGCGCAAGATGGCCGACAAGGTGGTCGTCATGCAGCACGGCAAGGCCGTCGAGAGCGGCGACGCGAAGGAGGTCTTCGCCAATCCGCAGCATGCCTATACGAAGATGCTGCTGACCGCGGAGCCCAAGGGCGCACCGCCGCCCAGCGATCCTTCCGCACCAACCGTGCTCGAGACCAGGGGTCTCAAGGTCTGGTTCCCCATCAAGCGTGGCTTCTTCCGCAAGACGGTGGGGCACATCAAGGCCGTCGACGGCGTAGATGCCACGGTGCGCAGCGGCCAGACGCTGGGTGTGGTGGGCGAGTCCGGCTCCGGCAAGACCACGCTCGGCCTTGCCCTGCTCCGCCTCATCCGCTCCGAGGGTCCGATCGTCTACATGGGACAGAACATCGATGGCTATAATACCGCCATGATGCGCCCGCTCCGCAAGGAGATGCAGATCGTCTTCCAGGACCCCTTCGGTTCGCTTTCACCGCGCCTGTCGATCCAGCACATTGTCGAGGAGGGCCTCACCGTGCTGGGCCGCAACCTCGGCTATGACGAGCGCCGCGAGATCGTGGCGCGGGCACTGACCGAGGTGGGGCTCGACCCCTCCACGATGGACCGCTACCCGCATGAGTTTTCGGGCGGGCAGCGCCAGCGCATCGCCATTGCGCGGGCACTCGCGCTGGAGCCGAAGTTCATCATGCTGGATGAGCCGACCTCGGCCCTCGACATGTCGGTGCAGGCACAGATCGTGGACCTGCTGCGCCAGCTGCAGCAGAAGCACAACCTCGCCTATCTCTTCATCAGCCACGACCTGAAGGTGGTGCGTGCGCTTGCCAACGAGGTGATCGTGATGCGCAACGGCGTCACCGTCGAAAGCGGGCCCACGGCCGAGGTCTTCTCAAACCCGAAGACGGACTATACAAAGGCGCTGATCGCGGCCGCCCTGAACCTCAAGGCCGCGCCGGAAGGTGTGGTGAACCAATAATGGCATTCCTGTTCGTTCTGCCGACATGGCCTGTTGATGTCTGGACCGCTGCGATGCGGAAGGTGGCACCCGACCTCGACGTACGCGTCTGGCCCGACCAGATGGGAAATGTCGACGACATCGAATACTGCGCCGCATGGCTGCCGCCACCCGGCGTGGTGAAGAGCCTGCCCAACCTCAAGGTCATCATGTCGCTGGGCGCAGGCGTCGATGCGATCCTCAAGGATCCGACGCTTCCCGACAACATCCCCATCGTCCGCGTCAACGACCCGGACCTGACGGGCCGCATGACCGAATACATCGTCCTGCACGTGCTGATGCACCACCGCCAGCAGCGCCGCATCGACGAGAACCAGCGGAAGAAGATCTGGGACTCCTTCCCCACCCATGCGGCCAAGGACCTGAGTGTCGGCATCATGGGAATGGGTGTGATGGGCACCGACAGCGCCATCAAGCTGCGCGACATCGGCTTCCGCGTGGCCGGCTGGAGCCGCGGCCGCAAGGATATTCCCGGCGTGGAGAGCTTTGCGGGCGAAGCCGAGTTCGATGCCTTCCTGGCGCGCACCGATGTGCTGGTGTCGCTGCTTCCTGCAACACCCGACACCGACGGCATCATCAACCGCGCCACCATCCGCAAGCTTTCGCGCAAGGGGCCCTTCGGCGCGCCCATCATCATCAATGCCGGCCGCGGCCGGCAGCAGGTGGCGGACGACATTCTCGCGGCCCTCGATGCGGGCGAGCTTCATGCCGCCACGCTCGATGTTTTCGTGCCCGAGCCGCTGCCTCCCGAAAGCCCGCTATGGACTCACCCACGCGTGACGGTGACGCCGCATTGCGCCGCCGACAGCGACCCGGAGACCATCTGCGCTTATGTGGCGGAGAACATCCGCCGGCACCGGCGCGGCGAGAAGCTGGACAATCTCGTCGATCGGGCGCGGGGCTACTGATCTAGGCGCCGAGTCTTCGGACGCTGGTCAGCTGCCCGTATTTCGCGGCGATCCGGTCAACCGCATCCTTCAGCGGTTCCGCAACCACCATCATGTGATGGCCGTTGGCATGAAGCAGGGTCCGCTCATCGGTCATGATGCCGACATGGCCGTTCCAGAAGACGAGATCACCTCGCTTCAAGCTGTCCAGATCATTGACCAGCAGCTTTTCGCCCAGCGTCTGCTCCTGCATGTCGCTGTCGCGCAGCGCCGGCATGCCGCAAGCCTCGAGGGAAAGCTGAACGAGCCCGGAGCAGTCCAGCCCCCGAACGGACTTGCCGCCCCAGTAATAGGGAACATGGCGGAACATCTCTGCCACGGCGACGAAGTCCTGCTCCACGTCCTCAATCCGCTTCAGATGTGCACTGAACACGAAGAGTCCATTGGAGAGCCGGGAATAACTGCCGGTCTCCGACGTGACGGTGACCTGCGCATTGAGCGTCAGCGCAATTGCGGGGAGCGTCTTGAGGCTGGCCTCCGGATACATGAATGTCGAGGTGACGGCGATGCGATGGGTTGGCGGCACGAGCTGGGGGGAGAGCGCGTTGCCATTGACGTAGCCCACATAACCATCCTTCACCAGCTGCACCCATGCCCAGCCTTCTTCCTCGTGGAAGAGCTTCACCTCTTCCCCGAAGAGCGCCTGGGTGAGTTGCATCGCATCGAAGCGCGGCGCCTTGTGAAGGGTGATGACGGGCTCGACCACCTGCATCAGCCGTGGCGCGACAAAGCGCTCGGCCTGCACCTGGCCCGCGAGGGCGGCATCGGCGAGGTCCGGGCGATAGGCGTGAAGGCGCGGGTCGAGCGTGTCCATGCCCGCTCCCTAGAGGCTTTTGGCGTGATTGCCAATCGTGTCCGCAAGCCGTTCGAGGTAAAGCGCGCCCTTCACCGTGCGCTGGACGAGCACGTTGCGGCGGTCCTTTTCATCGCGCCGGCGGCTCACCAGTTCGAGCTTGCCCATGGTATCGAGCGCGCGGGTGATCACCGGCTTGGTGACGCCCAGCTTTTTCGCAAGGTCGCGGACCGTATGGGGCGGTGCCTCGAGATAGATGGTGAGCAGGATGCAGACCTGGCGCACGGAGAGATCAGGCTCGTCATCCCGCACCATGGCGAGGGCAACATCGTGCCAGAGGGTAAGCGCCTGAGCGGTGGACAACGCAACGGACATAAAAGCCTTCTCGCAACCGCGGTGGTTGTTTCGGGTCCGTTACAGTCTGGCGGCAAATTCCGGACGATGCAAGCCGCTATGTGGCGCGTCGGCGGATGACCTCGAACAAGGCGCGCATGGCCTGCGCCTCGCCGCCCTTCGGCCGGCCGGGGCGCGGGGTCGGTGTCCAGGCGAAGACATCGAAATGGACGTAGGACTTCGCCTTCTCCACGAAGCGCTTGAGGAACAGCGCCGCCGTGATCGAACCTGCAAAGCCTGAATCGCCGGCGTTGTTCATGTCCGCGACAGAGGATTCGAACAGCCGCGTATAGGGCTGCCAGAAGGGCAGCCGCCACACCGGGTCGTTCACCTCCCTGCCCGCCCTTGCGATGGCCTCCGCCAGGTTTTCGTCATCCGTGTAGAAGGGCGGAAGGTCCGGCCCCAGCGCCACGCGGGCAGCCCCGGTGAGCGTGGCCATGTCGATGAGGAGGTCGGGCTTCTCCTCGTCCGCCAGGGCCAGCGCGTCGCCCAGCACGAGGCGGCCTTCGGCATCGGTGTTGCCGATCTCGACCGTGATGCCCTTGCGGCTCCGCAGCACGTCACCCGGGCGGAAGGCATTGCCTGCGATGGCGTTCTCCACCGCAGGGATCAGAACACGCAGCCGCACATTGAGCTTCGCGGCCATGATCATCTGCGCCAGGCCCAGCACATTGGCGGCACCGCCCATGTCCTTCTTCATCAGGGCCATGCCCGAGGCCGGCTTGATGTCCAACCCGCCCGTATCGAAGCAGACGCCCTTGCCGACGAGCGTGACCTTCGGCGCCCGCGCCGGCCCCCATGTGAAATCGATGAGACGCGGCGCGCGGGGGCTGGCCCTGCCCACGGCATGGATCATCGGAAAACCCTTTTCCAGCGCCTTGCCGGAGGTGACGGTGAGCTTCGCCTTGTGCGCCCGTGCGACGGCGCGCGCCGCCTGCTCGAGCTCGTCCGGCCCCATGTCGGACGCCGGCGTATTGACCAGGTCGCGCACCATCCAGCTGGCCCGCGCGGCGCGCAGCACGGCCTCGCGGTCAACACCCTTTGGGCAGATCAGCTGCGCAACCGGCTGAGCCGACTTGCCATAGCGGCTGAAACTGTAGGCTTCGAGACACCAGCCCAGCGCCATCAATTCCGGATGGGGCACATGCCCGCTCACGGCATAAGCGCCCGCAGGCAGGCTGCGGCAAAGCTTTCCGGCGGCAAAGGGATCGCTGCCGTCTGCGCCCACCAGCACCTCCTTCACCTCGCCCTTGCTGCCCGGAATGGCCAGGATGCGCCCCGGCTGAGCCCTGAAACCGTTCGCATCAGCCCAAGACCGAATCTCTGCCGTCACCGCGCGGCGCTTCTTTTCCCATTCTCCCGCAGCGAGAAGGGTGACGGGAATGCCGCGTGTGGAGGTAGCAAGAAGGATGTTGGACAGGTCAGTCATGGCGAACTCCGGCTTTGCCCTCCCATATCGCGAAACACTTCTATGGTTAATCAAATATTGACCGTTGCGCGCCAAGGTAGCCGAACAAACCGGACTGGAGTTTCGTGATGTCGAGGGCCAGGCCCCGCACCGCCATACTGAGCCTGCTTGCCACCGCCGTGATCCTGACAGGCTGCAACAAGACGACGGGGCAGCTCGGCGCTTCGAGCAGCCTTGCCACTGCCTCCACCACCCCCGTCTCCTACGATGCCCTGGCGGAACTGGGCGACAAGTGGCAGGCAAGCCCCAAGGACGTCAACAAGGGTCTGGCCTATGCCAATGGCCTCGAAGGCCTCGGGCAGAAGCGCGAAGCCCTGTCGGTCTACCAGAAGCTGACGGAAGCCGAACCGGCCAACGCCAAGCTTGCCGGCATCTATGGCCGAAAGCTGATGATGGCCGGTCAGGTGGATCAGGCTATCCCCGTTCTCGAGGGCGCGGAACAGAAGGGCGACACCGACTGGCGCGTCATGTCCGCACTCGGCAGCGCATATGACCAGAAGGGCCAGTACCAGAAGGCGCGCCAGCAATATGCGAAGGCGCTCGCAGCAGATCCGCAGAACCTTGCAGTGATGAACAATCTGGCAATGTCCTTTGCGCTGGAGGGAAACCTCAAGCAGGCCGAGGCGGAACTGCGAAAGGCCGACGCGCTGCCCCGGTCGAAGAGCGAACCGCGCATCCGCCAGAATCTTGCGCTGGTGGTTGGCCTGCAGGGGCGCTTCGAGGAAGCGACCACCCTCGCCCAGCAGGATCTGCCTGCCGAGCAGGTGCAGGAGAATATGGCATATCTCAAGAAGATGCTGTCTCAGCCCAACACCTGGCAGCAGATCAGCAGCACAGAAAATCAAGGGTGATCGTTAGAAGTAGGTCGAGATCGTCATGATCACCGGCCCCAGGATCACCACGAAGATCACCGGCATGAAGAATAGCATCATCGGCACGGTGAGGCGCGGCGGCAGCGCCGCTGCCTTTCGTTCCGCCTCGGCGATTCGCATGTCGCGATTTTCCTGAGCCAGCACGCGCAGCGCCGTGCCCAGCGGCGTACCATATCGCTCGGACTGGATAAGGCTGGTCACCACGGACTTCACCTGCGGCAATCCGGTTCGCCGCCCGAGATTCTCGAACGCCTTGCGACGCTCCTGCAGGAAGGACAGCTCCGCAACCGTCAGGGTCAGCTCCTCCGCCAGAGGCACGGATATGGAGCCGATCTCACGGGCCACGCGCTGCATGGCGGGCTCGATTGCCATGCCGGCCTCGACACAGATGAGCATGAGATCGAGGGAATCCGGCCAAGCGCGCCGAATAGACGCCTGCCGCCTCATGACAAGGTTCCGCAGCAGCACGAATGGCAGGTAGTTGCCAATGACAATTGCGATGGCTGCAGCAGCAATGCGCATCTGGGGCGCAATGCTGTCACCGTAGATTGCCGACAGGTAGACGAATGCCAGAAGCCCCATTCCGATCGGGGCGACGACGCGAGCCGCGAGATAGAGGATGAGATGACGCTCGCTGCGCAGGCCGGCCTGCCGGAGAAGTTCCCGGGACGGCCCCACCTCGAAAATCTTCCGCAGCCTCAGGACATCGACCAGTCGCCGCGCCGCGCCAGCATCGCGCGTGTCACGCAGTCGCGAGTCCCCACCGGTCTTCTTCTGTTCCGACCGCAGCCTCTCGCGTTCCGCACTCACCAGTTTCATCCGCTCCTTCAGCGGATCGTGTTGCATGAAAGGAGCCGCGACACTCAGCACGGCCGCGAAGGCAGCGAAGGAAAACAGCAAGGTGACGATCACCTCGGGCTGAATCAGTTCTGACACCAGGTTCAGCATCTTTCGTCCCGCTCAGATGTCAAAATTGATCATGCTGCGCATGATCAAAATGCCGGCCAGCATCCACACGCCGCATCCCGCGAGGATCATGTGACCGGTCCGCGAGGTCAGCAGAGGGTCGAGATAGCCCGGACTTATGAGGATCAATGCACCGACGATGAGAAATGGCAGTGATCCAATGATGGCCGCAGAGGACCTCGCTTCCTGCGACATCGACCGGACCTTCCCCTTGAGCTTTTTGCGATCGCGCAGCACCTTGGACAGATTTCCAAGTGCCTCGGACAGGTTTCCGCCCGCCTTGGCCTGGATGCTCACCACGATGCCCAGGAAGCTCACTTCGGAAAGGGGCATGCGATCAAACATGCGTTCCAGTCCTTGCTCGATGGTGATGCCAAGCCGCTGCCCTTCCACCACCTGCATGAATTCCGGACCTACCGGCGCCTCTGCTTCCGTTGCAATGACCCGCATCGCATCGGACAACGGAAGTCCCGCCTTCAACCCTCGGACCATCACATCAACAGCATCGGCAAGGCCTTCGAGAAACGCCTTTTGGCGCCGCTTGGCCAGTGACGAGAGAAACCAGCGGGGCAAGCCGAGACAGCCGACCACGGCACCAAGCACCCCGATCAGAAGCGGAAAGCCGAGCAGGATCGGAAGCAGAGCCATCATGGCCCCCACCAATCCGGAAATGACCCAGAACTTCCGCACCGACATCTCGAGGCCAGCACGGCTGATCAGCAGGCGAAGAGGGACGCCCCGCTTCTGCTGCTTTGCCCGCAGTTCGATCTGCTTCAATGACTCCTGAACCTGCCGGCGACGGTTGTCCTTCTGCCCGTCGAGCAGCCGGCTTGCGCCGCTCTGCCGCTTCGGCAGGCGTCCCCGGGCATCAACGGCAATGGCCTTGACCCGCGCCTCACCCGCGGAGCCCAGAAACGGCAACATGATTGCCAGAAATGCGCCGCCGGTCGCCACCGCGATGAGCAGCAGGACGAAGAGTTGCTGCGGATCAAGACCGAACATCTTACGCTTGTTCCGCAGACCGCTTTTCAGCCAGCTCGAGAGTGTCGGCCAGGCGCCTGTCCTCGTTGAAGTAGCGAGCCCTGTCCCAGAAGTGAGGCCGGGCGATCCCGGTCCCCCGATGACGGCCGATCACCCGTCCATTGGGGTCTTCTCCCGTGATCTCATAGACCATCAGATCCTGCGTGATGATCACGTCGCCTTCCATGCCGATCACCTCCGTGATGTGGGTGATGCGGCGGGAGCCGTCGCGAAGGCGCGCTGCCTGAACGATAAGGTCGATCGAGCCGCAGACCATCTCCTTGATGGTCTTGGAGGGGAGCGCGAAGCCGCCCATGGTGATCATCGATTCGATGCGGGACAGTGCTTCGCGGGGCGAATTGGCATGAAGGGTTCCCATGGACCCGTCATGCCCCGTGTTCATCGCTTGAAGCAGGTCGAAAGCCTCGGGTCCACGCACTTCGCCCACGATGATCCGCTCCGGCCTCATGCGCAGGCAATTCTTGACCAGGTCGCGCATCGTGATTTCGCCCTCACCCTCAAGGTTTGGCGGCCGTGTTTCCAGCCTGACGACATGCGGCTGCTGCAGCTGAAGCTCGGCGGCATCCTCGCAGGTGATGATGCGCTCGTCATTCTCGATATAGGCGGTCAGGCAATTGAGCAGAGTCGTCTTGCCGGAGCCGGTGCCACCCGAGATCAGGACATTGCAACGGACCCTGCCGATGATCTCCAGCAGCACCGCGCCTTCGGGAGTGATGGTTCCGAAGCGCACCAGGTCGGGTAGCCTCAGCCGGTCCTTCTTGAATTTTCGGATGGTGAGTGCAGGACCGTCGATCGAGAGCGGAGGTACAATGACATTGACACGCGAACCATCGAGCAGGCGCGCGTCGCAGATCGGGCTTGCCTCGTCGACACGGCGGCCGATCTGGCTGACGATGCGCTGGCAGATATTGAGGAGTTGGCTGTTGTCGCGAAAGCGGACACCCGTCTTGAGGACCTTTCCGCCAACCTCGATGAAGGTTGTACCCGCCCCATTGACCATGATGTCAGAGATGTCATCACGCGCAAGAAGCGGCTCCAGGGGGCCAAACCCCAGCACATCGTTGCAGATGTCCTCGAGCAGTTCTTCTTGCTCGGACACCGACATGACCACGTCCTTGAGCGTGATGATCTCGCTCACGATGTCGCGGATTTCCTCACGCGCCGCCTCGCGATCGATCTGCGAAAGCTGCGTAAGGTCAATGGCATCGATCAGGGCGTTAAAGATCGTGCTCTTGATGTCGTAGTAATTTTCGGAGCGGCGGCTTGTCTGGCTGCTGTCGAGACGCATCCCCCCGCTGACGGCCAGCCCGTCCGAGCGTCCGCCCCCAGCGCTAGAGACCGCACCTCTCGCGCTCTGACCTCCGGGGAAAACCTGCCGGCCGCTGCCGGCGCCACCATCAGCGCGGGTGCCTGGCGTGGCGGGTGCGAGAAGGTCCTTCGAAGGGCTTTCGCCTGAACGCTTACCGAACATTATTTCTTTCCTAGAGCCAGGAGTTTCTTGAGGAGAGACTGACCGGGAGGCGCAGGCTTCGTGGCCTTGTCGCCCGGAAGACCTCGGGCGAGCTTGCGGATGGCCTCGGCGGCCTTTGTGCGCCCCGCCACGTCGATGATCATGCGGCCGTTATTCAGCGCGGCACCAAAGCTCTGCGGATCAAATGGAATGGAGACCGCCACCTCGCTGCCGATCGCCTTCTGGAAGTCCGCCGCGGGAATCTCCGGCCGCTTTGGGACACCGACCTGATTCAGCACGAGCATTGGCAGCGGATCATTCGGCCGCGACACCTTCAGATAGTCCATCAACGCCTTGGCATTGCGGAGGCTCGCCAGTTCAGGCTCGGCCGTGAGAATGATCTGGTCGGCATGAAGGAGCGTAAACCTCGTCCATTCCGACCATGTGGCAGGCATGTCCACGATGATCATGGGAACGCTGCTACGCATTGCCGTCAGAGTGGTCTCGACCGCATGGGCTTCGATGGCCTGTTCCCGGTCGACCCCGCCGGGTCCGGCGAGCAGGTTCAACTTGTCACCGAGCTTGACGATGAGGCGGTCAAGCAGCAGGGAATCGACGCGGTCGGGCTCGGCAATCGCCTCCAAGAGTCCCGCCGAAATGTCGGCGTTGAAGTTGAGGGCCGCGGTGCCAAAGGCGAGATCGAGATCGATGATCGTGGTCTCGGCACCGGTGGTGCGCGAAATCTCCAGGGCACAATTGTGGCAGATGGTACTGGAGCCCGTACCGCCCTTGACGCCCATGAATGCAATGACGCGTCCGATGGCGGCCGCCTTTTCGCTGCGATACAGGTTCGAGACGGTTTCCACCAGCTGGAGCGGCAGAACCGGCGCCACGACATACTCGCTGATCCCCTGATTGATCAGTTCGCGATAAAGCACCACGTCGTTGACGTGGCCGATGATCACAACCTTGGTATCCGGCTGGCACACCTCTGCCAGAGCTGCGAGATTGGCCAGCAGCGTCTCGCGCGCGGCGCTGGATTCGACGATCAGGAGATTGGGCGTCGACTGGGTTTGGTAAAGGCGGACAGCAGCGGGTATGCCCCCCGTGAGCACCGAGCCATGCGCCCTCGCCATGCGACGGTCTGCAAAGGCGGCAGTCAACGCCTCGGCGGCCTGGGGCGTTTCGCAGAAGGCCTGAATGTTGATGCGTGGAATCATCGCGATAGGGTTCATATCGACCCCTTTGCAGCGGGTTTGGCGCATGCCAGGGCGTGGGACGTCATCATCGGGACCACCTAGAAATCCGAATCAGCCGAAGGCGCGGTCCAGGTCCCATCGCCGTAGTGCTTGAGGGCCGGCATCTGAGGAGCGCTTTCACTCGTCGGCATCGGGCGGGCCTCTTCAAAGTCGCCGGGATTGGCCACCATGGCAGCCACGTTTTGCTGCACGGCGCATCCGAATGCGGTTCCAGGCTCATTGAACTGGTTGGGCCGCAGGTTCTCGGTCCACGATCCGCAGGGCTTTGTTTCCGCCACCTTTGCCGAGAAGGTGAGGGTCAGAGCATGCCCCTTGCCATCGGGCGCTGCGATGATCGCATTTCGGGGCAGACCCTGCTTTTCCAGGATCGCGGCCGTCTGGCTTGCCGCCTGGCGGCCGGTCTTGCTGGCGGGAGAATAATGCAAGCTGATTGGCGTCGACGCCCTCGCAGCCGCGTCCTTGCCAAAGCGGGTGACCGCAGTCACCTCGCCTGGGAGAAGCCCCCCGGGGCCCGTCTGGACGGTGATCCTGACCGGCCGCTCCACGACCTTGATGGGGAAAATTTCCTGCGCCGTCGCGGGCACATAGGTGTCGTCGAAGCTGGCAAGCTCCGTGGAGCAGCCGGCAAGCAGTGATGCCATGGCCAAGAAGCCTGCAGATGCGGCAACGCGGGTTCGACGGAATGTATGACTGCGCATGGTGATCCTGCTCCCGCTGTCATTCGATGATGTGACCGACCTGGCCGTGATAGGCATTCGCATTCTCTCCCTGCGCGGCATCGGGAAGCCCGTAGACTCTGTTGAGGCGGCCGAGGAAGAACTGCTGAAGGTCGGTGGCATTGTTGAACCTGTCGATGGGGGTTGCCAGTTTCTTTTCCTCGGTGGGATTGACGATGTAAGGCGTGACGATCACCACCAGTTCGCTTTGCTTGCGTTCGAATTCCTGGCTCGAGAACAGTGCTCCGAGAACCGGCAGTGACCGCAGTCCAGGCGTGTTTTCCATTTTCTGTGACGCCACGTTCTTGATCAGCCCGGCAAGCATCATGGAACCACCGCTGGGCAGTTCGATCGAGGTTTGCGCATTCCGGGTGTCGATAAGGGGCGCATTGCCATAGATGTTGGGTGCCAGATCGCTGACCTCCGTAAAGACGTTCAGCGCAATGCGGCCTTCCGTCAGCACGGTTGGGGTGAAGTCCAGCGTAATGCCGTAGTCGCGGAAAAGCGTGGTGCAGGTCAGGAACTGGTTGGCCGAATTTTCATCCGGCAGTTCGCAACTCGAATAGGGATATTCACCACCCGCACGGAAGCGGGCCGGCGCGCCGGACACTGCA
This sequence comes from uncultured Aestuariivirga sp., assembly GCA_964474665.1. Classification (GTDB taxonomy): domain Bacteria; phylum Pseudomonadota; class Alphaproteobacteria; order Rhizobiales; family Aestuariivirgaceae; genus Aestuariivirga. Next base: position 12,577 of record CAYYTH010000049.1, read on the forward strand.
GTCAGCGTCGGTTCCGCGAGGATCGTCGCAAGCCCGCTGTCTTCGAGTGCACGAATGGTCGCCGAGATGTCCAGCGGCGGGCCGGGGAAAGAGGCAATTCCGTCGAACGTATGCGGAAGGTTGATGGGTGAAGTGGAGTTGGAGAAGTTGAAGTTGAAGGTTCCTGCTTTGATCGTTCCATCGAGGCTGATGCCAAGCCTTTTGAGGATGTTGCGCTTCAGTTCGATCACCCGCACCTTCAGCATCACCTGATTGCCCTCGGACACCTTGAGAAGGTTGAGGACGGTGCCGCCCGACGTGGCGGTGAAGCGCCCGGCGAGATCCTCCGCCGTCTTGCCCTGCTGGGCATCCGGGACGACGCCCTTCAGCACGATGTTGGAACCCGTGCTGTCGACTTGGATGGCGTTTCCGGGCATGGACCTGTCGATGAGGGACTTAAGGGCCTTCGTATCGAGCGTCACCTCCACATCGAGCTTCAGGATTTGCTGGCCTGCGGCGTCCAGGAAGAAGATGTTGGTCTGGCCGGCAGTACGCGCAAAGAGATAGGCAGTCTTGCGGTTCTTCAGCACCACGTCGACCATGCCAGGATTGCCGACAATCACGTCCTTGGCGGCGACGGGCAGCTGCAGCACAGCACTTTTCTCAAGTCCGAGGCGCAGCATGCGCCCGGCCTGATGCTGACTGCTGAGATCTATGCTGGCGGTTTCGGCGGAGAGTGCGGCCGCCGGGGCGTGGGCAATCGCACAAGCCAGGACGAAGGCGAAGACCGGCGCGGAAAGCGCCCTTTTCAGCAATGGAGAGAGGGAGAGCGAAGTATGCATGATGTGTGTTCTCACGGTCTCGGCAGCGAACGTTCGAGGCCATAGCGGATGATGAGGGGGCCGGTGGTCGCACGGCGCGGGTTCCGGTAGTCCTCGGCTAACTCGGGCTTTCCATCACCTTCGTCGCGGATGGAACGCAGGGAGAGTGACACCTGGCCAAGGGAAAGCAGCCGCGCCAGCACCTCCGCCTGTCGTTGCTCGAGTTGAAGCACCGCCGTGCGGCCACCCGGCAGCGCGGCGCCCACGACAGTGGCACCGAGAGTCTGGTCGATGGCGAGCACCTTGACATTGGTGAGCACGGCTTCGCTGGTTGCCACCTTGTTGTTTCTGTCGTCCGTGATTTGCCGCGTGAGGATCACGTCGACCCGGTCATTTGGCAGTATGAAACCGCTCACCGACGTCAGTTCATTGATGGGTATCGAAATCGCTCGCATGCCGGCCGGCAGGATCGAACTGAGGAAGCCGGACTCTCCGGGGCGGACGATCTTGCCTTCGATGACGGGTTCGCCTGCGATCAAGGACGATTTCGCCCGCGCTGCCTGCAGCCGGTCCAGCGCGTCGGGCATTTCTTCCTTCGTGATCATGTCCGGTGACACCCCTTCGAGAGGCCAGGCGCGCCACTGCAAGCCGAGCGCGCCGAGGCGCTCGCCCGGTGGCAGGTTACGGCCCGCCACCAGGACCTCAGCGGTTGCAGGCTTTTGGACGACCGGTGCGGCCGGCGGTGCCGGAGGCCTTCGGAAGAGGGACATGGACAGGTAAGCCGCCAGCAACCCCGCCGCGACAGCGACCAGCAGCAGCAAGAGCCGCATCCTGTTCATTCTCAAACTCCTCCGAATAGCAAAACGGGCGATTTTGACTACTTTGAGGTGTATTCGTCAAATTTGCGTTAACCATGTTCAGGATGCGGCGATCCGCATCCACCAGCTGGAGGGCATGGCGAGAATGGCGCCAGCGGCGAGGGCAAGGCCATAGGGAACAGAGGGCGCAGCCGGCCCGAAAAGCCCTCCCAGCGAACGGCTGCGAAAAGACCTTTGGCGCCTGGCGAGGTACCAGACGCCGATCGCTGCCGCGAGGACGCCGCCCGCGAGCAAAGCATAACCGGCAAAAAGGATGCTGCAGGGGTAGCCGAGCCAAAGGCCAGCAGCCGCCATCATCTTCCCATCGCCGCCTCCGAGAATACCGAAGAGGAACAGGCAATATCCAAAGGCGAGAAGGGCCATGCCCGTCAGGACATGAACCGCAAGCATCCACGCCGGCATGCCCGACAAAAGCGCCAGAGGAAAGAAAAGCGCGGCCGTAAGCAGGGCAATGCGGTTGGGAATGCGGCGGGTCATCACGTCGACCATGCCCGCCACCAATACGAGAAGCGGGAACAGGACAATCGCAAACCGTCCTGCCCCCACGCTGAATTGTGCTGCGAGTGCCTCCAAGTGGCTGTCTCAGCCCATCAAACGACGCCTAGCTCGCGTTCTCGATCGCCGACGCGATTGTTCGGAATTGGGTCTGAAGGGTTTGACCGAGGGCGGTAACGGCGGCGATAAGTGCAACCGCAATCAGCGCGGCAAGCAGGCCGTATTCAATCGCAGTGGCACCCGACTCGTCCTGCAGGAAACGAATGATTTTCTTCATGACTTGACTCCAGTTGAAATCCGAAACACCTGGCCCAAGCCTCGAGACAAGACCGAGCCCGCTTGTAACCATAGGTGGCATTTTCGACCGTTTCCTTTAAGGAGAAGTAAAATCAGAAGTCAAGTGGAGTCATCTCTTTTACATGGTAGAATTATATCGAGTTCAGCGGTTTGTATGAAGTATAAATGTATAAAAAGATAGTATTGATATCCATTTTTACTGCCAGATTGCCAATTGACGTAGCGGAATCAGATGATGAAATCATTTGCAATCATAGGTTTTCCGACCCACTCACGGTGGTTTGCCGAGAGCTTGTCTCTCCCCGCGCGGCCTGAAGCTTCGGATACACGCGAAATGCTTTGATGCGACTTGGAACATCATCGTTCTGAGCGAATTCAAACTGGCGAAATTTGCATCCTGAGGTTAAGAGAAGATTCATCGCCTTCGCACAATCATGGGGGCATCACTGGTCAGAGGCGCCATCGGGATGTTGTGTGAGTCCATGTCAAATTACTTGAAAATACATCGATTCACTGCCGCCGCTTGTGCGCTCTTTGTCCTGGTCCATTCCGCGCCTGCGCAGGCGGCCCAGCAACTGGTTCTGATCGCCGACCAGACCCAGATTGTGAAGTTGCCGGAATCGCCCACCACCGTGGTGGTCGGCAATCCCGCAGTGGCCGACGTGACGACGGAAGGAAACATGATGTTCTTCCACCCGCGGGGTTTCGGGGTCACCAGCGTGATCGCCCTTGATCCCAAGGGACGCAAGCTGGGGGATTACATGGTCCGGGTCGTTTTCGAGGATAGCTTCAGCGTTTCCATGTATGGCCCGGGAGGGCGCGAGACCTTCAGTTGCCGGCAGGATTGCGAACCCATGATGCGCATCGGTGACGAGCCCGACTTCTTCAGGCGATACTCTTCACAGGTTGTCGGCAAGAACTCCCTTGCTGCCGGCCAGACCTGGGGTGAAGACCTGCTGTCTCGTCCGACAACCATCGTTCCCAACGTGATCACGACCGTTGGTGCTCAATGAGAATATTTATAGACCTCTGATTGTTTTTTATCCCGGAATTGTCATACTGTGACTTTCCGACCGAACCCGCGAAGGTTCAGGAGTGAAGCATGAGGCGCGCAACCAATGTCAGGCCGATGCAACTGCAGCGGCGTCAGAGAGGCACGGTTGCGGTGGAATTCGCGATCATCGGGGTGTGGCTCGTCTTCATGCTCGGCGCGATCATCGAGACCGGTCTGTTCCTGCTGGTCGAGTCCCAGCTGCAGAATGCAGCCGACAGGATGGGGCGATCGATCCGCACCAATCAGCTCGCTCCGGGAAGCTCGGCCAGCAGCTTCAAGACTGACTTATGCAGCATGCTGAAGATGACGAGTTGCGACACGAAGATCTATATCGATGTCCGCAACGCCGACTCGTTCGAAAACCTGTCCCTCAGTCTGCCGTTTAAGGTCGGCAACGTGCCGAACGTCGGACCGGGTGGTCCGGAAGTCTTCGAACCGGGCGTCCCAGGTCGGGCCGGCTCGCTGATCATCACCTATGACTGGACCTTCATCTTTCCCTTCATGCAGTTCTTCAGCAACCAGACAGGTCCGACACGGCGACTGTACGGACTCTCGGTCTACAGGATTGAAGGATGAAACACCGCGCGGGCAGACGGCCAGACAGGGAGTCCGGGGTTGCCGCCATCGAGTTCGTGCTGGTGATGCCCGTTCTGCTTCTCCTGTTTGTCGGGATGATCAGCCTAACGAGCTATATATCGATACTGCGCAAGACCAGCTCTGCCGCAGAACTCGCCGCCGATCTCGTGTCGCGCCACATCGCGACAATCAAACGGTCCGAGATTGACGACTATGTCACGGGCACCAAGCAGCTGTTCCTGCCGCGCTCGCCCGACGGCATCAGTGTCGAAGTCTACAATTTTTTCAAAGCCGAAAGCGGCGAGACCGAGACCCGGTGGAAGCATCCATTCCCGGATGGCCAGCTCTGCACCGCACCCGATACCTCTTCCAGCGAGATCACGGAACTGCTGACCAAAGGTGACGTGGTCGTCGCCGTTGTCTGCGTCCCCGGTTATCTCAGCCCTGCGGATTTTCTGGGCTCGGCGCAGCTGGGGCAAATCCACAGAACCTCGGCACTCAGGCCACGCCACACGACGACACTGACACTAGCGCAGGAATAGTCTTGCCCGCCCCACTGGCGAAGATCGTGCCGCTGCGCTAATCGGGCGGGCGGGAGCGATTGAATTGGAATTACCGGTTTTCCTCGCCGTGCTCGCCGCGGCCGTCATGCACGCGGGCTGGAACGTGCTGGTCAAGCTGAAGCTGGACCGTTTCCTGTCGCTGTGCCTGATCCAGACCATCATGGGCTTCATGGGGCTGGTGATGCTGCTGGTCTTTCCGGCCCCATCCCTGGCGAGCCTGCCTTACGCGCTCACCTCGGGCGTGCTGCACCTCGGCTACAATCTGTTCCTCGCCCGAAGCTATCGGACGGGGGATCTGAGCCAGGTCTATCCCATCGCGCGCGGGGCAGCCCCCCTCCTCACGCTCGCCGTCACCTGGACCTTCATGCACGAGGAACTGACGCTGACGGGCGGCCTCGGCGTCGGCATCCTCGTGCTCGGCATCTGGATGATCAGCCTGCTGGGCCGCCGCGGGCTCAGGCTGGACGGGCTGACGATGTTCTTCGCCATCGGCACCTCCGTGTTCATCGCCGCCTACACGATCGTCGACGGCATGGGCGGCCGCGCCTCGGGGCAACCATCGTCCTATGCCGGCATGGTTTTCGTCTTCGATGCGATCTTCCTTGCCACCACGGCCGTCGGCATACGCGGGCCGGGCATCGTGCGCGAGGTGGCACCCTATTGGAAGACCGGCGTGGTAGGCGCCCTGCTTTCGGTCGGCGCCTACTGGATCGCCATCTGGGCCATGACCAAGGCGCCCATCGCCAGCGTTGCGGCGCTGCGCGAAACCAGCATCCTTGTGGTGATGCTGCTGTCGATGCGCGTCCTGAACGAAACCGTCACCCTGCCGCGCCTTGCCGGCGCGGGGCTGATCGTCGTGGGCGCGGTGCTGATCAGGCTCGCCTGATCCCTCAGGCACTGCCGATCAATATTCCGGTCAGGAACACCAGGAAGCCGCCCACCGCGATCTGGAACGCCGCCTTGAGGAAGGGCGTGTCCATGTATTTGTAGCGGATCCACGAGATCGCCCAGAGCTCGACGAAGACCACGGCAATCGCCAGCCACGTGGCGATCCAGAAGTCCGGGATGAGGTAGGGCAGCGCATGGCCGAGGCCGCCGACCGTCGTCATGATGCCAGCCGCCAGGCCGCGGATCAGCGGATGGCCGCGGCCCGTCAGCTTGCCGTCATCGGACAGGCCTTCCGCGAGGCCCATGGAAATGCCCGCACCCACCGAAGCTGCCGTGCCGACGAGAAATGTCTCCCAGGTATTGTGGGTCGCGAAGGCGGCCGCAAAGAGCGGCGCCAGCGTCGAGACCGAGCCGTCCATCAGTCCGACGAGCCCGGGCTGGATCACCTGCAGCAGGAACAGCCGCCGCTTGGCCTCGCCCTCCTCGATCTTGGCGTCGGCGGTCAGGTGGGTGGTGCCCAGCTTGACGGCGATCGACTCATGGCCCTTCTCGGCCTCGGCCAGCTGGAGCAGCAGCTTGCGCACCTGCGGGTCGCTGCTGCGTTCCGCCGCCTGCTTGTAGAAGCGATAGTTCTCGAGCTCGATCACCTCGGCCCGCTGGCGCATCTCCTCGATGTTCATCTTGCCGATGGTCCAGGCCGGCTTGTGGCGCACGAAGCCCTGGATGTCGGAGCGGCGGATCAGCGGGATGAAATCCCCGAATTTCTTGGCGTAGAGCTCGGTCAGCCAGCGGCGATGCTCATGCTCCTCCTCGGCCATCTCCACGAAGACCTTGGCGGAGGCCGGGTAGGTGTCCATCAGGGCGTTGGCGAAGCCCGCATAGGCACGGGCATCATCATCCTCGCTCGAAATGGCGAGTGCCAGGAGTTCCTGTTCGGTGAGGTCGGAAAAGCTTTTCACGGGCGGTCATCCAGTCGTAAGCGGAAGGTCTTAGAATCATTCCAAACTATGGTCGAGCCTTTCTATTAGATCACACAGAAACACATCTTTAAGTAGACAAACATGCTGATTCACCTGGCGATGCGAGCATGACCACGTCCATCACGGCGCCGCCCCGGCATGCGGCGGCGCTTGTCCTGTCCTGGCTGCGCGAACGGTTCTGGTCGATTCTGAAGGGTTTCGGGCGCCACCGCACCATCTATGCCATTGCGCTCGCGACTTACGCCGCTGGCATGATCCAGAGCCGCCTGCTGGGCGAAGAGGTGTCGCTGGGCCTGTCCCTCATCGCGGGCGGACTGGTCCTGCTGGTGGCCGCCTGCGTGGTCAGCATCTGGCTCTTCGCAGATCTCGTGCGGCTCTGGCGGTCGGGTTATGCCGGAAGCCCCAGCCGCGCCATTGCCGACAGCCTGTTCAACCACATCCTTACGCCGGGGCGCATCGCCAACGGCTTCCATGCCTTCATCGCCACAAGTTTCTTCGCCGTCGGCTTTACGGCGATGAAATCCAACATCCCGCGGGTCAACCCCTTCAGCTGGGACGAGGCCTTCATGGCGATGGACCGGGCGCTGCATTTCGGCGTCCTCCCCCATGAGATTCTCGCGCCGCTGTTTCAGCATCCGCTGGTCACCCTGGGCGTGAACTTCATCTACAATTCATGGTTCCTGATGCTCACGGGCTTCTACCTGTGGCAAGGCTTCCGCGACCGGGACACGGCCCTTCGCCAGCAGTTCTTCATCTCCTACTTCCTGTGCTGGGCCATCGGCACCAACCTGCTCGGCACCATCTTCGCATCGGCAGGTCCTTGCTTCTACGGGCGGCTGGTGCCGGGGCCCGATCCCTATGGAGGGCTCATGACGTACCTCGGGCAGGTGAACGCCAGCTATCCGGTCTGGGCGCTCAATGCGCAGGAGAAGTTGTGGGAGAGCTATGTTTCCAGCAAGGGCGCGATCTCCGGCATCTCGGCGATGCCGTCGATGCATGTGGGCACCACGGTGATCTTCTTTCTCTGCGCACGGGCCTCGGGCAAGCGCTGGCTCACCTGGCTGACGGGCCTCTTCCTCGTGATGATCCCGATCGGCTCCGTCGTGCTGGCCTGGCACTACGCTGTCGACGGATACGCCGGGGCGCTGATCGCGCTCGCCTGCTGGTGGTTGGCCGGACGGTGGGTGAGGCGCAACCCGCCGGTCAGTTCTCGTCCATCTTGAGGGCGGAGATGAAGGCCTCCTGCGGGATTTCGACCTTGCCGAACTGCCGCATCTTCTTCTTGCCTTCCTTCTGCTTGTCGAGAAGCTTCTTCTTGCGGCTGATGTCGCCGCCATAGCACTTGCTCGTCACGTCCTTGCGCAACGCGGAGAGCGTCTCGCGCGCCACGATCTTGCCGCCGATCGCCGCCTGGATGGGGATCTGGAACATGTGGCGCGGGATCAGCTCCTTCAGCTTCTCGCACATCACGCGACCGCGCTGCTCGGCGCGCGCGCGGTGCACGATCATGGCCAGCGCATCGACCGGCTCGGCATTGACGAGGATGCCGAGGCGCACCAGGTCGCCCTCCTCGTAGCCGATCATCTTGTAGTCGAAGGAGGCATAGCCGCGGGACACGGACTTGAGCCGGTCGTAGAAGTCGAACACCACTTCGTTGAGCGGCAGGTCATAGACCACCATGGCGCGCGAGCCGGCATAGGTCAGCTGCTTCTGGCGGCCGCGGCGGTCCTCGCAGAGCTTGAGGACGGAACCGAGATAATCATCGGGAACCAGGATGGTGGCCTCGATCCACGGCTCCTCGATCGATTCGATGAGCGTCTGGTCGGGAAGGTCGGCCGGATTGTGCAGGTCGAGATGCGTGCCGTCACGCAGGTTGACCTTGTAGATGACCGACGGGGCCGTGGTGATGATGTCGACGTTGAACTCGCGCTCGATCCGTTCACGGATGATTTCGAGGTGGAGCAGGCCGAGGAAGCCGCAGCGGAAGCCGAAGCCCAGTGCCGCCGAGGTTTCCATGTCATAGGTGAAGCTCGCGTCGTTGAGGCGCAGCTTGCCCATGGCCTCGCGCAGCTCCTCGAAGCGCGCGGCATCGACCGGGAAGAAGCCCGCGAAGACCACGGACTGCGCGGGACGGAAGCCCGGCAGCGGCACCACGTCCATGTTCTTTTCCTCGACGATGGTGTCGCCGACGCGCGTATCCGCCACCTGCTTGATGGACGCGGTGAAAAAGCCGATTTCGCCGGGGCCGAGCTGGTCCACGGTCTCCTTCTTGGGCCGCGACACGCCGACGCGCTCGAGCTGGTAGACGGCATTGGTGGAGACGAGGCGGACCTTCTGTCCCTTCTTCATCACGCCGTCGATGATGCGCACCAGCACCACGACGCCGAGATAGGGATCATACCAGCTGTCGACCAGCAGCGCCTTCAGCGGCGCATTGCGGTCGCCCTTCGGCGCCGGCAGGCGGTGGACGATGGCCTCCAGCACGTCGGGCACGCCGACGCCGGTCTTGGCGGAAATCGGAATCGCGTCGGACGCATCGATGCCGATCACGTCCTCGATCTGCTGGCGCACCCGGTCGGCGTCCGCCGCCGGCAGATCGACCTTGTTGAGGACCGGCACGATCTCATGGTTGTTGTTGATCGCCTGGTAAACGTTCGCAAGCGTCTGGGCCTCCACACCCTGGCTGGCGTCGACCACGAGCAGCGAGCCCTCGCAGGCGGCCAGCGAGCGCGACACCTCATAGGCGAAATCGACGTGGCCGGGCGTGTCGATGAGGTTCAACACGTATTTCTCGCCGTTCTTCGCCGTGTAGTCGAGGCGGACGGTGTTGGCCTTGATGGTGATGCCGCGCTCGCGCTCGATGTCCATCGAGTCGAGGATCTGGTCCACCATTTCGCGGTCCGAGACGGCGCCGCAGAGCTGGATCAACCGATCGGCAAGCGTGGATTTGCCGTGGTCGATGTGGGCGATGATGGAGAAATTCCGGATGTGGGCGGTATCTGTCATGATTGCCGCGGTGTTTGGCATTGGGAGGGGGGGAGGTCAAGCGGCGCGGGGGTCGCGGCGAGGCCGCGTGTCTGCCCCTCGGGGCATGATCCCGACGAAGGCGAGGTTCCGGCCCCCTGGCCGTGCAGGCGGCAGAGGCCTGCGCTTTCATGGGGTTCGTAACGATTGCTTTTGGGCATTTATATTCCCCGCTACTCCCCTAGAGGGCTGCCTCTGAAAGCCTCCCTGAGGTCACCGCAGTGCCCCTGGGATGGGTGCAGGGGCTCAAAGCTGGATCCCGGCCTTCGCCGGGATGACGGCGTCGGGGCAGGACGCCCCTGCAATGCGGGGACATTGGTTGCAACAGATGCCCCCAATGAGTCCTTCTCCCGTCCCGCGGGGATGGGCGAAGGACTGCGCGCCTAGCGCAGCCGCCGCGGCTTCACCGGCGCTGCGTTCAGCGGGTCCTCGGGCCAGGCGTGCTTCGGGTAGCGGCCGCGCATGTCCGAGCGAACGCCGGGGTAGCCGTTGGTCCAGAAGGTTTCGAGCGACTGGGTGACGGCGAGCGGCCTGCCAGCGGGAGACAGCAGCTCGATGCGGAGCGGGCTGCGGCCCTCGGCGATGGCGGGTGTCTTGGCGAGGCCGAACATTTCCTGCAGGCGCACGCGCAGCACCGGGTCGCCTTCCGTCTCGTAGTCGATGCGGACGTCGGCACCAGACGGCACCTCGATCCTGACCGGGGCGAGACGGTCCATCCTGCGGGCCAGCTCATGCGGGATCAGCGACTGGATGATCTGGTGCATGTCCAGCCGGTCGAGATGCGCCTTGCGGCTGATGCCGGCGAGATAGGGCGTGAGCCAGTCAGACAGCGTGGCGAGAAGCGCTTCGTCCGAAAGGTCCGGCCAGCCCTCCTCCGGGAACAGGCGGCGGAGGAACATGGCGCGGGCGCGGAGGATTTTCGCACCTTCCGTCCATGGCAGGGAGGCAAGGCCCATCTCGCGCACGCCCTCGGTCATGGCCTCGGCGATGAGCGTGGGGTCGGCATTGGTCGAGGGCTTCTCCTCCAGCACCAGCGCGCCGAGGCGGCGGGACTTGGCGGCGCTCACCGCCTTCGCCCGGCTGTCCCAGAACACGCCGTCGCGGGACTCGATCTGATCGCGGAAATGCTCCTCGATCTCCTTGAGCGACAGGGGTGCGGCGAGGAAGATCTTCTGGTCGCCCGCGGCGCCGTCGGTGGTCGCCACGGCGAGGAATTCCTGTGTCACCAGCGCATCATGCTCGGGCAGCACCGCGCCGCCACCGCCTGACAGGCGATAGCGCCGGTCACCGCCGCGGCGCTGCGCGATGCGGTCCGGAAAGGCAAAGGCGACGAGGACGCCAGCGCTGACGTCGCTGTCCTCGTCCTTGATGCCGGCGATCTGGCGGATCTGCTTGGCCGACTGGCGGATACGGTCCCGCGCGCCGCCGCGCAGGTGCGCGAGGCGCGAGGTGATGTCGGTGCCCGCATCGCGCGGCAGACCGTCCCGCTCGGACAGCATGGCGGCGAGATCGGCGGCGAGTGCGCTCGCTCCCTTCACCACCATGTGGGCGAGGCGCGGGTGCAGCGGCAGGCGCACCATCTGCTTGCCCATGGCGGTGATCTTGTTCTCCGCATCGAGTGCTTCAAGGCGCTTCAACAGGTCCTGCGCCTGGGCGAAGGGGGCGGCGGGCGGCGGGTCGAGCCACGGCAGGGACTTCGGCTCGGTGACGCCCCAGGCGGCGAGTTCCAGCACCAGGGGGGCCAGGTCGGCGACGAAGATCTCCGGCTCATCATGGGGTTTGAGCGCACGCGATTCGGCCTCGGGCCACAGGCGATAGCCGACGCCCGGCCCGAGGCGTCCCGCACGGCCGCGGCGCTGGTCGGCACTCGCCAGCGACACGCGCACGGTTTCGAGTGCGGTCATGCCCGAGGCCGGGTCGAAGCGCGGCACACGTTTGAAGCCCGTGTCGATGACGGCACCGATGCCGTCGATGGTGAGGCTGGTCTCGGCAATGGTGGTGGCCAGCACAACCTTGCGCTCGCCCGGCGGCGATGGCCGGATCGCAGCGTCCTGCTCGGCGAAGCTCATGGCGCCGTAGAGCGGGCGGACCACGGTGTTCCGCGGCAGGCCGGAACTGTTGAGCGCGTCTTCCGTGCGGCGGATTTCCGCCTCGCCGGGAAGGAAGACGAGGATGGACGTGTCCGTCTCGTCCAGCGCGCGGTGCACGGCGCGCACCGCGTCTGCGGAAATGGTCTGGCGCTGCGCCTTGTCGAGGTGGCGCGTCTCGACCGGGAAGACGCGGCCTGGCGCATCGATGACCGGGGCATCGCCCAAGTGCGCCGCGACGCGGGCGGCATCGAGCGTGGCGGACATGACGAGGATCCTGAGATCGTCACGGAGCCCGCGCTGGATGTCGAGTGTCAGGGCGAGGCCGAGATCGGCATCGAGCGAGCGTTCGTGGAATTCGTCGAAGATGACGAGGCCGGTTCCCGCCAGTTCCGGGTCCTGCTGAAGCCTGCGGGTGAGGATGCCCTCGGTGACCACCTCGATGCGCGTCTTGGCCGAAACGCGGCGCTCGAGGCGCACCGTATAGCCGACCGTGCCGCCCACCTCCTCGCCCAGCGTCTCCGCCATGCGATGCGCGGCATTGCGCGCGGCGAGGCGGCGCGGTTCCAGCATGACGATCTTCTGGCCCTTGAGCCACGGCGCGTCGAGCAGCTTCAGCGGCACCCGCGTCGTCTTGCCGGCACCGGGCTCCGCGACGAGGAGCGCGGCAGGGCCATTGCCAAGTGCGGCCGAGAGCTGCGGGATGATCTGGTCGACGGGGAAGTCCATGGCCGGATCAACTCGACGGCGGCTACAGGCAGTGCGATTTCCTGGTCATCGCCAAGCCGGAGTCTGGCGGGCAGGCCAGCCGTTAGAGATTCGCTGAGTCGTTTGATGTCCTGTTCGATTTGTTGCCGCGTCTGCTGACTGAGCGCGCCTACGTCTGATTTGTATCTGAGTTCATTCTTCATCGGCAGTTCCTCCAACTCGGCTTGAGCATACTGCGGATGCCGCTAACTGTAAATAACTGTAACAGTCCAGC
>CAYYTH010000050.1:0-24402 GCA_964474665.1 uncultured Aestuariivirga sp.
GCGATCTTTCACCTGATGACCCACGCCTTCTTCAAGGCGCTGCTGTTCCTCGGCTCCGGCTCGGTCATCCATGCCATGTCGGGCGAGCAGGACATGCGCAAGATGGGCGGCCTGGCGCCGCTCATCAAGATCACCTTCATCATGATGATCATCGGCAACCTGGCGCTGACCGGCTTCCCGCTGACGTCGGGCTACTTCTCCAAGGATGCGATCATCGAGAGCGCCTTTGCCGCGCATTGGGGCTTCGCCTTCTGGGCCCTCATCATCGCCGCGGTCTTCACCTCCTTCTACTCCTGGCGCCTCACCTTCATGACCTTCAACGGCAAGCCCCGCGCCAGCCACGAGGTGATGGAGCACGTGCACGAGAGCCCCAACGTGATGCTGATCCCGCTCTATGTCCTGGCGATCGGCGCGCTCTTCGCGGGCTTCTTCTTCAAGGACTATTTCATCGGCCACGACTACAAGGAGTTCTGGGGCACATCGGTCGCCAATGGCGAGGTGATGCACGAGATGCATGACGTGCCCGGCTGGGTCGTCTGGTCGCCCTTCGTGGCCATGGTGCTCGGCTTCGTCGTCGCCTGGATCTTCTACATCCGCGACACCTCGATCCCGAAGCGCCTCGCCGCGCAGCATGAGCCGCTCTACAAGTTCCTGCTCAACAAGTGGTACTTCGACGAGCTCTACGACGCGATCTTCGTGCGCCCGTCGATGTGGCTCGGCCGCTTCCTGTGGAAGAAGGGCGACGGCTACCTGATCGACGGCTTCGGGCCTGATGGCGTGTCGCATGTCGTCAGCGATGTCACCCGCGGCGTCGTCCGGCTGCAGACCGGCTATCTCTATCATTATGCCTTCGCCATGATGATCGGTGTCGCCGCATTGATTTCCTGGTTCATGTTCGGGGGCGCACACTGATGAGCTGGCCCATCCTTTCGGTCATCACCTTCCTGCCGCTCCTCGGCGTGCTCTTCATCCTGATGGTGAAGGGCGAGGATGAAACCGCGCTCCGCAACATCCGCTGGGGCGCCTTCTGGACCACGCTGGTCACCTTCCTCGTCTCGCTGCTGATCTGGATCGGCTTCGATCACAATGCGGCGGGCTTCCAGTTCGTCGAGCAGCACTCCTGGCTGGGTTCCGCCGCCTCCTACAAGCTGGGTGTCGACGGCATTTCCATGCCCTTCGTGATCCTCACCACCTTCCTGATGCCGATCTGCATCCTCGCCTCGTGGCACGTCACGAAGCGGGTGAAGGAATACATGATCGCATTCCTGGTGCTGGAAACGCTGATGATCGGCGTGTTCTGCGCGCTCGACATCGTGCTCTTCTACCTGTTCTTCGAGGCAGGCCTCATCCCGATGTTCCTGATCATCGGCATCTGGGGCGGCCCGCGCCGCGTCTATGCGAGCTTCAAGTTCTTCCTCTACACGCTGCTGGGCTCGGTGCTCATGCTGCTCGCCATCATCTACATGTACTGGACGAGCGGCACGACCGACATCACGGCGCTCCTCGCCAACCCGGGCTTCTCGCCCGAGGCGCAGAAGTGGCTGTGGCTCGCCTTCTTCGCCTCCTTCGCGGTGAAGATGCCGATGTGGCCGGTGCACACCTGGCTGCCCGATGCCCACGTCGAGGCCCCCACGGCGGGCTCCGTCATCCTCGCGGCCATCCTGCTGAAGATGGGCGGCTACGGCTTCCTGCGCTTCTCGCTGCCGATGTTCCCGGATGCGAGCGTCTACTTCCAGGACTTCGTCTTCGTGCTCTCGGTCATCGCCATCGTCTACACCTCGCTGGTGGCGCTGATGCAGGAGGACATGAAGAAGCTGATCGCCTATTCCTCCGTCGCCCACATGGGCTTCGTGACTATGGGCATCTTCGCGCTGAACCGCCAGGGCATCGACGGCGCCATGTTCCAGATGATCAGCCACGGCCTCGTGTCGGGCGCGCTGTTCCTCTGCGTCGGCGTCGTCTATGACCGCATGCACACGCGCGAGATCGCGGCCTATGGCGGCCTCGTCAAGACCATGCCGCTCTATGCCTTCACCTTCATGGTCTTCACCATGGCGAATGTGGGCCTGCCCGGCACCAGCGGCTTCATCGGCGAGTTCCTTTCGCTCACCGGCGCCTTCGCCGCCAACACCTGGGTCGCTTTCTTCGCCACGCTCGGCGTCATCTTCTCGGCGGCCTATGCATTGTGGCTCTACCGTCGCGTGGTGTTCGGCAAGCTCGACAAGCCGGCGCTGATGCACCTGCCCGACATGACCCCGCGCGAGCTCGCCACGCTGGCGCCGCTCATCGTGCTCACCATCTTCTTCGGTGCCTATCCGGCGCCGATCCTCGACCTCTTCGGCCCCTCGGTCGAATCCATCATCAAGCCCTTGAACGAGGCCGCCGCCGCCGCGCATGCGCTGGCGACCGCCTCGCTGCAGTAAGGACCAGGACCCCATGTGGCTTCTCGAACAGGCCGACGCCGTCGCCGCCCTTCCGGAAATCGTGCTGGCGGTGCTGACGCTGGCGCTCCTCATGCTCGGCGTCTTCCGCAAGGGTGATGCCTCCGACATGGTGACGCTGGGCGCACTGGTGGCGCTGGCCGTCACTGCGCTGCTGGTCATCCTGGCACCTGACCACCAGGCGCTCGCCTTCAACGGTGCGCTGATGGTCGATACCTTCGCCAAGGTGATGAAGGTGCTGGCGCTGTTCGGTTCCGCCGCGGCCCTCGTGCTCTCCGTCGGTTTCATGAAGCGCGACGGCTCGCAGCGCTTCGAGTATCCGGTGCTGATCCTGCTCGCCACCATCGGCATGATGCTGATGATCTCTGCCAACAACCTCATCGCGCTCTACATGGGCCTCGAGCTGCAGTCGCTGTCGCTCTATGTGCTCGCCGCCATCAACCGTGACTCGGCGCGCGCGTCGGAAGCCGGCCTCAAGTATTTCGTGCTGGGCGCTCTGTCCTCCGGCATGCTGCTCTATGGCGCCTCGTTGGTCTATGGCTTCACCGGCTCGACCGAGTTCCCGGCCATCGCCGACTATCTCACCAGCAACGGGGCGGACATCGGCGCCATCTTCGGCCTCGTCTTCGTCATCGCCGGCCTCGCCTTCAAGATTTCCGCCGTGCCCTTCCACATGTGGACGCCCGACGTCTACGAGGGTGCGCCGACACCGGTGACGGCCTTCTTCGCCGCGGCCCCCAAGGTGGCGGCTGTCGCGCTCATCACCCGCACCATGATGGATGCCTTCGGCGCCATCCAGCCGGCCTGGGGCCAGATCATAGTCTTCGTGTCCATCGCCTCCATGGCGCTGGGCGCCTTCGCCGCCATCGGCCAGACCAACATCAAGCGCCTGCTCGCCTATTCCTCGATCGCCAACATGGGCTACGCGCTGGTGGGTCTCGCGGCGGGCACGCAGGAAGGCGTGCAGGGCGTGGTGCTCTACATGATCATCTACATGATCATGACGCTGGGCGGCTTCGCCTGCGTCATCTCCATGCGCCGCAAGGGCCACATGGTGGAGGAAATCGCGGACCTCGCCGGCCTTGCTCGCACCAACAAGGGCATGGCCTTCGTCTTCGCCATGCTGATGTTCTCCATGGCCGGCATTCCGCCGCTGGCCGGCTTCTTCGCCAAGTACTTCGTGTTCCTCGCCGCGGTGAAGGCGGGCCTCTATGCCCTGGCCATCATCGGTGTCGTGACCTCCGTCGTGGGCGCCTATTATTACCTGCGCATCGTGAAGACCATGTACTTCGACGAGCCGAAGGAGGCCTTCGAGCCGATGGACGGCGAAGTGAAGCTCATCGCCTATGCCTCGGGCGCCTTCACGCTCCTGTTCGTCCTGCCGTGGATCGCGAGCCCCGTGATCGACGTCGCGGCGGCGGCGGCCAAGTCCTTCTATTGATCCTCGCGACGGGACATCCGGTCCGCCATTTCGACCGCATCGATTCCACCAACCTCGAGGCCCGCAGGCTCGCTGACCACGGCGAGTGCGGGCCTCTCTGGCTTGTGGCGTACGCGCAGACGCTGGGCCGCGGCCGACTGGGGCGCAGCTGGGTGAGCGAGCCCGGCAATCTCTACGCCACCTTCCTCTTCGCGACCGCGGAAGGCCCGCAGTACGCCGCACAGGTGAGCTTCGTCGCCGCGCTCGCGGTGCATGACACGGTGATGCGTCTTCGCCCCGAACTGTCGCCGCGCATCAAGTGGCCGAACGACGTGTTGATTGGCGGCGCCAAGTTCTGCGGCGTGCTGCCCGAGGTGGTGGGCGAAAACCCCACGCGCATCGCCATAGGGTGCGGCATCAACATCGCGCATGCGCCGGAGGGCACCCCCTATCCCGTCGCGTCGCTCGGGGCCGGTCTCACAGTGCCCGCGGTGCTGGCCGAACTCGACGCCAGCCTTGCCCGCCGCCTGGCCCAGTGGGACGAGGGCAGGGGCTTCGCCGCGATCCGCACCGACTGGGCGGCACGTGCCCTGGGCATGGGCGGCGCCGTCACCGCGACGTCGGGGACCCGGCAGATCACCGGAACCTTCACGGCACTCGCCGCCGACGGCGCGCTGGTGCTGGAGCAACCAGACGGCACACGCATTCCCATCCACGCCGGCGAAGTCTCCTTCGCCGAGCTAGAACGCCAGAGGCGACCATCATGAACGCGCGGCGCAGAGCCCAACTCCCCAGCGAACTCGTCTTCCTGCCCTTGGGCGGCACCGGCGAGATCGGCATGAACTGCTACGCCTACGGCCTCGGGCCGTCGGATGACCGTGACTGGATCATGGTCGACCTCGGCGTGAAATTCGGCGAGGAGACCGACCCGGGCATTGACGTGGTTCTGCCCGATGTCGGCTTCATCACCGCCGAGAAGTCACGGCTCCACGGCCTTGTCCTCACCCACGCACATGAGGATCACCTGGGCGCAGTCGCCTGGCTCTGGCCGCAGCTGCAATGCCCCGTCTACTGCACGCCCTTCGCGGCGCAGATCCTGGCCCTGAAGCTCAAGGAGGCCGGCCTCGACGAGGACGTGCCGGTAAAGGTCATGCCCGTCGGTTCGAAATTTGAACTCGGGCCCTTCCGCCTCGAATTCATCTCCGTCACCCACTCGATCCCGGAGCCCACCGCGCTCCTGATCGAGACCGACAAGGGCCGCGTGCTCCACTCGGGCGACTGGAAGATCGACCGCACCCCGGTGCTGGGCCAGGGCATGGACGAGAAGCGCCTGCGCCAGATCGGCGACAAGGGCGTTGACGTTCTGGTCTGCGATTCCACCAACGTGCTGCGCGAGGGCCATTCACCATCGGAGAAGGATGTCGCCGAGCGCATCACCGAGATCGTGAAGGGGGCCACCGGCCGCGTCGCCATCACCACCTTCGCCTCGCACCTGGACCGCATCGCCACGGCGATCCGCGCGGCGCGCGCCACGGGGCGCGAGGTGGTCATCGCCGGCCGCGCCATGCGCAACACCATCGAGGCCGCAAGGCTCTGCGGCATGCTGAATGACTCCGGCCGCCTGCTCGACCAGGAGGAATTCGGCTATCTCCCGCCCGACAAGGTGATGCTGCTCTGCACCGGCAGCCAGGGCGAGCCGCGCGCGGCGATTGCCCGCATCGCCGAGGACCAGCACCCGCACATCTCGCTCGATCCGGGCGACCTTGTCATTTTCTCATCGAAGACCATTCCCGGCAACGAGAAGGAAGTGAGCCGCGTGCTCAACAACCTCGCGCGTCTCGACATCGACATGGTGACGGGCGACGACGATCTCGTCCACTCCTCCGGCCACCCGCGCCAGGGCGAACTCGCGATGCTCTATGACTGGGTGAAGCCCAAGGCGCTGATCCCCATGCATGGCGAGCCGCGGCACCTGCGCGCCCACCGCATCTTCGCCGAGTCGCAGGGCATCCGCGACGTGCTGATCCCGCAGGACGGCACCATCACCCGTCTGGCGCCCGGCCCGCTGGAGCACATCGACGAAGCGCCCTGCGGCAGGCTTCACGTCGACGGCCGCCTCATCGTTCCCTCGGAAGACGGCCCGGCGAAGCAGCGCCGCAAGCTGTCCTTCGTCGGCATCGTCTTCGTGTCCGTGGTGATCGACGGCAAGGCGGAACTCGCCGCCGACATCGAAGTGATCACCGACGGCATTCCGGCGGGGCTCGAGAACGACCTTCTGGACGCGGCCGAGAATGCCTTTGGCTCCACCCCGAAGCCGCGCCGCAAGGACGTGAACCAGCTGGCCGAGACGATCCGCACCGCGGTCCGCCGCGCCGCCGATCTCGCCTGGGGCAAGAAGCCCATCGTGAAGGTTTCGGTCGCGAAGGTGTGACGCCACGAGTCCTTCTCCCATCCCTTCGGGACGGGAGAAGGACTTGTGGCAATGCGTTCACATTCCGTTCGCCATTCCGGCCCCTGTGGGCTAAACGGCTCCCATCCAAATCCCCCTGACGGAAATGCTATAAGCCGCGAATCATGAGCAAGCACGTTCCCCCGCCGGAAGGCCCGAAAGACATCCAGAAGATCGACCTCAAGGAGGCGCTGGAAGAGCGCTACCTGGCCTATGCGCTGTCCACCATCATGCACCGTGCGCTCCCCGATGTGCGCGACGGGCTGAAGCCGGTGCACCGCCGTCTGCTGCACGTCATGCAGATCCTCAGGCTCGATCCGAACGCCGCCTTCAAGAAGTCGGCCAAGATCGTCGGCGACGTGATGGGCGGCTATCACCCGCATGGCGACCAGTCGATCTATGACGCGCTGGTGCGCCTCGCGCAGGACTTCTCCTCGCGCTATCCCCTCGTCGACGGGCAGGGCAATTTCGGCAACATCGACGGCGACAGTGCCGCCGCCTACCGTTACACCGAAGCGCGCATGACCGAGGTGGCCAAGCTCCTGCTTGAAGGCCTTGATGAAGACACCGTCGACTTCCGCCCCAACTATGACGGCTCGGTGCAGGAACCCGTCGTGCTGCCTGGCGCCTTCCCGAACCTGCTCGCCAACGGTTCCTCCGGCATCGCGGTCGGCATGGCGACCGCGATCCCGCCGCACAATGCGGCCGAGCTCTGCGATGCGGCCCTCCATCTGATCAAGACGCCCAATGCGACGGACGAGAAGATCGCCCAGCTCGTTCAGGGGCCTGACTTTCCGACGGGCGGCATTATCATCGATGATCGCGCCTCGATCATGGAGGCCTACAGGACCGGCCGCGGCGGCTTCCGCGTGCGCGCCCGCTGGTCGCAGGAAGAGCTGCCCCGCGGCATGTGGCAGATCGTGGTCACCGAGATTCCCTATCTCGTGCAGAAGAGCCGGCTCATCGAAAAGATCGCCGAGCTCTTGACCGCCAAGAAGCTGACGCTGCTCGCCGACGTGCGCGATGAATCGGCGGAAGACATCCGCATCGTGCTGGAGCCGAAGGCGCGGACGGTCGACCCCAATCTGATGATGGAGCAGCTGTTCCGCAACACGGAACTCGAAAGCCGCATCCCGCTCAACATGAACGTGCTCAGCCACGGCAAGGTGCCCAAGGTGATGAGCCTCCGGCAGGTGCTGCGCGAGTGGCTGGACCACCGCAAGGACGTGCTGGTCCGCCGCTCCAACTTCCGCCTCGCTGAAATCGCGCGCCGCCTCGAGATCCTCGAAGGCTATCTCGTCGCCTACCTCAACCTCGACGAGGTGATCCGCATCATCCGCGAGGAGGACGAGCCGAAGCCCGCGCTGATGGCGCGCTTCAAGCTCACCGACAACCAGGCAGAGGCCATCCTCAACATGCGGCTGCGCGCCCTGCGCAAGCTCGAGGAAATGGAAATCCGCGGCGAGCACGCGAAGCTCGTCAAGGAGCAGAAGGGCCTCAACGCTCTGCTGAAGTCGGATGATGAGCAGTGGGCGAAGATCTCGGAAGAGATCAAGGGCGTGAAGGAGAAATACGCCAAGAAGACGCCGCTCGGCCGGAGGCGGACGGACTTCTCGGAAGCCCCCGAGATCGACGTCGACTTCGAACAGGCCATGATCGAAAAGGAGCCCGTCACGGTGGTCTGCTCCGAGAAGGGCTGGATCCGCACCATGAAGGGCCACATGGAGGATTTCTCCACGCTCTCCTACAAGGACGGCGATCGCGGCCAGCACCACTTCCATGCCATGACGACCGACAAGGTCATGCTGTTCTCGTCGTCTGGAAAGTTCTTCACCCTCGACGTCGGCAAGCTTCCCGGCGGCCGCGGGCACGGCGAACCGGTGCGCCTGATGTGCGATCTCGACGCGGCGGATTCGATCGTCTCGCTCTTCGTCCATGTGCCGGGCACCAGGCGCCTGCTGGCCTCGACCGAGGGCGACGGCTTCATCGTGCCGGAGGATGACTGCGTCGCCAACACCCGCAAGGGCAAGCAGGTGCTGAACGTCAAGGCACCGGTCGAAGCCTGCGTCTGCGTGGTGGTGCCACCCGATGCCACGCACCTCGCCACCATCGGCGAGAACCGCAAGATGATCATTTTCAAGCTCGACGAAGTGCCGGAAATGGCCCGCGGCAAGGGCGTGCGCCTGCAGAAGTTCAAGGACGGCGGCTTGAGCGATGCCCACGCCTTCAAGCTGAAGGAGGGCCTCACCTGGACCGACAGCTCGGGCCGCAACTTTGTGGTCACCGACCTCAAGGAATGGGTGGGCGAAAGGGCGCAGGCCGGGCGGCTTCCGCCCAAGGGCTTCCCGTCGCGGAACAAGTTCGGGACCGCCTAGGCGTCACCCCGGCGAAGGCCGGGGCCCCGCTTCCGTGTCCGCCAGAACCGCCCCCAGACCATTTTTAAGGGGTTAGGAAGGCAATCCTGCGGTGGCCCGCTAGGGGTATAGCGGGTCCCCGAACCGCCCAAAATCAATCGTTACGAACGCATCCTCGCCGGTTGAACCCAGCGGCGCTCGCGGCCGTAGGTGACTCCATGATCCCGCGTGTCCTGCTGCTGCTTGCCTTGCTGCTCCTGCCGCCCGCCTCGGCGCGGGCGGATGATGCGCCCTGGGCCTTGCTGAAGGAGCCCGGCGCGATCGTGCTGTTCCGCCATGCCTATGCGCCCGGTGTCGGTGATCCCGCCGGCTTCCGCTTGGGCGACTGTGCCACGCAGCGCAATCTGGACGCGCGGGGCCGGGCGGAGGCGCGCGGAATCGGCGCCGGCTTTGGGCAGCGTGGCATCGCCGTCGGGCGCGTTCTGACCTCGCAATGGTGCCGGGCGCGGGAGACGGCAGATCTTGCCTTCCCGGGCCGCGCCGAGGCGGAACCCGCGTTCAATTCCTTCTTCGGCGACCGCGCGGAAGAGCCCGGCAAGACGGCCGCGGCCCGCGCCATTCTGGCGGATTGGAAGGGTCCTGGCCTGCTGGTGGTGGTCACCCATCAGGTGAACATCTCCGCACTGACCGGCGAGGTTCCGAGGTCGGGCGAGGGGATCATCCTCCGGGTCGTCGACGGTGAGACCCAGGTCTTGGGCAGGCTCCCTCCGCCGCAGCTTCCCTGAACATCGGCTTGACTCGTACTGACCGTCGGGTTAGTTATCAAGATATGACTGACCGGTTAGAAACAAGTGCGAAGCCACGCCGACCCCAGGCGCGCCCGGCCGAAATCCTCGGCGCGGCCCTCGAACTCTTTGCCGAGAAGGGCTTCTCCGCCACCCGGATGGAGGACGTCGCGGCCCGCGCCGGGCTCAGCAAGGCGGGGGTCTATCTCTATTTCAAGGACAAGACGGCGCTGCTGAAGGCGCTGGTGGAGGAGATGGCGGGCGGCAACATCGCGGTCGCCCGCGGCATCATCGAGTCCCATCAGGGCCCGGTATCGCCGCTGATCGCCACCATCCTCGCCTTCCTCGGCTCCCAGCTGCGGCACACGCGCTTCGCTGAACTGGTGAAGATCGCCATCTCCGAAAGCCGCGCCCATCCCGACCTTGGCCGGCTCTACCTCGACAGCGTCGTCGGGCAGGGCCTGCCGCTGTTCGAGGGCCTGATCCGCCGCGGCATCGCCTCGGGCGAGTTCCGGGACGTCGATCCCGGCTTCGCGGCGCGCGCCATGATCGGTCCCATGCTGCTCGCCATCATCTGGAAGACGGTGTTCGAGCCCATCGGCGCCGAAGCGCTGGACATCGAGGGCTTCGCCGCCCAGCACGCCGACATTTTTCTCAAGGGCATTCAATCGTGAAACGGCTCATTCTCCCGCTCGTCATCGTGGCGCTGGCGGTCACCGCCTTCATGTTCCGCGAGCGCTGGCTGCCGCAGCCGCCGGGCCAGTTCAATTATCTTGGCTATGTCGAGGGCGAGACGACGCTGGTCGGCGCGCCCCAGGCGGGCCGCCTCGTCAGCGTCGATGCCCTGAAGGGCCAGGAGGTACGCGCGGGCACGGTGCTCTTCGCGCTCGACCCCGCGCAGCTCGCTGCCGAAGTGGCACATGCCGAAGCGGCGGTGAGCACGGCGAAGGCCACGCGTGACAACCTGCTCACCGGCAAGCGGCCGCAGGAGATCGACGTGATCCAGGCCCAGATCGCCCAGGTGGAGGCGAGCCTCGGCCTGGCGCAGAAGGAACTGACGCGGGCCGCGACGCTGGCGAATTCCGGCACCGCGGCGCAGTCCCGCCTCGACCAGGCGCAGGAGCAGGTGAACCTGCTGGAGCAGCGCCTCATCGAGTTGAAGGCATCCGAGCAGGTGGCGAGCCTTCCCGCCCGCGGCCCCGAGATCGACGCCGCGACTTCGCGCGTCTCGGAAGCCGAGGCGCAGCTCGCACAGGCGAAGGAGAAGCTCTCCGACCTTTCTCCCGTCGCTCCCGCGGACGCCACGGTCGAGGACGTGTTCTTCAAGCCCGGCGAGTGGGTGGCGGCGGGCCAGCCCGTCGTCTCGCTGCTGAAGCCCGCGGACGTCACCCTCCGCTTCTTCGTGCCCGAAACGGTGCTGGCGCAGGCGCGGCCGGGCCGGGCCATCCAGTTCAGCTGCGACGGCTGCGACGGCCTCAAATCCGCGGTGATCAGCCATGTCGCGCGGGAGCCGGAATACACGCCGCCCGTGATCTATTCCGAAACGGCGCGCGCCAAGCTGGTCTATCTCGTCGAGGCCAGGCCCGATGCGGCGGACCCGCAGCTGCGCCCCGGCCTTCCCATCGAGGTGGAGCCGCTGCAATGACCACACCCGCCATCGACGTGAAGGGGCTGGTGAAGCGCTATGGCAACCGCATCGTCGTGGATCACGTCGACCTCAGGATCATGCCGGGCCGCATCTGCGGTTTCCTCGGCCCCAATGGCTCAGGCAAGACGACCACCCTGCGCATGATCTGCGGGCTGCTGACGCCCGATGGCGGCGACGGCACCTGCCTCGGCCATGACATCATCGCCGAGCGTGACGCGGTGAAGGCGCAGGCCGGCTACATGACCCAGCGCTTCGGCCTCTATGAAGACCTGACCATCCGCCAGAACCTCGAATTCGTCGGCCGCATCTACCGGCTGAAGAACCTGCGCGAGGTGGTGGACCGCGCACTCGAGCGCCTCGGCCTTTCGACGCGCCAGCACCAGTTGACGGGGGCGCTCTCCGGCGGCTGGAAGCAGCGCCTCGCACTTGCCGCCTGCGTGCTGCACGAGCCGAAGCTGCTGCTGCTCGACGAGCCCACCGCCGGTGTGGACCCCAAGGCCCGCCGCGCCTTCTGGGACGAGATCCATGCGCTGGCCGGGCAAGGCATCACCGTGCTGGTTTCGACGCATTACATGGACGAGGCCGAGCGCTGCCACGAGATCGCCTACATCGCCTACGGCAAGCTGATGGCGCGCGGCACCGCGGAGGAGATCATCGCGTCCTCCGGCCTCGCGGCTCTCGTCGCCACCGGCCCGGGTGCCGATCGCCTCGCGCCATTGCTGCGTGACGTGCCCGGCGTCACCGCGGCCGCGGCCTTCGGCACCGCGCTTCACGTCTGCGGGCCTGATCGTGACGCGCTGTGGCGCGCCGTCACCCCGTTCCGCGATCGCGGTATCACTTGGGAGGAGGCGACGCCGACGCTGGAGGACGTGTTCATCCATCTCATGGGCCAGGCCACCGACAACATGGAGGCCGCGTGATCGACTTCTTCGCTCGCCTCTGGGCCATGATCATCAAGGAGGCGCTGCAGCTCCGGCGTGACCGGCTTACCTTCGCCATGATGTTCATCGTGCCCATCGTGCAGCTGGTGCTGTTCGGCTTTGCCATCAATGCGGACCCGAAGGGCCTGCCCACGGCGGTGCTGGTCTCGGAACATTCGGAGCTGTCCCGCAGCCTCGTCTCCGCCATCGGCAATACCGGCTACTTCACGATCACCAGGGAAGCGGCGACCGAGGCCGAAGCCGACGCGCTGCTGCAGCGCGGCGACGTGCAGTTCGTCATCACCATTCCGGGCGATCTCACGCGGAAGCTCGTCCGTGGCGAGAACCCGCAGATCGCCGTCGAGGCCGACGCTACGGACCCCGCGACGACGGGGCCCGCCATGAGTGCCGTCACACAGGCCGTGAACCAGACCCTGGCGCGTGAGCTGAAAGGCCCGCTCGGCACCCAGCGGCCGAAGGATGCGCCTGTCGAGATCGTGCTGCACAAGCGTTACAATCCCGAAGGCATCACCCGCTACAACATTGTGCCGGGCCTGCTCGGCGTCATCCTCACCATGACCATGGTGATGATGACGGCGCTGGCGGTAACGCGTGAGCGCGAGCGCGGCACGATGGAGAACCTGCTCGCCATGCCGGTGAAGCCCATCGAGGTGATGGCGGGCAAGATTGCGCCCTATGTGCTGATCGGCATGGTTCAGGTGACGGTGATCATCACCGCCGCGCGCATCCTGTTCGGCGTGCCCTTCGTGGGCAGTATCGGGCTCTTCGCGGTGGCGACGCTGCTGTTCATCACCATCAACCTCGCCATCGGCTTTGCCTTCTCGACGCTGGCGCAGAACCAGCTGCAGGCGATGCAGATGTCGATCTTCTTTCTGCTGCCATCGATCCTGCTGTCGGGCTTTGCCTTCCCGTTCCGCGGCATGCCCGGCTGGGCGCAGGCGATCGGCGAGG
Organism: uncultured Aestuariivirga sp.; assembly: GCA_964474665.1. Classification (GTDB taxonomy): domain Bacteria; phylum Pseudomonadota; class Alphaproteobacteria; order Rhizobiales; family Aestuariivirgaceae; genus Aestuariivirga. The sequence goes on from CAYYTH010000050.1 coordinate 12,990, forward strand.
CGATCCCCGCCACGCATTACCTCAGGATCGTGCGCGGCTTGATGCTGAAGGGCGCCACGCCTTCGCAGCTGGCGGAGGAGATCGCGGTGCTCGCCCTCATGCTGGTGATCGTCTCGGCCTTGGCGGTCAGCCGCTACCGGGTGACGCTCGACTGACGCTGCAAGCGGTTTCACTCGCTAAGGTTGTATTAAGTGCTGGTGGCCTATCCTGCTGCCTCTTGGCAGGGGAGATCTGGAAGGCGCCATGGCGACGTGCATTCACTGGGTGCAGGATGGCCGCATCGTGCCGGCACCGCCCGAGGCGGAGCGGTCGACGGCCATACAGGAGCGTGATCTTCTCCAGCGCCACGGTTTCGTGAAGCTGGTGGAGAGCGAGGAGGGCACCACGATTCGGTGGAGCATGTTCTCGCGCAACTGGGCATCGCTGTACTTCGCGGCGGAGTGGCTGCAGGGCGCCTTCGGGCCCTACCAGCTGCAATATTATTCCGCCGGCTGGTTCAACGAGCGGCACGACCAGCCCTGGATGGCCGCCGACCGCCTCCACCACCTGCTGCACAAGAGTGACGTGCACCTGTCGCAGACGGTCTATATCCGGAAGATCACCGAAAGCCGCCGCGATGTTCCGCCGCTGCTGCAGAAGGCGCTGAAGGACAATGCGGCGAGCGAGGACGTGTCGATCGACTGCGCCTATGATCCTTCCTCGCAGCGCTATCGCGTGGCGCGCGTCGGCCCGCAGTCGACGATCGCCAAGCTCTGGGGGTTGAACCCGGTGTCCTACCCCTGCCTGATCGGCCATTCCTACGACGAGGCGGTGAGCCGCGCCTATCCGCAGGTCACGCGCTCGGGCGAGCCGCATTACGACCATATCTATGCAGCCATGGCTTCGGCGCGGGGGGATGTGGTGTGGGTGCCCTACCAGCGCGTCGTGCTGCCCCTTGCGCAGGGCCGCAACAGGAAGGGCGTGCGCGTGGTCACGGAGCTTGCAGAGGTTGACATCGCGCCTCTGTAGCGGAAGAGGCGGAGAGCTCGGCAATCGAGAACTCGAGGTGGCGGCGCAGGGCGACGCCGATCCATTCCGCCTGCTCGGCGCCGTCGGGCTCCCATTCCCAGGTCAGGAAGCTCTGCTCGAGATGGCCGTAGCCCATGCGCACCATGTGGCCACGGGTTGCCATGGACTGTCCGGTGAGGGCCCAGATGGCCTCCGGCTGCCACTTCACCATGGCCAGCAGCATGCCGATGCGCGGGAAGACCGGGAAGCCCACCTTGCAGTGCTTATCGATCCAGAGTTCGCCGTGATAGACGATCCGGCCGCGAATGAGGTGCGACAGCGAATGTTCGGGCGGCAGCACGGCGCGCGGCACGATCATCTCGCGGCGGCGGGCATAAAGCCCCATCATCCAGCCCAGCACCCATTCGGCGAGGTTCGGGTCGGCATCATCGAGGCGGAAGGCCTGGAGGCCCACGGTGTTGCCGTCGCGGTCGAGGAGCGCCATCCAGAAGCCGCGCTCGGACAGGCTGCGGCAGGCCTGCGGGTCGAACATGGGGGAGACGTCGCTGTTGCGGATCCGGCGCCGCTCCCGCGCCAGCGCGGCAAAATCGGCGGAGATGTGAAAGCTGAGGCCCTGCTCGGTCCCCGCCGCGATCAGGTTGGAGATCGCCATGACGGTCCGAAGCGGATCCGCCAGGCCCGTTTCGGCTCCGAGGGGCTGCACGCCCTGAAGGCCAACATTCAACGCATACATACTCTTATCCCTGACCCGTCACGCTGCACGCCAACCGGTTGCATGAACCACCCGCAAACATGTACCGACGGGATGATCGGCCAAACCCGACGCAACGTCAATATTCTTATAAATAAATCTTACATGATAATGTGTATGAAACGAAATCGACGCGGGGCGCGTTAGGGAGATCCGGCCTGCCCAAGGGCGGGCTTTCGAAGCGACACGACGAGGCGCCACCAGCTGTGGGCCAGCAGCGTCAGGATCAGCAGCGACCCACCCAGCAGCACCCGTGACGAGGGCACCTCGGCAAACAGCATCCATGTCCAGATGGGGGTGAGGATCGTCTCCAGCATGAAGAACATGCTGACGTCGGCGGACGGCAGGAGGCGCGGGCCCCGCGCCAGCAGCACGGTGGCCAGCGGCATGACGACCAGTCCATTGAGGCCCAGCCAGACCAGCGTGGGCACGCCGAAGAAGCCGGTGCCGAGCAGGCTCGACGGGTCGATCTGGTAAAACAGCAGCGCGATGGCCGACGAGGCCAGGCTGCCCAGCGCCAGGCTTGTCGCCACCTTGCTGCCGGTTGCCCGGATGATGGTGAGGATGGTGGCCGAGCAGAAGGCCGATATGATCGCCAGGGCGTCGCCCACCCAGTGGCCGCTGTCGATACCCTGAGACGTGATCAGGGCCGCCCCGCACAGGGAGAGGCCGGTTGCCACCCAGGTGTAGGTATGGACCTTCTCGCCCAGCACCACATGCGACAGCGACGCAGCGATCACCGGTGTCAGCGCGATGAGGAAGACCACGTTGGCGGCCGGCGCCTGCACCACCGCGCCGATGTAGGACATGTTGCCCAGCGTGCTGGTGCAGGCCACCGCGATCCCTGCGGCGCCGGCGATGAAGGGCGCCCGGTCGCCCATCATGCGCGCCACCAGCCAGCCGAGCGACAGTGTGGCGAACAGCAGCACGCCGCGAACGAACACCATGGTCCATTGGTCAGCCATGGACAGGCGGAGCAAGGGAAGGTCCAACGTGAAGAGCAGGCCGCCACAGGCCGTGAGCAGGAAGGCGGCGCCGATCTGCCGGCCGGATGGCGAGGAAGCACAGGGCATGACGTCACACAGGTAGACGCAACAAACGGCTACACAAGAGACCAGAATTGACCGAAGGTCAATAAAGAATACGTAATTATACTTATTCGCCGCGGTGCAGCGTCCAGCCCTCGGGCGTCAGCCTCTCCTGCGGCAGGAAGCGCGCCTTGTAGTCCATCTTGCGCGAACCGCGCACCCAATAGCCCAGATAGAGATAGGGAAGCCCCAGCCGCCGCACCCGCGCGATGTTGTCGAGGATCATATGGGTGCCGATGCTGCGCGCCGCTTCCTCCGGGTCATAGAAGCTGTAGATCATGGAGATGCCGTCGCCCAGAATGTCGATCAGCACCGCGCCGACCAGCCGGCCGTTGGCATCTGTCACGTCACGGACGCGATATTCGACCAGCCGGCTGTCGACGAAATTGTCATCCACCATGGCCGAGAAGTCGAGAACCGTCATGTCGGCCATGCCGCCGTCGCTGTGGCGGCTGTCGATGTAGCTGCGGAACAAAGCGTAATGCTCCGATGTGGCCTGGCTCTTCACCACGCTGGCGTCGAGATCGGCATTGGCCTTCAGCGTGCGGCGGAAGCCGCGCGTCATCTCGAAGGTATTGACCGGCACGCGCACCGAGACGCAGGCCGAGCAGCCATCGCAGGCCGGGCGGTAGGCGATGTTCTGGCTGCGGCGGAAGCCGCCCTGGCTGAGCTGCGTGTTCAGGCTGCGTGCATCATGGCCGACGAGATGGGTGAACACCTTCCGCTCGACGCGCCCCGTGAGGTAGGGGCAGGGCGAGGGTGCGGTGATGAAGAACTGGGGAAAGTTCCGCCGCTCGATGCTCACGTCGGCCTGCTCCGGCAAATGCGTCAATCAGATATCCGCTCATAATGCCACGCGCATCGCGCCATGCAAGGCTCACGCGGGGCAGGCGCGTTGATTCCGGGCGGGCGATGGCCTACGAAGCTGGCAACAGCGAGGGAGTTGAGCGAAATGCGCGTGGCGTGGATTGGTCTTGGCGTGATGGGCTATCCGATGGCGGGGCATCTCGTCACGCGGGGCGGGTTGGACGTGACCGTGTACAACCGGACGGCGTCGAAAGCGGCCAGATGGTCCGAGGCCTTCAAGGGCCCTGCCGCGCCGACCCCGGCCGCCGCCGCAAAGGACGCCGACTTCGTATTCGCCTGTGTGGGTAACGATGACGACCTGCGCCAGGTGACGACCGGCCCCGATGGCGCCTTCAGCACCATGAAGAAGGGTGCCGTGTTCATCGACCACACCACCGCCTCGGCGCTGGTCACGCGCGAGCTACACGCCGCCGCCAAGCAGAAGGGACTCGGTTTCGTCGATGCGCCCGTGTCGGGCGGCCAGGCGGGTGCGGAAAATGGCGTGCTCACCGTCATGTGCGGCGGCGACGCCGAGGACTATGACCGGGCCCAGCCGCTGATCGCCCATTTCTCGCGCATGTGCAAACTGCTCGGGCCGTCCGGCTCGGGGCAGCTCGCCAAGATGGTGAACCAGATCGCCATCGCCGGCCTCGTGCAGGGCCTCGCGGAGGCAATCAACTTCGGCATGAGGTCCGGCCTGCCGATGGAGGACGTGATCGAGGTCATCTCCAAGGGCGCCGCCGGTTCGTGGCAGATGGAGAACCGGCACAAGACGATGATCGCCGGCAAGTTCGACTTCGGCTTCGCGGCCGACTGGATGCGCAAGGACCTGGGGATCTGCCTCGACGAGTCCCGCCGCAACGGCGCGCCGCTGCCCGTCACCGCACTCGTCGACCAGTTCTATGCCGAGGTGCAGAAGCTGGGCGGCGGACGGTGGGACACGTCCAGCCTGATCGCGCGATTCCAGAACCTGGACCGCAAGCGCTGAGCCCAGGCCGGATGCGGGCTCCTCAGCCCTTCAGACCTTTCGCGACTTCGACGGCAAAATAGGTGAGGATGCCGTCGGCCCCCGCGCGCTTGAAACTCATCAGCGATTCCGTGATGACCTTGCCGGGGTCGAGCCAGCCATTGTTGCAGGCGGCCATGATCATCGCGTATTCGCCCGACACCTGATAGGCGAAGGTCGGCACCATGAACTGCTCCTTCACGCGGCGCACGATGTCGAGATAGGGCATGCCGGGCTTCACCATCACCATGTCGGCACCCTCGGCGATGTCGAGGGCCACCTCGCGGATCGCCTCGTCGGTGTTGGCGGGGTCCATCTGGTAGGTGCGCTTGTCGCCCTTGAGCGTGCCGGACGAGCCCACCGCATCGCGGAACGGGCCATAGAAGCCGGATGCATATTTTGCGCTGTAGGCCATGATCTGCACGTGTTCGTGGCCCTTGGTTTCGAGTGCGGCGCGGATGCGGCCGATCCGGCCGTCCATCATGTCCGACGGCGCGATGATGTCGCAGCCCGACTCCGCCTGCACGAGCGTCTGCTTCACCAGTGCCTCGAGCGTCGCGTCGTTGAGGATGTGGTCGCCCTCCATCAGCCCGTCATGGCCGTGGCTCGTGTAGGGATCGAGCGCCACGTCGCACATGATGCCGATGTCCGGAACGGCCTTCCTGATGGCGCGCACCGCGCGGCACACGATGTTGTCGGCGTTGAAGGCCTCGCGCGCGTCGTCCGTGCGCCTCTCGCGCGGGGTGTTGGGGAAGAGCGCGACGGCGGGAATGCCGAGGTCGGCCGCTTCCTTCACCTTGTCGATGATCAGGTCGACCGAGTAGCGCGTCACGCCCGGCATCGAGGCAACGGCTTCGGTGCGGTTCTGTCCCTCGATCACGAAGACCGGCCAGATCAGGTCATGCGCGGTGAGGGTGTTCTCGCGCACCAGTGCACGCGACCAGGCGGTGCGGCGGTTGCGGCGCATGCGGAGTGCGGGGAAGGCGGAGGTGGTGTGCGGGCGATGTGTCATCCCCGATCATTAACAAGAGGCACGAGGCCCGCGCAACCGGCACGCAGGGCCTATTGGCAGATGCGGTAGCCGCCCTTGCGCTGCAGCACGTCCACGTGGAAGTGGTCGCCGTGAAACGGGTCCGACCCCGGGCCCAGCACGGTTGTGAAATGCGTGCAGGCTCCCTTGCGGATGTCCTCCAGAAATGAGCCGTCCTTCGACAGGCCGATCGCACCCAAGAGCCCGTCGCCCCAGTTTGCCTTGGCGCTCACCGTGACGTCGGCCGTCTTCGCGAAGGTGAAGCCGGACATGTCCAGCGCATTGGCCTTGCTGTGTTCCGACATCTTGCCGGAGGAGCCGTTGTTGCGCCGCCGGCAGGCATAGGAGGTGGCGGTGCGGATTTCGGTGACCGCGGTGCCCAGCCGCCTCTGTGCCGCAGGCTGGACGTCCTGCGTGACCCACGCCGCAAGGGCTGCCGCCATGGCACAGGTCTGGGTGGCCGGCGGCACCAGCCGGACGCCCGCAACCGCACTCACCTCGATCGGGGCCGGCGCGCCGCAGCCGCCCTGCTGGCCGATGGCGTCGATGACGGCATAGCGAATGTCCAGTCCGGCGAGCATTTCCTTGCACTGCGCCCTTTCCGCGGCGATGGCGTCGGCCGGCCAGCCGTCGGCGCCCGAAGTCTGGGAGGCCTGTTCGCCGTCTTCCGCCTTGCCGGCCTCGTTAGGCTTCGCCACGGCCGGGCGCTGCTGCGGAACGGGGACCGCTGCCGCAGGCACGTCCGCTTCCGCCGGCCGCGCGCGCGGGATGGGCGCGGCGCCGGGAACCACCGCCTCGGCCGATGAAACCGCGGGCCGGGGCGTCGGCTTCGGCACGGTCCCCGCGGCCCCGGCCTGTGCGACACCAGCGACGCAGGCGGCAGCCATGATGAGCAGTGCTTTCACAGGTTGCATCCTTGCTGCTCTCAGGGGCCTCTGCAAGCGGGTTCGCAGGTGATGGGCCGCCGTCCCGGTGCCAGCGGCGGACGCCGGGGTGCGAAACCATTCACCGTCTTCGGCAACGGCTGCTTAAGCCTCTTCGGGAAGGCTCCGTAAAGCCTATCGCCACTTTGCCCGAATTGCCCGATCCATAAGGAGATGTTTACTCAAAGAATTGAGTGCGCCTTAAGGGCTGGAACCTAGCCTCGATCGCGTCAAAGGGAGCCGGCGTTCAAGAATCCGGCCCCTCGTCAAGGGTGATCGAACGTCATGCCAGCCGAACCGAAGCCAGCTTCAGGCCATCCCGCGGATGCGGGCATGGCACACGTGAAGCACAGGTATCTCGATTCATTGAACCTCATCGAAAGGCTGCACCGCCGCCTTCTCGAGGTGATCAAGGACGGCTTCGAACGTCACGGCGAGCCGGGCATCAACCCGGTGCAGGCGCTGCTCATCTACAACATGGCCGACGCCGAACTGACGGCGGGCGAGTTGAAGAGCCGCGGCCACTACCAGGGCTCCAACGTCTCTTACAACCTCAAGAAGCTGGTCGAGGCGGGCTACGTTCACCATGAGCGCTCCGCCAATGATCGCCGATCGGTGCGGGTGCGGCTGACCGCCAAGGGCCAGGCGATCCGCAACCGGGTCGATGCCCTCTATGACCGTCAGCTCCGCGCCGTGGAGCAGGTGGCGGGGCTCGGCGCCGACGAGCTCGAACGGGTCAACAAGTCGCTGGCACGCCTCGAGCGCTACTGGACCGACCAGATCCTTTATCGCCTGTAAGTTTACCGACCCTGCAAACGGCCGGCGGGGCCGTGCTGTTGCCGAAAAGCATCAGCACGGCCCCAACTCCGTCAGGGGCAGGGGCCACGCTGCGGCACATCTCATTGTTGCCGCATTTGCCGGGCTTCTCGTGGCTGCAATGTGGCCTGGTTTTGACGAGTCGGGTCCCAACTGGTATGGAGGCCGCCGCGGCGTCGGGGAGTGGCGACGTGTGCTGCGGTTCCGGAGAATGAGGGTGTGATGAAGTTGTGGGCTTTCGCGCGGTCGAAGCGCGCTCTGCAGTGCGTTTCGATGGCAGTACTGCTTTCCCTGTCGGTGAGCGTGGCGCTTCCCACACTGGCCCATGCCGAAGAGGAAAAGTCGCTCTTCTCGCAGATGAACCGCAAGAAGAAGGCGGCCGCCCAGCCCGCCACCGCGGGCCACACCCAGGGCTCCGGCATCGCCGCCACCACGGAGACCCGTGTCATCAACGATGGCAGCGTCGCCCCCTTCGTGACGCCGGAGAGCCCCGCCCAGATGCAGGCGATGGCGGACAAATATGCCAAGATCGTCGCCGATGGCGGCTGGCCCGTGGTTCCCAAGGGCCGCGTCAAGAAGGGCTCTAAGAGCAAGGGCGTCGCGATCCTCAACCAGCGCCTCTATCTCGAGGGCTATCTCCAGGCCGAGGCCACGCAGGGCGAGTTCCAGCAGGTCTTCACCTCCGCCACCGAGGATGCGCTGAAGCGCTTCCAGGTGAACCACGGCCTCGCGCCCAGCGGCGTGGCCGATGCCGCCACTCTGTTCGCCCTCAATGTGCCGGCGCAGCAGCGCCTCGCCACCATTCAGGCCAATGTTCCGCGCATGGCGGAGTACTCGAAGGACCTGGGCCCGCGCTACATCGTCGTCAACGTTCCGGCCCAGCAGATCGAGACCGTGTCGAACGGCAAGGTCTATTCGCTCCACAATGCGATCGTCGGTCGCGAGTCGCGGCCCACGCCGGTCGCCATGACGCCGCTCACCGTCATCCGCTTCAATCCCTACTGGAATGCGCCGCCCTCCATCGTCGAGCGTGACATCCTTCCGCGCATGCAGTCGCGTGGCGCCTCCAAGGTGCTTGCCGACATGAACATCAAGGTGTTCCAGGGCGTGGGCGGCCCCGAGGTCGACCCCGACAAGATCAACTGGAAGACCGCCAAAATCGCCGACTACCACTTCCGCCAGGAACCGGGCGGCGAAAACGCCATGGCCACTGCCAAGATCGAGTTCACCAGTCCCTTCGGCATCTATCTCCACGACACGCCGGAGCCGCACCTGTTCAAGACCTCGAACCGCTTCTACTCGTCGGGTTGCGTGCGCGTCGACAAGGTGGCGATCATGCTGGACTGGATCCTCCAGGGCCAGGACGGCATTGACCAGTCGCGCATCGCCAACCTGGCCGAGACCAAGGAGCGCCTCGACGTCGATGTCGCCAATGCGCCGCAGCTGCGCGTCGCCTACCTGACGGCCTGGCCCGCCAAGGATGGCGTCGCGGCCTTCCGCAGCGACATTTATGACCTCGATGGCACCGGCTTCGTGGTCGGCCAGCCGCTGCCCGTGGGCGAGTCTCTGAACGGCCAGCGTTTCGTGCTGAAGCCCATCCCCTATCTCCAGCAGGACATCGACACCAATGACGGCGGCGTCTTCGCCTCGCTGTTCCGCGGCAAGAATGCGGAGAACGAGGTGATCAAGCCGGGCCAGAACAAGAAGGCCGGCGACAGCCTCATCAACCTCGGCGGCACGCAGTCCAAGGACAAGAAGGCGGCTGCCAAGGCCTCCAAGACCAAGGCGGGCCCGGCCACCACCAAGAAGTTCCTGTTCGGTTCGAGCAAGGACAATCTCGCCGGCGGCACCGCGACAACGACCACCACGACGGCCACGGCCAAGAAGAAGGTGGCGACCAAGAAGACCGGAACGAAGGCTGCCTCCACCAAGACCACCAAGACTGCGGCTTCCAAGACTGCGGCCGCGTCCAAGACCAAGGCGGCGACGACGGCCACTGCCGCCACCAAGACGGCGGCGAAGCCCGACAGCAAGACGGCAGCCAAGGCCACCACCGCGGCTGCGACGCCGGCCAAGAAGCCTGCCACCGAGACGGCGGCGGCCAAGGCGAAGCCCGCGGCCCCCGCCACCAAGGCCGCGGCCAATTGCAAGCCCGGCAGCGACGGCAAGCTGCCCGCCGGTTGCCCGGCACCCAAGCCCGCGGCGGCGGCCAAGCCCGCGGCGGCAGCCAAGCCCGCGGCGGCAGCCAAACCCGCGGCGGCGGCGAAGCCCTCCGCCACCAAGACCACGACCGCGACCAACTGAGTCCGCGGGAGATATTCAGCAACGGGCGGGAGCATCTCCCGCCCGTTGGCGTTTGCACGACGCAAATGCGGCTCATCCTGACGCTTGGCGTCGGTGCCGTTCGCTAGCCAAAGATGTATCTGGACCTCACACGCGCAATCTGCCAATTGCGCCTCAACGTATAGCGATTGCGCTGGAGGAGAGAGACATGGCGAAAAAGGCTGCGAAAAAGGCTGCAAAGAAGACCGTGAAGAAGGCTGCGAAGCCCGTGAAGAAGGCTGCCAAGCCCGCGAAGAAGGCTGCGGCGAAGAAGAAGGCGTCGCCCAAGCGCGCCCCGCTGTTCCCCGGCTTCTTCAAGGAGGCCCTTGCCAAGTCGGACCCGAAGATCGCCAAGGCCATCGCCCTGGAACTCGGCCGCCAGCAGCACGAGATCGAGCTGATCGCCTCGGAAAACATCGTCTCCAAGGCCGTCATGGAAGCCCAGGGCTCGGTGATGACCAACAAGTACGCGGAAGGCTATCCGGGTCGCCGCTACTATGGCGGCTGCCAGTATGTCGACGTGTCCGAGCAGCTGGCCATCGACCGCGCCAAGGCGCTGTTCAACTGCGCCTATGCCAACGTCCAGCCGCACTCGGGCGCCACGGCGAACCAGGCCGTGTTCTTTGCGCTGCTCCAGCCGGGCGACACCTACATGGGCCTCGACCTCGCCTGCGGCGGCCATCTTACCCACGGCTCGCCCGTCAACCAGTCCGGCAAGTGGTTCAAGGTCGCGCCCTACAAGGTGCGCGAGGACAACCACCTCATCGACTATGACCAGCTCGAGGCCCAGGCCCATGCGGTGAAGCCCAAGCTCATCATCGCCGGCGGCTCGGCCTATCCGCGCATCATCGACTTCAAGCGCTTCCGCCAGATCGCCGATGCGGTGGGCGCCAAGCTGATGGTCGACATGGCCCACTTCGCCGGCCTCGTGGCGGGTGGCGTGCACCCGAACCCGCTGGAATACGCCCACGTCGTCACCACCACCACGCACAAGACGCTGCGTGGCCCCCGCGGCGGCCTGATCCTCTCGAACGACGAGGACCTGGGCAAGAAGTTCAACTCGGCCGTCTTCCCGGGCCTGCAGGGCGGCCCGCTCGAGCACGTCATCGCCGCCAAGGCCGTGGCCTTCGGCGAGGCGCTGCGCCCGGCCTTCAAGAAGTATGCCAAGCAGGTCGCCGACAATGCCAAGACCCTCGCCAAGGCGATGATCGACGGCGGCTCGGACCTCGTCTCCGGCGGCACCGACACGCACCTGATGCTGGTCGACCTGCGCAAGAAGGGTGTCACCGGCAAGGCCGCCGAGCAGTCGCTGGGCCGCGCCTTCATCACCTGCAACAAGAACGGCATTCCGTTCGATCCCGCCCCCTTCACCATCACCTCCGGCATCCGCCTTGGCACCCCGGCCGGCACCACCCGCGGCTTCAGCGCGGCGGAGTTCACGGAAGTGGGCGCGCTGATCAACGAGGTGCTCGACGGTCTGGCGAAGAACGGCGAGGACAAGAACGGCAAGGTCGAGAAGGCCGTGGCCGCCAAGGTCAAGAAGCTGACCGCGAAGTTCCCGATCTACTGATCGGACCTCCATCTCGACAAGCAAGTGGCCGGGCTCGTCCCGGCCATGTTCGT
>CAYYTH010000051.1:0-24148 GCA_964474665.1 uncultured Aestuariivirga sp.
ATCAATCCGGACTGGAAGGTCAGCCAGCGGTAGGCTTTCGCCTCCTGCTCCGCTTGCCCAACTTCACGGCTCCGCATCCAGCAGGACCTTCCTCCTTCACCTTGCCCGGGCTTGACCCGGGCATCCTTTTTCGCGGCCATCAAAAGGGATCGCCCGGTCAAGCCGGGCGAAGGTGAACATCAGAGGCGCTGGATGGCGGAACCGCTGGCCTAGGCCCCGGCTTCCTTCAGGAAGAGCTCCCGCAGCTTCCTGACAACCGGGCCCGGCTGGCCACCGCCGATGCGCTTGCCGTCGATCTCCACGATGGGCATGACGAATTGCGAGGCGGAGGTGAGGAAGGCCTCGTCCGCCGCGAGGGCTTCCTCCACCGTGAACTTGCGCTCGACGATCTCGATGCCCTCTTCCTTCGCCAGCCGCATCAGCGCGCGCCTGGTGCAGCCGGCGAGGATCTCGTTCGAGAGATGCCGTGTGATGACCTTGCCGTCCTTGACGATATAGGCGTTGGACGAGGTGCCCTCGGTCACGTAGCCGTGCTCAACCATCCAGGCTTCCTGCGCGCCCTTCTCATAGGCCTCCTGCTTGCCCAGCGCCGGGGCCAGCAGCATCACCGTCTTGATGTCGCGCCGCGCCCAGCGCAGGTCCGGCGTCGTCACCACCTTGATGCCGGTGGCGGCGTTGGGGTTGTTCACCAGGTTCATCGCCTGGGTGAAGGCGATGAGCGTGGGCTTGACGTCGCCCTTGGGGAAGTTGAAGGCGCGATCCGCCGCACCGCGCGTCACCTGCATGTAGATGATGCCTTCGGTGAGGTCGTTGCGCCTGATGAGCTCGGCATGCATGCCGTCGAGTTCTTCGCGCGAGCAGGGCCAGGCCATGCGCAATTCCTTCAGCGAGCGGCCCAATCGCTCCATGTGCGCGGCATAGTCGACCAACCTGCCGTTGATCACCGCGCTCACTTCATAGACACCGTCGGCGAACAGGAAGCCGCGGTCGAAGATCGAGATTTTCCCTTCCGTTTCAGGGAGATACTCGCCATTCACGAAGACGGTGCGGACCATGGTTGAAGGCTCCTTCATGCTGCACTGCCTCTAAACCTGATTCCGGGCGCCAAATCCATGGGGGTTGTGGCAACCTGCCCGGACGGCTAGGACAGGGGCCAACGTCAACAGCCAAACAGGATATCATGCCGCGTAGCGTTCCGGAGCAAGCGATAAAGGCCATGCTGAGCCGCGAAGAGGCCCTCTTCACCCAGCGCAACCCCACTTCGAAGACACTCTCGGAAGATGCGGCACGGAATTGGCTGAAGGGCGTTCCCATGCACTGGATGGTGGATTGGGGAACGCCATTTCCCCTCTTCATCGCCAAGGCGCAGGGCGTGGACGTGACCGACGCCGACGGCCACCACTACATCGACTTCTGCCTCGGCGATACCGGCGCCATGTTCGGCCATTCACCGCCCGCCGTGGTGGACGCGCTGACCCGCGAGGGTGCCAACGGCTTCACCACCATGATGCCCTCGCCCGATGTCGCAGTCGTCGGCAAGCTGCTGGAGGACCGTTTCGGCCTGCCCTGCTGGCAGGTGACAGCCACTGCGTCGGACGCCAACCGCGCCGTCATCAAGTGGTGCCGGGCGATCACCGGCCGCAAGAAGATCCTCGTCTTCAACCACTGCTACCATGGCGCGGTGGACGATACCTACGTGACGATCGACGGCGGCACGCCCCATGCCGACCCGGCTCTCATCGGCGAAGTGCGCGACCTAACGCAATTCACCAAGGTCGTCGAGTTCAACGACATCCCGGCACTTGAGAAGGCGCTGGCGGACCGCGATGTCGCCTGCGTGCTGGCCGAGCCCATCATGACCAATGTCGGCATGGTGCTGGCCGATGACGGCTATCACACGGCACTGCGCGAGATCACCCGCAGATACGGCACGCTGCTGATCATCGACGAGACGCATTGCATGTCGTCCGGCCCCGGCGGCTATACCCGCGAATACGGCCTCGAGCCTGACGGCCTGGTGCTGGGCAAGCCCATCGCCGGCGGCATTCCGGCGGCCGTCTATGGTTTCACGCAGGAGACGGCGGACCGCATCCGCAAATTCCTCGAGACGCGCACGCCCGGTCATTCCGGCATCGGCACCACGCTGTCCGGCTCCAAGATCCAGCTGGCGCTGATGCGCGCCGTGCTCGAAAACTATTTCACCGAGGAGGCGTTCGGTCCCCTCGTAGCGCTCGCGAAGCGCCTCGAGAAGGGGATAGCCGATGTCATCATCAAACATGGCGTGGCGTGGCACGTCGTGCGTGTCGGCGCCCGGGTGGAGTTCATGTGCACTCCGAACCGGCCCCGCAACGGCGGCGAAGCTGCGAAGGTGATCCACCGGCCGATCGACGAAGCCGTGCATCACTATCTGCTCAATCGCGGGGTGATCGTCACCCCGTTCCACAACATGATGCTCATCTGCCCGGCGACGACCGAGGCACATGTGAACCAGCTGGTCGAGGGCCTCGACCGCTGCCTCACGGAACTGATGGGCTGAGGAGTAACTAGACATGACACTCGTGTTCCCCCGCCGCGAAGCCGAAGCGCAGGCCTTCCTCGATGCCAATCCGGACATCGAAAGCGTGCACGTGATCTGGACCGACATGTGCGGCGTTGCCCGTGGCAAGATCCTGCGCCGTGACGAGGTGGTGCCGGCCTGGAAGGACGGCCGTTTCATGCCGATTTCGGCCCTGGTGCTGGACGTGACCGGCCAGGACGTGCCGGAAACCGGCCTCGTCTTCGACGAGGGCGACCGCGACATGCTGCTGTGGCCCGTGCCCGGCTCCATGGTGCGCGTGCCCTGGGCCGAAGTGCCCACCGCGCAATATATCGCCACGGTGCATGACCTCGACGGCACGCCGCATTATGCCGACCCGCGCAACGCGCTGGAAAAGATCGTCAAGCGCTTCGAACTGGAGCTCGGCATGAAGCCGGTGGGTGCGGTCGAACTCGAATTCTTCCTGATGGACCGCGCCTCGGCACTGGCCGGCAGGCCGACGGCCCCCACCTCGCTCATCAACGAGGCCAAGCCGCAGCACTACCAGGCCTATTATCTTCAGGACACGGAGGATTTCGCGCCCTTCTTCAAGGATCTCTATGCCATGTGCGAGATCCAGGGCCTGCCGGCCAAGACGCTGATCTCGGAATATGCGCCGGGCCAGATGGAGATCGTGCTCAGGCACCGCGCCGATGTGCTGAAGGCCTGCGACGAAGGCATCATGCTGAAGCGGCTGATCAAGAACGTGGCCGAGAAGCATGGCCTCGCCGCCACCTTCATGGCCAAGCCCTATTCCGCATGGACGGGCTCGGGCATGCACATCCACGTCTCGCTTGGCGACGAGGATGGCAACAACCTGTTCGCGGCGGAAGATCCGACGCAGAACGAACTGCTGATGCACGCGATCGGCGGCCTCAAGGCGGCGATGGCGGAATCGATGCTGATCTTCGCGCCCAACGCCAACTCCTACCGCCGGTTCCGCCGCAACTCCTATGCGCCGGTCTCGGCCAGCTGGGGCATCAACAACCGCACGGTGAGCTTGCGCATCCCTGCCGGGCCGCCCAAGGCCTGCCACATCGAGCACCGCCCGTCAGGGGCGGACGCCAACCCCTATCTCGTGATGGCGGCGATCCTCGCGGGCATGCATTACGGCATCACCGAGAAGTCGGACCCCGGCAACCCGGTCAACGGCAATGGCTATGAGCGCCGGGCGAAGTACATTCCCGGCAACTGGTTCGACGCCATCGATGCATTCTGGAGGGCCTCGATCCTCAAGGAATATTTCGGCAAGGAATTCGTCGACACCTATTGTACGCTGAAGGAAGTCGAGGCTGACCGGTTCTATGCGGAACCGACGGCGCGCGACTTCGAATGGTACCTGAGAACGGTCTGAGCCCATGCGCCTGCCGCCCGACCTCGTCTACGACCTGCCGCCACCGCTGCTGTTCCTGCTGGTGCTGGTCTGTGTCGGTGCGATGGCGCTGCTCATCCAGGCGCTGATCCGCCTTCCCGCCGTCGCCAGGGCGGCGCCGCGACTGGCACAGGTCACGCCGGCGGTGTCGACCATTTCCGGCGCCATCTTCGGCCTGTCCATGTCGTTCCTCGCCAACACCGTATGGAACACCGAGGACAAGGCCCACAACGCGGTGAATTCCGAGGCGCGCGCCATCCGTTTGATGGAGCTCTACATGGATTCGCTCACCGCGCCCGCCTATGACGGCATGGCGAAGCTGATCGCCGATTACGGTCAGGCAGTGGCCCAGGAATGGGACGCGATGAGCGAGGACGACTACGGCACGCCCGCCGAAGTGGCGCTGCGCACCATCTATGGCGCGGTGATCAGGGGTCTTGCCGAAGGCGACCAGAACCGCCTGCTGCAGCAGCGCCTGCTCACCTCGCTCGACGATCTCTCGGCGGCGCGGCAGGAACGGCTGTCGATTGCCGAAAACTACGTGAGCGTCAGCCAGTGGACGCTGGTCGTTGGCCTCGGCATCGTGCTGCTTTTCGTGGTGACGCTGAACCACATCACCACGCCGCTGGCGCGGAAGGTGGCGGTGTCCGCGGTGGTCATGTCGATCAGCATCATGCTCTACGTGATCCTGCTGCACGACCGGCCCTTCATCGGCTATGACGCGATCAGCCCGGAGCCGATCCTCAAGGCCACCGGGGCATCACCCTAACATGGTCCGCGTCGTCCGCGACGGCAGACGCTTCATCCTCGAAGGCCATCGCGGCGAAGGTTCCTTCCGCGACCTGTGGAAGTGGCAGATGGAGGGAAACCGTGCCCGCTGGCCGCGGCACGTGGCGAACCGCAGCTTCCCGCCGCCGCCCGCGCGGGTTGCGGGTGATGCGCTGAAAGCCACATGGATCGGCCATTCGACCGTGCTGCTGCAGACGCAAGGCCTCAACATCCTCACCGATCCCTTCCTGTCGGCGCGGGCGAGCCCGGTGCCCTTCGCCGGCCCACGGCGGGTGCGGCCCGCGGCCCTCACCGCCAAGACGCTGCCGCACATCGATTTGATCCTGCTGAGCCACAACCACTACGACCACATGGACCTTCCCGCCCTGCGCCGCATCGCGCGCCGCCATGCCGCGCATGTGGTGACGCCGCAGGGCAATGCCCGCTGGGTGCGCCGCGCCGCGCCATCCTTCGGGATCGATGAGCTGGGCTGGGGCGAGCACATCGCCCACAAGGGCCTGCGCATCCACCTCACCCCTGCCCTGCACTGGTCGAAGCGCAGCTTTTTCGATGCCAACACCGCGCTGTGGGGTGCCTTCGTGATCGAAGCGACCCGCGGCCCCATCTACTTCGCCGCTGACACCGGCTTCGGCACGGGCTCCACCTTCGCGGACATCCATGCGCAGTTCGGGCCGCCGCGCCTGTCACTTCTGCCCATCGGGGCCTATGAGCCGCGCTGGTTCATGCACCCGCAGCACATGAACCCCGACGAGGCGGTGAAGGCGCACAGGATTCTCGAGAGCCGCGCCAGCCTCGCCATCCACCATGGCACGATCCAGCTCACCGACGAGGCGATCGACGCGCCAGCCGCCGCACTGCAGCTGGCGCTCACGGAACATTCGGTTGACCCACGGCACTTCCTTGTGCCTGATGCAGGTGAAACACTGGATATCGACTGAGGTCATTGATGACGCTGCGACGCGCCGCCCTTGCGGCGGGCTTTCTCCTGATTTCCGCGGCGCCCGCGGTCGCGGCCGAAGGCCTCGACGGCCGCACGCTGGGCCTGCCCTGGGCCATCCCCTTCGTCGGCATGCTGCTGTCGATCGCCATTTTTCCGCTGGTGGCGGGGGAGTTCTGGCATCACCACCGCGGCAAGGTGGCGGTCTTCTGGGCGCTGCTCGCGCTGATCCCCATCGTGTTGACGCGGAGCCTCGGCACGGCGGGCGAGGCGCTGGTGCACACCGCGCTGATGGAATACATCCCCTTCATCCTGTTGCTGCTGGCGCTCTTCACCGTGGCGGGGGGCATCGTGGTGCGCGGCAACCTGCATGGCTCGCCCGGCACCAACGTGGGCCTTCTGGCAATCGGTGCCGGGCTGGCCTCCGTCATCGGCACCACGGGTGCGGCGATGATCATGATCCGCCCGCTGCTGCGCGCCAATGACGACCGCAAGCACAATGTTCATGTCTTCGTGTTCTTCATCTTCCTCGTGGCCAATGCCGGCGGCGCGCTCACCCCGCTGGGCGACCCGCCGCTGTTCCTCGGCTTCCTGCGCGGGGTCAGCTTCTTCTGGCCCACCGTGCACCTGCTGCTGCCCGCACTCCTCATCGTCGGCGTGCTGCTGGCGGTTTTCTACGCCATGGACAAGGTGATCTATGCCCGCGAGGGCCACCTGCCGAAGGACCCGACGCCGGACAACCCGCCGCTGCGCGTGGTCGGCGGCATCAACTTCCTGCTCATCCCGGCGATCATCGCGACGATCCTGCTCTCGGCATCCGTGGACATGGGCGAGCTTGTCATCTTCGGCACCCACCAGCCCGTTTCGGCACTGCTGCGCGACGGCATCTTCGTGGCGATCGTCGCATGCTCGCTGGCCTTCACGCCGAGCGCGCTGCGCGCCGAGAACAAGTTCGACTGGGAGCCGATCAAGGAAGTGGCGCAGCTCTTCGCGGGCATTTTCATCACCATCATCCCGGTGCTGGGCATGCTCAAGACCGGCCTCAACGGCGCCTTCGCGCCGCTGGTCGACCTGGTGCAGGGCCCCGGCGGCGAAGCCAACGACCTGGCCTATTTCTGGATCACCGGCGGCCTCTCGTCCTTCCTCGACAATGCGCCGACCTACCTGGTGTTCTTCGAACTCGCCGGCGGCAACCCGCAATACCTGATGACGGAAGGCGCCACCACGCTGGCCGCGATCTCGGCCGGCGCGGTGTTCATGGGCGCCAACACCTATATCGGCAATGCGCCGAATTTCATGGTCTATGCCATCGCCCGCGACGGCGGCGTGAAGATGCCGGGCTTCTTCGGCTACATGCTGTGGTCAGGGGCCATCCTGCTGCCGCTCTTCGCACTTGTGGGCTGGCTGTTCTTCGCGGGGTGATGGGGCTCGGCGTGAGTGCCGTTCCACGAAACTCGCCTTGCGCGGGCTTGACCCGCGCATCCTTTGGCTGTTGGCCAAGAAAAGGATGCCCGGGTCAAGCCCGGGCAAGGTGAAGGGAGGGAAGGTCGCGGAGTGGGCCTCTACTCCCCCTTCGCCTTCTTGGTCGAGACCATCAGCTTGTCGATATAGGCGAGCAGCAGGGCCGAGATGACGAAGGTGAGGTGGATGATGGTCAGCCACATCAGCTGGCCGTCGGTATATTGCTGGGCGTTGAGGAAGACCTGCAGCAGGTGGATCGACGAGATCGCCACGATGGTGGAGGCCACCTTGATCTTGAGCGAGGAGGCATCGACCTTGCCGAGCCAGGAAATTTCCGTGCCTTCGGCATTGTCGAAGCGGCTGACGAAGTTCTCGTAGCCCGAGATGATGACCATGACCACGAGGCTCGCCACCAGTGCGGCATCGATCAGCGACAGCATCTTCAGGATGGTGTCGGTCTCCTGCAGCACGAAAAGCTTCTCCACGAACTCGAACAGCTTCTTGGCGAAGGAGACGGCATAGAGCAGCAGCGCCAGCGCCAGGCCGAGGTAGAAGACGACCAGCAGCCAGCGCGAGGCCAGGATGATGGCTTCAATTGCGTGTTCGAGCTTCTTCATGGTTGGGGACCCGCCGTTGGACGGGTCCCCTGATAGCGCATCCTCCGATGGAGGCAAGAGGGTGCCTCACTCCGCCGCCTTGGCCGCCGGAAGGGGTTCCGGCATGTCGTTGCGGGTCTTCCACAGCGACCAGCCGATTCCCGAGGCCAGCACGCCGAGGGTGACGGCGAGCGAGATGGCGGTATCGATCTTGACCCCCAGCGGGACGAGGAAGATCTTGATGCCGACCAGCACCAGGATCACCGCCAGCGAGTACTGCAGGTACTTGAAGCGGTGCATGGCGGCGGCCAGCGCGAAATAAAGGGCGCGCAGGCCGAGGATGGCGAAGATGTTGGAGGTGTAGACGATGAAGGGGTCCTGGGTGACGGCGAAGATGGCCGGAACCGAGTCCACCGCGAAGATCAGGTCGACGAATTCGACGATGATGAGCGCCACGAGCAGCGGCGTGATGAACAGCGCCATCTTGCCGGTCTTGGGGTCGATCTGGCGGATGGTGAACTTCTCGCCGTGCAGCTTGTCGGTCACGCGGAAGTTCTTCTTGATGAGCTTCAGCATCCAGTTGTCCTCGAGCGAAGGCTTCTCGTTCGAGGTCTTGAACATCTTGAGGCCGGTGAAGACCAGGAAGGCGCCAAACAGGAACAGGATCCACTGGAAGGACATGACCAGCGCCGCACCCACGCCGATGAGGATGGCGCGGAACACGATGACGCCGAGAATGCCCCAGAACAGCACGCGGTGCTGGTAGAGCCTCGGAATGCCGAGGAAGGCGAAGACCGTGGCGATGACGAAGATGTTGTCCATCGCCAGCGACTGCTCGATCAGGTAGCCGGTGAAGAATTCGAGCCCCGACTGGCTGCCCCGCGCGTACCAGACCCAGGCGCCGAAGGCGAAGGCGATGGCCATGTAGCCGCCATAGAGGATGAAGCTCTCCTTGGCCTCGATCTCCTTCTGGCCCTTGTGCAGGAAGCCGAGGTCGAGGACGAGGAGCCCGATCACCACCGAGATGAAGATCAGCCAGAAATAGGCGGGCGTGCCGAGGAAGTCGGAGAAGAGGAACGTCTGGAGAAATTCCATTGCCGGACCCTGCGTTGGAGGTTGTGGTTGGCAGCTCCGACATCGCAGGAATGGTCATCCCGCCAGAGGGGCCCGGCGCTGCTCTGGCGAAATGGGGCGAATTGCGGCAAGTTCAAGGGCAGAGGCGATAACAAACTTGTGAAGTGCTTCGGGAGGGCGGGGAATTGCGGAGTTCAAGGGCGATCCAGGTGATCGGCTGCCACGCCGAGGGCGAGGTGGGCGACGTGATCGTGGGCGGTGTGGCCCCGCCGCCGGGGAGAACGATCTGGGAACAATCCCGCTTCATCGCCGCCGACGGCAAGCTCCGCGCCTTCGTGTTGAACGAGCCGCGCGGCGGCGTCTTCCGGCATGTGAACCTGCTGGTGCCGGCGAAGGACCCGAGAGCCCAGATGGGCTTCATCATCATGGAGCCGGAGGACACGCCGCCCATGTCGGGCTCCAACTGCATCTGCGTGGCGACCGTGCTGCTCGATGCCGGGATCATTCCCATGACGGAGCCTGAGACCAGAATGGTGCTGGAAGCGCCCGCCGGTCTGATCGAGGTGACGGCCGCCTGCCGCAATGGCAAGGCGCAGTCGATCACGCTCAGGAACGTGCCGGCCTTCGCGGAACGCATTGCGGTGCCGCTGGAGGTCGCGGGGCTGGGCACCATAACGGTCGACACCGCCTTCGGCGGCGACAGCTTCGTGATGGCCAATGCCCGGGCGCTGGGCTTCGCGGTGACGCCCGACGAGGGGCGCGACCTCGCCGTCATCGGGCGCAGGATCGTGAAGGCTGCGAACGCCCAGCTGGGCTTCACGCACCCGGACCTGCCCGAGTGGCGGCACTTCTCCTTCGCCTTCCTGACGGGTGAACTGGAGCGCGTCGACGGTTGCCTGTCGAGCCGCAATGCCTGCGTGGTGAAGCCGGGCAAGATCGACCGGTCGCCCACCGGAACCGGTTGCTCCGCACTGATGGCGGTGCTGCATGCCAAGGGCCTGCTGAAGGAGGGCGAGCGCTATATCGGCCGCTCCATCATCGAGAGCCGCTTCGTCGGCGAGGTGGCGGGGCTCACGACGGTGGGCAACCATGCCGCCATCATCCCCACCATCACGGGGCGCGCCTGGATCACCGGGCAGTCGACCCTGATGCTGGACCCCGACGACCCTTGGCCCGACGGATACAGGATCGCCGACACCTGGCCGATCGACGCGAAGGACTGAGCAGCATGAAGATCACCGAAATCCCCGTCACCTGCCTCGTCGAGTCGCAGGACAAGCTGGGCGAAGGCTGCTTCTGGGATGTCGCAAGCCAGACACTGTGGTGGCTGGACATCATCGAGCCCTCGGCCATCCACCGCCTCCACGTGGCAAGCGGCGCGCACCGCAAATGGCAGTTCACCGAGAAGATCACGGCCATGGCCAAACGCAATGACGGCACGCTGCTGGTGGGCACCCACACCGGTCTCGCGATCTTCAACCCCGAGACCGGCGCACTCAGCCCATGGCGCAGGATCGACGCGGAAACGCCGGGCAACCGCGGCAATGACGGCGCGTGCGATCCGCGCGGGCGCTTCTGGTTCGGCACCATGATGAACAATATCGGGCCCAGGGGCGAGGACCTGCCGATCACCGCTTCGACCGGCAAGCTGTTCCGCATCGGTGCGACGGGTGATGTGGCGGTGATGGAAACGGCGATCGGCGTGTCCAACGGCCCGTGCTGGGCGCCGGACGGGAAGACCTTCTACTTCACCGACTCCATGGCACAGGTCATCCATGCCTATGACTTCGATGCCGACGCCGGCACGATCACGAACCGCCGCGTGCTGAACGACACAAAGGACTATGGCTACCCCGATGGCGCCACCGTCGACGCCCACGGCTTCATCTGGTCGGCGCGCTGGGAGGGATCCTGCGTGCTGCGCATCGACCCCAAGGGCCGCATCGACCGCGTGGTGCCGATGCCGGCGAGGCGCGTGACCAATGTCTGCTTCGGCGGGCCGAAGCTCGACACGCTCTATGCCACCTCCTCCCGCCAGGGGCTGCCGGCGGAGGAACTGCGCGAACGTCCGCTCTCCGGCGGGCTGTTCTGCTTCGATCCGAATGTCACCGGCTTCGAAAAGCCCGCTTTCGCGGGCTGAGCCGACGGGTTAATCGTCATACAAATAAAACGTGATGGGAGATGCCGCGATGAACCTCGTCCAGATCACCGACCTCAAGGGCAAGCGCCGCGTCGGCCTCGTCGCGGCGGACCGGATCGTGCTACTGAAGAAGGCGGCGAGCACGCTGGACCTCGCGCGCATGGCGCTGAAGGAGGGTGTGAAGCTCTCCGCCATGGCCTCCTCGCTCGCCACCTCCGCCACCGAGGACTATGCCGCGGCGCTGAAGGAGAAGCGGGTGCTGACGCCCGTTGACCACCCGGACCCGGCCCATTGCATCATCACCGGCACGGGCCTGACGCACCTTGGCTCCGCCGCGGCACGCGACGGCATGCACAAGAAGCTTTCGGGTGCGAAGGAAGAACTGACCGACAGCCTGAGGATGTTCAAGATGGGCCTCGAGGGCGGCAAGCCGAAGTCGAAGTCCGAGGCCGGCGTGCAGCCCGAGTGGTTCTACAAGGGCGACGGCTCATGGCTCGTCGGCCCCGGCCAGCCGCTGCCCTTGCCTGCCTTCGCGCTCGATGGCGGCGAGGAGCCGGAGCTGGCGGGCCTCTATTTCATCGACGACAAGGGCCGGCCCGTGCGGCTGGGCTTCGCGCTCGGCAATGAATATTCCGACCACGTCACCGAGCGGCAGAACTATCTCTATCTCGCGCATTCGAAGCTCAGGCACTCCGCCATCGGACCTGAGATGGTGGTGGGCGGCGTGCCGGCCTCGATCCAGGGCATGAGCCGCATCCTGCGCGGCGGCAAGGTGATCTGGGAGAAGCCCTTCCTGACGGGCGAAGCCAACATGAGCCACACGCTGGCCAACCTCGAATACCACCACTTCAAGTATGACGGCTTCCGCCGCCCCGGCGACCTGCACATCCATTACTTCGGCACGGCCACCCTTTCCATCGCCGACAATGTGAAGACGGAGGAGGGCGACGTCTTCGAGATCAGTGCCGCCCCCTTCGGCGCCCCGCTGCGCAATCCGCTGAAGGCGGTGAAGGCCGCGCACAAGCCGGGCAGCGTGAAGGCGCTGTGAGGCCTTTCTGCCGCTGTCGCGTTTCCCCCAGGGCCTTCGCCGGGATGACGGTTCTGAGAGAGAGTGCACATGAGCACTGATTTCATCGCCCTCGACTGGGGCACCACCTCCTTCCGCGCCTATCGCGTGGCGGCGGATGGCCGCGTGGTCGACACCATTTCCGCACCCGAGGGCATTCTCGCGGTGAAGGATGGAGCGTTCGAAGCGGCGCTCGAAAGGCACATCGGCGACTGGGATACGAGACTTCCGGTGATGGCCGCGGGCATGATCACCTCGCGCCAGGGCTGGATCGAACTGCCCTATCTGCCCTGCCCCGCCAGTGCCGCGGATCTCGCGCAAGCACTGCACATGCACACCACCGCCGCAGGCCGCCGCATCGCCTTTGCGACAGGCCTCAGCTATCGCGCACCCGACGGCATGCCGGACGTGATGCGCTCGGAGGAGGTGCAGGTCTTCGGCTCGCTGGACCTTGGCATCTCGCATTTCGTGACACCGGGCACGCATTCGAAATGGATCACCACCGAGGGCGAAAGGCTGCTGCGCTATTCCACCTACGTGACGGGCGAGGTCTTCGCGGCGCTGAAGGAGCACACGATCCTCGGACGACTGATGACACCGGGGCCGGATAACGAGGAGGCCTTCGCCATGGGCGTGCGGGCCGCGCTGGAAGACCCGGCGGGCTTCCTGCACCGCATCTTCTCGGCGCGTTCGCTGGGACTGTTTGGCGAGATCGCACCGGAGGCCATCTCCTCCTATCTCTCGGGCCAGGTGATCGGCACCGAAGTTGCGCATGCCATAAGGGACAATCCGCGCGAGGCGGAATATGCGGTGCTCGCCTCGCCCGGCATCGGCGGGCGCTATGTGAAGGCGATCGAGATCGCAGGGCTCAAAGTGCGCTATGGCGACCCGCAGGCCATCGTCAAAGGGCTGGCGATCATCGCACGGAAGGCGGGGATCATATGATCGGATTCGAGCAGGCTTCGGCAGGAGGCCAGATTTCGGTCTCGCCCGACTGCAATCCGGAGGTCATCGCGCGCGCATGCGCGCTGGGCATGGTGCCGATACCCGGGGTCTTCACGGCGGCGGCCGCGAGACCCAGGACCGTAAAGGCATGGAAGGCGGTTCTGCCACGTGACGTCAGCGTCTATGCAGTGGGCGGCGTGACACCCACCAACATGCAGCACTGGGCCGATGCAGGCTGTGCAGGCTTCGGCGTCGGCTCCAACATTTACAAGCCGGGCATGAGCCAGCAAGATGTGGAAAAGGCCGCGCGTGGTTTCGTGGCAGCATGTAAGAAACTGAGAGGAACGTGATGAAGGTTGCGATGGTGACGGGTGCCGGTTCTGGGATCGGCAAGGCGGTGGCGCTGGCTTTCGCCAGGGAGGGCTACCACGTGGTGCTGGCCGGGCGCCGCGCCGACCTGCTGGATGCGGTCGCCCGGGAGATCGGCGACAAGGCCTTGGCGGTTCCAACCGATGTTGCAGATCCGAAATCGGTGAAGGCGCTGTTCGCGGCGGCGAAGGCGAAATACGGGCGGCTCGACGTTCTCTTCAACAATGCCGGAACGGGTGCGCCGGGCACCATCCTGCTGGAGGACCTCTCCATCGAGATGTGGCAGAACGTGGTGAACGTGAACCTCTCGGGCGTGTTCTACTGCATGCAGGAGGCTTTCCGCATGATGAAGGAACAAACCCCGCGCGGTGGCCGCATCATCAACAACGGGTCCATCTCGGCCCATGCGCCACGGCCCAACTCGGCACCCTATACCTCGACCAAGCATGCGGTGACGGGCCTCACCAAGTCAGGCTCCCTCGACGGCCGCAAGTATGACATCGCGGTCTGCCAGATCGACATCGGCAATGCCGGAACGGAAATGACCGAGAAGATGAAGACCGGCATGCCGCAGGCCAACGGCACGGTGGCGCCTGAACCGACGATGGACGTCGGCAATGTCGCCAAGACGGTCATGTACATGGCCTCGCTGCCGCTCGAGGCGAATGCCCAGTTCGTGACGGTGATGGCGACGAAGATGCCCTTCATCGGGCGGGGGTGAGGCCGCTTCGACTCGCTACATCAACTCACCTTCGCCGGGCTTGACCCGGCGATCTTCTTTGGTGGCACGCGAAAGGATGCCCCGGTCAAGCCGGGGCAAGGTGAAGGTCAGTGATGCGGTTGGCGGGTGAGCCTCTCAGTTCCCGTCCTCGGGCAGGCGCGGCAGCGGATGCACGGCGATGCCTTCCTCGATCAGGGCCTTGGCCTCGTCGGGCGTGGTCTGGCCATAGATGCCGCGGGCATCGGTTTCCTCGTAGTGGATCTTGCGGGCTTCCTCGGCGAAACGGTCGCCGACATATTCCGCATTCTCCTCCACGTGGCGGCGCAACTCGCGCATCATGGTCACAAGTTCGGCGAGGCGCGGGTCGGCAGGGGCTGCAACCATCTTCTGCTCGCTCCGGCGATTGGACTTGACCGGAATGCCGGGCGCCATCAGCTGCTTCTCGACCTTGGCGGAGCCGCAGTGCGTGCAGGTCACCAGGCCCCGACCCGCCTGCTCGTCATAGGCGGCACTGTTGCGGAACCAGCCATCGAAGGCATGGCCCTTGTCGCATATGAGGTCATAATGCATCATGGCAATCAGGTAACGATTACGCCGTCGGGTTTCAAGATCGTTAAGGGCATGGGCCGGTCATGCGCGAGAGCCGGGATTCGTGCCCGTGCCAGGTCCGCTTGCGCGAGGTCGAGGTCGGCGATGATGATGCCGGGGTCGGTTCCGGCCTCCGCCAATACCTCGCCCCAGGGCGAGACGACGAGCGAGTGGCCATAGGTCTCGCGGCCGGACTCATGCCGGCCGCCCTGCGCGGCTGCCAGCACGAAGCTTCCTGTCTCGATGGCGCGCGCCCGGAGCAGAACATGCCAGTGCGCCTGCCCCGTCGGCACGGTGAAGGCTGAAGGCACGGTGAAGAGCTTGGCTCCGGCCTTGGCCAGCCCGCGATAAAGATGGGGAAAGCGCATGTCGTAGCAGATGGTGAGGCCGATGGGCCCGAGCGGCGTTTCCGCCAGCACGGCCCGCCCTCCGGCCTCATAGGCATGCGACTCGCGCAGCGATTCACCCGTCGGCAGGTCGACGTCGAAGAGATGGATCTTGTCGTAGCGCGCAGCGATGGATCCGTCGGGCGCGAAGAGCAGCGAACGGTTGAGGAGCTTGTCACCGTCCCCCTTCAGCGCCAGCGACCCGATGTTGAGCCAGAGGCCCAACTCCTGTGACAGCGCGGCGAAGGCGGCCACACCCGCATCCTCGGCTTCCGGCCTTGCCAGCGCGCGGAGGCGCGGGCGGTCCGGCTCGAGGATGTTGGTCATCTCAGGCGTCGAGACGAAATTCGCCCCCTGCCCCGCGGCCTCACGGATCAGTGCGGATGCCGCGGCCACGTTGCGGGCGACGTCGGTGCCCGAACGCAGCTGGATGAGCGCTGACCGGATCACCGCGTCCTGGTCACTGCGCGTTGAGCAGCGGGTCCAGCTGGCCGCGCCGGTCAAGCTCATGGATGTCGTCGGACCCGCCGACATGAGTCTCGCCGATGAAGATCTGCGGCACGGTGCGGCGGCCGCCGGCCCGCAGCATCATCTGCTGGCGCAGCCCCGCATCCTGCACGTCGATCTCCTCGAAGCCGACACCCTTCTTCTTCAGCAGGGCCTTGGCGGCGTGGCAGTAGGGACAATAGGGCGTGGTATAGATGGTGACTTTCTGCATGATCGGTCAAATATGAGGCCTTGCCGGAAGCTGGACAAGGGCGAAGGTCAGCAGGCTGACATGCGCCGCCCCGGCCTGCTTCAGCGCCAGGGCGCAGGCCTCGGCCGTGGCCCCGGTGGTGCGCACGTCGTCGACCAGCAGCACCGATCTTCCCGCCACGGCCATCTGCCTGTCGGGCCGGACCGCAAACGCATTGCGCACGTTGCGCCGCCGTGCCTCCTGGTCGAGTCCCACCTGTGCCCGCGTGTGCCGCCCGCGGACCAGCACATCGTGCCGCCACGGCACGGCGGACAGGGCGGAGATGCGCCCGGCAAGGAGTGCCGACTGGTTGAAGCGCCGCCGCCACAGGCGGAAGCGGTGGAGCGGCACGGGCAGGATCACGTCGGCCTCGGCGAGAAGCCTGCGCCCCGCCCGCGCCATCATGCGCGCCATGAGCAGGCCGGCCTCGGGCCTGTCACGATATTTCAGCGCATGGACGAGCTTCGCCGCCTCATCCTCGAACAGCACGGCGGCGCGCGACCGGTCCCAGGCCGGCGGGTCGGAGAGGGCGGCGGCGGAGAGTGCCCCCTCCCCCTGGTCATAGGCGAATGGGGTGCCGAGCGCGTCGCAGACCGGTTCCTCGAGAAGCGTCAGCCGACACCAGCAGCCGACGCAGAGGCTCGCGGGCTCGCCCACCGGGGCCGCGCAGGCGAGGCACAGGCTGGGCGTCACGAGGTCCAGGAAGCCGCGCCAGAGGCGCGCCGGGACGTGGGAAAAGGCGATCTCCATGACGCCACGTTAACACGGCCGCGGGGAACCGTGGATTCCCTTCCGCGATTGGTCTAACAGCGGCGCGACCCAATCTCCGGAGGCTCCCCCGCCATGTCCTTCTCCCGCGCTGACCTCGACCGCCTTGCCGCCATCATGGCGGATGCCGCCGAAGCCGAGATCATGCCGCGCTTCAGAAGCCTGGAGGACGGCGGCATCCGCGAGAAGACCGGGGCCCTGGACCTGGTGACCGATGCCGATGAGCAGGGCGAGTGGAGGATCCGCGACCTCTGCGCCAAGGCCTTCCCCAACGCCCTTTTCGTCGGCGAGGAATCGGTTGCACGCGACAAGGGGCTGCTCGACAAGATCGGCGGGGCGGACCTCTGCATCATCGTCGACCCGATCGACGGCACCTCCAACTTCGCCTGGGGCCTGCCGCTGTTCGGCGTGATGGCCGCGGTGGTGGCGAAGGGCGTGACGGTGGGCGGGCTGATCTATGATCCCGTCGGCCGCGACTGGCGCAAGGGCCTGAAGGGCACTGGTGCCTGGGCCGAGAGCGCCACGGGCCGCACCCGTGATCTCGCCGTGGCGAAGCCCGACAAGCTGTCGGAAATGACCGGCCTCACCTCCTGGTACCTGATGCCGGAGCCGCAGCGCGCGAGAACCGTCGCCAACCTCGCCAAGACCAAGGCCAGCTTCAACTACCGCTGTGCGGCCTATGAATATCGCATGATCGCCGACGGCCTCGTGCACTTCTCGCTGCACTACAAGCTGATGCCCTGGGACCACGCGGCCGGCGTGCTGATCCATGCCGAGGCGGGTGGCTTCTCCGCCCTGCTCGACGGCACGCCCTACGATGCAACGAAGCACGAGGGCGGCATCATCTCCGCGCCGGACCGCGCCACTTACGACCTCATCCGCCGCGAGCTGGTGGGCTGATGACGGCCGCCCCGCCCCTCTTCGACCGCGCGCTCTCGGCCCGGCGCGCCGCACGGACGCGTGGCGCCGAGCCCAGCATCCTGACGCGCACCATCGCCGAGGAACTGGTGGAGCGCCTCGCCTTCGTCAACCGCCGCTTCGAACGCGTGCTGCTCATCGCGGCGGAGCCTGATGCGATCGCCGCCCGGCTCAGGGAAGGCGGGCAGGTGAAAGAGGTGGAGACCCGGATGCCCTCCGCCGATGACCACCTGCAGCTGCGGGAAGGGCACTATGACGCCGTGTTCAGCGTGCTCGATCTCCACACCTTCAACGACGTGCCCGGCGCGCTGATCCAGATGCGCCGCGCGCTGAAGCCCGACGGCCTGCTGCTCGCCTGCCTCTTCGCAGGGGATACGCTCACCGAGCTCCGCCAGTCATGGCTCGCCGCCGAGGCCACGGTGTCCGGCGGCGTTTCACCACGCGTGGCGCCGATGATCGACGTGCGCGAGCTGGGCGCGCTTCTCCAGCGCGCCGGCCTTGCCCTGCCGGTCGCCGACCTCGACCGCACCATGGTGCGCTATGCCGATGCCGTGGCGCTGATCCACGAGATTCGCGAGCTCGGCCTCTCCAACAATCTCACCGGGCGCTCCCGCACGCCGGTGAGCCGCCGCCTCATGGGTGCTGCGGTGAACCACTACCAGCAGAACTTCGCCGACGCCGACGGCCGCGTGCGCGCCACCATCGAGATCGCCTGGCTCACCGGCTGGGCCCCGCATGAAAGCCAGCAGCAGCCGCTGAAACCGGGAAGCGCCAAGGCACGCCTCGCCGACGCGCTGAAGGTGGAAGAGAAGAAGCTCTAGGTAGCCATAACTGAAATTCACCTTGCCCCGGCTTGGCCGGGGCATCCTTTCCCGCCGCCACCAAAAGGATCGCCGGGTCATGCCCGGCGAAGGTGAAGGTCAGGAGGCGCACCGGCCGATCAGAGAGCGCTACAGCAGATCCACCAGATGCGGGATCAGCGGAATATCTGCCGGCGGCATGGGATAGTCCTTCAGCTTCAGCGGCCTGACCCAGGCGAGCGCCTGGCCCTCGGCGCCCACCACCTGGCCTTTCCAGCGGCGGCAGACATAGAGCGGCATGAGAAGGTGGAAGTCTTCATAGGCGTGGCTGGCAAAGGTCAGCGGCGCCAGGCAGGACTCCGCAACGTCGATGCCGAGCTCTTCCTTCAGTTCACGGATCAATGCGACCTCGGGGCGCTCACCTGACTCGACCTTGCCACCGGGAAACTCCCACAAGCCGCCGAGCTGCTTATCCAGGGGGCGCTGCGCCAGCAGCACGCGGCCGTCCCTGTCGACCAGCGCCACGGCGGCGACGAGGACGATCTTCATGGTCTAGCTGCGGTAGGAGCCGTTGATGTCGATGTAGGCATGCGTCAGGTCACAGGTCCAGACCCGGGCCTTGCCCTTAGCGACACCCACATCCGCCTCGATCACGATGTGGCGGCCCTTCATGTGCGGCATGATCTCCGCTTCCTTGTAGGCGGGGTCGCGCATGCCGTTGCGCGCAACGGTGATGCCGCCGATCTTGATCTTCAGCCGGTCGCGGATCGCCTTCTCGCCGGCCTTGCCGATGGCCATGACGACGCGGCCCCAGTTGGCGTCCTCGCCGGCGACCGCCGTCTTCACCAGCGGCGAATTGGCAATCGACATGGCGATCCGGTGCGCGGCCTTGTCATCCTCCGCACCGGTGATGGCGATCTCGATGAATTTTTCCGCCCCCTCGCCGTCCTTCGCCACCTGGTGGGCGAGGTCCATGCACAGGCCGCCGAGCGCCTTGGCGAAGGCCTTCAGCTCTGCGCCATCGGCCTTGAGGCCCTTGGTGGAATTGCCCGCCTTGCCGGTGGCAAACAGCAGCACGGTGTCGGACGTCGACGTGTCGCCGTCAACCGTGATGCAGTTGAAGCTCTTGTCCACGGCGCCGGTCAGCAGCTTCTGCAGCACCTTTGCGGGAATGGCAGCATCGGTGAAGAGAAAGACCAGCATGGTCGCCATGTCTGGCGCGATCATGCCCGAGCCCTTGGCGATGCCGTTGATGGTGACGGTCTTGCCTCCGAGCTTCACCCGGGCGGTGGCCGCCTTGGGGAAGGTATCGGTGGTCATGATCGCCCGGGCGGCCATGCCCCAGGCCTCGGGCTGCGCCGCCTGGGCGAGCTTCGGCAGGGCATTGGTGATGAAGGACGGGTCCAGCGGCTCGCCGATGACGCCGGTCGAGGCCTGGAAAATCTCGTGCGGCTTGCAGCCGAGCAGCTTTGCGGCGGATTTCGCCACCGCGCTGACCGTGGCAACGCCTGCCTTGCCGGTGAAGGCGTTGGCATTGCCGGCATTGATGACCACCGCGCGCGCAGATCCGCCCTTCAGGCTTTCCACGCACCAGTCGACAGGTGCCGAGCGTGACTTGGAGCGGGTGAAGGATCCGGCCACGGCGGTTCCCGGTTCGAGGACGGCAAGCAGCACATCCGGCCGGTTCTTGTAGCGGATGCCCGTCTCGGCCGCCGCCAGCCTCACGCCGGCCACGGACGGCAGATCCGGAAAGGCCGCAGGCGCCAGCGGCGAGACCTTGTGTGCCCCTTTGTTAGCCATGGCGAGCCCCCCTCAGAACTGCACGGTAATGGTGACGGGATTACTGGGCCGGGATCTGCAGGTCGCCCTTGCCCGAACCGGAGTCATCGCCGACGGCGGGCACCATGGTGCCGCCCTGATCCAGCTGCTTCTGCTTGTTTTCCTGGTAGGCCTTGGCGGCCTTGGAGGCCTCCTCGGCATATTTCTTGAGGTCCTCGTCGAGGATTTCCACCTGGGAGCCGGCGCGGATCTTCGACATCACCTCGCCGACCTTCTGGCGCAGCAGCACGTTGCGGATGGCCTGCTTCACCTGGTCGAAGGGCTGCGCGGCACCCTGCTTCTTGTCCTCGAGCCGGATGATGTGCCAGCCGAAGTCCGTCTTCACCGGCTGCGACGTCTCGCCGACCTGCAGCGCGAAGACGGCCTTGGAGAATTCGGGCACCATCTCGGCAGCGGTGAAATAGCCGAGGTCGCCGCCATAGTCCTTGGAGCCGTCCAGGCTGTACTTCTTGGCAAGGTCCTCGAACTTCTGGCCGTCGGCCAGCATCTTCTCGATGTCCTGGGCTTCCTTTTCGCTGGCGACCAGGATCATGCGGGCGCGCACCCGCTCAGTCTGCTGGAGCTTGGCGGCTTCCTCGTCATAGACCTTCTTGATCTCCTCTTCCGTCACCATCGGGCGGATCTTCTGGAAGAAGTAGGCGTCGCGCAGGGCCTTGGCCTGATACAGGGCCAAGCGGCGCTTGTATTCCTCGGTCTCGGCGATGCCTTCCTTGACGGCGTACTGGGCAAGCAGGTGGCGCTCGATCAGGTATTCCACCACGAAGGGGTAGCGCAGCTTCGGCGGCATGTCCGGCAGCTGGCCGATGATGTCGTCGGTCGCCATCTGGACCTCCGACACGCGGATTTCGTGGCCGTTGACGATGGCCACCACCTTGTCATCCTTGGGGGCCGCATCCTCCTGAGCGAGAACGGGCATCGCGAGGCTCAGGCCCAGCAGGGCGGATGCTGCGCAAGTTACGAGAAAATTTCGAGAAAACGACATCAAAGTCCACCGTTCAAGAGCTCATCGACCGCTCCGGGTGCCATCGGCCGGGCGCTGATCTTTGTCCCTCAAAGAAGGCAAGAATAAGCCCCCGCACGCCATCGTCCGGGCCATCGCAAATCGACCGCACATTGGTCGCCTTGCCGCGACGTTGCAAGTGGGCGGACCACAGATGGGAGGCCTGTTGCGCCGATGCAACACATTGAAATCACGACGGCTTGGGCCCATCTGGCGGGCGACGGCAATTTCGTCGCGGCGGCACATTGCTCCGGCCCGGCAACTTGACTAGAAAGCGCCTCGACCCGGGGGCGGAACGCCTCCTCCTGAAGGAAACGAATCAATGTTCGGATTGCGCGGCATTGCCGCTAGGATTTTCGGCTCCAGCAACGACCGCCGCGTAGCCAAGTACCGCGGCCGGGTTGACGCGATCAACGCCCTCGAGCCCGAACTCGCCGCCCTTTCCGATGACGAGATCAGGGCCCGCACCGCCATGTTCAAGGAACAGCTGGCGGCCGGCACGGATCTCGATGACCTGCTGGTTCCCGCCTTCGCCACGGTGCGCGAGGCCGCCAAGCGCACGCTGGGCCAGCGCCACTTCGACGTGCAGCTGATCGGCGGCATGGTGCTGCACGAGGGCCGCATCGCCGAGATGAAGACCGGCGAAGGCAAGACGCTGGTGGCAACGCTGCCGGTCTACCTCAATGCGCTGGCCGGCAAGGGCGTGCACGTGGTCACCGTCAACGACTATCTCGCCAAGCGCGACGCGGGCTGGATGAGCCAGATCTATGGCTTCCTCGGCCTCACCACGGGCGTCATCGTGCATGGCCTGTCGGACGCGGAACGTCGCGCCGCCTATGCCTCGGATGTCACCTACGCCACCAACAACGAGCTGGGCTTCGACTACCTGCGCGACAACATGAAGTACCACCTCGAGGAGATGGTGCAGCGCGGGCACAACTACGCGATTGTCGACGAAGTCGACTCGATTCTCGTCGACGAGGCCCGCACGCCGCTCATCATCTCAGGCCCCATCGACGACAAGTCGGACCTCTACAATGCGGTGAACCAGTTCATCCCCGCACTCACCAGGGAGGATTTCGACCTCGACGAGAAGCAGCGTTCGGTGACCCTCACCGAGCAGGTCAACGAGCACCTGGAACAGGTGCTGGGTGCGGCCGGCCTTTTGCGCGTCACCAACCTCTATGACGCCGAGAACGTGACGATCGTGCACCACGTGCAGCAGGCGCTGCGCGCCCACAAGCTGTTCCAGCGCGACAAGGACTACATCGTCAAGGACGGCCAGGTCGTCATCATCGACGAGTTCACCGGCCGCATGATGCCGGGCCGGCGTTATTCCGAAGGCCTGCACCAGGCGCTCGAGGCCAAGGAGCACGTGGCCATCCAGCCGGAGAACGTGACCCTCGCCTCCATCACCTTCCAGAACTACTTCCGCCTCTATGCCAAGCTCGCCGGCATGACCGGCACGGCGGCGACCGAAGCCGAAGAGTTCATGGACATCTACGGCCTCGAGGTGATCGACATTCCGACCAATGTTCCCGTCGCCCGCAAGGACGAGGACGACCAGGTCTTCCGCACCGCCAAGGAAAAGTACGAGGCCATCATCGAGACCATCGACGAGGCGCGCGGCCGCGGCCAGCCCGTGCTGGTGGGCACCACCTCGATCGAGAAGTCCGAAGTGCTGGCCGACCTGCTCAAGGCCAAGGGCGTGCCGCACAATGTGCTGAACGCGCGCTACCACGAGCAGGAAGCGGCAATCGTCGCACAGGCCGGCGTTCCCGGCGCCGTCACCATCGCCACCAACATGGCCGGCCGCGGCACCGACATCAAGCTGGGCGGCAATCTCGAAATGCGTGTCGCCATCGAACTGGCCGACGTGCCGGCGGGCCCCGAACGTGACGCGCGCATCGCCGCCATCAAGGAAGAGATCGAAGTCAACAAGCAGAAGGTGCTGGAAGCCGGCGGCCTGTTCGTCATCGGCACCGAGCGCCACGAGAGCCGCCGCATCGACAACCAGCTGCGCGGCCGGTCAGGCCGCCAGGGCGACCCCGGCCGCTCGCTGTTCTATCTCTCCCTCGAGGATGACCTGATGCGCATCTTCGGCTCCGAGCGTCTCAACTCGATGCTGACGATCAGCGGCCTGAAGGAGGGCGAAGCCATCGTCCACCCGTGGATCAACAAGGCGCTCGAGAAGGCGCAGCAGAAGGTCGAGGCGCGCAATTTCGACGTCCGCAAGAACCTCCTCAAGTTCGACAACGTGATGAACGACCAGCGCAAGGTCATCTTCGACCAGCGCATCGGCATCATGAAGGGCGAGGAGGTGGCCGAGACCATCGACGACATGCGCCACACGACGATCGAGGACCTCGTCCACAAGCACATTCCGCCCAACAGCTATGCCGAGCAGTGGGATGCCGCTGGCCTGCGCGAGCGCCTGCGCGACTCGCTGGGCATCGACTTCCCGGTCGATGAGTGGGCCAAGGAAGAAGGCATCGCCGAAGAAGAGATCATGGAGCGCGTCTCCAAGGAAGCCGACCGCCACTATGCCGGCAAGCGCGAACGCTACGGTCAGGACATCATGGGCCAGGTCGAGAAGACCTTCCTGCTGCGGACTCTCGACCAGCTCTGGCGCGACCACATCATCACGGTGGAACAGCTTCGCCAGGTCATCCACCTGCGCGCCACCGGCCAGCGCGACCCGCTGAATGAATACAAGACGGAAGGCTACAACCTGTTCTCCCACATGGTGGACAAGCTGCGCGAGGACGTGACGGCACAGGTCATGCGCGTCGAGGTGCAGATGCGCGATCCGTCCGAGCTGACCCAGCTTCCCGATGCGGACGAACTCCCCGTGATGCAGGCCCACCACATCGACCCCGTCACCGGCGAAGACGAGATCGCACAGGCAGGCCTGACGCTCGGCCAGAGGAAGCCGGGGATCGATCCGAACAACCCGAAGACGTGGGGTAAGGTCTCCCGCAACGACCCCTGCCCCTGCGGCTCCGGCAAGCGTTACAAGCACTGCCACGGAGCCTACGCTTAAGTCGTGATTTCAACGACTTAAGTCT
>CAYYTH010000052.1:0-20507 GCA_964474665.1 uncultured Aestuariivirga sp.
ACATCGTGGTCGATGGGCTGATCCAGCCGATCTCGCGCATCGAGATGAGCCTTGGCGCAGCCATTGGCGCCATCACCTTCACCGGCTCGATCATCGCCTTCCTGAAGCTCGATGGCCGCATGTCGGGTGCCCCCATCATGCTGCCGGCGCGGCATGCCATCAACATCGCGCTCGGCGTGGCACTCGTCGCCTGCATTGTGCTGTTCTACCTGAACCCCGTCTGGCTGTGGTTCTGGGCCATCATCGCCATCTCGCTGGCGCTGGGCTTCCTGCTGATCATCCCGATCGGCGGCGCTGACATGCCGGTCGTCGTCTCGATGCTCAACTCCTACTCCGGCTGGGCGGCGGCGGGCATCGGCTTCACGCTGCACAACACGGCACTCATCATCACCGGTGCGCTGGTGGGCTCCTCGGGTGCGATCCTGTCCTACATCATGTGCAAGGGCATGAACCGCTCCTTCATCTCGGTGATCCTCGGCGGCTTCGGCGGCGAAAGCGCCGGCCCTGCCGCCAAGGGCGAGGCCAAGCCCGTGAAGCAGGGCTCGGCGGAGGATGCGGCCTTCATCATGAAGAATGCCGGTTCCGTCATCATCGTGCCGGGCTATGGCATGGCGGTGGCCCAGGCCCAGCATGCGCTGCGCGAGATGGGCGACCACCTCAAGGCACAGGGCGTGAACGTCAAGTATGCCATCCATCCGGTGGCGGGCCGCATGCCCGGCCACATGAACGTGCTGCTGGCCGAGGCCAATGTGCCTTACGACGAGGTCTTCGAGCTCGAGGACATCAACTCCGACTTCGGCCAGGCCGACGTTGCCTTCGTCATCGGCGCCAATGACGTGACCAACCCTTCCGCCAAGGACGACCCGCAGTCGCCGATCTATGGCATGCCGGTGCTCGAGGTGTGGAAGGCCAAGACCGTGATGTTCATCAAGCGCGGCATGTCGTCGGGCTATGCCGGCGTCGACAATCCGCTGTTCTGGCGCGACAACACCATGATGCTGTTCGGCGACGCCAAGAAGATGACGGAAGAGATCAACAAGGCAATGGGCTGAGGCCTCACGCGTCACACGTCATCATCGCCGGGCCCGTCCCGGCGATTTTTCGTTGTGGGGTGTGGTGCCTCTCGCCCGAGTCTGGCTCCCGTCGGTTGCGCTGACGGCAGACGGACTGGTCGCGCGATCCCAACCCGGTATAAGGGTGATCCGCGGGACGTGACGCGTCGTTGTTCTCTGCATCAATGAGGAGTGGTGGATGCTGAAGGCCCGGATTGTCTCGCTGGCGACGGCCGTGCCGCCGCATGTGATCAGCCAGGGGGATGCGGCGTCCTTTGCCACTGCCGCCTTCGGAGGACGCTTCGAGGGCTTCGAGCAAGTGGCGGGCGTGTTCATGACCTCCGGCATCCGCCGCCGCCGCGCGGTGCGTCCTCTGGAATGGTATCTCCAGCCGCTGGGCTGGCCGGAGCGCAGCGAGGCCTATGTCGAGGGCGCCTGCGCGCTCTTCCGTGAGGCGGCCTCCGCCGCGCTGGACAGGGCGGGGATGAAGGCCTCCGAGATCGACACCATCGTCACCGTGTCGTCGACCGGCATCACCACGCCCAGCCTCGAGGCGCGGGTGGCCGATGCCATGGGCTTCCGGCCCGACGTCGAGCGCGTGCCGGTCTTCGGGCTCGGCTGCGCGGGCGGCGTGTCGGGGCTTTCCATCGCGGCGCGGCTGGCGCAGTCGCGGCCGGGCGCGAACGTGCTGCTGGTGGCGGTCGAAACCTGCACGCTGTCCTTCCGCGCCGACCAGCTGACCAAGGCCAATGTCGTGGCCACCGCGCTGTTCGGCGACGGGGCCGCGGTGCTGGTGCTGCGGGCGGAGGAGGCCGATGCACCGGAAGTGGAATCCGCCGCCCAGCACACCTGGCCCGGCACGCTGGACATCATGGGCTGGTCGGTCGACGCGGAGGGTCTCGGCGTGATCTTCGACCGCTCGATCCCGCCCTTCGCGGAGGAACATTTTGGTCCGGCGGCGCGCCAAATGCTGGCGCGCACGGGACTGGGTCTTTCCGACATCGACCGCTTCGTCTGCCATCCCGGCGGTGCCAAGGTAGTGACCGCGCTGGAGCGCGCGCTCGAACTTCCGCAGGGCCTGCTGGCGGATGAGCGCGCGGTGCTGGAGGATTATGGCAACATGTCCGCGCCCACCGTGTTCTTCGTGCTGGAACGGGCACTGGCAAAGGGCCTTCCCAGGCGCACGCTGATGACCGCCATGGGGCCGGGCTTCAGTGCGGCCACCGCCACGCTGAAGGTGGCAGCATGACACCCGCCATCCTCCTTCTCGCCTTCGTGACGCTCGAGCGCCTGGCCGAACTCGTGCTGGCGCGGCGCAACACGCGCGCGCTGCTGGCGCAGGGTGCCGTCGAACACGCACCGGGGCATTACCCGCTGATCGTGGCGCTGCATGCGGCCTGGCTTGCGGGGCTGTGGGCCTTCGGCTGGGACCAGCCCGTGTCGCTCTTCTGGTTCGCGGTGTTCATGGCCCTGCAGGCCGCACGCGTCTGGGTGCTGGCCACGCTGGGCCCGCGCTGGACGACTCGCATCATCGTGCTGCCCGGCGCGCCGCTGGTGGCGAAGGGGCCTTACCGTTTCGTGTCGCACCCGAACTATCTCGTGGTGATCGGCGAGATCGCGGTGCTGCCGCTGTGCTTCGGCCTCTGGTGGTTCGCGATCCTGTTCTCGCTGCTCAACGCGGCGGTGCTGACGATCCGCATCCGGGCTGAGGCTGCGGCGCTCACGCAAGCCTCCCCGTGACACCGACGGCCGCGCGCGCGACCCCCGCCGCCTCTGCGACGGCAAGCACCTGGGCGGGCTTCGCCATGATGGCGCTCGGCATGTTCATGGCCATCCTCGACATCCAGGTGGTGGCCACCTCGCTGCCGGCCATCCAGTCCGCCCTCGACATCGACAAGGCGCTGATGAGCTGGATCCAGACGGCCTATCTCATCGCCGAGATCATCGCCATTCCGCTGACAGGCTTCCTGACGCGGCTGTTCGGCATGCGCTGGCTGTTCATCGTGTCGATCACGATCTTCACCATCGCGTCGGCCGGCTGCGCGGCCAGCACCGGCTTCGAGAGCCTGATCTTCTGGCGCGTGGTGCAGGGTTTTTCCGGCGGTTCGCTGATCCCGGCGGTGTTCTCCGCCGTCTTCCTGCTGTTCCCGGAGAAACAGCAGGGGCTGGCCACCACCATCGCCGGCGTGCTGGCGGTGCTGGCGCCCACCATCGGCCCCGTTGTGGGCGGCTGGGTGACCGAGACCTGGTCATGGCACATGCTGTTCCTGATCAACATCCTGCCGGGCATTCTTGCGGCGGTGGTGGCATGGCAGTTCCTGCCGCGTTCGCCCATCGACGCCAGCGAGTTGCGGAAGCTGGATATTGCAGGGCTGGTGATGCTGGCGCTGGCACTCGCCACGCTGGAGATCGGGTTGAAGGAGGCGCCGGACCGTGGCTGGCTGTCGGGCGCCGTGGTGGCGCTGCTGGCGCTGAGCGTGGCCTCGGCGGCCGGTTTCGTGACGCGGTCGCTGAAGGGCAGCCACCCGATTGCCGACCTCACATTGTTCCGTGAACGGAACTTCCTCGTGGGCTGCATCATGAGCTTCGCGCTGGGCGTGGGGCTGTTCGGCTCGGTCTACCTGATGCCGGTGTTCCTCGCCTTCGTGCGCGACCACGGGGCCCTCGAGATCGGGCGCATCATGCTGGTGACGGGGGCGACGCAGCTGCTGGTCGCCCCCATCGCCGTGCAGCTCGACAAGCGCATGGACCCGCGGCTTCTTTCGGCGCTGGGCTTTCTTGTCTTCGGCATCGGGCTGGGGCTGAGTGCCTTCCAGACCCCGGCCACCGATTACGACGACATGTTCTGGCCGCAGGTGGTGCGCGGGGCGGCGATCATGTTCTGCCTGCTGCCGCCGACACGGCTGGCGCTGGGGATGCTCGACGACGCCCGCGTGCCCGATGCCAGCGGCTTGTTCAACCTGATGCGCAACCTGGGCGGGGCCATCGGCATCGCCCTCATCGACACGGTGCTCTATGGCCGCGCGCCGCTTTTGGGAGATCGGCTGGTGGAACAGATGAAGGCGGGCAGCGTCGACGCCGCGGGCTTCGTGGGCATCGCGCTCGATGACTTTGCGGCCCTGTCACAGGGGTCGATGGACATCGACGCCCTGGGCGAGTTGCAGGACAAGGTGGAGAAGGCGGCCCTCGCCATGGCGGTGAATGAGGCCTGGGCCATGCTGGCGGCGATCACGCTGGCGGCGGTGCTCGCACTGGCGGCGGCGCGGCGGCAGGCTCGCTGAAAAGGTCCTCCCGCTTCGCCGCGCAATCGTCTAGATTTGACCCGAAAAGCAATCGCGCGCAGCGACGGGACCCCTTGAATGGCTGAACCAGCGGCAACACAACCTCTTGATCCACCACGCGTTTACCTCGTCCATATGGTGGTCTTCGTGCTGCTCGTCGGGCTCCTCGTGGTGGTGATCCTGCCCGGGCTGATGAAGGCCTTCATGGCCAACCCGATGCTGAACGGCGTCATCGTGGCCACGCTGCTCTTCGGCATCCTCCATTCCTTCCGCATGGTGTGGCGGCTGTTCCGCGAGGTGAACTGGGTCAACCGCTTCCGCGAGGGTGAGCAGGACGATGACGCGCAGCCGCCCAGCCTGCTGGCCCCCATGGCCTTCCTGCTCAAGAACCGGCAGGACGCGGTGCTGTCGCCCGTCACCATGCGCTCGGTGCTCGACTCGCTGGCCTCGCGCCTCGATGAATCGCGCGACCTGTCGCGCTATCTCGTCGGGCTCCTCATCT
Source organism: uncultured Aestuariivirga sp. (assembly GCA_964474665.1). Taxonomy (GTDB): domain Bacteria; phylum Pseudomonadota; class Alphaproteobacteria; order Rhizobiales; family Aestuariivirgaceae; genus Aestuariivirga. The sequence goes on from CAYYTH010000052.1 coordinate 4,836, forward strand.
TCCTCGGCCTGCTCGGCACCTTCTGGGGCCTGCTCGAGACGGTGCAGTCGATCGGCGGCGCCATCGAGGGGCTGGACGTGACCTCCACCCAGTCGGCCACGCTGTTCGACCAGCTGAAGCGCGGGCTCCAGGCGCCCTTGCAGGGCATGGGCCTGTCGTTTTCGTCCTCGCTGCTCGGCCTTGCCGGATCGCTGATCCTCGGCTTTCTCGATCTCAAGGCAGCGCAGGCGCAGAACCGTTTCTACATCGATCTCGAGGACTGGCTGTCCTCCATCACCGACGTCGCCGCGGGTTCGGGCGAGGTGGCTGGCGGCAACCAGGCCAGCATCGCCCCGCAGCTGCTGCGCGCCGAGGTGCAGGCTCTCCAGCGCGCCGTCGAGAAGCTGACCTACACCATCGAGAACCAGCGGCCCGCGGCGCCCGCTGCCGCGGCCTCCGCCGGGCCGCGGCCCGATGCGGATTCGATCGAGCAGCTGGCCGATGCGGTGGCAGGCCTCGTCGCCCAGATGCGCGAGGAGCAGAAGATCCTGCGGCAGTGGGCGCAGGGCCAGCAGACCCAGCAGAACGAGATCCAGCGCCTGCTCGTGCGCGCCACCGGGCCGCTGTCGCGCGGCACGACGCGCCCGCGTGAGGATGAGCGTCCGTAATGGCAGGGCTCAACCGCAGGCGCGGGCGCGGCACGGAGGAGGCCTACTGGCCGGGCTTCGTCGACGCGATGGCGCAGCTGTTGCTGGTCATCACCTTCCTGCTCTCGGTGTTCATCGTGTCGCAATTCCTGCTGGCGCGGCAGATCAGCGGGCAGGACTCCGCGCTCGGCCAGCTGCGTGCGCAGATCGCCGAGCTCACCCAGCTGCTGGCCCTCGAGAAGGCCGCCAAGGCCAATGCCGACGCGACGCTTGCAGCCCTGCAGGATGATTTCGCGGCCGAGAAGAGCAAGAATGCCTCGCTCTCCGCCATGCTCGAGGGCGAGGATGCGAAGGGCGATGCGGCAAACCTCACGATCTCGGGCCTCCAGACCTCGCTCGACAAGGAGAAGTCGATCTCGTCGGAGGCGCTGGCCAAGGTCGAGCTGCTGAACCAGCAGATCGCCGCCATGCGCCGTCAGCTGCAGACGCTGAACGCGCTGCTCGACGATGCCGAAAGCAAGAACAAGGCGTCGGAAGCCCAGATCGCCGACCTCGGCAAGCGCCTCAACTCGGCGCTGGCCCAGCGCGTGCAGGAGCTGACGCGCTACCGCTCGGAATTCTTCGGCAGGCTGCGGCAGATCCTGTCGCAGCGCTCCGACATCCTCGTCGTGGGCGACCGCTTCGTGTTCCAGGCCGAGGTGCTGTTCCCCAAGGGGCAGGCGACGCTGAACGCGGAAGGCCAGGCCGAGATGCTGAAGCTCGCCGATGCGCTGAAACAGCTGGAAAAGGAAATCCCGCCCGACATCGCCTGGGTGCTGCGCGTCGACGGGCACACCGACAATGATCCGATCACCTCCGCCCAGTTCAAGTCGAACTGGGAACTTTCCGCCGCGCGCGCCATCGCGGTGGTCAACTTCCTCATCGCCAATGGCGTCTCGCCGCAGCACCTCGTCGCCGCGGGCTTCGGCGAGTTCCAGCCCATCGACCCGGGCTCAACGGAAGAGGCCAAGTCGCGCAACCGCCGGATCGAGCTGAAGCTGACGGAGCGGTGAGGCTCACGGTGAGGTTTGTAACGATTGCTTTTGGGCGGCAGTCTCGGCAGCTAGTCCCCTAGCTGGACGCTCTGGAATGCCTTCCTGGGGCCTTCTGAAGGGCTCCTCGGCAGGTTTAAGAGCCCTCATCCGCCGCCTGGGCGGTGAACTGCAGCTTGGCGAGGCGGGCATAGAGCGGGCTGGTGGCGATCAGCTCGGCATGGGTTCCTTCAGCGACCAGTTCGCCGCCGTCGAGCACCAGGATGCGGTCGGCGTTCCTCACCGTGGCAAGCCGATGCGCGATGACCAGCGTGGTGCGGTTCGCCGTGAGCTTCTCGATCGCCTGCTGGATGAAGGCTTCGCTCTCCGCGTCGAGCGCGCTCGTTGCCTCGTCGAGCAGCAGGATGGGGGCATCGCGCAGGATGGCGCGGGCGATGGCGATGCGCTGGCGCTGGCCGCCCGACAGCGTGACGCCGCGTTCGCCCACCTGCGTGTCGTAGCCCTGTGGCAGGCGCTCGGCGAATTCGTCGACGCGCGCGGCACGCGCTGCGGCGAGCACGTCCTCGGTGCTCGCCTCGGGCTTGCCGAAGCGGATGTTGTCCATCACGCTGCCGGAGAAGATCACCGTTTCCTGCGGCACCACCGCAATGCGCGCGCGCACCTCCTGCGGCACGGCCCGCTTCACGTCGACGCCATCCACCGTGACGATGCCCTTCTGCGGGTCGAAGAAGCGCTGGGCGAGCGCGAAGATGGTGGTCTTGCCCGCGCCCGACGGACCGACGATGGCCACCGTCTCGCCGGTGTTGACGGCGAAGGAGACGTTGATCAGCGCGTCATGCTCGGGGCGGGTAGGGTAGGCGAAGGTGACGTGTTCCAGCGCCAGTCGGCCCTGCGGCGGGCGCGGCAGCGGCTGGGGATCAACCGGCGCGGTGATGACCGGCTTCTCGTCGAGCAGTTCCGAGATGCGCTCGGCGGCGCCTGCGGCGAGCTGCACCTCGCCCCAGACTTCCGACAGCTGGCCCATCGAGGAGGCCGCGAGGATCGCATAGATCAGGAACTGGCTGAGCGTGCCGGGCGACATGGAGCCCTGGATGACGTTGTTGGCGCCATACCACAGCAGCACCACGACCGAGCCCGCGGCGACGCCGATGATGAGCGCCGTGAGAATGGCGCGCGCGAAGGTGCGCTTCGCCGCCGCGCCGAAGGCGGTGGCCGTGGCGTCGCTGAACAGGCGGCGCGCGGCCTGTTCCTGGACATTGGCCTGCACGGTGGAGACCGCGACCAGCCGCTCCTGGGCGAAGGCGGCGGAGGAGGCGAGCGTGTCCTGTGCGAGGCGCGACAGGTTGCGCACGCGCCGGCCATAGGTGACGAGCGGCAGCACGATGAGCGGCAGGGCAAGCAGCGACAGGCCGGCGAGCTTCGGGCTCGAGGCCACCATCATCACCACGGTGCCGATTAGCATCACCATGTTGCGCAGCGCGATCGAGGCGGTCGACGAGAAGGCCGACTTGATCTGCGTCGTGTCCGCGGTGAGGCGGGAGAGCACCTCGCCCGAGCGCTGCGTCTCGAAGAAGCCGGGGCTGAGGCTGAGGAGATGGCTGAAGATGGCATCGCGGATGTCGGCCACCACGCGCTCGCCGATCCACATCACGAAATAGAACCGCAGCGCTGAGCCGACGGCCAGCACGATGACCACCGCCAGCATGGCGAGGAAGTACTTGTCGACGAGCATGGCGTTCTCGGCGGTGAAGCCGTTGTCGATGATGCGGCGCACCGCCACCGGCACGGCCAGCGTGGCGCCCGCCGCCGCGAGGAGGGCGACCAGGGCAAAGAACATCTGCCGCCGGTAGGGCCGCAGGAAGGGGGTGAGGCGGAGGAGGGGGCGGAGGTTCCGGCTCTTCGGGCGACGCCGGGCTTCGTCTTCATACGGGTTGCTCATGGCCCCTCGTTGTAGCGGATGAGCGGCGGAATGGAAGCGGCGGAGCGGCGCTGGGGCAGGCCGCCGCAGGCTTTCCCCAGCCCCCGACGGGCGGCTTGCGCCTCCCCGGCATCTCCTGTATAGCCCCGCCGAACCCGGAATTGAGACGTCCCCGCGCGGGGTCATGTCCCGCCATCGAGAGAGTATTCGCCATGAAGCAAGGCATCCATCCCGACTATCACATGATCAACGTGGTCATGACCGACGGCACCACCTTCCAGACCCGCACCACCTGGGGCAAGGAAGGCGACACGATGAACCTGGACATCGACCCCAAGTCGCACCCGGCCTGGACCGGCGGCCAGCAGACCCTGCTCGACCGCGGCGGCCGCGTGTCGAAGTTCAACCAGAAGTTCTCGTTCCTCAACAAGTAAGTCCCGTCCCGCGGACGGACCGCGAAAGCCCGGCCCCGCGGCCGGGCTTTTTGCATTTGGCGTCTGGCGGCTGAGGACCGCTCAAACGAAGAAAGCGCCCGGATGGGCGCTGCCGATTTCCCGAAAACCCGCCCCGCCGCCCAAGGCATCGAGCAGGGCTGCAACACGCATGGGCGTGGGGTTCCCCGGAATGCTGGAACGAGCCCAACCAATCCCGCGCAATTATCGGGATCCGCGCGCGCTTCTCCCGTCTTCGCTGCGGAAACCTATTGATTGGTGTCCTGCTCGAGGCGCGCCACGCGCTGGCGGATCATCTCGGCGCTGGTGGCAGGCGGGTTGAGGGCAAGGGCGCTGCGGTAGTCCGCGAGGGCCGCCTTCGGATCCTTGTTCTGGGCATGGATCATGGCGCGCAGCGAATAGAGGCCCCAGCGGTCCGGTGCCAGTGCGATGGCGCTGGAGAGATCGGCGATCGCCTTGTCGTATTGCAGGGCCTTGTTGTAGCCCAGCGCCCGGAAGGCATAGGCCTCCATCAGCTTCGGATCGATGTCGATGGCCTTGCTGACATCCGCCATGACCTGCACCTGGTCGGCCTTGGGGTCGGCGGAGGCGGTCATGGCGCGCTTGTAATAGGCGAAGGCGAGGTCCGGCGCTGCCGCCTGTTTCGCGTCGATGACGGCGCTGCATGCCTTGAGGCGCGCCGCGGTGGTGAGCTGGGCCTTGCTGCGGCAATCCTCGATGTCACCGGCGCTAGCGGGGGCCGAGGCCGCCAGCAGCAAGGCGGCAAAGGTCACGGACGTGAAAAGGGGGTGGGCAGTCACTTTCGCTCTCTCATGAGGCTCATGCAGGATGCGCAATAGACCATAAGCCAGAACCAGAGGCAAACGGGCCGGGGCTCAGTTCCTGGCCACCAGGCAGACCCCGCCACGCGCCGTCAGGTCGCGGCACAGCTTCTGGGCCTCGGCGCGGCTGTCACGTCCGATCATCACCCGCACCATCTTGCGCCGCCCCATGGAGCGGTTGAGCTTGCGGATCACCAGCGGGTCCTCATCCTTGATGATGTCGAAGCGGTTACGGATGACGCGGAAGGCCTGCAGCGCGCGGGCCTGGCTGAAGCCTCCCGTCAGCACCACGCCCCATGGCTTCCAGTTGGCCTGCTTGACCTCGACGGCCTGTGGCGACAGCTCGCGCATGACGAGGCTGCGGCACTGCTCGGGGAAGCTGCCATCCTTGCCGAGCGCCGGTGTGTCGAAGCTGGCTTTCGCGTCCTTCCAGTCGTCATGGGCGTGGCCGGTGATGGAATAGACATAGTCCTGCGTCTCGTAGGGCAGGCCGCCCTTGCCCGCGAGCCATTTGCGCACCCGCTCCTCGCCCGCATTATAGGCGGCGGCCGCGAGGCCCAGATTGCCGAAGCTGCGGCGCAGCTCGCCGAGATAGGCGGCGGAGGCGGCGAGTGCGGCCTTTGCATCGAAGGGATCGGCAAGGCCGCGGCGCTTTGCGGTGCCCGGCATGAATTGTGCGATGCCCTGCGCGCCCTTGGGGCTTACGGCGCCGGGGTCGAACAGGCTCTCCTTCCAGATCAGCCGGGCGATGAAGGATTGTGGCAGGCCGTGCTCGGCGGCGCGCGTGTCGATCTCGCGGCAGACCGTCTCGGCGAAGGCCCTCCGGTCATCCTCGGACTGTGGCAGCGGTGGCGGCGTTGCAGCGCCCGCCGCGACGGGCAGCGTGAACAGCAGGGCGGCAAGGGTCAGGCGCAGGCGCAAGGGCGGATCCGGGCGTTGGGCAGCATGCTTGTGCCGTCAACGCGCGGAGGAGGCAACAGGTGGAAAAAATTCAGGTGCGGGCGCCGAACACCGCGGCCAGCCGGTCGAGCTGGCTGGACACCGGCGAGGGGACCGGCGCCGCCACTTCGGCCTTGGCCTGCATGTTGAGCATGGCGTCGAACTTCAGGACGCGCTGGTGCAGCGACAGCGAGCGCTCGACGATGTCGTTGAGGGCGGGAGGCAGCTGTTCGGAGCCGTTGAGGGGCTTGCCGCGCCCGATGTCGGCAAGCGAGATGCGGTGGCGCTCCTTCCGCACTTCGTCGGGGTTCATCTCGCCCGCACCGATGGCGCGCTGCAGGAGGAGCCACGAGGCAAGCTGCATGAGCCGGGTCGTCAGGCGCATGCTTTCGGTGGCATAGGCCACCGCGCCGTGGCGATCGAGCAGGCGGGCGTCCTGGCGGCCCGGGCCATCGAGGTAATTGGCGGTTTCTTCAACCAGGCCCATCCCTTCCCGGAACACCTTGTCGAACTGCTCCGACGCCGTGAAGCGCGACATGAAATCCACGGTGACGGGGGAGACATTGGCAGACGGCATAACGGGAATTTCCTCGGGCTCTCGTTGATCTTGGTACGGAGCTTCGCCCGATCATGGCCCGGCTCGTACCGGAGGTCAATGATCGCGCCGCCCCGAACACCCCACAAGCAAGAGCAATGCCAGAGTAGATCAAAAAAAGCCGCGCAAGAGACGCGCGGCTTGAAAGTTTCAAACAGGGAGGCGTCAAACAGAGTGGTGAAGAACCACTCGGAGCAATCCGGTCAAGGATTACACGATTACAAATATCGTTAATTCCTTACCCAAACCTTAACACGCACAACCCGAAGGCCCGGATTGTGCCAAATTGACATGCCTAGCTGCGAAAAAACGCATCCGCCGCGTTTTTGGACGCCTGCTTGGACTGGATCGCCGCCTTCACCCGCTGGATCTCCTGCTCGAGCGCAAGCACGCGGTGTTCCAGTTCGGACACCGAGAGGAGGTCGAGGTTTTCGCCCAGCACGATTCCGGCGGGCTTCCTGGGCAGGTCTTCGAAACTCATGGGCGGCACTCCTTCACTCTGGCCATTTTGTCATTGCGGGGCCGTGGGGATCAACCCAAACTGCACTGCATCACAGTGCCTGAGAGGACCGAGCCCCATGAAAGACATGACCGCCATTGCCATCACCACCCCCGGTGGCCCCGAGGTTCTGGTGCCGGTGACCATTCCCGTGCCGGTGCCGAAGGCGGGGGAAATCCTGGTGCGGGTGAAGGCGGCGGGCGTCAACCGGCCGGACGTGCTGCAGCGCCAGGGCGGCTACCCGCCGCCGCCCGGGGCACCCGACACGCCGGGCCTCGAGATCGCCGGCGAGGTGGTGGCGCTGGGAGAGGGCGTGAAACGCTACGAAGCGGGCGACCGGATCTGTGCGCTGGTCCCCGGCGGCGGCTATGCCGAATATGCCGTGGTGCACGAGGACAATGCGTTGCCCGTTCCACCGGGCCTGTCCTTCACGGAAGCCGCGGCCATTCCCGAGACCTTTTTCACCGTGTGGACCAATGTCTTCGACCGCGGCCGCCTGAAGGAGGGCGAGACGCTGCTGGTGCATGGCGGGTCCAGCGGCATCGGCACCACGGCCATCATGCTGGGCAAGGCCTTCGGGGCGGTGGTCGTTGTGACCGTCGGCTCGGAGGACAAGTGCCAGGCCTGCCGCGACCTCGGCGCCGACCTTGCCATCAACTACCGCGACCAGGATTTCGTGGCCGTGCTGGCCGAAAGGGGCATCAGGCCCGATGTGATCCTCGACATGGTGGGCGGGGACTACATCGCCAAGAACCTGAAGGCCGTCGCCATGCATGGCCGCATCGTGATGATCGCTTTCCAGAAGGGCTCGCGCGTGGAGGTCGACTGGATGCCGCTGATGCTGAAGCGGCTGACCTTCACCGGCTCCACCCTGCGCGCCCGCAGCGTGGCCGAGAAGGCGGACATCGCCCGCGCGCTGGAGCGCCATGTCTGGCCGCTGTTCGGGGCGGAGCAGCTGAAGCCCATCATCTTCCGCACCTACCCGCTGACGCAAGCCGCCGCCGCCCATGCGCTGATGGAGTCGAGCGAGCACATCGGCAAGATCGTGCTGGTGAACGGCTAGGGGCCCGGCGTCTCCTTGCCCGCGGTCGTCCCGGCGGGCGAGGCCTGCCCGCGGGGCTTGAAATTCGGGGATTGCGCCTGGGCGCGGCCCCCTCTATATCTGTTCCATCCCCAACAAGCTGTCGTAAAGACAGGGAACCTGAAACACCGGTTCTCAAGGAGTGAAGACCAATGTCCCGCACACCGCTGATGCCGAAGGCCACCGCCGTGTGGCTCGTCGAGAACACCGGGCTCACCTTCCGCCAGATCGCCGATTTCTGCCACCTCCATGAGCTCGAGGTGAAGGGCATCGCCGACGGCGACGTGGCGGCCGGCATCAAGGGCATGGACCCCATCACCGGCGGCCAGCTGACCCGCGAGGAAATCGAGAAGGGCGAGAAGGATGCGGAATATCGCCTGAAGATCCTCGAATCCAAGGTCAACATCCAGGTGCAGAAGTCCACCTCGGGCCCGCGCTACACGCCGGTGTCGCGCCGCGGCGACCGGCCGGACGCCATCGCCTGGCTGCTGCGCTACCACCCGGAGCTGCCGGACTCGGCCGTGATGAAGCTCGTCGGAACGACCAAGTCGACGATCGCCTCGGTGCGCGAGCGCACCCACTGGAACGCGGCCAACATCAAGCCGGTGGACCCGGTGTCGCTCGGCATCTGCTCGCAGCTCGACCTCGACTTCGCGGTGCAGAAGGCGGCCCGCAAGGCCGGCAAACCGGCCAACGAGGCCGCGCCCGTCCGCACCCTCATCCCGGCATCGGAAGTGGAAGGCACCGCCGCCCACGCCGCGGCCCATGCCGAGGACGACCAGCCGACCTTCGCGCCCTCCGAGCCGAAGCCGCGCGACGCCGAGCCGCAATATGACGCCGACTCGGTCTTCGCCAAGCTGAAGCCGCTGCGTCGCGGCAAGGAAGACGAGGAATAAGATGCGCATCCTGATCGTCGGCGGTTCGGGCACGGTCGGCAAGGCGGCGGCCACGGAACTCGGGCGCCGCCACGAGATCATCCTGGCGGGCCGCGCGTCGGGCGACCTCACAGTCGACGTGATGGACGAGGCCTCGGTCAAGGCCATGTATGCGAAGCTCGGCAAGGTCGACGCGGTCGTAACCACCGTGGGCCACGTGCATTTCGGCCCGGTCGCGTCGATGACCCCGCAGCAGTTCCGCAAGGGGCTGGACGACAAGCTGATGGGTCAGGTGAACATCGTCCTGCTCGGTCTCGACAACGTGAACGACCATGGCTCCTTCACGCTCACCAGCGGCATCCTTGACCGCGACCCGGTGCGCGCCGGCGCCAATGCCGCGGCGGTGAACGGCGCCATCGGCGCCTTCGTCAAGGGTGCGGCGATCGAGATGCCGCGCGGTATCCGCATCAATGCGGTGAGCCCCGGTCTGCTGGAAGAATCGGCGGCCAAGTATGACGGCTTCTTCCCCGGCCATGAGACCGTATCCGCCGCGCGCGTCGGGCTCGCCTATGCCAAGAGTGTGGACGGCGCCCTCACCGGCCAGGTGATCTGCGTCGGCTGATTGCCCAACAGGCCGGAACGCTGTTAGCCTCTCCCCCGACAGGGAGAGGCTTTTTTCATGGCGCGTGACAGCCGTTTCGACATTCTCTTCGAACCCGTGAAGATCGGGCCGGTGACGGCCCCCAACCGCTTCTACCAGGTGCCGCACTGCACCGGCATGGGCTACCAGCTGCCGCAGACGCTCGCCACCATGCGCGGCATCAAGGCGGCCGGCGGCTGGGGCGTGGTCAACACCGAATATTGCTCCATTCATCCGTCCTCGGACGATGTGCCGCATCCCTTCGCCAGCCTGTGGGACGAGGGCGACGTGCGCAACATGGCGGCCATGGCCGATGCGGTGCACGAACATGGAAGCCTGGCGGGCACCGAGCTGTGGTATGGCGGCATCCGGTCGTCCAACAACCAATCGCGCGAGGTGGCGCTGGCGCCGTCGAGCTTCCCCGCCGCCGAGTCGCCCTGGCAATGCGCGAAGATGGACCTCGACGACATCCGGGCATTCCGGGGCTGGCACCGCGCCGCGGCGCTGCGCGCCCGGCAGGCCGGGCTCGACGTGGTCTATGTCTATGCCGCGCACACCTATATCCTGAACCAGTTCCTCGACGCCGACATGAACACCCGGACCGACGGCTATGGCGGCAACCTGCTGCAGCGGGCGCGGCTGCTGCGCGAGGTGCTGGCGGAGACGCGCGAAGCCATCGGCGACCGGTGCGCCGTGGCGCTGCGCATCGAGGTCGACAACGAGGATGGCGGCGGCTTCGAGGAACGCAGCGAGCTGCTGGCCGCGCTGGCGCCGATGGTGGACCTCTTCGACGTCACGATCGCCGATTACAGCCAGGAGATGGGCGGCTCGCGCTTCGTGAAGGAGGCCTCGCTGGAGCCCCGCATCGCGCATGTGCGGCAGGTCACGGGCAAGCCCGTGGTGAGTGTCGGCCGCTTCACCTCGCCCGAGACCATGCTGTCACAGGTGAAGCGCGGCGTGCTCGACTTCATCGGCGCGGCGCGGCCGTCGATCGCCGACCCGTTTCTGCCCCTGAAGATTGCCGAAGGCCGCGAGGACGACATCCGCGAATGCATCGGCTGCAACATCTGCTATGCGCACAACTCGAGTGCGGCGGCGATCCGCTGCACCCAGAACCCGACCATGGGCGAGGAATGGCGGCGCGGCTGGCACCCGGAGACGATCGCGGTGGCCAAGAAGCGCACGCAGGTGCTGGTCGTCGGGGCCGGTCCTGCCGGCCTCGAGGCCGGGCTCATGCTGGCGCGGCGCGGGCACGAGGTGAAGATCGCCGATGCCGGTCACGCACCTGGCGGGCGGCTGAACTGGGAGACGCGGCTTCCGGGTCTTGCCGAATGGGCCCGCGTGCGCGACTGGCGGCTGCACCAGATCTCCAAGCTCGCCAATATCGAGATCTTCCGCGACAGCCCAATGGGTGCCGATGACGTGATGGACCTCGGCATCGCCCATGTGGTGGTGGCGACCGGCAGCCGCTGGCGGCTGGATGGCCGCGGCCGCAGCTTCCGCGCGCCCATCGCCTCCTATGCCGATGCGCGCATGCTGGCGCCCGAGCAGGTTCTGGCGGCGGAGGTGACTGGGCCTGCGGTGGTGTTCGACGACGATCACTATTACCTGGCGCCCGCCATTGCCGAGCATCTGGCGCGGCGTGGCGTGCCGGTCACCTATGTGACCAGCGGCGGCAAGGTGGCGGCCTGGTCGGAGCTGACCGCCGAACAGCACCGCGCCCATGCGCGGCTGCTGGAACTTGGCGTGACGGTGATCGTCAATGCGCTGGTCAGTGGGCTCAAGCCGGGGACAGCTGTGGTCAGCTGCGCCTATTCGGGTGCGGCACGCGAGATTGCGGCCAACTGCATCGTGCCCATCACCTCGCGCGATGGCGATGATGCGCTCTATCACGCGCTGAAGGGCCGGGGACTGTCATCCCTCGCGCTGATCGGCGATGCGCGCGCGCCGGGGCTGATCGTGCATGCGGTTTATGCCGGGCACAAGCTGGCGCGCGAATTCGGCGAGGAAGACGTGCGCGTCAGGCGCGAGCGGGCGCTGGCCGCGCAGCCAGGCTAGAGGATCTTGCGCAGGAGGGCGTCTTCGGCGAGGTGGCCGGCCGTCTCGCCGGTGTCGCGCCAGCCGCGGCGCAGGTAGAAGCGGAAGGCCCGGCTGTCGCGCTCGGTGGTGAGGCGCGCTTCGGCATGGCCCTGCTGCCGCAGCCAGGCCTCGCAGGTGGCGAGCAGGGTGGTGCCATGCCCCTTGCCCTCATGCGCGGCCTCCATGAACAGCGCGAAGATGCTGGCATCGCGCCGGTCGGCCATGGCGAAACCGGCGATGGCGCCGCCTTCGAGGGCCACCCAGCAGGCGAGGTCGCCGGTGCGCATGTCCGCCCCGATGGTATCATGGGTGATGCCGAGCCCGGCCATCTGTTCGACGGAAAGATGGTTCTCCGTCACCGCGGTGCGGATGCGCGTGATCTCCGGGAGATCGGCAACCACCCCGGCGCGGATCACGGTCGGACCGGAACAGTGTAGTTCAGCGGCATGCGGCCGCCGTCGACATAGATCGTCTCGCCCGTGACATAGCTTGCGTCGTCGGAGACGAGGAAGGCGGCGATGGCCGCAACCTCCGCCGGCGTGCCGGGACGGCCCAAGGGCGTGCGCGACATGGCGCGGTCCATGGCGGCCTTGTCCGACAGCACGCCGCGCGCCATGTCGGTGTCGATGGTGCCGGGACCGATGGCATTGACGCGAATGCCATGGGGTGCGAGCGCGATGGAGGTGGCGCGCGTCATCTGCGAGACGCCCCCCTTCGACATGCAGTAGGTGACGATGCCGGGAATGGCGAGCGTGTCGTTGACGGACGACATGTTGACAATGGCGCCGGGCTTGCGGCCTGCCGCAGCCTGCTTCAGCATCTGCCGGGCACAGGCCTGCAGCATGAGGAAGGCGCCCTTGAGGTTGATGCCGATGACGCGGTCGAACTCGGCCTCCGTCACGTCGAGGAAGTCCGTGTTGGCGGAGACGGCGGCATTGTTGACGAGGATGTCGACGGCGCCGAACTTCCTGATGGTGAAGGCCACGAGGGCCGTGACCTCCGCGCCCTTCGACACGTCGCAGTGCTTGTAGGTGGCGCCGAGGCGCCTGGCCGAGGCCTTTCCTTCGCGGTCGAGCACGTCGGCCAGCACGACGGTGGCGCCGTCCTTCGTCAGCCTTTCGGCAATGGCAAGGCCGATGCCGCGGGCGGCGCCGGTGACGATGGCGATGCGCTTCTTCAGTTTCAAGTCAATGCTCCTGTGGGCGGCTCAGGCGAGGCCGCCGGTGTCCGGGTCGATGATGATGGAGGCGAGCGTCACGTGGCGCGGGCGCTCCAGTGCGAAGAGGATGGTTTCGACGATGTCGCGGTTGGTGACGGATGAGGTCGCCTCGCGCGGCGCATTCCATGCCGGATCGAGCGGGGAGAGGTCCTCGATGTAGGGCGGAAACACCGCCTGCACGCGCACCGGCCGGCCCTTCAGTTCCTGGCGGAGGCCGTCGCTGATCGCTGCCTGTGCGTGCTTCGATGCGGCATAGGCGACCGAGGCCGTCTGCAGCCGGGTGTTGGGAAGGCCGGAGATCGAGACCACCGTCATGATGTCGCCTGCGCCCGAGTTTTCGAGCAGCGGCACGAGGCCGCGCGTCAGCAGCATGGTGCCGGTGACATTGGCCGCGATGGTCTGGCTGATGGCAAGGGCATCATGCTCCGTCATGCGGCCCGGCAGCCACTGCGCGGCATTGTTGATGAGGATGTCGAGGGGCCTGCCCTCGTCGCGCAGGGCCTTGGCGAAGAGGGTGACCGCGGAGGCGTCCGCCATGTCGAGGAGCCGTGCCTCGGGCCTGCGGCCGGTGCGGTTGCTGATCGCCTCGGTCGTGGCGGTGAGGTTTTCGCGGCTGCGGCCGGTGAGCAGAAGATCCGCGCCCCTGTCAGCCAGCACCACCGCCAGTGCCGCGCCAAGGCCGCGGCCGGCGCCGGTGATGATCACCCGTTTCCCGTCGAATGCCATGGCCGGCCCTCCCGTCAGTAGGTGTCAGCTGCCTTTACGGCGCGCGCGAAGGCCGCGATGATAAGCGCTGCGAGCACGGTGAGGAAGAGGGCGGCGGTGAGGCTCGTCACCTGCGCCACGAAGCCGATCAGGGGCGGGCCGGAAAGGAAGCCGGTGTAGCCCAGCGTCGTCACCGCCGCGATGCCGCGGCCGGGTGCGGTGGGCTCGAGCCTGCCGCCCCCTGCAAACAGCACGGGCGCCACGTTGCCGATGCCGATGCCGGCGAGGAAGAAGGCCGCAATGGCGATGGCCGGCGTGGGCGCCACGAGGAACAGGGCAGTGCCGGCCGCCGTGAGGAGCGCGCTGACGAAGACCATGCGGACGGCCCCGGCCTTCAGCCTGATCCAGTCGCCGGACAGGCGCGAGATCGCCATGCCGCCCTGGTAGACCGCGAAGCCCAGCGCCGCGATGCCGGCCTCGACCGCGAAGTTCTCGCGCATGAAGATGGCCGACCAGTCGATGATCGAGCCCTCGATCATCAGCGCCAGGTAGCAGAGCAGGCCGAGCCCGATCGTGGCCTTGGTGGGCCAGGCGAAATGCGAGCCCGAAAGTCCCTTGTCGGTGCTGCCCGGCAGGAAGAAGCGCGATGCGCCGATGATCAGCACGAGCGAGATCGCCACCATGGTGACGGTCTGCGTCATCTCGCCGAAGGATTGCAGCAGCGCGCCGCCGAGGAAGGCGCCCACCATGGCGCCCACGCTGTAGACGCCATGCAGCATCGACATGATGGGCTTTCGCATCGCCTTTTCCACCGCGATGCCGTGGGCGTTCATGGCCACGTCCATGCTGCCGATGGCCATGCCCATCAGGGCGCCGCCCAGTGCGAAGGTGGCCAGCGTCGGCGCCATGACCGGCGCGAAGAAGGCGGCGCAGAAGAGGAGGCCCGTCAGCGTGATCATGCGGGCGCTGCCATAGCGGTTGATCAGCACACCCGCGGCGGGCATGGCGATGACCGCGCCCGCCGCGATCGACAGCAGGGCAAGGCCGAAGATGCCGGGGCCGACGCCGAGGCGCTCCTTGGCGAGCGGCACGTGCGGAACCCAGGCCCCGATCAACAGGCCCATGAGCAGGAAACAGGCGGCGACGGCCCAGCGTGCGTGTGCGTTTTTCCGGGCCTGCATGTCGGTGTTCATCGCTCTTGATCGTCTTATGTTGCAGCGCATCCCTAGCGGATTGCGGCGCGCGCCGCCACACGGCATTGTCCTGTCATCGCGTCCGCAGGTTCGGGAACGGGCGGGCGCGATCGAGGCGAGGCGGCCGCCCACAGGAGAAGGCATGAACAGCGTCACCGAAGAGACCCCCACCGTGACCCCGCGGCCGCCGGCCGTGAAGATCAACACCATCGGATTCGGCGATGTGCGGGCCGCACTCGCGGCGGGCTGGCGGGACTTCCTCGCGGCGCCGCTGATCGGGCTGTTTTTCGGCGGCATCTATGCCGCGGGCGGCATCGCCATCTTCCTGCTGCTGAAGGTCTATCACGAGCCGTGGTGGATCATTCCCATCGCCGTGGGCTTCCCGTTGATCGGGCCCTTCGTTGCGGTGGGGCTTTACGAGACGAGCCGCCGCATCGCGGCGGGCCAGCCGCTGAACTTCGGCGAAATCCTCACCGTGATCCTCGCCCAGCGCAAGCGGCAGGTGGCGTGGATGGCCTTCGTCGTGCTGTTCATCTTCTGGATGTGGCTCTACGAGGTGCGCATGCTGCTGGCGATCTTCCTCGGCTTCAAGTCGTTCTCGTCGGTCGAGGCCTTCGTCAACGTCATCACCACCACGCCGGAGGGCATCGGCTTCCTGGCCGTCGGCACGGGCGTGGGTGCGGCCATCTCGTTCGTGCTGTTCTGCACCACGGTGGTGGGCATCCCGCTGCTGCTCGACCGCGAGATCGACCTCATCACCGGCATCATCTACAGCTTCAAGGCGGTGCTGCAGAACCCGGTGCCGATGATCGGCTTCGGCATCCTCGTGGTGGTTCTGACCTTCCTCGCCTTCCTGCCGATGTTCCTCGGCCTGCTCGTCATTTTGCCCGTGCTGGGGCATGCGACGTGGCATCTCTACAAGGCCGTGGTGGCGGGGGCGTAGTGTCCTCGGGACACTTGGGACTCACCTTCGCCCGGCTCGACCGGGCGATCCTTTTT
>CAYYTH010000052.1:20517-23964 GCA_964474665.1 uncultured Aestuariivirga sp.
GCAAGGTGAAGGGTGGACGGGGCCGACTAAACCCCGATGCCCTTCGTTGCAAGCGCGGCGCGGATTTCGTCGAGGATCACCGGATCGTCGATGGTCGCCGGGGTCTTGAATTCCTCCCCGTCGGCGATCTTGCGCATGGTGGCGCGCAGGATCTTACCCGAGCGCGTCTTGGGCAGGCGCGGCACGACGACGACGGTCTTCAAGGCGGCCACGGCCCCGATCTTCTCGCGGATGCGCTTCACGCATTCCGACTCGATGTCGGCGGCCGGGCGCGACACGCCCGACTTCAGCACCACGAAGCCCACCGGCACCTGGCCCTTGAGCTGGTCGGCGATGCCGATCACCGCAGTTTCCGCAACATTGGGGTGGCCTGCCAGCACCTCTTCCATGCCGCCCGTCGACAGGCGGTGGCCGGCGACGTTGATGATGTCGTCGGTGCGGGCCATGATGTAGAGATAGCCGTCCTCGTCCATGTAGCCCGCATCGGCGGTCTCGTAATAGCCGGGGAAGTGGGAGAGATAACTCTTCCGGAAGCGGTCGTCGTTGTTCCAGAGTGTTGGCAGGCAGGAGGGCGGCAGCGGCAGCTTCACGCAGATGGCACCCAGCTTGCCGCGCGGCACTTCATGGCCGCCTTCGTCGAGTACCTGGATGTCGTATCCCGGCATGGCGACGGTGGGCGAGCCGTGCTTCACCGGCAGCATGCCAAGCCCCACCGGGTTGCCGGCGATGGCCCAGCCGGTTTCGGTCTGCCACCAGTGGTCGATGACGGGGACCTTCAGCATCTCCCCCGCCCATTTCACCGTGTCCGGATCGGCCCGCTCGCCGGCGAGGAACAGGGTGCGGAGTGATTTCAGATCATATTTGCGGATGAAATTGCCGTCGGGGTCTTCCTTGCGGATGGCGCGGAAGGCGGTGGGCGCGGTGAACAGCGCCGAGACGCGATACTCCTCGATGACGCGCCAGAAGGTGCCGGCATCCGGCGTGCCCACGGGCTTGCCCTCGAACACGATGGTGGTGGCGCCCTGCAGCAGCGGCGCATAGACGATGTAGCTGTGGCCCACGACCCAGCCCACGTCGGAAGCGGCCCAGAATACCTCGCCGGGCTTGATGTCGTAGACGTTGTCCATCGACCACTTCATCGCCACCGCGTGGCCGCCGTTGTCGCGCACGACGCCCTTGGGTTGGCCGGTGGTTCCGGAGGTGTAGAGGATGTAGAGCGGGTCGGTGGCCAAGACGGGCACGCAGTCCGCCTTGCGGCCGAAGCCCTTCGCCACATGGCAGATGCCCTCCCAGTCATGGTCGCGGCCGGCCTGCAGCTCGGCCTGCACCTGTTCGCGCTGGAAGACCACGCAGGCCTCGACCTTGTGCGCGGCGATGTCGAGCGCCTGGTCGAGGAGCGGCTTGTAGGGGATGACGCGATTGGGCTCGATGCCGCAGGAGGCGGTCATGATCGCCTTGGGCTTGGCGTCGTTGATGCGGGTTGCGAGTTCGGGCGGTGCGAAGCCCCCGAAAACGACGGAGTGGATGGCGCCGAGCCGGGCGCAGGCAAGCATGGCGAAGAGCGCCTGCGGGATCATCGGCATGTAAAGGATGACGCGGTCGCCCTTCCTGACGCCGAGGTCCTCCAGCGCGGCGGCCAGTGTCGCCACCTCGTCGAGCAGCTGGTCGTAGGTGTAGGTGGCCTTGGCGCCGGTGATCGGGCTGTCATAGATGACCGCCAGGCGCGCGCCGTGGCCGGCCTTCACGTGGCGGTCGACCGCGTTCCAGCAGGTGTTGATCTCGGCACCGACGAACCAGCGGTCGAGGCCGTCCACCCGGGCATAGACGTCCGTCCAGGGCGTCACCCAGTCGAGGGCCCCGGCGGCCCCGGCCCAAAAGCCGGCAGGGTCGTTTTTCCAGGCGGCATAGGTCTCGTGATAGCGGCTCATGGGGCGTGCTCCCTCGGGCGGAATTTGGCGACTTTATCGGCCGCCGTGCGGGCGGAATCGAGTTAGCAATTGGTCGCGTGCCGGACTGGCCCGGCTGGCTTTGACGGCGGATTGGAACAAGCTAGAACGGACAGCGAAAGAACCCAAGGGTGCCCGGATGTCCGCTTACGAGACCGACCTCGACAAGAACCCCGCCAATTACCAGCCGCTGACGCCGCTGACCTTTCTTGCCCGCTCGGCCGCCGTCTATCCCGACCAGGCGGCGATCATTCACGGCACGCAGCGGACCTCCTATGCGCAGTTCTATGCGCGCTGCCGGCAGCTGGCCTCCGCGCTCGCCAAGGCCGGGATCCGGAAGGGCGAGACCGTTTCGGTGCTGCTCGCCAACACGCCCGCGATGCTCGAGTGCCATTACGGCGTGCCGATGACGGGAGCCGTGCTGAACACGCTGAACACCCGCCTCGATGCGCCGACCATCGCTTTTTCGCTTGGGCATGCCGAGGCGAAGGTGCTGATCGTCGACAAGGAGTTCTCCAAGCTCGCCAGGGATGCCCTGGCGCTGATGCAGGCGCCGCACCCGATCGTCATCGACTATGTCGACCCGGAATTCGCGGTGGACGGCGAGCGTGTCGGTTCCATAGACTACGAGCAGTTCGTGGCGAGCGGCGATGCGGCCTTCGAATGGCTGTGGCCGGCGGATGAGTGGGAGGCGATCTCGCTCAACTACACGTCGGGAACCACAGGCAACCCCAAGGGCGTGGTCTACCATCACCGCGGCGCCTATCTCCTCGCGCAGGGCAATGTGCTGACCGCCTCAATGCCGAAGCATCCGGTCTATCTCTGGACGCTGCCGATGTTCCATTGCAACGGCTGGTGCTTCCCCTGGTCGATCTCGGTCGTGGGGGGCACCCATGTGACGCTGAGGTGGGTGCGCTCCAAGCTGATCTGGGAGGCGCTGTCCGAGCACAAGGTCACGCATCTCTGCGGCGCGCCCATCGTCATGTCGACGATCCTCAATGCGCCCGCTGAGGAAAAGCAGCCGCTGACGCAGAAGGTGGAGTTCTTCACCGCCGCGGCCCCTCCGCCCGAGGCGGTGCTGGCCGCCATGTCGGAGCAGGGCTTCAACGTCACGCACCTCTATGGCCTGACCGAAACCTACGGTCCCGCCGTGGTCAATGACTGGAAAGAGGACTGGGACCTGCTGGACGGCCCCAAGCGCGCGCAGAAGAAGGCGCGGCAGGGCGTCCGCTATCACGCGCTCGAGGACCTTACCGTGATGGACCCCGAGACGATGCAGCGCGTGCCAGCCGATGGCGAGACCATGGGCGAGGTGATGTTCCGCGGCAACATCGTGATGAAGGGCTATCTCAAGAACCCCAAGGCGAGCGGAGAGGCCTTCCGCGGCGGCTGGTTCCATTCGGGCGATCTGGGCGTGCTGCACCCCGATGGCTACATCCAGCTCAAGGACCGGTCGAAGGACATCATCATCTCAGGCGGCGAGAACATCTCCTCGATCGAG
>CAYYTH010000053.1:0-23633 GCA_964474665.1 uncultured Aestuariivirga sp.
TGAGGATCACGCCCTCGTTCGCCTCGAAGCCGTCCATCTCGACCAGCAGCTGGTTCAGCGTCTGCTCGCGCTCGTCGTTGCCGCCGCCGAGGCCCGCACCGCGATGGCGGCCGACGGCGTCGATTTCGTCGATGAAGATGATGCAGGGCGCGTTCTTCTTGGCCTGCTCGAACATGTCACGCACACGCGATGCACCTACGCCGACGAACATTTCGACGAAGTCCGAACCCGAGATGGTGAAGAAGGGAACATTGGCCTCGCCCGCGATGGCGCGCGCCAGCAGCGTCTTGCCGGTGCCGGGCGGGCCGACCAGCAGCGCGCCCTTCGGAATCTTGCCGCCGAGGCGCTGGAACTTGTGCGGATCCTTGAGGAAGTCGACGATCTCGACGAGGTCGTCCTTGGCTTCCTCGACGCCTGCCACGTCCTCGAAGGTCACGCGGCCGTGGCGCTCGGTCAGGAGCTTCGCCTTGGACTTGCCGAAGCCCATGGCCTTGCCGGAGCCCGACTGCATCTGGCGGATGAAGAACACCCACACGCCGATGAGCAGAAGCATCGGCAGCCAGTAGACGAGCGCATTGGTGAGGATCGAATCGTTCTGCGCCGTGCGGAAGGTGATCGACACGTTCTTGTCGCGCAGTTCCTTCAGCTGGTCCTCGAAATACATGAGGGGGCCCGTCGTCTGCACCGTGGCGCCATCCGACAGCTTGCCGGAAATATTCTCGCCCGTGATGGTGATCGACTGGATGGCGCCGGAATTCGCCTTGTCGAGGAATTCAGAATAGCTGAGTTCGGAACTCGAGGGACGGCCGACCTGGCCCTGGAACACGCTGAACAGCGCGAAGAGCAGCAGCGCGATGACGATCCAGACGGCGAAATTACGGAATTGGTTCACGTCTTCCCTCACAAATGGCCACGAAGCCCATGGCGGCCGGGCGGCGGCATGGCCGGTTCAATCCGCCTTAACATAGGTCGGCCCCGAAGTATTTCCAAGAACGGCCTTTGCGTAAAATGCTCAATTGCCGGGCTGAAGGCCGATGAACCGGATACGCGGCGGCGGGGCACCGGCGGGCTGCTCGATCCAGGGGCAGGCCCGCTGCGCATGGACGGGCACGCCGGGGATCGGCGGAACCTTGCGGTCAGCGGTCGGCGCGACCGTGGAACCAGCCGCGGCCTCAACAAGAAAACGTTTGTCCCACAATAGCTTACCGGATTCCGGCACGGTTTGCGGGGAAGCCTCGATGCGCCCCGCCTCGCGCGTCACCCAGAACCCCGCCTTGCGCCGGCCCAGCAGGGCGCCGCCCAAGGTGCAGCGCACCGGCCCTTCGGCGGCGCAGGCCCAGCGCGCAATGCGGCGCAGTTCCTCGGCCTCGGGTTGCGCCTGGTCGCCGCCATAGCACGCGATGACGATGCCGAGGATGCGTTCCTGCAGGGCAGCCGGAAGCACGCAGAAATCGGTGCTGGCGACATGGCAGATGCCCGCCTGGTGCTCCTGCAGCGAAACGGAGATCCACCGCCGCGCCGTGCGGTCCAGCAGCATGGCCGCCCGGGCGCATCTTTCCGCCAGCGCGGCAAGCCGCGGAGCCATCTCCGGGTCCATTGCGGCCAGCCTGCGGCGCGCCCGCACCCGCTCGAACCGCACATCCTCATTGGAGGGGTCGTCGATCCACGGCTGGCGGTGTTCGGCAAGCCAGTCACGCAGGGATTGCCGCTTGACCCTCAGCAGCGGGCGGAGCAACGGAAGCCCGTCCCAGCCACCGACGGGGCGTATCCCGGCGAGGCTTTCCGGGCTCGTGGTGCGCGACAGCCGCATGAGCACCGTCTCCGCCTGGTCGTCGAGCGTATGGGCGGTCAGCAGCGCGCCGGCACCATGGGACCGGCACCATGCCGCCATCAAACCATAGCGCGCGGCGCGGGCCTTGGCCTGCAGCCCGGTGGCGGGCTTGGGTTCACTGTTCCAGCGCAGCGCATGATGGGCAAGCCCGCGGGCGGCGGCCCACGCGCCCACTTGCCGCGCCTCCGCCGCTGCTTCCGGCCGCAGCCCGTGGTCGACGGTCAGCACCGAAAGCCGCAGGGCCGGATGGTTGGTCCGGGCCCATGCGGCGGCAAGGCACATCAATGCGGTCGAATCGGATCCACCTGAAACGGCAAGCGCCACATGGCTCTCGGCGAGCAGCGGCGCGAAGTCAGCTGTCGGGTCAGGAGGCGCAGCCAGCACGCTTGGCTTCCGCCTGGGCGCGCCTGCGGGCATCAACCGCCTTGGGATACTCGGCGCTGACAGCGGAGAAGGCCGCACAGGCCTGTTCGCCCTGGCCGAGGCGGTTGAGCGAGATGCCCAGCTTCAGCAGGCTGTCGGGTGCACGGCGGCTGGTCGGATACTTCTTGTAGCCCTGCAGGAAATTGGCGGCAGCGCGCTTGTAGTCGTTCTGGGCGTAATAGGTTTCGCCCAGCCAGTATTGCGCGCTGCCCGAGAGGCTGTGGTCCGGGTATTTCTGCAGGAAGGTCGAGAAGCCCGCCTCGGCCTCGCCGAACTGGCGGCGCAGCAGGCTTTCATTCGAGCGCTCGTAAAGCGACTCAGGCGTCTCGGTGGCAGCCTCGGGCTGCAGCGACACCGTTTCGATCGCATCCTCGCCCGCGGGCGGCTGCGCCACGGCGGCGGCATTGGGCTGGACATACTCCTCGCCCGGCTCCTGCTGGGAGGGCGGAACGAGCACCTGGCCCTGGAAGCCACCATCATCCGGCTGGGCGGCGCCATTGTCGAGCGCCCCGAACACCTTGGCGGCGGGGGCTGTTCCGGGAACATCCTGCTGGACGTCACCCGCAGCGGGCACCGCCGGTGCCGCAGCCATGGCGGGCGGCGCGATGGGGGCCTGCTCGATCGTCTCGATGCCGTTGCTGTCAGGGATGGGCGCGCCGGCCGATGCGGCGGCAAGGCGCTTCTGCTGGGTCGGCTCCGGAGCAGGCGCCGCTGCGACGGCCGCGGCCGGCGGGTTGACGGGGGCTGCGGCACCGCTCTGCTGCGGGGCCGCGGCCTGGCCGCGCAACTGCTTCACCTGGAACGACAGTTCCTCGACCTGGCCGGTGAGCTGGCGCACCTGGTCCTCCAGCTGCTGCATGCGCACCGCAATCTCGGAGGCGCTCTGCGCCATGGCGGGGGACATCAGCCCGGCCGCGCAGAGAAGCGCGGCGGCGGCGACGGAGGATTTCACGTAGTTCAGCATGATCTGCACCCAGCGGCCCTCTTGAGGGGCGGATTGTTCTCGTCAGCCCCGCAACTGAACCGGAATCACGGTGAAATTGAGGCTTCCGCAGGCACGCTCCGCAGCGCAGTCATCAACTGTTACTGGTTTGCACCACCGGTGATGACCGTGACGGCGCGGCGGTTCTGCGACCAGCATTGTTCAGCGTCGCAAAGCGCTGCCGGACGCTCCTTGCCATAGGCGATCGACGAGATTCGCGACCCCTTCACACCCTGGGCGATCAGGAATTCACGCGCTGCGGTGGCGCGGCGGGCGGAAAGCGCGATATTGTATTCGCGCGTACCGCGCTCGTCGGCGTGGCCTTCAACCTGCACGGTGACGCGGGGGTACTTGTTCAGCCATGCGGCTTGGCGGCGCAGCGTCTCCTGGGCTTCCGCCGACAGCGACGACTGGTCCTCCGCGAAGAACACCCGGTCGCCCACGTTGACGGTGAAATCCTGCTCGGAGCCTGGCACGGCGGCAGCACCCGGTCCGGTGCCGGCATTGAGGTCGGGCGTGTTCTTCTTCGAACAGGCGGCCAACGCCAGGAAGCAGCCGAGAACGGCAACGAACTTGAGGCTCGCCAAACGAGAAATCATCTACCCACTCCTTGTACCGGGCCCACACTGCCGGCCGACATAAACCTTGAAAGTCCCGCTGCGGGGACTTGCACGAATGACACTCTGACGCAACAGGGTTAACATTTGATCACCGCTGCGCCGGCCCCTCCCCGGCTGGCGCCGGAGACGGGGCGATTTGCGTTGCGCCGCTTACGACGTCTTGGCGCCGCCGGTGATGACGGTGACCGCGCGGCGGTTCTGCGACCAGCACTGCTCGGCGTCACACAGCGCAGCCGGGCGCTCCTTGCCATAGGCGATGGACGAGATGCGCGAGCCCTTCACGCCCTGCGCGATCAGGAACTCGCGGGTCGAGGTGGCGCGGCGGGCGGAGAGCGCGATGTTGTATTCGCGCGTGCCGCGCTCGTCGGCATGGCCTTCGACCTGCACGGTGACGGCGGGGTACTGCTGCAGCCACGCGGCCTGGCGGCGCAGCGTTTCCTGCGCTTCCGGCGTCAGCGTCGACTGGTCCTCGAGGAAGAACACGCGGTCGCCGACATTCACGGCGAAATCCTGCTCCGAGCCGGGGATCGCCGAGGCGCCCGGGCCCGTGCCGGCCGAAAGGTCGGTCTTCTTCTTCGAGCAGGCTGCAAGCGCCAGCAGCGAGGCGAGGCCGGCGGCCATCTTGAAACTGTCACGTCTGTTCATTGTCTTCACTTCCCGTTTTGTCGTGGTCACATGGCCGCCCGCTGCACCCCCTGCAGCCGGCCGCCGCTCTTGAAGGGCCCCCGAGCCCCCGAATGTCGATTGCTGTCACATGGTTCAGTTGAGCTTCGGCGACCATGCCGGGTCGGAGCCGAAGCCCTCGATCGGCAGGCGCTGTTCGTTGTAGCCGGTGATGTCCACCGACCACAGCTGCGGGCCGCCGCTCTCGCCTTGCGTATCCCGGAAGAACATCAGCACGCGGCTGTTGGGCGCCCAGGTTGGGCCCTCGTTGTGATAGCCCTCGGTGAGGATGCGTTCGCCAGAGCCATCGGGCTTCATCACGCCGATGGAGAACTTGCCGCCGCCCTGCTTGGTGAAGGCGATCCACTGCCCGTCGGGCGACCACACCGGCGTCGAGTATCGGCCGTTGCCGAAGCTGATGCGATTCTGGTTCGACCCGTCGGCGCTCATCACGTAGATCTGCTGCGTGCCGCCGCGGTCCGACTCGAAGGCGATCTGGCTGCCGTCCGGCGAATAGCTGGGCGCGGTGTTGATCGAGGCTTCGTTGGTCAGCTGGCGCACGTTGCGCGAACGCAGGTCGAGCTCGAAGATGTTGGCGTTGCCGCCTTCCTGCAGGCTCATGATCACGCGCTGGCCGTCGGGCGAGAAGCGCGGCGCGAAGCTCATGTTGGGGAACTGGCCCACGATCTCGCGCTGCTTGGTGTCGATGTTCATCAGATAGACGCGGGGCTCCGCGTTGCCGAAGGACATGTAGGTGATCTCGTTGGTCGACGGCGAGAAGCGCGGCGTCAGCACCAGCTCCTTGCCGTCGGTGAGCGGGCGCAGGTTGAAGCCGTCCTGGTCCATGATCGCGAGGCGCTTCACGCGCTTGTCCTTCGGGCCTTCTTCGGTGACGAAGACAATGCGCGTGTCGAAGTAGCCGTCGATGCCGGTCAGCTGCTTGTAGATGATGTCGGCGATCATGTGACCGATGCGGCGGTCGTTCTTCGGGCTCGTGGTAAACTGCTGGGCCGCCAGCTGCTGGCCGGTGTTGACGTCCCACAGCCGGAACTCGACGCGCATCTTGCCGCCGTCCATGAAGGCCTGGCCGGTCACCAGGGCCTTGGCCTGAATCTGCTTCCAGCTGGCAAGGTCCGGCACCTGCTCGAAGCTGGCGATCTGCTCGATGAAGGTGGCGGGATCGAGCGGCGCGAAATAGCCGGACCGGCCGAGGTCGTTGGTGATGACGGCCGAGATCGTCGCCGCCGCTTCCTCCGCCCCGCCGCCCGCTAGGAAGGGCGCGATGGCGATCGGCAGCGGATCGACGCGACCACCCGTGATGTCGATTTCGGTTTGCGCCACCGCGGCACCATGGATGCCGAGCGCGGCGAACATCATGAGTGCCGCCGCAACGATCCGGCGCAGGTGGTGAACGTGGAAATCGATCGAAATCATGTGCTGGTCGGGTTCCGTTGGCCTGTCACTGTGTTGCAGCGTCGGCGAACATGTTGGGGTTGAAGTTGAGGACGAGGTCCTTCCACACGTCATACTGCTCCACGGGAAGGAAATCGTAGTTCTGGCAGCCGAGGATCGCGGTCACGGTCGATTGCGCGGTGGTGGTGAAGAGATAGTCGCCGGGCCCGTTCATGATTTCGGGCTGGCCGCTCACCGAGCCATCCTGGTTCAGCATGATGCGCACCTTCACCGTGATGTTGCCCTCGCGCGCACCCGGCGGAATGATCCAGCATTCGCGGATTTTCTGCACGAAGGCGGCAATCGCGGTGGCCGACAATCCCTGGTCCTTGCCCTGCAGGTTCTTTTCGCCCTGCGTCGGCTGGCCGTCGGTCGTCGCCTCAGAGGCATTGGTGGACTTCTCGTCGTTCTCCTTGTTGAGGAGCGCTTCGAGCTTGTCGGTGTCGAGCTTCGGCTGCGCCTTCTTCGGCTTCTCCGGCGGCTTCTTCGACGGCTTGGGCGGCGGCGGCTTCGGCGGCTGCGGCTTGGGCGGCGGGGTTTCCTCCACCTCCTTCATCAGGTCGGCCATGGCGCTCGAGTCCGGCGGCGGCGGCTCGGCCTTGGGCGGGTCCTTGGGGGTCTCGGGCTTGGCTTCCGGTGGCGGCGGCGGTTCGGGCTTGGCTTCCTTGGCGGCCGTCACTTCCTTGTCGGCCACCTTCAGCGTCGGATCCACTTTCTTGACGACCTCCGCCTTCTTGGGCGTCGGGTTTTCCACCTTGGCCGGCGCGTCAGGCGCCATCGCGGTCAGCTTGTTGGTGTCGGTGATGTTGGAAATGTCGACGTTGATCGCCTCGACGGGCGGGGTCTCGTACTTGGGCTTGGGCAGCACCACCAGCGCCGCGGCGAGGATCGCCGCGTGAAAGGTGATGGAGGCTGCAAGGCTGCCCTTCATCGTCAGTTCTGGCCCTCTGCCGGGGCATCGGACTTGGGCGCCGCATCGGGCGCCGGCGTGGCCGAGGCGGCACCGCCGCCCGGCAGCGTCTCGAGGCCGATCTTCTTGAAGCCGGCCTTGTTGATGGCGCCCAGCACCTGGGCGATCGGGCCATAGGTGGCGGCGAGGTCGCCGCGCACGCGGATTTCCTTTTCGGGATCGAGGCCATAGAGCGCGGCGAGCTTGGTGGTGAGCTCCTCCATCGTCATCGGCTGTTCCATGAGGTAGATCGAGCCATCGGGCTTGATCGACACCGACAGCGGCTCCACCTGGCTGTTGAGCGGCTTGGCGTCGGTCTTGGGCAGGTCGATGGGCACGCCCACCGTCATCAGCGGGGCTGCCACCATGAACACGATCAGCAGCACCAGCATGACGTCGACGAGCGGCGTCACGTTGATCTCGCTCATCACGCCTGCAGACGACCGCCGACGTGCGTTGCGCCGCTGGTAACCGCCTCTTGCGCCTCCGGCTGAAGCACCCATCCGTTACACCCGTTCGTCCAGCTGGCGAGAAATGATGGCGGAGAACTCATCCGCGAAATTCTCGAGCCTGGCAGCGATCCTCCCCGCGTCGGAGGAGTACATATTGTAGAAGATTGTCGCCGGTATGGCCGCAACGAGGCCGATGGCCGTGGCGAACAGCGCCTCCGCGATGCCCGGCGCCACGACGTTGAGCGAGGTGTTCTGCGAGTTCGCAATGGCCTGGAACGACACCATGATGCCCCACACCGTGCCGAACAACCCGATGAAGGGCGCGGCCGAACCGGTGGTGGCGAGGAACAGCAGCCGCGCCTCCACGTCGTGCATCTCCTTCTGGATCTGCACGTCCATCACCTTCTCGATGCGCTTCTGCACGCCCTGGAAGCCGGCGCGCAGTGCTGCATCCTGGCTGCGCTTCCACTCGCGCATCGCCGACATGAAGATCGCGGCAAGCCCGATGTTGTTGCGATTGCCCATGGAGAGATAGAGATCCTCCAGCGACTGGCCGGACCAGAAGTACTGCTCGAAGCGGTCGTTCGCGGCGTTCATCTTCCGCACGGCAAGGAACTTCTCGATGATGATCGCCCAGCTCCATACCGAGGCCGCGGCGAGGCCCAGCATCACGAGCTTGACGACCCAACCCGCCTGCATGAACAAGTGCCACAGCGAAATCTCGCCCGCGGGTGCCGCCGTCACTGCAAAAGCTATCATCCTGTCCTTCCAACTCCGCCGGTGGCCCCTGCCTGAGCCGGCCCGGCGCTTCCGCACTGCCCCAATTCCGAGAAAGGCCCGTGCAAACATGCCAAATCTGTCGAAACTGCGGCGATTCGGGGCCGTTCTCCCCAGGCCGGCGCAGGGCTCCGCCCATGCAGGCGGCACCAGCCTCCACATGAATCACTTATGGTTAAGGGATTGTTACGATTCAGCTTTCCGGCATGCGCCGGAAGCGGTCCGCCATGCCGGCAGGCAGCCGCCTGGGCCTCCCCCGGCCATCGACCAGGGCCACGGTCACATCAGCCTTGAACAGGGTGTTGCCATTCAGCATCACCTCCTGGCCCAGTTCGATGCGCGCGCCGCCCATGTCAAGGAAGCGGGTGCGCACCTCGAGCAGGTCATCGAGCCGCGCCGGGCGCAGGAAATCGCATACCATGCGGCGGACGACGAAATTGCAATCTTCGAAGGCCGATTGATGAATGCCGAGCAGCCTCAGGCAGTCGGAACGGGCGCGCTCGCAGAAGGCCACGTAGCGCGCGTGGTAGACCACGCCGCCCGCATCCGTATCCTCGAAATAGACGCGAATGGGGATGGTGTGGATGCCATCCCGGAAGCGGCCCGCAATGTCCGGCCAGGCATTTTCAGACATCGGTTTCGTCCAGCGGCAGCATGCCCTGGGTGATCTCCGGCCGTTGCGGCACGGACAGCCCCATGTGGCGGAAGGCATGCGGGGTGAGCAGACGTCCACGTGGCGTGCGGTTGAGGAAGCCCATCTGCAGCAAGTATGGCTCGACGATGTCCTCGAGCGCATCGCGCGATTCCGACAGCGAGGCTGCGATGGTGTCGATTCCGACCGGTCCGCCGCCGAAGTTCAATGCAATGCACTTCAGGTAGCGGTGGTCGAGCGAGTCGAGCCCCCGCGAGTCGACGTCGAGCGCAGAGAGCGCACGGTCGGCGAGCTTGACGTCGATGACCGCCACCCGCTCCACCGCCGCAAAGTCGCGCACCCGGCGCAGCAGCCTGCCCGCGATGCGCGGCGTGCCGCGGGCGCGCCTGGCGATCTCGACCGCACCATCTTCCGAGATGCCGATCTGCATGACGCGGGCGCCCCGCTTGACGATCTCCAGCAACTCCACCTCGGTGTAGAAATCGAGCCGCACGGGAATGCCGAAACGGTCACGCAGGGGCGTGGTCAGAAGCCCGGTGCGGGTGGTGGCGCCGACGAGGGTGAACTTGGCGAGGTCGATCTTCACCGAGCGCGCGGCGGGCCCCTCGCCGATGATGAGGTCGAGCTGGAAATCCTCCATCGCGGGATAGAGCACTTCCTCCACCGCGGGGTTCAGGCGGTGGATCTCGTCGATGAACAGCACGTCGCGCTCTTCGAGATTGGTCAGCAGCGCCGCGAGATCGCCGGCCTTGGCGATGATCGGGCCGGAGGTGGCCTTGAAATTGACGCCCAGCTCGCGTGACATGATTTGCGCCAGCGTCGTCTTGCCCAGCCCCGGCGGGCCGGCGAACAGCACATGGTCCAGCGCCTCGCCGCGCGCCTTGGCGGCCTCGATGAAGATGCGCAGGTTCTGCTTGGCCTTGGACTGGCCGACGAATTCCTCCAGCCGCTGCGGGCGGAGATGCGTGTCGATGGCGTCTTCCGGCGTCTTTTGGGGCTCGCGGATGGGCGTGCTCATGCCAGGGCCAGCTCCTTCAGCGCCAGCCTGATGAGCTTCTCCGTGGGCTGATCATCGCCCGCCTTGCGCATGGCGGCGGAGACGGCGGCACCGGCCTGCGCCTGGCCATAGCCGAGGTTGACGAGAGCCGACACGGCATCGGCCGCCGCAGTGGGCCGCGGCGCATCGAGCTCGGCGGCGAGCTTCGAGACATCCTGCGACAGCGGCGCGAAGGCCGGGGTCTTGTCCTTGAGTTCGAGCACGATGCGCTCAGCCAGTTTCTTGCCCACGCCATTGGCGCGCCCGATCATGGCCTTGTCCTGCAACGCCACGGCATTGCCGATCTCGGCGGTGGAGAGCGTGGAGAGGATGGCCAGCGCCACCTTGGTGCCGACCCCCTGCACCGACTGCAGCAGCCGGAACCACTCGCGCTCGTTCACCGTGGCGAAGCCGACGAGGCGGATCATGTCCTGGCTCACCAGCATCTCGGTGTGGATCTCGGCGAACTCGCCCTGCCCCGGAAGTGCCGCCAGCGTCTTGGACGAACAGGACACGTGATAGCCCACGCCATTGACGTCGATCACCAGCCAGTCGGCGCCCGTGGCATCGATCCGGCCCTTGAGTTTCGCGTTCATGCAAGCGCCCCCATGGCCACCCTGCTACCGGCAAGACGAGAACAAGTCAAGAACGCGCCAGCACGTCGGCCAGCCGCTGCGAGCCCCGGTAGTGGGCATGGCAGATGGCCACGGCGAGTGCGTCGGTTGAATCTGCGGTGCGCATCTTCGCCTTGGGCAGCAGCAGCTTCACCATGTGCTTCACCTGGTCCTTCTCGGCGTGGCCGGCCCCCACCACCGCCTTCTTCACCGTGTTGGGGGCATATTCGGAGACGGGCAGCTTGAGCATGGCCGGCGCCAGCATGAGCACCCCGCGCGCCTGGCCGAGCTTCAGCGTCGCCCGCGCATCGGTGTTGACGAAGGTCTCCTCGACCGCCGCCTCGTCCGGATCGAACTCCTTGAGGATGTCGATCAGCTGGGCATGGAGCTGCAGCAGGCGTTCCGCCAGCGAGGCATCGCCATCCGAATGGATGGCGCCATCGGCGATATAGGTGAGCCGTGAGCCCTCCTGTGAGATGACGCCCCAGCCGGTATTGCGCAGGCCGGGGTCGATGCCGATGATTCTGACCATGGGGAGAAGACTAGCACGTTTCGAAATTGTCCTCTCCCGCCCAGCGGGAGAGGAAGGGGCCCCAACGCAGTTGGGGGAGGTGAGGGAATGCAGGTGCTGCCGGCAATGCAGCCCCGCTTCCCCTCATCTCCCCGTTGCGTGCCGCAACGGGCCCCCTCTTCTCCCGCTGGAAAAGCGGGAGAAGACGAAAATTCACTCGCCGCCGAGCTTCGCCATCACATCGTCGGGGATGTCGGCATTGGAGAACACCACCTGCACGTCATCGTCCTCGTCCAGCGCGTCGACCAGCTTCATCAGGCTTTCGGCCTTTTCCTGGTCGACGGGGGCCATGGTCTGCGGCTTCCACACGATCTTCACCGAGGTGGCTTCGCCGAAGTTCTTGGCCAGCGCCGAGGACACCTCGCCGATCGACTCGAAGGCGCAGGTGATGGTGTGGCCGGTCTCGTCCGACACCACGTCATCCGCGCCGCCGTCGATCGCCGCCTCGAGCATGGCGTCTCCGCTCGCCTTGGCAGCCGGATAGACGATCTCGCCCACCCGCGTGAACATGAAGGAAACCGAGCCGGTTTCACCCATGTTGCCGCCATACTTGGCGAAGAGCGAGCGCACGTTGGAGGCGGTGCGGTTGCGGTTGTCGGTCAGCGCCTCGACGATGACGGCGACGCCGCCGGGGCCATAGCCCTCGTAGCGGACATTGTCGTAGTTCTCGGACTCGCCGCCCACCGCCTTCTTGATGGCGCGCTCGATGTTGTCCTTGGGCATGCTCTCGGCGCGCGCGTTCTGGATGGCGAGGCGCAGGCGGGCATTGGCGTCGGGGTCCGGCAGGCCCGCCTTGGCGGCCACGGTGATTTCGCGCGACAGCTTGGAGAACATCTTGGCGCGCACCGCGTCCTGCTTGCCCTTGCGGTGCATGATGTTCTTGAATTGTGAATGGCCGGCCATGGAACCCTCGGATCGGAAGCGGATTGTGTTTCGCGCCGCCTTATAGACAGGCCACCCCCGTGGAAACAAGGCCGCTTAACCATCTCTTAAACCCGCCCCGGCCAAGCTTCGCCCATCAGGTGTGTGGAGTTCGTGAGAATGATGGCAGGACGCGGAATGCTTGGTGAACTGTGCTTTGCGGCGGAAGGCCTGTCGGGAACGGCAGCGGCGTCCTCGCTCCGGAAGCTGGGCTCCATCATGGAGGCAGCCCCGACCGGCCGCCTGTTCGGCGCCATCTCCACCCTGTCCGACATGTCCGCCAAGGCCGCGAAAGCACTGGAGGACGGCGCACGCGACATCGGCACCAACGACGAGAACGCCGCCGCCCGCATCGGCGAGGCCCTGTTGCACATGGATGGGCTGGCGGAAATGGCCGAGGATGGCCACATCCCGGTGCCTGAAAAGCGGCGCGCTGCGCGCTAGCCCGGAGCATCAGACAAAGGTCACTCACCATGCCCGGGCGCGACCTGGGCATCTTCCTGTCGACGCCCAAAAACAATCGCCGGGTCAAGCCCGGCGAAAGTGACGTTGCGAGGGTGAAGACCGGCGCCTCAGCTCGGCGCCACGCCCCTGAGCCGCTCCGACCTGCGGCGCAGCAGTTCCAGCGTGATGAGCAGCGCCGTCGAGATCAGCACAAGCACCGTGGCCGCGGCCGTGATGGTGGGCGAGATCATCTCGCGGATGCCGGAGAACATCTGGAGCGGCAGCGTGCGGTCCTCTGGGCTTGCAAGGAACAGCACCACGATCACCTCGTCGAAGGAGGTCACGAAGGCAAACAGCGCGCCCGAGATCATGCCCGGCAGGATCAGCGGCATCACGACCTTGAAGAACACCGTGTGGGGTGCCGCACCGCAGGAGGCGCCGGCGCGCATCAGAGTCTTGTCGAAGCTCGACAGCGTAGCCGTCACGGTAATCACCACGAAGGGTGTCGCCAGCGCCGTATGCGCCAGGATGATGCCGAGCCTGGTGCCGACGAGGTCCATCGCCGCATAGAACTTGAACATGCCGACGGCCGAGATGATGACCGGCACGATCATCGGCGAGATCAGGATGGCCATCATCGTCGCCTTGGCGGGAAAATTGGCGCGCGACAGGCCCAGCGCCGCCAGGGTTCCGAGCGCGGTGGCAAGAATGGTGGTGGCGATGGCCACGAGGAAGCTCATCTTCACCGCGCCCGACCAGCGCGGGTTGAAGAAGAAGTCCTCGTACCATTTGAGTGAAAGCCCCGGCATCGGATAGGTGAAGAAGCTCTCCGAATTGAAGGACAGCGGCATCACCGCGAGGATGGGCGCGATCAGGAACAGCAGCACCAGCGCCACGAAGACGCGCACCGCATAATACATGACGGTTTCGCCGCGGGTGTAATAGGCAGGAACGGCCATGGCTTAACCCAGCTTCATGCGGTCGATGCCGACCAGCTTGTTGTAGACGTAGTAGAGGATCAGCGTGGCGGTGAGCAGGATCACGCCCAGCGCCGAGGCCTTGCCCCAGTTGTTCTCGGAGTTGATCGCACGCTCGATAAAGCCAGAGATCATCTGGTCCGTCGGGCCGCCGACGATGGCGGGCGTGATGTAGTAGCCGAGGCACAGGATGAAGGTGAGCAGGCACCCCGCCGCGACGCCCGGCAGCGTCTGCGGCACATAGACCCTGAGGAAGGAATAGAACGGCGTGCCGCCCAGCGACTTGGCTGCACGCATGTAGTTGGGCGAGATGGTTTTCATCACCGAATAGATCGGAAGCAGCGTGAAGGGCAGCTGGATGTGGGTCATCGCCACGATGGTTGCGAAGCGTGTCTTGAACAGGGCGGGCTCGCCGTTGAGCACGCCGATGAGGTTGAGGAACCAGGTAATGCCGGTGAAGTGCAGGAGCTGGGCAAAGACGCCGCCGTCGGTCATCAGCACCATCCAGGCGGTGGTGCGCACCAGAAGCGAGGTCCAGAACGGCAGCAGCACGAAGATCATCAAGATCGACGCCGTCTTCTGCGGCGATGTCGCCAGCAGATAGGCGACGGGATAGCCGAGGATCAGCGTCATCAGCGTCACGAACAGCGAGACGCTGAGCGTGCGGACGAGAATGGTGCGGTAGATGGCGCGGTCCTCGGGCACATTCTCGATGTTGCCGTCGGGGCTCTGGCGCAGGTCCATCATGGAGAGCAGGTAGAACGGCGTGTAGGCGGATGACGAGCGCTTGATGGTCGCCCAGGTCTCCGGGTCACCCCAGACCTTGTCGATGGCGATCACCTGCTCCTTGTAGGGGCCGGCCTCGATGGCGCCCACCTTGCGGCCCGTCGAGATCACCTTGGAGCGGATGCCCGACATCTCATAGTTCAGGCGCTTGCCGATGAGCGCCGCCTGCTTGTTCTTCTGCGCCTCCTTCATGTCGGCGACGAATGCGGCGTACACCTCCTCCGAGGGCAGATCCTTGCCGTCCCAGCTGTTCAGCGCCTGAATGGTCTGCGGCATGTTCTGCGAGACATCAGGGTCATAGACGGCGTTCCACAGCATGATGAAGATGGGAACGACGAACGAGAAGATGATGAAGGCGAAGAGCGGCGCCACCAGTGCAAGGGCCTTGAGCCTTTCCCGCCGTTCGGCGCGGGCAAGCGCCACCTTGAGCGGCGTGCCGTCGGCGGCGCGCATCACGCCATCGTTGGGAAGAGCCTGGGCCATAGCCATGGGAGATCGCCTTCGTCGGTCGAAAAAGAGATGCCGGGGAGGAGATCACCCCTCCCCGGCCGTGTTTGACGTCGTTACTGGGCCAGCCAGGCGTTGAAGCGCTCGCGCAGCTCGTCGCCCTTGTCGCCCCAGAAGTTCGGGTCCGGATAGAACACGGTCTTCAGGTTGTCAGGCGCCGAGGGAAGGTTGGCCAGCACGCCCGGGTCGACCAGCGGCGCGGCATCCTTGTTGGCGGGGCCGTAGGCGATGTACTTGGTCTGGTCGGCCATGCGCTGCGGATCCGACGCGAAGGTGATGAAGCGGTAAGCGCCATCGAGCTTCGGGGTGCCCTTCGGGATCGCCCACCAGTCCCAGTCCGGAGCCTGACGGTCCCAGATGATCTTGAAGGGCTTCTTGTCCTTGTTGATGGCGGTGTCGAAGCGGCCGTTCCACGACGAGGAGAAGACCACCTGGCCATCGGCGAGAAGCTGCGGGCCCTGGGCGCCCGATTCCCACCAGACGACGTCCTTCTTGATCGAGTCGAGCTTCTTGAACGCGCGCTCGACGCCCTCTTCGGTGCCCAGCACCTTGTAGACGTCTTCCGGCGCAACGCCGTCAGCCATCAGCGCCCACTCGAGGTTCACGAAGGGGCTCTTCTGCAGGGCGCGCTTGCCCGGATACTTGGTGGTGTCGAACAGCGCCTCGAAGAGGTTGGCCGGATCCTTGGTCTTGGTCGTGTCATAGGCGACGACCGTCGAGTACAGGATGTTTGGCACGCCGCACTCGGTCACGTCGCCGCCGATGAACTTCGACTTGTCGAGGCCGAGCTTGCCCCAGTCGATGGTCTCGAAGGTGCCTTCGGCGCAGCCGGCGAGAACCGTCTGGGTGTCGACGTCGACGACGTCCCAGGTCACGGCCTTGGCTTCCACCATGGCGCGGATCTTGGCGATTTCGCCGTTGTATTCGGCTTCCGTCACCTTGTTGCCGGCATCGACGAACGGCTTGAAGAAGGCGTTGCGCTGGCTTTCCTGATAGGAACCGCCCCAGGACGTGATGGTGAGATCGTCGGCGGCGATGGCCGCAGTGGCGCCGAGCGCCGATCCGGCCAGCAGGGCCGCGCCGAACAGAGTAGCAAATTTCTTCATACGACAGCTTCCTCCAGTGTGCCGGTCAGGCCGGCTTGTTGCAACGAAGGAGGAGGATGCATATCCGGCAATGCGCCGCTGCTTCGCGGTTCATTGCGGTAGTTTCCTCCCCATTTTACGCTTTTTATCGGTGAGGTGACGTTAAACGCAACCCTGTGCGAAACGCCGGCCAGCCCGTTTTCTTGTAAGCGCTACACAAGATACTAACGGCTTTTTGCGGCGCGTCACTAGAGTTTTTCTCTTACCAGCAGGGAGAATGAGTCATCCCTCAGCCTTCCCAGGCTGGAACCAGCGCGGGCGACAGCCGCCCCCCGATGCGAATGGGGGCGATCATGGTCGCCAGGCCGGTGCGGTCATCGGTCTCAACGGCGATGCCCGCCAGGGTTGCAGGCCCCTCGGCCGGCCGCATGCGCTCCACCGGCAGCTTGCGCAGGAAGCGCTGCAGGGGTTCGGCCTTGTCCATGCCGATCACCGAGTCATAGTCGCCGCACATGCCGGCGTCCGACATGTAGGCGGTGCCGCCGGACAGGATCTGGTGGTCGGCGGTGGGCACATGGGTATGGGTCCCGACCACGAGGCTGGCGCGCCCGTCGCAGAAATGCCCGAAGGCCATCTTCTCCGACGTCGCCTCGGCATGGAAGTCGATCAGCACCGCGTCGCAGGCAGCACCCATGGGGCAGGCTTCGAGCTCGCGGTCGACGGCGGGGAACGGGTCGTCCAGCATCGGCTCGATCATCACCCGGCCCATCGCCTGCATGACCAGCACGCGCTTGCCCGTGGCGGTATCGATGAGCGCCGAGCCGCGCCCCGGGCAGCCCTTGGGCCAATTCACCGGGCGAAGCAGGTTAGGGTAGCGCTCGATGAAGATCAGCGCCTCGCGCTGGTCGAAGGAATGGTTGCCGAGCGTTACGGCATCCGCCCCCGCGGCGAGGAAGCCGAGGAAGATTTCCTCGGTGATGCCGAAGCCATGTGCCGCGTTCTCGCCGTTCACGACGACGAGGTCCGGGCGGTAGCGCTCCCTCAGAAGCGGCAGTTCACGCGTCACCGCATCGCGTCCGGCGCGGCCCACCACGTCGCCCAGGAAGATCAGGCGCATGGGAAGGTCTCCTGCTCGGTCATCACATAGTCGAGCGGCGCATCGTGAAGGCCGACCGGCACCTCGTCGACCATCTGCGCGTGATAGGCGACGCCGATCGCCACCACGCGCTTGATGGCGCGCAGCTTCTCCAGCGTGCGGTCATAGAAGCCGCCGCCGTAGCCCAGCCGAAAACCCCTGCGGTCGAAGGCCAGCAACGGCACCAGCAACACATCGGGCACGGCTTCGGGGGAAGTCTCGAGCGGCACCGGAATGTCCCAGGCGCCCGGCACCAGCGGCTCGCCCGGTACCCAGGCGCGGAACAGCAGCGGCTCCTCCATGCCAATGACGATCGGCAGGCAGGTGCGCCAGCCCTGCGCGTGCAGCCGCTCCAGCATGGGGATGGTGGTGATCTCGCTCTTGTAGGGAATGAAGCCCGAGACGGTGCCGCCCGCCATTCCGATCTCTGGCGGAAGCCCGCGTTCGGCCATCATCACGCCGGCCTTGTCCTTCAGCACGGCATGCGCCTCCGCCCGGCGCTTCGATGCGGCGCTGCGCGCCTGGCGCTTCACTTCGGCAATGTCCATAAAATCCCCAGCCCACACGTCGAAAGAGTGGCGAGCCACCATGGGCCGTGAGTGACTAACGATCCCGGGTCCCTACAAGTGTAGGTGGGCGCCGTTTGGGCAAGGCCACGGCCTAACCCAGGGACAGCTCCCATACGGAAGCGCATAGGCCCCAGGGAAAAAATGTCAGCTCACGCACCGGGCAGCCCGCCGGGAACCTATTTAGGTGCGATGGGCGGGGATGTCCAACGACTTCCCCAGATGCGTGGCCAGCGCCTCGAGACGCTCGGAGGCCACGATCAGGCGCTCACCCAGCGCGGCCTGCACTTCGAGGGCCTCGATCTGTGCGGCGTTCTTCGCCTCGCGCAAGCCGTTCACCTGCTCCTCGAGATCGCGGATCTTCTCGATGGCTTCCGACAGGCGGTCGGCCACCATCAGCCCCGCCATCACCAGCATGCGGATATCACCGACATTGCCGACGCTGGTCTTCACGCGCTGCACTTCGCTGTCGAGAAGTTCGGCCAGGTCCCTGAGATGCGGCTCCTCGCCCTCGGGGCACTGCATCGTGTAGGGCCGGCCGTTCACCTGGACGATCACATGCGCCATTGCGTCACTCCGGCGTATTCGAATGCAGAACGGCACGAATGCGCGACATGGCCGCATCGATCTTGCCCGCTGCCGTCTTCGACGTGTCGGCCAGTTCCCCGGCCTTGCTGCGCACGAGTTCAAGCTCATGCGCCAGGCGCGCCCGCTCGCGCTTCAGGGATTCGGCCTCGCTCTCGAGCTCGATGATGCGCGTGCGCCCGCCGAACTTGTTCGCCACCGCCTGCTCGACGCGCCCGAGTGCGGCCTCAAACCGCAGGAACGCCTCATCCAGTTTCTGAATGTCTGCCATCAAAGCCCCTGGTATGACTACAGAATTTCCCGCCCCATATCTGCGGGCACCATATGCCGATTGTGCGACTCAGGCAACGCCCCCGAAACGGCTGCGCACAAGCCCGCTGCAATCCATGGTTCCAATTGACTTGAGAGGCCAAGGCGCTATCACGACGGCCAGTTTTTCAGCGCTCCAAAGGGACCAGCCCAGGCCATGACCCAGTATTCCGCCGAACAGACCCGCCACATGGCCAACGCCATTCGCGCCCTCTCGATGGACGCCGTGCAGAAGGCTAACTCCGGCCACCCGGGACTGCCCATGGGCGCGGCCGACGTTGCAACCGTTCTGTTCACGCAGTTCCTGAAGTTCGACGCCGCCGACCCGCACTGGGCCGACCGCGACCGCTTCATCCTTTCGGCCGGCCACGGCTCGATGCTGCTCTATTCCCTGCTCCACCTTACCGGCTATGCCGACATGACACTGGATGAGGTGAAGAACTTCCGCCAGATGGGTGCGAAGACTGCGGGCCACCCGGAATTCGGCCATGCCACCGGCATCGAGACCACGACCGGCCCCCTGGGCCAGGGCATCGCCAATGCCGTGGGCTTCGCCATCGCCGAGCGCCACCTCAATGCCGAGTTCGGCGACGGCCTCGTCAACCACAAGACCTATGTGCTGGCCGGTGACGGCTGCCTGATGGAGGGCATCAGCCAGGAAGCGATCGCGCTCGCTGGTCACCTGAAGCTCAAGAACCTCATCGTGCTGTGGGACGACAACGGCATCACCATCGACGGCAAGGTGTCGATGTCGGACTCGACCAACCAGACGGCGCGCTTCGCAGCGTCGGGCTGGGCCGTCTCGGCCTGTGACGGCCACAACCCGGGTGAGATCGCGGCGTGCCTTTCGGCCGCCCAGCATGCCGACCGCCCCGTGCTCATCGCCTGCAAGACCACGATCGGCTATGGCGCGCCCACCAAGGCCGGCACCTCGGGCTCGCACGGTTCGCCCCTCGGCCCCGACGAGATCGCCGGTGCCCGCAAGGCGCTGGGCTGGGACTATGAACCCTTCGTGGTCCCGAACGACCTGATGGATGCCTGGCGCAAGGCCGGCGCGCGCGGCGCGGCCGAACGCGCGGCCTGGGCGGCCCGCCTCGCCGCCTCGCCCAAGAAGGAAGAGTTCACCCGCCGCGTCTCCGGCAAGCTGCCCGCCGACTTCGACGCCGTGATCGCCGGCTACAAGCAGGAACTGGCCAAGAACCCGCCCGCTCTCGCCACCCGCAACGCCTCGCAGAACGCGCTCGACGTGATCAACGCGGCAGTGCCGGAGACCATCGGCGGCTCGGCCGACCTGACGGGGTCCAACAACACCAAGTCGAAGGAGATGAAGCCCCTCGACGCCCACAATTATGGCGGCCGCTACATCTATTACGGCATCCGCGAGCATGGCATGGCCGCGGCGATGAACGGCATGGCCCTGCATGGCGGTGTCATCCCCTATGGCGGCACCTTCCTCGTCTTCACCGACTATTGCCGCCCGTCGATCCGCCTCTCGGCGCTGATGCAGACGCGCGTCATCTACGTGATGACGCATGACTCGATCGGCCTTGGCGAAGACGGCCCGACGCACCAGCCCGTCGAACACGTGGCCGCGCTCCGCGTCATCCCCAACCTGGCCGTCTATCGCCCCTGCGACGCGGTGGAGACCGCCGAATGCTGGCAGCTGGCCCTGAAGGACGAGACCCGCCCCTCGGTTCTGGCGCTCACCCGCCAGAAGCTGAAGCCCGCCCGCATCGCCTATTCGGCCGAAAACCTCTGCGCCCGTGGCGCCTATGAGATCGCGCCCGCCGACAAGAAGGCCGAAGTCGTGATCTTCGCCTCGGGCTCCGAGGTCGAAATCGCCATCGCCGCCAAGGCCACGCTCGATGCGGCAGGCAAGCCCACCCGCGTCGTCTCGGTGCCCTCGATGGAGAACTTCGAACGCCAGGACGCGGCCTACAAGGCGAAGATTCTTGGCACGGAAAAGCACCGCATCGCCAT
This sequence comes from uncultured Aestuariivirga sp., assembly GCA_964474665.1. Classification (GTDB taxonomy): domain Bacteria; phylum Pseudomonadota; class Alphaproteobacteria; order Rhizobiales; family Aestuariivirgaceae; genus Aestuariivirga. The sequence continues at coordinate 20,318 of CAYYTH010000053.1, forward strand.
CGAGGCGGGCGTGCGCACCGGCTGGGACCGTTTCATCGGCGTCGAAGGCACCTTCATCGGCATGACCGGCTTCGGCGCCTCGGCCCCGGCCGAGCAGCTCTACGCGCATTTCGGCATCACCGCGGAAGCAGTGGTGAAGGCAGCAGGCTAAGGGAGAGATCAGATGCCCGCTTTCCGCACGCTCGATGACGTCAACGTGTCCGGCAAGCGCGTGCTGTGCCGGGTCGATCTCAACGTTCCCATCGCCGACGGCAAGGTGACGGACGCCACCCGCATCGAACGCGTGGTGCCCACCCTGCGCGAAATCATGAACAAGGGCGGCGCCCTCATCGTGCTTGCGCACTTCGACCGCCCCAAGGGCAAGGTCGTTCCCGAGATGTCGCTCCGCCCCGTCGCGGCGGAACTCGGGAAGCACCTGGGCGTGCCGGTGAAGTTCGTGTTCACCGACTGGCAGTCGGCGCCGCAGGTCGATGTGAAGCCCGGCGAATGCGTGCTGATGGAAAACACCCGCTACCACGCCGGCGAGGAGAAGAACGACGAGGGCTTCTCGAAGCTCTTGGCCTCGCTCGGCGACATCTACGTGAACGACGCCTTCTCCGCCGCGCACCGCGCGCATTCTTCCACCGAGGGCATCGCGCATTTCATCCCGGCCTATGCGGGCCGTGCGATGGAAGCCGAACTCAAGGCCCTGCAGCTGGCGCTCGAAACGCCGAAGCGCCCGGTCATCGCCATCGTCGGCGGCGCCAAGGTCTCGACCAAACTCGACCTGCTCGGCAACCTCGTGAAGAAGGTCGATGCACTGGTCATCGGCGGTGCCATGGCCAACACCTTCCTGCTGGCCTACGGCCACGCGGTCGGCAAGTCGCTCGCTGAGCGGGATCTCGTCGACACCGCCCGCCACATCCTGCAGGCGGCGGAAAATGCCAAGTGCGCCATCATCCTGCCCGTCGACGGCATCGTGGCGAAGGAATTCAAGGCCGGTGCCCCCTCGCATGACTATGGCGTCGACGCCATTCCGGCCGACGGCATGATCCTCGACGTCGGCCCCATGTCGGTCGACCGCATCAATGCCGCCATCGACGATGCCCACACGCTGGTCTGGAACGGCCCGCTCGGCGCTTTCGAGATGGCGCCCTTCGACCAGGCAACCGTCGCCGCCGCGAAGCACGCGGCCCAGCGCACGAAGGCGGGCAAGCTCGTTTCGGTGGCCGGCGGCGGCGACACCGTCGCGGCACTGAACCATGCGGGCGTGGCGCAGGACTTCACCTACATCTCCACCGCCGGCGGCGCCTTCCTCGAATGGCTTGAAGGCAAGCCGCTGCCGGGCGTCAAGGCGCTGGAAACCAAGTGAGCGCACCGCGCCTCTTCCTCGTGGCCCCGGAGGGTGTCGCGGCCGCGCAGCTCGTGAGCTGCATCAGGGCCGCCTGCGAAGCGGGCGACGTCGCGAGCCTTCTCGTGCCCGCCGCCGTCGCCAAGGACGTGACCGCAGCCGCGCAGGAGCTCGGCGTCGCCGTGATGGTGGCGGGCGAGGCGCGTGATGCGGCACGCGCCGGGGCCGATGGCATCCAGGTCGAGGCCAACACCGATGAGGTGGCCGCCGCCCGCGAGCAGATGGGCAAGGACCGCTTCATCGGCGCAAACGCCGGCGGCTCGCGCCACTTCGCCATGGAGGCCGCCGAGGCCGGCGCCGATTACGTTGCCTTCGACCAGAAGGCAGCATCGATCGGCGGCGAACCGATCATCCGCTGGTGGTCGGACATGATGGAAATCCCCTGCGTCGCCTTCACGCCCGTGGAGCCTGCCGAGCTTGACATATTGCTGCCGCAGAAGCCGGACTTCATCCGCCCGTCGGATGCGATGTGGCAGGGCCCGGAGGAGGCAGGCCGCATCGTCTCGGCGCTGTCGCAACGTCTCGGATAAACATGAAACTCAAGGCCGCCGCCCTCGCCCTGCTGCTCCTCGCCACCCCGGCCGGAGCGGCCTCGATCGCCGATGTCCAGAAGGCTTATGATGCGGGGGACTACGCCGCGGCGCTGGCCGACGGGCAGCCCCTGGCCGATGCCGGCGATGTCGCGGCCATGCGCCTCCTCGGCCTCATGTACCGCAACGGACAGGGCGTGGCGCAGGATACCGACACTGCCATCGACTGGCTCACCCGTGCGGCCGACAAGGGTGACGCGCAGGCGCAATATGCCCTCGGCATGATCTGGCTCGACCCCAAGGACGCGCGCTTCGACTTCGCCAAGGGCCAGGCCCTGCTGCGCCAGGCGGCGGAGGCAGGCATCGCCGATGCGCAGTTCAACCTCGGGCTGATCGCGTCCGGCGCTCTCGACAACCCGCCGGACTTCGTCAATGCCGCCGGCTGGTTCCAGAAGGCCGCCGACCAGGGCCATGTGACGGCGCAATACAATCTTGGCGTCCTCTATCTCGAAGGCCAGGGCGTGCCGAAGGATGCGGTGAAGGCCGCCGCCCTCATCTCCGCCGCGGCAGAGAAGGGCAACCCCGATGCGATGACCGACTACGGCATCCTGGTGTTTCGTGGCGAAGGCGTGCAGCAGAGCGAGAAGATCGGCGCGCAGTGGCTGGTGCTCGCGGCGAAGCGCGGCAATCCCATCGCCCAGAACCGCGCGGCGCGGCTCTATCTGTTCGGCAAGGGCGTGGCGCAGGACCCGGTCGAGGCGATGAAGTGGAACATCCTCGCCAGCAAGGCCGGCCGCGCCGACGCGGAACTCGACTCGATGCTTGCCAATCTCCCCGACGACCAGAAGCAGGAAGCCCAGGCCAGGGCCGATGCGTTCACGCCGATGCCGGTGAAGTAAGAGCCCTCATCCGCGAGGCCGGGCCTCACACGTCCTTCGCCATGTCCCGGAGCTTGAACTTCTGGATCTTGCCGGTGCTCGTCTTCGGCAGTTCGGTGAAGACTACGTGCTTCGGCGCCTTGAAATGCGCCAGCCCCTCGCGGCACCAGGTGATGATCTCTTGCGCCGTGGCGCTCTTGCCCGGCCTCAGCTCCACGAAGGCGCAGGGCGTCTCGCCCCACTTCTCGTCGGGACGCGCCACCACGGCAGCGGCCTGGATGGCCGGGTGCTTGTAGAGCACGTCCTCCACCTCGATCGAGGAGATGTTCTCGCCGCCCGAGATGATGATGTCCTTCGAGCGGTCCTTGAGCTGGATGTAGCCATCGGGGTGCAGCACGCCGAGATCGCCGGAGTGGAACCAGCCGCCGGCGAAGGCTTCCGCCGTGGCCTCGGGGTTCTTGAGATAGCCCTTCATGACGATGTTGCCGCGGAACATGATTTCGCCAATGGTCTCGCCA
>CAYYTH010000054.1:0-23083 GCA_964474665.1 uncultured Aestuariivirga sp.
AGCTTCTTGAACTTCACCAGCGCGAAGTCGGGCTCGATGCCGGTGGTGTCGCAATCCATGACGAGGCCGATCGTTCCGGTCGGCGCGATGACGGTCGCCTGGGCGTTGCGATAGCCATGCTCCTCGCCGAGCGAGACCGCGAGGTCCCAGGCGCGGCGGGCGGCGACGGCGAGATCCTTGTCCTTGAGGTCGGTCTCGTCGAGGGCGACCGGAATGGTGCGCAGGTCCTCGTAGCCCACAGCCGCGCCGTAGGCCGCGCGGCGATGGTTGCGCATGACGCGCAGCATGTGCTCGCGGTTCTTGGCGAAGCCGTTGAAGGGGCCGAGTTCCTTGGCCATCTCGGCGGAGGTGGCATAGGAAATGCCCGTCATGATCGCCGAGATGGCGGCGCAGATGGCGCGGCCCTCATGGCTGTCATAGGGGATGCCGGCCGTCATGAGCAGGCCGCCGATATTGGCGAAGCCCAGGCCCAGGGTGCGGAACTCGTAGGACAGCTTGGCGATTTCCTTCGACGGGAACTGCGCCATCATCACCGAGATCTCGAGCACCATGGTCCACAGGCGCACCGCATGCTCGAAGGAGGCGATGTCGAACTTGCCCGTCACCGGAACACGGAACTGGATCAGGTTCAGCGAGGCGAGGTTGCAGGCCGTGTCGTCGAGGAACATGTATTCCGAGCACGGGTTCGACGCGCGGATCTGGCCCGAGGCGGGGCAGGTGTGCCAGTCGTTGATGGTGGTGTGGTACTGTATGCCGGGGTCGGCAGAGGCCCAGGCGGCATAGGCGATCTTGTCCCACAGGGCGGCGGCCTTGACCGACCGCGTCACCTTGCCGGTGAGACGCGACTTCAGCTGCCAGTCGAGGTCACGCTCGACGGCGAGCAGGAACTCGTCGGTGACGCGCACCGAGTTGTTGGAGTTCTGGCCGGACACGGTGCGATAGGCCTCGCCGTCCCAGTCGGTGTCATAGGTGTCGAACTCCAGGTCCTTGTAGCCTTGCTTGGCGAACTGGATGACGCGCTTGATGTAATTGTCGGAGACCAGCGCCTTGCGGGCGTCCTTCACGGCGCGCTTCAGGGCGGGGTTCTTGTCGATCTCGTAGCAGTCGCCGTCCGGGCCGTCGCAGTTCACGCAGGCCTTCATCACGGCCTGCAGGTGCTTCTTGACGGTCTTGGAGCCGGTGACGAGGGCCGCCACCTTCTGTTCCTCGCGCACCTTCCAGTCGACGAATTCCTCGACGTCCGGATGGTCGACGTCGACGATCACCATCTTGGCGGCGCGGCGCGTCGTTCCGCCCGACTTGATGGCGCCGGCCGCGCGGTCGCCGATCTTGAGGAAGCTCATCAGGCCCGACGACTTGCCGCCGCCCGACAGCTTCTCGTTCTCGCCGCGCAGTTCCGAGAAGTTGGAACCGGTGCCGGAGCCATACTTGAAGAGGCGCGCCTCGCGCACCCACAGATCCATGATGCCGCCCTCGTTGACGAGGTCGTCGGCGACCGACTGGATGAAGCAGGCATGCGGCTGCGGATGCTCATAAGCCGACTTCGACTTGGTCATGCGGCCGGTCTCGGGGTCGACGTAATAGTGGCCCTGGCCCGGGCCATCGATGCCATAGGCCCAGTGCAGGCCGGTGTTGAACCACTGCGGCGAGTTGGGGGCGCACTTCTGCGTGGCGAGCATGAAGCACATCTCGTCATAGAAGGCGCGCGCGTCCTCCTCGGTGTTGAAATAGCCGCCCTTCCAGCCCCAGTAGGTCCAGGTGCCGGCGAGACGGTTGAACACCTGGGTGGAGGACCGCTCACCCGTGAAGCGCTCCTTCTCGGGCAGCTTGGCAAGCGCCTCCTCGTCGGGCACCGAGCGCCACAGCCACGAGGGCACGGTCTCTTCCTCGACGCGCTTCAGCGCTGCCGGGACGCCGGCCTTGCGGAAATACTTCTGCGCCAGAATGTCGGTCGCCACCTGGCTCCAGGAGGAGGGGACGTCGATGTTCTCGAGGCGGAACACGATCGAGCCATCGGGATTCTTGATCTCGCTGGTGGCGCGGCGGAAGTCGAGTTCCGCATAAGCATCCTGCCCTGCCTTGGTGTAGCGGCGTTCAATGCGCATTCTTTTCAAGTCCCTCTGTAAAATCGTTGCCACGAGCACACGAAAAAGCGCCCGAGGTGCTCCATCCACCCAGTTGCAAGACACACACACCCTGTCCCCGGAAACTGCTGCCCCCGAGCTTGATCAGGCTCTTCTTTTGAGTGTTCCGCGCAAGACGTGGCTGCCCCCGCAACCCCGTCTTCTCAGCCCCTCAGCCTTGGATTCGAATGTAGTACCGCGGAGCCCCGGACGTCAATGCCTAGTGTCTTAACGAAAGATTAACACCATATCTTGTGTCTTGCGGCCCCAGCCGTCTGATCACCTGCGCAGGTTCATACGATTCTGGGCCTAAGCTCAAGGACTCCCTTGGCTTATGCGCGCTGTCCACAGGGCTGACCTCCACCGCTGTCTGGTAAACGACCCGGGCGTACCGATGCGACGGGTCCGGCGGTTTCTCCCGTGCGGCCCGTCATCACCGCTATCCACAGGGAGGGGTTTCGCGCAGAGCGCTAGAATTCCGCCTGTTGTCCCAGCGGCACACCGGGCTTTGGCTCCCGAATCGGGCCCAGCATGACCAGCAGCACGAGGGCGACCAGGGTCGCCCCGCCCATCAGCAGCCAGGCCTCGTTGACCGCCAGCGTGACGGCGCCTTCCTGGATGACGTCCATGACGCCCATCAGCCCCATCGGGTCGGTCGGATCGGGAAGTTCGTCGGCGGTGATCTGCAGCAGCCGCGCGGCGGCCTCCGGGTCCTCCGTCATCATGTCCTTGATGCGGTCGGCATGTTCGGCGGAGCGGGTGAACAGCAGCGTGTCGATGATGGCGATTCCGATGATGCCGCCCAGGGCCCGCGACAGGTTGTACAGGCCGCTGGCGTCGCTCACCCGCTCCGGCGGCAGGAAGCCCATCGCGAAGCGGGTCACCGGCACGATGCACAGGCCCAGCGCGAAGCCGCGCACCACCTGCGGCCAGAACAGCTCATCATAGCCCGAGAGCCGTGTCGCGAAGCCGCTCATCGCCAGGCCGGCCGCGAAGAGGGCGAAGCCTATCAAACTGAGGAAGCGTGCCGGCATAACCCGGTCGAGGAGGATCGACAGGGGAGCCGAGATGAGCTGCGCGCCGCCTGTCACCAGCATGACGGTGCCGATCTCCACCGGCCCCATGTAGCGCACCAGCGACAGGAACACCGGCAGCAGGTAGACCGAGCCATAGAGCCCGATGCCAAGGATGAAGCTCAGCGCGCAGCCATAGGCGAGGTAGCGGTCACGGAACAGGCTGAAGTCCACCGCCGGCTTGGGGCGCATGACGGTGAGCGCCAGCAGCACCGCGAAGCCGCCGAAGAGGGCGAGGGTGAGCGGCGAGAGCCAGCCCATGTCCGGTGCTTCCTTCAGCCCGATTTCGAGGCAGGCGAGCGAGACGGCGATGAACAGGATCGACACGAAATCGAGTTCGCGCAGCAGCCCGAGTTCGCTCCGCTCCCGCGGCAGGCAGAGAGCGCCGAGGATGAGCGTGATGGCGCCCGGAACCGTGTTGATCAGGAACAGCCATTGCCAGGAGAAGGTCTCGGTGATGATGCCGCCGACGATGGGGCCGGTCGAGGGCGCGATGACCGCCACCACCGCGGCCAGCACCGTGGCGATGCCCTGCTCGGTCCCGGGCTTGAACAGCAGGAAGACCGCCGCGAAGACCAGCGGCATCAGCACGCCCGCCGCCATGCCCTGCAGCACGCGGAAGCCGACGAGTGTCGCAAATCCGCTGCTCAGTGCGCAGCCGACCGAAGCGGCGGTGAACATGAGGATGGCGATCATCAGCAGCCGCCGCATGGAAAACATGCGCATCAGCACGCCGGTCAGCGGAATGGTGATAATCTCGGCGATGAGATAGGAGGTCTGTACCCAGCTCATCCGGTCGGCGCCGATCTTCAGCGCCTTCTCGATCACGCCGAGCGAGGTGATGACGATCTGGATGTCCAGGACCGCCATGAACATGCCGATGCACAGCGCCGCGAATCCCAGCCACTTGCGGGTTTCACTCAACGGATTCGCGGCCAATGCACTTTCAGTCATTTCGGCGGCACTATGGACCAGCCGTCCGGCCGATCCAATGGCCCATACGCAGTTGTGAGACTTGTAATTGCCATCGCGATTTCATTAAGTGTTCCCATGCGAGCGGTTTTGACATGCCTGATCATCGGCTGCGCCGGCCCCGCCCATGCCATGAACTGGGAGGGCCACGACGACTGGATGGCCGATGCCGGCCCCGCGCTCGCCTATCAGCATGCAGCACCCCATGCCGTCATCGTCCCGGAAACCCGCAAGCCATGTGCCGGCCCCGCCGGCTCCCACAGCGGCAATCCCTATGAGCAGATCCCGCTCGACCGGCATGATTGTCGCGCCCCCGCCGAGCCGGCGGAACCACAACGCTGACACTGCTATGACTCTGCCCGAATCGCGCCGCCACTTGCGCCCCGCCGAAGGAATGTTCCCGCCGTGATGGACTATATCCAGCCCTATCTGGACTATTTCACTGCCAATCCGGAGTGGGCGCTCGTCATCATCTTCCTGATCTCGATGGGCGAGGCGCTGCTGATCATCGGCCTCTTCGTGCCGTCCACGGCGGTACTGGTGGGTGCCGGCGTGCTGGTGGGCACGGGGCATCTCGGCTTCTGGCCCGTCATCATCGCCACCGCCGTGGGCTGCATCGTCGGCGACCAGGTATCATACTGGGCCGGCCGTCTGTTCGGCGAACGGCTCAAGACCATGTGGCCGCTGCACCTCTATCCCCAGCTCGTCGCCAAGGGTGAGGACTTCGTGCGCCTGCATGGCGGCAAGTCGATTGCGATCGGCCGCTTCGTGCCCGGGGTGAAATCCGTGGTGCCGGGCATCGTCGGCATGTTCGGCATGAACCAGCTGTTCTTCATCTTCGTCAACGTGACGTCGGGCATCGTCTGGTCCTTCGCCCATGTGGTGCCGGGCGTGCTGATCGGGCAGGGGCTGGCGTTTGCGGGCGAACTCTCCGGCCGGCTCCTCATGGTGCTGCTCGTGCTGCTCGTCCTGCTGGCACTCGCGGGCTATGTCATCCGGCTCGCGGCGGCGGGCGTGTCGCCCTTCCTCAACCATCTGCTGGCGCGGGTTTCGGCCTGGGCCAGGGCGCGGCGCGGGCGCTCCTGGCAGCGCTTCGCCCGGGCCGTGTCGCCGGACAATCCGCGCTCGGTGCTGATCGTGCTGTTTGCGGCCATCGTCTTCACCGGCGTGATCGCGCTGGCCAACCTCGCTCTGCGCGCGGCCTCCGGCAACGCCGTCTCCAACATGGACGTGTCGATTGCCAGCCTGATGCGCGAGTCGCGCAATGCGCCGGCCGACGAGATCATGACCATCATCACCATGATGGGTGACACGCTGGTGATGACGGCGCTGGCGGTTGCCATCCTCGTCTGGCTGGTCTGGCACAAGGCCTACCGCGCCGCCTGGGCGGCCGGCATCGCCATCGTCGCGGCCAAATGCTTCGAACTGGCGGTCAAATACGGGATCCAGCGGGCGCGGCCGATGGAACTCTCGTATTCCGGGGCCAGCGCTTTCAGCTTCCCGTCGGGCCATGCCACGATGGCGGCGGTGATCTTCGGCATCCTGGCGGTGCTCGTCAGCCATTCCATGGGCCGCTGGGGCCGCGCGCTCGTCTATGCCACCTGTGCCGTGCTGGTGGTGGCGATTGCCTATTCGCGGGTCTACCTCGGGGCCCATTGGTTCTCCGACGTGCTGGCCGGCCTGCTCTTCGGCGTGGTGATGATGGCGGCCTTCGGCGTGGCGATCGAGGCGATCCCGCCGCGCCGCATCAGGCCGCTCGGGCTTTTTGGAACGGCGCTCGTGGTGTTCCTGCTCGCCGGTGCCGTCCATGTGGCGACGGGTTTCGGTCGGGCGACCGAAATCTACGCCATGCCGGAGCGCCAGACCCTGGTTCCGGTGTCGCAATGGGTTGAAAAGGACTGGGAGCGGCTGCCCGCCCGCCGGATCGACTTCGCCGGCAAGCCGGAGGAAGGCTTCGTGGCACAGTTCGCCGGCAACCTCGATCAACTCTCCGCCCAGCTCACCGCCAGCGGCTGGTCGGTGAGCCCCACATGGACCTGGCGCGAGAGCCTTCCCTACCTCAATCCCAATGCCAGCTTGGCGGAACTTGCCCCCCGCCCGGCGCTTCACGAGGGACTGAAGGCGCGCCTGACGCTCACCCGCAGCACACCCGGCGACGGCGACGGGCGCGAGGTCATCCGCATCTACAAGACCGATCTCGCGACGGCCGAGGGCGACAGCTACAAGCCCGTTTACCTCGTCAGCCTGACGCGTGAAGTGCGCAGCCGCGGCTTCGAGCTCTATGCCATTCCCTCGCAGCGCCCGGCCTCCCAGCAGGATGTGGAAGGGCTTCGCAGCGAGCTGGCGGGCGCCCGTGGCCTGTCCATCCTCTCGCAGCATGACAGGGCAGGCGTGCTGCAGGACCTCGTCACTGCCACGCCGTGAGCCCGCTCAGGCCGCTACCCGGGCTTCACAATATGCGGGCATCGCGGCCCCGTCAGCGGGGGGTGGGGTAATGCCAATTCGGCACTGGACGGGGCCCGGCGCTTCCGCCATATTCCGCCGCGATTTCAGGGCCTGCGCGCCCGCAATGGACGAGTCGACATGTTATTCCTGAAGCAGCTTTTCACGTGGTGGAACGGCCAGACGCTCAACACCCGCTTCTACACCTGGCGCAAGGGCAACTATGTCGGCGCTGACCAGTTCGGCAACAAATACTACCGCGCCAAGTCGGCGCTCCCGCAGTCGATCGCGGAACGCCGCTGGGTGGTCTACAACGGCTACTCCGAAGCCTCCTCGATCCCGCCTGGCTGGCACGGATGGATGCACCACCGCACCGACGTGCCCCCGACGGGGGAAAACTATACCGCGAAGGAGTGGCAGAAGCCCTTCCGGCCCAACCAGACAGGAACGCCCAACGCCTACCGGCCCAAGGGGTCGATCCTGGCAGGAGCCAAGCCTGCGCCGCATGCGGCGGACTATTCTGCGTGGCGGCCGGAATAGGCCTGTCACATTTCGGCTCGGGTGCTCGTCTAGACCCGGCAATGTCTTGAGAGGAGGGGCGGCGTGAAGAACTCGGCTGTTGAAACACTCATCGGTGCGGCTGTCGTGCTTATCGCCGCGGCGTTCTTTTTCTTTGCCTACCAGACGTCCGGCAAGGGCCATGCGTCCGGCGCCTACCGCGTGAGCGCGGAGTTCGACAATGCCGAGGGTGTCAGCGTGGGCACCGACGTGCGAATCGCCGGCGTGAAGATCGGGTCGGTCGTCGATTTCACCCTGAACCCGGAGAATTTCCTCGCCAACGTCGTGATGGAACTGGATCCCAAGGTGAAACTCACCGACGACGCCACCGCGAAGGTGACGGCCGAGGGCCTGCTTGGCTCCAAGTTCATCGCCCTCGAGCAGGGTGGCGCCGATGAGCTGCTTGCCGATGGCGGCGTGATCTCCAACACCCAGGGCGCCGTCGACATTTGGTCGCTCATCAGCCAGGCAATGTTTGCTAACAAGGGTTCGGGCTCGGCGCCTGCCGGTGATGGCGCCATTCCGCCGACCGATACCCAGACTCCGTGATGCCGGTGGTCAGGCTCGCATGAGGGGCGTCGTCCTCGCTGCCATGGCGATGGTGATCGCGGCCTGTGCCGGCGGCTCTGCCAGGGCAGAGCGCATTGCCAATCCGATCGCGCTCTTCGCGGGACTGGACAAGATCACGGGCGTCACCACCACTTTCGAGATCCCGATCGGCGAGGAGCGCCGTTTCGGGGGCGTCATCGTGAAGCCGGAGGTGTGCTACACGCGGCCCGTCACGGAGCAGCCGAAGACCACAAGTTTCGTGCGCGTCGACCAGGTGGAGATGGACAACACCCGCAAGCCGATCTTCTCCGGCTGGATGTTCGCCGAAAGCCCCGGCCTCAACGCCATGGAGCATGCGACCTACGACGTGTGGCTGACCGGCTGCCGCGATCCGAATGCGCCGCCGCCTGCCGTCGAGACCACCCCGGCGCCTGACGCCAATGCGAAGCCGGAAGAAGAGAAGGACGCTCAGCCCGAGGACTGAGGCGTGGTCGCCCAGGCCAGCACGGCCTCGGGATCGTCGTCCTGCCGGAAGGCAAGGAAATCGGCATCGCGCGCCAGCAGGGGCTCCATCACCTCGTGATAAGCCGCCCGCGGCATGGCGACGGCGCCGAGCCGCTCGAGATGCGGGTTCACGAACTGCGCATCGAGCAGGCCGAAGCCGCCGCGGTTGAGCCGGGCGACGAGGTGGACGAGCGCCACCTTGGAGGCGTCCGTGGCCCGCGAGAACATGCTCTCGCCGAAGAACACCGACCCGATGCGCACGCCATAGAGCCCGCCCACCAGTTCGCCATCCTTGCGGCATTCGATGCTGTGGCAGCAGCCCATGCGGTGAAGCTGGGTGTAGAGCGCCTTGATGCGGGCGTTGATCCAGGTCGAGCGCCGCTCCGGTGTCTTCGCGGCGCAGGCGGCGATGACGGCGGGGAAGTCAGCATCGACGCTCACCTCGAAGATCTTGCGACGCACCGTCTTCTTCAGCGAGTGCGAGATCCTGAGGCCGTCGAGCGGGATCACGCCGCGTTCCTCGGGCTCCACCCAATAGAGGGCGTTGTCCTCGGCACTCTCCGCCATGGGGAAGATTCCCGCCGCATAGGCGCGCAGCAGGATCTGTGGCGTGATCGAGCTCATCAGGCCTGGCGGGCGAGGTAATGCTCCAGCCAGTGGATGTCGTAGTGGCCGTCGATGATGTCGGGCTCGGCCAGAAGCTGCTGGAACAGCGGGATGGTGGTCTCGATGCCTTCCACCACGAATTCGCTGAGCGCGCGCTTGAGCCGCATCATGCATTCGGTGCGGCTCTTGCCGGAGACGATCAGCTTGCCGATGAGGCTGTCGTAGTAGGGCGGGATGCGATAGCCGGCATAGAGAGCCGAATCGACGCGCACGCCAAGGCCGCCGGGAAAGTGCAGCGCGTCCACCCGGCCCGGCGAGGGCGCGAAGGTCGTCGGGTTCTCGGCATTGATGCGGCACTCGATGGCATGGCCCGAGAACGAAATATCCGCCTGCGTATAGGCGAGGTCGGCGCCCGATGCGACGCGCAGCTGCTCCTGCACGAGGTCGAGGCCGGTGATCGCCTCCGTCACCGGATGCTCCACCTGCAGGCGCGTGTTCATCTCGATGAAATAGAACTCGCCATTCTCGTAGAGGAACTCGATGGTGCCCACGCCCTCATAGCCGAGCTTCTCCATGGCGCGGGCCACGCGGCCGCCGATTTCGTCGCGCTGGTGGGCATTGAGGGCAGGGGAGTGGGCTTCTTCCCAGATCTTCTGGTGGCGGCGCTGCAGCGAGCAGTCGCGCTCGCCCAAGTGCACCGCGCGGCCCTTGCCGTCGCCCAGAACCTGGATCTCGATGTGGCGCGGCTTCTCGAGATATTTCTCGATATAGACATCGCCATTGCCGAAGGCCGCCTTGGCCTCCGACTGTGCCGTGCTCATGGCGATCTCGAGGTCCGCCTCGGTGCGCGCCACCTTCATGCCGCGCCCGCCGCCGCCGGCAGTGGCCTTGATGATGACCGGGTAGCCGATGTCCTTGGCCACGCGCTTGGCTTCGCCGAGGTCGTTGACGCCGCCTTCGGAGCCCGGGACCACGGGGATGCCCAGCTCCTGCGCGGTGAGCTTCGCGGTGATCTTGTCGCCCATGATGCGGATGTGCTCCGCCGAAGGGCCAATGAACTTTATGCCGTGCTCGGTCAGGATGTCTGCGAAGCGCGCGTTCTCCGAGAGGAACCCGTAACCGGGGTGAACGGCTTCCGCCCCCGTGATCTCGCAGGCGGCGACGATCGCGGGGATGTGGAGATAGCTGGCGCGCGCCGGCGGCGGCCCGATGCAGACGCTCTCGTCGGCGAGGCGGACATGCATGGCGTCGGCGTCGGCGGTCGAATGCACGGCCACCGTCTGGATGCCGAGTTCACGGCAGGCGCGCAGGACGCGGAGTGCGATTTCACCCCGGTTGGCGATGAGGACCTTGTCGAACATCGGCCCTTACTCGATCGCCACGAGGGGTTCGCCGTATTCCACCGGGCGCCCGTTGTCGACATAGATCGCGGTGACCTTGCCGGAGCGCGGCGCGTGGATTTGGTTCATCGTCTTCATCGCTTCGATGATGAGCAGCGTCTGGCCCTCCTTCACCGTTGCGCCAACCTCGATGAAGTTCGCTGCACCCGGCGAGGGCGCCATATAGACGGTGCCGACCATCGGCGACTTCACGGTCCCCGGGTGATCGCCGGCCTTGGGCGCAGGCGCTGCGGCAGGTGCCTCATGCACCGGGGCCGCGTGGGCGTGCATCACCGGGGCAGGCGGGGCGGACGCAACCGTGGCCACCGCCGTCACCTGCTTGGCGACGCGGAACTTGGTGCCCTTGCGGTCGAGTTCGATCTCGCTGAGCCCGGTGTCGTTGAGGATGCCGGCGAGGCTGGCGATCAGCGCCAGATCGGGATCGGACAGCGTCGGCTTGGTGGTGGACTTGGGAGTGGACTTAGGAGTGGACTTGGGCGCGGCCTTCTTCGTCGGGGGCATTGCTCAACCCTTCTTGTTGGCGGTGATGATGGAGTGGAGTGCGGACAGTGCCAGAACATAGCTCTCGGTACCGAAACCGCAGATGACGCCGTTGACGGCGGGGGCGATGAAGCTGTGGTGCCGGAAGGCCTCACGCTTGTGGACGTTGGACAGGTGCAGCTCGACCGCGGGAAGGTCGGCCGCCTTCAGGGCGTCGTGCAGCGCCACCGATGTGTGGGTATAGGCCCCCGCATTGATGGCGATGCCGGATGCCTTTTCGCGCGCCTCGTGGATCCAGGTGACGAGTTCACCCTCGATGTTGCTCTGCCGGAAGTCGATGTCGAGGCCCAGCGCAGCCGCGTGGGCGCGGCAACGCGCCTCGACGTCCGTCAGCGTGGCCGCGCCGTAGATGGCCGGCTCCCGGAGGCCCAGCAGGTTCAGGTTCGGGCCATTGAGCACAAAGACAGGTTTCATCGTCCCCCACGATTCCCCAGGGCGGTCGACCGCTTATAGGCGCTCGCCGCGGCGGTTGGAAGCGGCCTCGGCTGCCTGCCTCAGCAGAGCTTGCAGCCGCCGCCGCTGCGCACTTCCTCGATCATCGCGGTCAGGCCGTCGGCCGGCAGGTAACCGGGCGACACCTTCTCGTCGACGATGAAGGCGGGCGTACCGTTGATGGCCAGGGACTGGGCCAGGGCGCGGGTGTCCGCCAGTTCCTTGGCGATCGCCTCGTCCTTCATGTCTTCCTTCAGCCTGGCGACGTCGATGCCAACCTTGGCAGCGATCTCGTCGACCGATTCCTTGGTCACCTTGCCCTCGTGGCTGAGCAGCGCCTGGTGCAGCTCCCAATACTTGTTCTGCTTCTTGGAGGCGATGGCGGCCATTGCGGCATAATCGGAGTCACCGCCGAAGATCGGGAACTCCTTCAGCACCACGCGCAGGTTCTTGTCCTTTTCGATGAGGTTCACGACCTCAGGGAGCCCCTTTTTGCACCAGCCGCAATTGTAGTCGAAGAACTCGACGACGGTGACGTCGCCCTTCGGGTTGCCGGCCACGAAGTCGGCGGGCGAACGGAAAATCTGGTCGGCGTTGGACTGCAGCACCTTGGTGCGCTGCTCCTCTTCACGCGCCTGCTGCTTGGCCTCCAGCGCGCGCGAGACGTCGAGCAGCACCTCCGGGTTATCCATCAGGTACTGCCGGACGATCTCGCCGATCTCCTGCTTCTGGGCATCGTTGAAACTGGCGTCGGCGAGTGCTGCGGGGCTGAGCGCGAGCAGGGCGGCAGCGCAGGCAGCCAGGCGGAGGCGGAAAGTCATCAGGCGTTGTCCTCTTTGGTTCGATTCACTTTTTGCCGCAAAGCGGCAGTTCAGTCCATCTCAGTTCCGGCTCGCCGCACGCAGCACGTCGCCGGCCTTGGTCCACTCCGGCGTACCGGTCTTGAAGGCCGCCTGGGCGGCCTCGGCCTTCTCCATGGCCAGCTTGCGGTCACCCGACAGCAGGGCGGCCTCGGCGGTGGCGAGTTCGGCACGTGGAATGTCGCCCGTCTGCGCGTAGGCGCGGGCGAGCAGGCGGTAGGTCTCGGGCGTCTGGCCCTCGGTACGCTGTGCCTGGCGCAGCAGCTTGATCGCTTCCTTGGCGTTGGCCGGCGTCTCGGTGTCGATATAGGCCTGTGCCGCCAGGATCTGGATCAGGCCGTTGCTGGGCAGCAGGTCGAGCGCCTTCTTGACCGGCACCGCGGCCTCGGCCGCACGGCCGTTCTCGAGCAACGCCTGGGCTTTGAGCTCCCAGAAATAGGGATTCTCGGGCAGTTCCTTGATCAGCCCGTCGATGATGGGAAGC
Organism: uncultured Aestuariivirga sp.; assembly: GCA_964474665.1. Classification (GTDB taxonomy): domain Bacteria; phylum Pseudomonadota; class Alphaproteobacteria; order Rhizobiales; family Aestuariivirgaceae; genus Aestuariivirga. Next base: position 12,544 of record CAYYTH010000054.1, read on the forward strand.
GCGTTCTGGATGTCTCCGCGGCGGAACATGGCGATGGCCCGGGCATAGCGCGCCGGCATGGTCTGGTCGCTGCTCGGGTAGCGCTGCATCACCTGCTGGGGGCCGCCGATGAAGCCGGTCAGCTTGGCCTGCACCAGCTGGTGGCGCAAGACCAGGGCCGGCGGATCCTTGGCATTCCAGTAGGGTGACTTCTTGGCCTCTTCCTCCAGGTTGCGGATGCGGTCCATCGGCATGGGATGCGACATGACATAGGGGTCGACGTCGGCCATCATGGCGATGTTCTCGCTCGCCAGCTTCTCGAACAGGTGGATCATGCCCCGCGCCGACTGCTTGGTGGCGTTGAGCAGCTTCAGCGCTGCCTGGTCGGCGGAGGCCTCCATGCCGCGCGCATAGGTAAGGAAGTTGCGCTGCGCGACGCTCTGGCTGCCGATCATCAGTCCCTGGCCGGCCTGCGCCACCTCGCCGTTGCCCGCCGCCACGCCACCGGCGATGGTGGCCAGCCCCAGCAGCATGCCGATAATCTTCGTGTAGTTCGCCGAATCGATCTCGACGCCCATGCGGGCGAGGTGGCCGCCGGCGATGTGGCCTGTCTCGTGCGCCAGCACGCCGATCAGGTCATTGGGCGTTTCCGACTGCATGATGAGGCCGGTATTGACGAAGATGCGCTGGCCACCCGCCACGAAGGCGTTGATGCGGCCGTCGTTCAGCACATAGACCGTCACCGCCTTGGGGTTGATGCCTGCCGCCTTGAAGAGGGGGCGTGTATAGAGACGCAGCAGACCCTCGATCTCCGCATCGCGGATGATCGGCAGTCCTGGCCGGCGCTTCTGCGCGGCCTCGGCATCCGCCAAGGCGACACTCATGAAGGCCATGAGCACCACCATCAGGCGGGCCGTCGCGCGATAGATGAAGCGGGTTGCGTGCATGGGTTGTCAGCCTCTCAATCCGTCAATCGGGGGAGAATGAGGCGAGTTTGAGGCTCCGCGGGGAGGTGTCAGCCGGCAAGGTGCCGGCTGACGAACTTGTAATGCTAGCGCTTGCTCCACCAGCCCGACTTGCGCTCGACGGCAGCGGGCGCCGCGGTCGGTGCAGGCGGCTGCCAGCGGCGCGGCGGCTCGGCCGGGGCTTCGGCAACCGGCTGCGGAGCGGCCACGGGGGCAGGCGGCGGGGCCTCAACCGGAGCAGGAGCTGGAACAGGCGCTGCCTCGGCCGCGACGGAAGGCTCGGAAGGCTCCTCGCGGGCCGGTTGGTCCTCGCCATGCGGGCGCTCGCCACGGTCGCGGTCACGGTTGCGGCCCCAGCGGTCGCGGCGGCCACGGCCACGGCGCGGGCGCTCGCCGTCTTCCGACGGTGCCTCACCCCCGACCCGCGCCACGGCGCTTTCGTCACCGGCCTCGGTCCGGCTCTCGTCGGCATCCGATTCGTCGTCGGCGCCGATGTCAGGCTGTTCGCCCAGTCCGGGCACGTCGTCGCCCTGGGCACTCTGCGCCTGCTGCTCGTCGCGGCCACGGCCGCCGCGGCGGCCACGGCGGCGGCGCCGACGGCGACCACCTTCGCGTTCTCCGCCCTCGCGGTCGCCATTGCCGTTCTGGCGCTCTTCGCCGGAGGCCTCGCTCGTTTCCTCGGAACCGTTCTCGTCCTCGGCCTCGATCTCGGTGTCCTCGGCCTCGATCTCCTCGTCCTCCTCCTCGAAGGCGGAGTCCATGCGGACGGGGGCGGCCATGACCTTGCGCGGCGGGATGTTGCGCTCAGGCGCCCGCTCGATCAGCGCCTGCGACCCCTTCAGGTCGTCGCTCGGCGTCACGAACACCGAAATCCCGTAGGTGGTCTCGATGGTGAGCAGGTTGTCGCGCTTCTCGTTGAGGATGTAGAAGGCGATCTCGCGGGTGCAGCGCACCGTGAGGTTCTCGGGCTTGCGCGCAATGAGGTGCTCCTCGATCGCGCGCAGCACGGAGAGGCCGCAGGACGAGATCGAACGCACCACGCCGCGGCCTTCGCAATGCGGGCAGGTGCGCGACGAACCTTCGAGAAGGCCCGGCCGCAGCCGCTGGCGCGACATCTCGAGCAGGCCGAAGTGGCTGATGTGACCAACCTGGATGCGCGCGCGGTCGTTCTTCAGCGCGTCCTTCAGGCGGCGCTCGACGTTGCGGTTGTTGCGCTTCTCCTCCATGTCGATGAAGTCGATGACAACGAGACCGGCGAGGTCGCGCAGGCGCAGCTGGCGGGCGATCTCGTCGGCCGCCTCGAGGTTGGTCTTGTAGGCCGTGTCCTCGATGTTGTGCTCGCGCGTCGCCTTGCCGGAGTTGATGTCGACGGCGACGAGGGCTTCCGTCTGGTTGATCACCATGTAGCCGCCCGACGGCAGCGTGACGGTGGGCGAATAGAGCGCGTCGAGCTGGCTCTCCGCCTGGTAGCGCGAGAACAGGGGCCGCGAGTCCTTGTAGGGCTTCACGTTCTTGGCGTGGCTCGGCATCAGCATCTTCATGAAGTCCTTGACCTCACGATATGCCTCGTCGCCCTCGACGATCACCTCGTCGACGTCCTTGGTGTAGAGGTCGCGGATGGCGCGCTTCACCAGGCTGCCTTCCTCATAGACGAGGGCAGGGGCCTGCGACTTCAGCGTCAGGTCGCGCACCGACTCCCACAGGCGGAGCAGGTAGTCGTAGTCGCGCTTGATCTCGGTCTTGGTGCGCTGGGCGCCCGCAGTGCGGACGATCAGGCCCATGCCCTGCGGCACCTCGATCTCCTTCACCATGTCCTTCAAGCGGCGGCGGTCGCCCGAGTCGGTGATCTTGCGGGAGATGCCGCCACCGCGTGCGGTGTTGGGCATCAGCACGCAATAGCGGCCGGCGAGCGACAGGTAGGTGGTGAGTGCCGCACCCTTGTTGCCGCGCTCTTCCTTCACGACCTGCACCAGGATCACCTGGCGGCGCTTGATCACTTCCTGGATCTTGTACTGCTTGCGCTGCACCTTGCGGCGGCGCTGGGGCACTTCCTCGAGCGCGTCCTCGGCGCCGATCTCTTCGACGCGGACCGTCTCGGGATCCTCACCAACTTCCTCGATGCCGTTGCCGAGTTCGCCGGGCATGCCGTGCTGGACGGACGGGGCAGGGGCCGCGGCCTCCATCTCGGCGTCGGTCGGGGCATCGGCATTGGGCTGGGCGAGGCGGGCCTCGATCTGCTCTTCGGCGTCGGACGCCTGCGCGCCATCCTCCACCGGTTCCGACACCGAGGGGTCTTCATGGCTGGTGGACATCGGCTCGGCGCGCGGCGGCGTGTCATCGCCGTCGTCATCGGTTTCGTCGTGATATTCGACGACTTCGCCCTCGATCACCTCGGACTGCGACATGTCGAGGACATGCGTGTCCGGGCTCTCGTCTTCGTTGGTCTCGGGGCCGTGGTCCTCGGCATAGGAGTCGTCGCCGGAGGCTTCGGCATCCTCGGCATATTCAGGCTCGGAGATTTCCTCGACGCCGCCTTCGGTGTTTTCCTCGCCGCGGGGGCCGCGGCGTCCGCCACGCCCGCGGTCACGGTCGCGGTTGCGCCCGCCACGGCGGCGGCCATTGCCTTCGCCCTCGTCGTCCTCGTCCGCGGCTTCGCGGGCGTGTTCTTCCTCTTCCGCCTGCAGCAGCGCCATGCGGTCTGCGAGCGGGATCTGGTAGTAGTCGGGGTGGATTTCCGAGAAGGCGAGGAAGCCATGGCGGTTGCCGCCATATTCCACGAAGGCTGCCTGCAGCGACGGCTCGACGCGCGTCACCTTGGCGAGATAGATATTGCCCTTCAGCTGCCGGCGTGCGGCGCTTTCAAAGTCGAATTCCTCGATGCGGTTGCCCTTGATGACCACGACGCGGGTCTCTTCGGGGTGGCTGGCATCGATGAGCATCTTGCTGCCCATGGGTCACGTCCTCTGCGCCAGCCCGGCAAACTTGCCGATAGGTTCTCCGCTCCGGTGAGGAGACGCCTGTTGGAGATGCGGGTGCTGCAGCGCGAATGGGGCATGCGGGTCCAGCCAGCGGTCACGCGCAAACAGGCGACGGGAGCCGGTCTCGACCGGTCCTCGTTCAGCGCGCGCGTCGTGGCGTGGGGCATGCCCAGGATTTCCTTATGTTCCGGTTCACGGAACGGTTCTAAATGGCGGATCCGACACAGGATCTCGCTCTTCGACCGCGTCGAGCGGGGCTGGCAGCAACTGCCTCCGGACCCCCGCTTCTCGCGAAATTCTCCACCCGGGGTCGATTCTGCCGCGGATTCGCAGCCCTGACCTCAGGAGACAGGAACTTCTTATGGGGCAGGTCGCCAAATTGCAAGCTTTCCTCTGGGGCCCTTCGGCAGGCCTGGCGGCAACCAATGATTAACCCTGGCGGGCCTAGCTTCGGACATCCATTTCCAACCGCAGTGCCGCCGACTCGATGACGCTCGCATCAGCCAATTCCTGCCGATGGGCCGCAGCCCGCCTGCTGCCGGCGTTGCTGCTTGCCGGCATGTTCCTGCTCGCCGGCTTCCGACTGCCCGTGGCCGATGCGGCGGATCTTCCGGTCGCCACGGCCGCCCGGGTGGCGGGCGACGAAACCCGCACGCGCTTCGTGGCCGATCTCACCGTCCCGGTCGGCTATACCGTTTACGTCATGGCCAACCCCTACCGGGTCATGATCGACCTGCCGCAGGTCTCCTTCGCGCTTCCCGAGGGGGCGGGCGACAACACGCGGGGCCTCGTCACGCAATATCGCTATGGCCCGGTCGACCAGGCACAGTCCCGCATCGTGCTCGACACGGATGGTCCGGTCCTCATCGACAAGGCCTTCCTGCTGAAACCGAAGGATGGCCAGCCCGCCCGCATCGTCGTGGACATCGTCCGGACGAGCAAGGAGGCCTTCGACGCGAAGCTCGCCGCGGAGAACGACACCGCCACCGCAGAGGCCGCTGACGCGGCGTCCACGCAGGACGAGGCGGCGGCCGAGCCCGTTCGCCAGCGCAAGCTCGTGGTCATCGACCCCGGCCACGGCGGCATCGATCCCGGCGCCATCGGGATCAAGAAGACGAAGGAGAAGGACGTCGTCCTCGCCTTCGGCCTCAAGCTCCGCAAGGTTCTGCAGGAGACCGGCACCATCGACGTCGTCATGACCCGCGATGATGACCGCTTCCTCACGCTGCGCGAGCGGGTGAAGGTGGCGCGTGACAATCAGGCCGACCTGTTCATCGCCATCCATGCGGATACGGTGCGCGGCCAGGATGCGCGCGGCGCCACCATCTACACCCTTTCCGAAAAGGCTTCCGACGCCGAGGCCGAGGCGCTGGCCCACAAGGAGAACCGCGCCGACATCATCGCCGGCGTCGATCTCGAGGCCGAGAACCAGGAAGTGACCGATATCCTGATCGACCTGGCCCAGCGCGAATCCAAGACCCATTCCCTGGTCTTCGCCAAGAAGGCGGTTGCCGAGATGTCGCCCGTCACCGCCTTCACCGGCAAGCCCATGCGCTCGGCGGGCTTCATGGTGCTCAAGGCGGCGGATGTGCCCTCGGTGCTGATCGAACTGGGCTTCCTGTCCAGCAAGCAGGACGAGACCCAGCTCACCTCACCCGCCTGGCAGCAGAAGGTGGCGGCCGCCATGGGGCGGGCGGTCGAGAAATACTTCGCCACGCAGCTCGCTGCCAAATCCCCCTGACGCGCAGGCGTGTGGTCCAGGCCCATTCTGCGCATGTGAGATATCCATTACGGGCGCCAGTTGCTCATCAGGGCAGCCGCCTGTTCGGCAAATGTCATCACCGGGCCTGACGTCGTTGGTGAAGCCCTGCGCGGCAAACCGATCCGCGAAATGAGCGCAGGGATCGTTTCGGGGCTGTCCGGAGCCCTCGTCCGGCGCAGTCCGGAAGGGCAGGTGTTTCTACCGGTTTTTGCAGGACATTACTTATGTTGCACGTAGTGACACCTAGGCCGGAGCGTTGGACAGCCGTCACTTTATGAAATTATCGTAAGGTATCGCCTGATTTGCGGGTGCTGCCATGGTCCTCCCGTGCCGTGGTGAGCGCCTCGCGGCCATGGTGGTAACCGAGCTCACTTTATTATTTCCGCGGATGGCAACATGAAACTCCTCTTCAGGCTCCTGACGGTCGCAATCGTCTGCACCGCCTTCGGCGTCAAGTTCGACACGGCCCGTGCGGCGTCGGGCACGTCCAGGACCCAGATCGAACTGTGCGGCAACTCAAGCCAGGACTATCTCTTCGCCCTCTGTGCAGCGACCACCTGCGAAGAGACAAACAGGCGGATCAGGGTGAACACGCCCACGGGCGGTAAGCGCTCCTTTAAGGAAGCCAAGTGCACCTGCCCCGTCGTCAATACGAACACGGCGACGACGAGCACGGATCCCATCGTGCAGGCAGCCTATCCCACGGCTCTTCCGGCGATCGCCAATGTCACCGGCGGAAACATGAAGGGCAGCTGCGCCTACCCCGAGTCGGCGGCTGGATACGCGGGCGGCGTGTGGTCGCTCTACTCCACCGTTTCGTCGTTCCCGCAGCTGACGACCCTCAACGGCAACACCTGGGCCACGAGCCCGACAGGCATCAATGCCTGCAGCAAGACCCTCATGCAGGGCCGCCGGTTCGCCAACTGCTTCAGCTTCAAGTGCAGCGCGCCCTATCTGAATGGCCAGGGGGTTCTGGTGTCGGATTGTTCTTGCCCCTTGGGCGAGGACGTCTTCTCGGCCCTGCCGGCCCCGCCAGCCACCAGCTTCTTCACCAGCGCGGGTGGCAACGCCGCCACGCAGGATGAGAAGGATGCTTACTGCAGCGCCCACCCCGTCGGCGGCTTCTGATCGCTCCACCTGAGCCTTCCGGCCCGCGGGACTCCGGTCCCGCGGGCTTTTTCATGTCCCGGTCTCTGCCACCCAAGGGCCACAATCGGCCCCTAGCGAATTAACTGTAAATGGCCCTTCCCGCTGTGTTATCGGGCGGGGCACAACAGGCAGGTGTCGTTTCAGAGAATGCTTCGTTTCCTCGGGTGGCTGTTCGCGGTTGGTTTCATGTTCTTCGTCGTTGCCGCGGCGGGGGCGGGTTATGTGATCCAGACCGCCTCGAAGGACCTGCCGGACTATACCCAGCTCGCCAATTACGCGCCGCCGGTAATGACCCGCATCTATGCGGCCGACGGGTCCATGCTCGCCGAATATGCCGAGGAGCGGCGCCTCTTCGTGCCCGTGAACCAGATGCCGAAGCGCCTGATCGAGGCCTTCATCTCGGCCGAGGACAAGACCTTCTTCACCCATGGCGGCCTCGACTGGCAGGGCATCGCCGCCGCCGCCTTCCGCTATGCGCAGGTCAAGCTCACCGGCAAGGGCCAGATCGTCGGCGCCTCCACCATCACCCAGCAGGTGGCGAAGAACTTCCTGCTCTCAAACGAGCGCTCGATCGACCGCAAGCTGAAGGAGGCGATCCTCGTCCAGCGCATCGAGCAGACCTTCACCAAGGAGCAGATCCTCGAGCTCTATCTCAACGAGATATTCCTCGGGCTCAACTCCTACGGCGTCGCGGCCGCCTCGCTCAATTATTTCGGCAAGTCGCTCGACCAGCTGTCGCTGGAGCAGATGGCCTATCTGGCGGCCCTGCCCAAGGGCCCCAACAACTACCACCCCTTCCGCCAGAAGGAGCGGGCGATCGAGCGCCGCAACTGGGTGCTCACCCAGATGTACGACAACGGCTACATCACCGAGGAAGAGATGAAGACGGCGCAGGCCAAGCCGCTGGAGGTGACGCCGCGTCCCTTCGGCGCCCAGCTCTTCGCCGCTGAAAGTTTCGCCGAGGAAGTGCGCCGCGAGCTGATTGGCCTCTACGGCAAGGACCAGCTCGAGAAGGGCGGCCTTTCGGTCCGGACCACGCTGGAGCCGAAGCTGCAGCTCTATGCCCGCCAGGCGCTGGCGCGCGGTCTCATCGCCTTCGACCGCAAGCGTGGCTTTCGCGGGCCCCTCGCGGTGGCCGAGCTCGGCGCGGTGCCGGACTGGGCGATGCTCATCAAGGACAGGCGCGTTCCGGATGACATGGCCCCCTGGCGCATTGCCGTGGTGCTCGACGTCAACGACGAGGAGGCCACCATCGGCCTCCAGCCCAGGACGCAACCCGACGGCAAGCTGGCGCCGGAGCGTGAGACGGGCAAGATCCCGCTGGCGCTGCTCGGCTGGGCCCGCGCCTATGTCGACGGCACGGCGCTCGGCCCTGAGGTCAAGAAGGCCTCCGACGTGCTGAAGCCGGGCGACGTCATCTACGCTGCGCCCAGCAAGGACACCGGCCAGTATCACCTCATGCAGATGCCCGAGGTCGACGGCGCGATGATCGCCATGGACCCGCACACCGGCCGCGTTCTGGCGCTTGTCGGTGGCTTCTCCTATGGCCGCAGCCAGTTCAACCGCGCCGTCCAGGCGCTGCGCCAGCCGGGCTCGTCGTTCAAGCCCATCGTCTATGCGGCCGCCCTCGACAACGGCTATTCGCCCGCCTCCGTCATCATGGATGCCCCCGTCGAGTTCAAGATGCCCGACGGCTCCATGTGGAAGCCCAAGAACTATCAGAACAAGTTCTTCGGTCCCTCGACGCTGCGCCGCGGCATCGAGCAGTCGCGCAACGTCATGACGGTGCGCCTCGCCGACGAGCTCGGCATGACCAAGATCATCGACCTCGCCACCCGCCTCGGCATTTATGAGAGGCTGCCCCGCCAGCTCGCCATGGCGCTGGGCGCGGGCGAGACCACGCTGCTCAAGATGGTCACCGCCTATGCGATGATCGACAATGGCGGCCGGCGCGTCGAACCCACCCTCATCGACCGCATCCAGGACCGCTACGGCAAGACCATCTTCAAGCACGACAAGCGTGACTGTGCGGCCTGCATGGCGCCCGACTGGAGTGCCGACCTGCCCGAGCCCGAACTGCTCGACGTCAGCGAGCAGGTGATGAACCCCTACACCGCCTACCAGATCACCTCGATGATGGAGGGCGTCGTCGAGCGCGGCACCGGCAAGAAGGTGCAGGTGGTCGGCAAGCCCGTGGCCGGCAAGACCGGCACCTCCAACGAGGAGCGCGATGCCTGGTTCATCGGCTTCACCCCGGACCTCGTGGTCGGCACCTATGTCGGCTTCGACAACCCGAAGCCCATGGGCAAGGGCCGTACCGGCGGCGAGCTGGTGGCGCCCATCGTCGCCGACTTCATGAAGATGGCTCTGAAGGACGAGCCCGCCACGCCCTTCCGCGTGCCGCGCGCCATCGAGCTCATGCCGATCGATGCCAAGACCGGCAAGCGGGCGATCTTCGGCCAGCCCGGCGTCATTCTCGAGGCGTTCAAGCCGGGTGACGAGCCGCCGGATTCGACCAAGGTCATCGGCGAGGGCAGCATCGCGGCGGCCGGCGGCACTGCTGACGGCGGCGTGGTACTGGTGCCGCCGTCGCAGGGCGGCAGTGCTGCCCCGGCCCAGCCCGTGCCCCAGGCGCCCGCCGATGGCGGGTTGACGGGGCAGGGCGGCGGCCTCTATTGACCCCTCCAACGTCACATTTTCATTGAGCAGGAATCATGCGCGCTGAAATCTCGTCGCTCGTCGACGACATGAAGCAGTCCATCGGGCTGCTGAGGAGGCATCTTTGACTGGGATAATGCCCTCCGCCGCCTCGCCGAACTGAACGCCAAGTCCGAAGACCCGTCGATCTGGAACGATCCGCAGAAGGCCCAGAAGCTCATGCGCGAGCGTCAGGACCTCGACAAGCGCATCGGCATGATCCGCGATCTGGAGCAGTCCATCGCCGACAACACCGAGCTGATCGAACTCGGGGACATGGAGGGCGACCAGTCGATCGTCACCGAGGCCGAGAAGGCCCTGCAGGCCCTGAAGCCGAAGGTCGCCGAAACCGAGATCGAAACGCTGCTCTCGGGCGAGGCGGACGCCAACGACGCCTTCCTCCAGATCAATGCCGGCGCTGGCGGCACCGAAAGCCAGGACTGGGCCTCGATGCTGATGCGCATGTACCTGCGCTACGCCAACAAATACGGCTTCAAGGCCGAGGTGCTGGACGAGCATGCGGGCGAAGAGGCGGGCATCAAGTCCTGCACCATCCAGATCAAGGGCCACAACGCCTACGGCAAGCTCAAGACCGAGTCCGGCGTGCACCGCCTGGTGCGCATCTCGCCCTATGACTCGAACGCCCGTCGCCACACGTCGTTCTCCTCCGTCTGGGTCTATCCCGTGGTCGACGACAACATCGACATCGTGGTGGTGGAGTCCGACTTGAAGGTCGATACCTACCGCGCCTCCGGTGCCGGCGGCCAGCACGTCAACACCACCGATTCCGCCGTGCGCATCACGCATATTCCCACCGGCATCATCGTCGCCTGCCAGGCGGAGCGCTCGCAGCACAAGAACCGCGCCACCGCGCTCAAGATGCTGAAGGCCCGCCTCTATGAAATGGAGCTGCAGAAGCAGCAGGAAAAGATCGATGCCGCCAATGCCAAGAAGACCGACATCGGCTGGGGCCACCAGATCCGCTCCTACGTGCTGCAGCCCTACCAGCT
>CAYYTH010000055.1:0-22364 GCA_964474665.1 uncultured Aestuariivirga sp.
CCAACACCATAAGCTGGTGTTGCACTTCGTTTGTGAACTCAGGGGATCCAGCTTCATGTGGTTCACGCTCGGAAAGCTGGACCCCGGCCTGCGCCGGGGTGACGGTGTGTGTTGAAGGGTGACGGCTTCGTGCCAGTTACTTGGCGTCAGCCGCGACCTGCATCTTGGCGATCTTGTCCGGCTCGCGCACGGGTTCGCCGCGCTTGATGCCGTCGACGATGTCCATCCCGTCGGTCACCTTGCCCCAGACCGTGTACTGGCGGTCGAGGAAGGTGGCGTCACCGAAGCAGATGAAGAACTGGCTGTTGGCCGAGTCCGGGTTCTGCGAGCGTGCCATGGAGCAGACGCCACGGACATGCGGTTCCGTGGAGAATTCCTGCTTCAGGTTCGGCTTCTTGGAGCCGCCCATGCCGGCACTGCCGGGGCTGAAGCTGGCGGAGGTGGTGTTGCCATACTGCACGTCGCCGCCCTGGGCCATGAAGCCCTCGATGACGCGGTGGAACACGACGCCGTCATAGGCGCCCTCGCGGGCCAGTTCCTTGATGCGGGCCACGTGGTTCGGGGCGAGGTCCGGACGGAGCTCGATGGTGACGCGGCCCTTGGGCTCGCCCTTGGCGTTGGCAACGTCGAGATAGAGGGTGTTTTCGAGATCGGCCATGTTCTTACTCCACCGTGACCTTGACCATCTTGTCGGGGTTCGCCGGCGGTTCGCCGCGGGCGATCTGGTCGACGCAGGCCATGCCGTTTTCATCGACCTGGCCCCAGACGGTGTACTGGCCGTTCAGGAAGTCGCCCGGCGCGAACATGATGAAGAACTGGCTGTTGCCGGAATCCGGGTTGCTGGAGCGCGCCATGCCCACGGTGCCGCGCTTGAACGGCTCCTGCGTGAATTCAGCCTTGATGTCGGGAAGCTTGGAGCCGCCCATGCCGGTGCCGGTCGGGTCGCCGGTCTGGGCCATGAAGCCATCGATCACGCGGTGGAAAATGATGCCGTTGTAGAAGCCGTCCTTGGCCAGCTGCGTGATCTGTTCGACGTGCTTGGGCGCGAGGTCCGGGCGGAGCGTGATGTCGAAGGAGCAGCCCTTGCTGATCTCCACCTTGAGCTTCTCCGCGGCCAGAGCCGGGGTGGCGATGAGGCCCGCGGCCAGCGCGGCCAGTGCCAGTTTCCTGATCATGGTATCTCCCATTGTTATCGATGCCGTTCCTGAGGGGACAGGAACAAAATGTCAATGCGAAGGCTTCAGAGCCCGGGCCATGACCTCCTGCGCCTCCCTCGGGATGAACAGGGTGATGTCACCCCCCATCCGGGCAATCTGCTTGACCAGCGAAGAGGCGATCATGCGGGTGGCGGGCGAGGCGGCCAGGAACACGGTCTCGATGTCCGGCGCCATGGCCCCGTTCATCTGCCCCATCTGGACCTCGTAGTCGAAATCGGACGAGTCCCGGAGGCCCCGGATGATGACGCCGGCGTGGTTCTTGCGCGCGGCGTCCACCGTAAGCCCATCAAAGGTGGTGACCGAAATCCTGACGCCGGTGTGCTCGGCGATGGGCTTCGTCACCTGCTCCAGCAGGGCGATGCGGGTCTCGGCCTCGATCAGCGCCTGCTTGCCGTGGTGGACCCCCACCCCCAGCACCAGCTTGTCGACCAGCCGCGCGGCGCGCGCGATGATGTCGAGGTGGCCATAGGTCACCGGATCGAAGGAGCCGGGGTAGAAACCGGTGCGTGCCATCTCAGCGTCCTCTCAGTGCCATCCAGATGCCGCCGCCCATCAGGAAGCAGCCGCTGATGATTTCCAGCGCGCGGATGCGCGAGCGCGACAGGAAGCTCCCCGCCTTGCCCGCCATCAGCGCGTACATGACATCGCCGAAGCCGGCGATCACCATGAAGGTGGCGCCGAGGATCAGGATCTGCCGCATCGGGTCGTCGCCGGGCGTGATGAAGGGCGGGATCATCGCGCCGAACAGCACCAGCATCTTGGGGTTCGACATGATGACGATGAAGCCCTGCAGGAAGAAGCTGCCATTGGGGCGCGCGCGGTCCACCACCATGGCAAGGTCGCCTTTGGAGCGGAACAGCTTGATCGCCAGCCACACGAGATAGGCGGCGCCCGCCCAGCGCAGCACGTCGAACCACACGCCCATGACCTGGATGGCAGCCCCAAGCCCCAGCGCGGCAATGGCCAGCCAGATCACGAAACCGGCCTGCGTGCCGGCCACGTTCATGAGGCCCGCCCGGTGGCCATAGCGCAGGCTGTTGGCGATGATGACCGTCACCGTCGGCCCCGGCACGAAGGCCAGAGCCGCCGCCGCGGCCGTGAAGGCAAGGTAGGATTCGAGCGTCATGGCGGGGTCTCCTGGCAGCAACTAGCCATGGATGGGCACGGGAGGCAAGGCTGCGGCCGGTCCCCCCACCCCTGCCCCTCCCCACGAGGGGGAGGGGAACCAGGCGAGATGAATCTGTTCTTGGACCCCCTCCCCCTCGTGGGGAGGGGTTGGGGTGGGGGCAACTGGCAGGGCCCTCAGCCCTCCTCGCCCTCATCCTCCTCGGTGATGTGCTCGACGGAGACAACGTGCTCGTCATCCGCCGCATCGATCACGATCACACCCTGCGTCGACCGACCCTTCTTGCCGATGTCACGCACCGGTGTACGGATCAGCTGGCCACCATCCGTCACCAGCATGATCTGGTCGCCATCCTCGACGGGGAAGCTGGCCACCAGCGGACCATTGCGCTCGTTCACCGCCATGGCGACGATGCCTTTGCCGCCACGGCCGGTGATGCGGTACTCGTAGGACGAGGTCCGCTTGCCGTAGCCATTGGCGGAGATGGTCAGGATCACCTGTTCGGCGGCGCCCATCTCGGCATAGCGCTCCTGGGTCAGAGTGGTCTCGGAAGCGGCTTCCTCATCGCTGGAACCTGCGTCCTGTTCCTCGCCCGCCACCGCGCGCGACATCTTGAGGAAGGCCGCCCGCTCGTCAGCCGACGCCTCGACATGCCGAAGGATCGACATGGAAATCAGGTGGTCGCCATCCTCCAGCCGGATACCGCGGACACCCGTCGAGTCACGGCCCTTGAACACGCGTACCTCGTCCACCGGGAAGCGGATGCATTGGCCCTGCGCTGTGGTCAAATGCACGTCGTCCTTCTCGGTACAGATCTCGACGCCGGCGATCATGTCGCCCTCGTCCAGCTTCATGGCGATCTTGCCGGCCCGGTTGATCTGCTCGAAATCCGAAATCTCGTTCCGCCGCACCGTGCCGGAGCGGGTGGCGAACATCAGGAACTGGCCCTCGGCCTCCGCCGCCGTTTCGGGCATGGGCAGGATCGTGGTGATGCGCTCATCCTGCTCCAGCGGAAGAAGATTGATCAGCGCCTTGCCGCGCGACTGCGGCGTGCCCTGCGGCAGGCGCCAGACCTTGAGGCGATAGACCATGCCCGCCGAGGAGAAGAACAGGATCGGCGTATGCGTCGAGGCGACGAAGAGCTTGGTGACGAAGTCTTCCTCGCGCGTGCCGCCCGCGCCCCTGCCCTTGCCGCCGCGGCGCTGGGCGCGATAGGTCGACAGCGGCACGCGCTTGACGTAGCCGGCGTGGCTCACCGTCACCACCATGTCCTCGCGCTGGATCAGGTCCTCGTCCTCGACCTCGCCGTCGTTCTCGACGATCTCGGTGCGGCGCGGCGTGGCGAATTCGTTGCGGATCTCGGTGAGCTCGTCCTTGATGATGTTCATCACACGGACGCGCGAGCGCAGGATCTCGAGATAGTCCTTGATCTCCTCGGCGAGCTTCTGCAGCTCTTCGGCGATCTCGTCGCGGCCGAGAGCGGTGAGGCGCTGCAGGCGAAGGTCGAGGATGGCGCGGGCCTGCTCGTCGGACAGGCGATAGGTGCCCTCCTCCGTCAGCGCGTGGCGCGGGTCGGCGATGAGCGCGATGAGCGGCGCCATGTCCTTGGCGGGCCAGTCGCGCGCCATCAGGGCCTCGCGCGCCTCGCCCGCATCCTTCGAGGTGCGGATCAACCGGATCACCTCGTCGATGTTGGCCACGGCGATTGCCAGGCCCACCAACACATGCGCACGGTCGCGCGCCTTGTTGAGCAGGAACTTGGTGCGGCGGGTGACCACCTCCTCACGGAAGGCGATGAAGGCCTGCAGCAGGTCCTTCAGGTTCATCAGCTCCGGCCGACCGCCGGTCAAACAGACATTGTTGATGCCGAAGGTCGATTGCAGCGGCGTGAAGCGGTAGAGCTGGTTCAGCACGATCTCGGCCATCGCATCGCGCTTCAGCTCGATGACGACGCGCATGCCCTGCCGGTCAGACTCGTCGCGGATGTCGGAGATGCCCTCGAGCTTCTTCTCGCGGACGAGCTCCGCGATCCGCTCGATCATCAGCGCCTTGTTCACCTGATAGGGAATCTCGGTGACGATCAGCGCCTCACGTTCCTTGCGGATTTCCTCGACGTTGACGCGCGCGCGCATCACCACCGAGCCGCGGCCGGTGTGGAAGGCCGACTTGATGCCCATGCGGCCGAGGATCAGGCCGCCCGTCGGGAAGTCCGGTCCCGGGATGATGTTGATCAGGTCTTCGATGCCGACGCCCGGATTGTCGATCACGGCGATGCAGGCGTCGATCACTTCGCCAAGGTTATGCGGCGCCATGTTGGTAGCCATGCCCACCGCGATGCCGCCGGAGCCATTGACCAGCAGATTGGGGAAGCGCGCCGGCAGCACCGTCGGCTCGCGCTCGGAATTATCGTAGTTGGGCTGGAACTCGACGGTGTCCTTGTCGATGTCCTCGAGCAGCGCATGCGCGACCTTGGCCATGCGGGACTCGGTGTAACGCATGGCGGCCGGCGGGTCGCCGTCGACCGAGCCGAAATTGCCCTGGCCGTCGATCAGCGGCAGCCTGAGCGAGAAGTCCTGCGCCATGCGTACCAGCGCGTCGTAGATCGACTGGTCGCCATGCGGGTGATACTTACCGATGACGTCGCCGACGATGCGGGCGGACTTCCTGTAAGCCTTGTTCCAGTCGTAGCCGTTCTCATTCATCGAGAACAGGATGCGGCGGTGCACCGGCTTCAAGCCGTCGCGCACGTCGGGAAGCGCGCGGCTGACGATCACGCTCATCGCGTAATCGAGATAGCTTTTCCGCATCTCCTCTTCGATGGAGATGGGAGCGATCTCGGAAGGATTTGAGGGCGGGACGGAGCCCTTCTGGTCGTCGTTGTCGGCCACGGAAAACCTGTGATCTAGCGCGGGGAAAAACCCTCCGAAGCGGAGCCTTTTCGGCAACGATTCGGCTGTCCTCACAATCTAGGTGGTGAGGTCTGCCCGCACAATGAAAAGCTGTTGATTTTCCGGCCTAAACGCCGCTTCTGCAAAGCCGCTGAAAAGCCGGTTTCCTGCCCCTCGGGAAGGGCTTCAGAACGGCACTTCGTCGTCGAGGTCACGCGCCGGAATGGTGGCCCTGCCGCCGGCGCCAGCGCGCGGGCGGTCCATCGGGCTCGACTGACCGAATTCATCGCCGCCGCCGCCCATGCCGCCACCCATGCCGCCGCCATCGCCACGGCCGCCCAGCATGGTCAGCTCACCGCGATAATTCTGCAGAACCACTTCGGTGGAGAACTTCTCGACGCCGTCCTTGTCGGTGTACTTGCGCGTCTGCAGCTGGCCCTCGACATAGATGGTGGAGCCCTTCTTGAGATACTGCTCGGCCACCTTGGCCAGGGCCTCGTTGAAGATCACCACGCGGTGCCACTCGGTCTTTTCCTTGCGCTCGCCGGTGTTGCGGTCACGCCAGGTCTCGGAGGTGGCGAGCGACAGGTTGACGATGGGCTTGCCATCCTGCGTGTGGCGCACTTCCGGATCGCGGCCGAGATTGCCCACGAGAATAACCTTGTTCACCGATCCTGCCATGACACCACTCCTTGATTTCCGGGCACCCTAGTCAAAGGCGGCCTGCCGCACAGCAGCGCTTCACGCCTTATCCACACCGCATCTATAGTTCTCTTTTTGTTCCTGCGCAAGCGTCCTAGCGTGATGGAGAACGATGGAGGTTCACATGATCCGCGCAGTCGAGACCGAAAAAGCCCCGAAGCCCCTGTCCGCCTATGCCCAGGGGATCGCGATCCCGCCGGGCCACCGCGTGGTGCACGTCTCAGGCCAGGTCGGCGTGACGGTCGATGGCCAGATCCCGGCCGACCCTGCCCGCCAGCATGAACTGGCATGGGAGAATGCCCTTGCCGTGCTGGCCGCCGCCGGCATGAACCACACCCACATCGTGGATACGCATTGCTACATCACCGAGCGCTCGCATCTCGGCATCTACCGCGCCACGCGCGACCGGTTCCTGAAAGGACACAGGCCCGCCGCGACGCTTCTCATCGTGGCAGGCCTGGCTGACGAAAGGCTGGTGGTCGAAGTCGACCTGGTGGCTGCGGCTGAGGCAGCGGGCCCGGCCACATGAGGCCGAGCCGCTTGAATTGGTTAGCGGCGCTTGAGCAGACCGAACAGCGGGTTACGACGGGCATGGGCGCGCTCCTTCGCAGGCGCAGCAAGATGCTCAGCGTCTTTCGACTGCATCATGGCAGTCTGGTAAACATTTGAATAAGCGTCCAAAATCCAGTTCATGATATTTCTCCTTGGCCCTTAAATCGGCTTCTCTTGAACGTCCCCAATATGATCTCTTCGCTCTTGCAACACAAACGGCATTAATCTACGCTGCCTGTAACAAAAACTCACAGGTCACCATTTGGGACGCCGTCTGCCATCGCTCAACGCCCTGAAGGCTTTCGAGGCCGCCGCCCGGCTGGAAAGCTTCACGGATGCCGCTGCCGAGCTTTTCGTCACCCATGCCGCCATCAGCCGCCATGTGCGCGACCTGGAGGACTGGCTGGGCACGCCGCTTTTCCTGCGCACCGGGCGCGGGGTGGAACTGACCGATGCAGGCCGCCGCTTCGCGCTCCGCCTCACCCCCCTCTTCGACCAACTGGCCGATGCCACGCGCGAGGCCGCGGCGGTGGGCAATGTGCGCCAGCTCAAGGTTTCGGTAGAACCCTCCATCGCGTCCCGCTGGCTGGTGCCGCGGCTCGGCCGCTTCAACGAACTCCACCCCGACATCGAGCTCTCCATCGACCCCACCAGCAAGCTCGCCGACTTCCGCTCCGGCGAGGCCGATGTCGGCATCCGCTATGGCGCGGGCCAGTGGGATGACGTCGAGGCGAGCAAGCTCACCGACGCGATGATCTTCCCTGTCTGTGCGCCCAAGCTGCTGAAGGACCGGACCGACCTCAAGCCCGCAGACCTCGCGGACTTCAACCTCCTTCATGAATCGCGCAAGCAGTGGTGGGCGGACTGGCTCGCCGCTGCCGGCGTCACGGGTGTGGAGGACTGGCGCGGCACGCTGTTCCAGAACCACCTCGCCATCGAGGCGGCAGAGGCCGGCCAGGGCTTCGCGCTCACCGACCAGGTGCTGGCCACCGACTCGATCCTCGAGGGCTGGCTGGTGCGGCCCTTCAATTTCGACATGAAGGACCACTGGCATTACTGGATCGTGCGCGGCAAGGGCCAGAAGGAGACGGTGCCCGTCCGCGCCTTCCGCGAATGGATGATGGGCGAGATCGCAGATACCAACAGGAAATTCGCGCAACTGAGCGGCCAGAAGCCACCAGCCGTTGCAGGCAAAGCCGCATCGTCCTAGCGTCCGGCGCAACACATCATCTGGAATCGAGATCCATGGCCCGCGCGAAATACGACTGCCTGAAGTGCCCCGGCTACTGCTGCTCCTACCCCGTCATCGAAGTGAAGGACAAGGATGCCGAGCGCATTGCCAAGCACTTCGGCCTGAGCCTGAAGGACGCCGAGAAGAAGTTCTTCAAGTCGGCGCATGGCTACAAGCGCGTGATGCGCCGCCAGAAGGACGAGCATTTCGGCAAGATCTGCCAGTTCTTCGACACCACCGAACGCCGCTGCACCATCTATACCGCGCGCCCCTCCACCTGCCGGATTTTCCCGGGCGAAGGCCACTGCGGATACTATGATTTCCTGAAGTTCGAGCGTGCCGGCCAGGAGGACGAGACCTACATCTCGACCACCAATCACTCCGGCAACTGACGCTTCGCCAGGATCTCGAAGCGCCAGGCCAGCAGCGTCGCCGTGAAGGCAAGGCCGATCGCGACGCCGCCCCACAGGCCCGGCGCACCCCAGCCGAAGTGGAAGCCGAAGACATATCCGCTGCCGAGGCCGATCAGCCAGTAGCCGATGCCGGCGATGACGAGCGGCACCACCGCATCCTTCAACCCGCGCAGCACGTGGGAGGCGATGGCCTGCAGCCCGTCGAAGACCTGGAACACCGCCGCGATGAGCAGCAGCGTGGTCACCAGCGCACCGATCTCCGCGAAGCTGGGGTCCGCGGGATCAAGGAAGATGCGGCTGACGAAGCCGGGCGCGAAGACCGGAATGGCCACCAGCAGCAGCGGCACGGCCACGCCCACCGCCATGCCGAGATTGCCCGCCTGCCGCGCCGCCGCGGGGTCGCGCGCGCCGACGAAATAGGCCACGCGCACCATCGCCGCCTCGGAGATGCCGAGCGAAATGACGAAGGGAATGGCGATCCAGCCCATCACCATCTGATAGGCGGCGAGTTCCACCGTGCCCATGATCCCTGAGAGCAGCGAGGTGGCGGCGAAGAGGCCCGACTCCATCGCCACGATGCCCGCCACCGGCAGGCCCAGCCGCACCAGCGGACCATAGGCACGCGGGCCCCCGACGGTGCCCGGATGAAGCGGCAAACGGCGCTGCCGGATCAGGAAGAAGGTGTAGACGGCAAGGCACAGGAACTTGAACCACATGGAGACGGCCCAGGCGACGCCAGCGCCAGCAATGCCCATCTTCGCGAAGCCGAAGCTGCCATGCACCAGTCCCTGCATGAGGAAGTAGTTGAGGATCACCGTCACCACGGTCACCGCCAACACGAAGCCGGTCTTCATCATCGCCGCCGCGAAGCTCCGCAGCACGCCGAACCACACGATGGGCAGCATGGCGAAGGCGAAGCCGGTGTAATACGGTCCGGCCAGTTCGATCACCTGCGGCTGCTGGCCCAGCGCCTTCAGCACAGACCCGAGGTTCAACACCACGACGGTCACGACCAGGCCGAGGATACCCGACAGGATCATGCCACGCACAAGTTCGGGCACGATGCGCTCGCGGTTGAGAGCCCCGCGCGCCTCCGACACGAGAACGCCCACCACGGAAAAGAAGCCCATCAGCACGATGCACATCTGGTAGGACAGGTCAGTCGAGATTCCGGCGGCGGCGAGATCGATCGCGCCCAGCCGGCCCACCACCATCTTGGCGGTGATGATCATCAGCACATCGGCGAGATAGGCGAAGATCAGCGGCAGCGCGATGACGATGAGCGCCCTGATCTCGAGCAGGCGGGGTGGCTTCACGATTCGAATCCTGACGTTGCGACAGGCTTAGCCCCTGCCCTGAAATCAGGCAACACCGCTCTCCTGCTGCACGAAGCGGGTAATCTCGGCGAGAAAGACTTCGGCGAATTGCTGGAGCTTCGACTCGCCCACGCCGTTGACCTCGCCGAAGTCCCAGCGGGTCAGAGGGCGCTTTGCCGCCATGTCGATCAGCGTGCGGTCGGTGAACACCACATAGGCCGGCACGCGCCGTTCCTTGGCGAGCTTCGCCCGCAGCGACTTGAGCCGCTGCAGCAGCGCATCCGAGACGCCGCCCTCCTCCACCGCCGCGACCAGTTTCCGCGCCCGCTCCGCCTTGCGCGAGGATCGCGCCGGGTCCTGGCGGTAGCGGAACGTGCCTTCGCCGCGGGCGAGCGCCACGCCCTTGGGCGAAACCGAGAGCCCGCCATAACCCGCCACGTCGATCGAGAGATAGCCGCCGCCCACCATCTGCCGGATCATCGACTGCCAGTGCTGGCGAGACTGCGTCTTGCCGATGCCGAAGAGGGGAAGCTCCGTGTGGCGCAGCGCATCGGCCTTCTCGTTGCTCTTGCCCGAAAGCACATCGGCCACATGCGCCGCGCCGAAGCGCTGCCCCGTGGTCTTCACTGCCTCGATCACCCACAGCGCCTCGGCAGTGCCATCGACCAGGTGGACGGGGTTGAGGCACACGTCGCAATTGCCGCAAGGAAGCGAGTCCTCGCCGAAGTAGAACAGCAGGTTCTGCCGCCGGCATTCGGGCGCCTCGCAATAGGCGACCAGCGCGTCGAGCCGCTTGTGCTCGCGACGGCGGCGCTCATCGCCGCCCTCCTCCTGGTCGATGAAGCGGCGCCGCATCTGGATGTCGCCGAGGCCATAGACCATCTTCACATCCGCCGGATTGCCGTCGCGGCCCGCACGCCCGATCTCCTGATAGTAAGCATCGAGCGAGGACGGCAGGTCGGCATGGAAGACGAAGCGCACGTCCGGCTTGTCGATGCCCATGCCGAAGGCGATGGTGGCGCAGACGATGATCCCCTTCTCGGTCATGAACAGGCTCTGCGCCTCCGCCCGGTCCTCGGCAGTCATCCCCGCATGATAGGCGATGGCGCGGAAGCCCTTGGACACGAGGAAGGCCGCCCATTCCTCCGTCGATTTGCGCGACAGCGCGTAGACGATGCCCGACTGCCCCGCGCGGCCATCGAGGAAGTCGAGAAGCTGCTGCTTCGCGTTGTCCTTGGGTGAAACGGCGAGCTGCAGGTTGGGCCGGTCGAAGCCCGCGACATAGACCTCGGCCTCGCCGCCGAAGATCTTGCCGACGATGTCGCGCCTCGTCGCCTCGTCCGCCGTCGCGGTGAAGGCGCCGATGGGAACCCCGGGGAAGGACTGCCGCAGTGTCTGCAGCATGTCGTATTCCGGCCGGAAGGAGGCCCCCCATTGCGAGATGCAATGCGCCTCGTCGATGGCGATGAGCTGCACGTCGAGCCGCGACAGCGCTCCCACCATGCGCTCCGTCATCAGCCGCTCGGGCGAGAGATAAAGCAGCCTCACCTCCCCCGCCGCCACGCGCCGCCAGATGGCGACGTTCTCGTCCCGGTCCTGCGCCGAATTGATGCTCTCTGCCGCAACGCCTGCCAGCTTCAGCGCCGCCACCTGGTCCTGCATCAACGCCACCAGCGGCGAGACGACGATGGCCAGCCCGCCGCGCGCCAGCGCCGGCACCTGATAGCACAGCGACTTGCCAGAGCCCGTCGGCATGACGGCCAGCACGTTCCGACCCTCGAGCAGCGTGGTGACGATCCCTTCCTGGCCGGGCCGGAAGGACTCGTATCCGAAGGTCTTTCGCAGGATGTCGTGCGGTGTCACGTCTTGCGTCTCTTCTCCCTCCCCCTTGTGGGGAGGGCGGGGACAGGCTCTAGCCGCTCCGGCGCGATTCGGGGGCCGCTTATCGATTGCCGGGCAAGGCATGACAGGCCTGCCCCCACGGTGCTTGGGGAACCCGCCTCGCCTCACGACCTAAGGCATCTGTGGATAACCCGAACTAAGCCGGTGCAACCCGCGTATCATGTCACGAGGGTGGAGCATCCTTGCGGATGTTCTCTTTTTGATCTAGTCGAGATCCCATGCCAGAACAAAAGAAAGTCCTGTCCATCCAGGGTGCGCGCGAGCACAACCTGAAGAATGTCTCGCTGGAACTTCCGCGCGACAAGCTGATCGTCTTCACCGGGCTTTCAGGCTCCGGCAAATCCTCGCTCGCCTTCGACACCATCTATGCCGAGGGCCAGCGCCGCTATGTCGAGTCGCTCTCGGCCTATGCCCGGCAGTTCCTCGAGATGATGCAGAAGCCGGACGTCGACCAGATCGACGGCCTCTCCCCCGCCATCTCGATCGAACAGAAGACCACGAGCCGCAACCCGCGCTCCACGGTGGGCACCGTCACCGAGATCTACGACTACATGCGCCTGCTCTTCGCGCGCATCGGCGTGGCCTATTCACCTGCGACCGGCCTTCCCATCGAAAGCCAGACCGTCACCCAGATGGTCGACCGCGTGATGGCGCTCCCTGAGGGCACCCGCCTCTACCTGCTGGCCCCGATCGTGCGCGGCCGCAAGGGCGAATACCGCAAGGAACTCGCCGAGCTGCAGAAGAAGGGCTTCACCCGCGTCAAGGTCGACGGCCAGTTCCACGAGATCGACAGCGTCCCGGCACTCGACAAGAAGTTCAAGCACGACATCGACGTGGTGGTGGACCGCCTCGTGGTGAAGGGCGACATCGCCACCCGCCTCGCTGACAGCTTCGAGACCGCATTGAAGCTGGCCGATGGCCTGGCCGTGGCCGAATTCGCCGACAAGCCGCTGCCAGCTTCCGCCACCTCGGAGGAAGGTGCCAACAAGTCGAAGAACGAGACGCATGAGCGGCTGCTGTTCTCCGAGCGCTTCGCCTGCCCGGTCTCGGGCTTCACCATCGACGAGATCGAGCCGCGGCTGTTCTCCTTCAACAACCCCTATGGCGCCTGCCCCAAATGCGACGGCCTCGGCACCGAGCTCCACTTCGAGCCGGAACTCGTGGTGCCGGATGCCTCGCTCTCGATGAAGGAAGGCGCCATCCTGCCCTGGGCGCGCACCGGCAACACGTCCCCCTATTACAACCAGACGCTCGAGGCGCTGGCCAAGCACTACAAGGTGTCGATGTCGACGCCATGGAAGGACATCCCGAAGAAGGCCCGCGAGGCGATCCTCTTCGGCACGGGCGAGGACGAAGTCACCATCACCTATGACGACGGCATCCGCGCCTACAAGACCAAGAAGCCCTTCGAGGGCGTCATCGGCAACATCGAGAGGCGCTGGCGCGAGACGGACTCGGAATGGATGCGGGAGGAACTCTCCAAGTACCAGTCGGACCACCCCTGCTCCGAGTGCAACGGCTATCGCCTCAAGCCGCAGGCGCTTGCGGTGAAGATCGACCGCAAGCACATCGGCGAAATCTCCGCCATGTCGATCCGCGAGGCCAATGAGTGGTTCGGCTCGCTGCCGAAGAAGCTCAAGCCCAAGGACATGGAAATCGCCCAGCGTATCCTCAAGGAAATCAGGGACCGCCTGAAATTCCTCGTCGACGTGGGCCTCGACTACCTCAACCTGTCGCGCACCTCGGGCACGCTGTCGGGCGGCGAGAGCCAGCGCATCCGGCTCGCCTCGCAGATCGGCTCCGGCCTCACCGGCGTGCTCTACGTTCTGGACGAACCGTCCATCGGCCTGCACCAGCGCGACAATGCCCGCCTGCTCGAAACCCTCGTGCACCTGCGCGACCTCGGCAACACCGTGATCGTGGTCGAGCATGACGAGGATGCGATCAGGCTGGCCGACTATGTGGTCGACATCGGCCCCGGTGCGGGTGTGCATGGCGGCCAGATCATCGCGCAGGGCACGCCCGCCGAAATCATGGCGAACCCCAAGTCCCTGACCGGCCAATACCTCACCGGCCAGCAGGCCGTGCCGCTTCCCGGCGTGCGCCGCAAGTGGGAAAAGGGCCGCTCCATCCGCGTCAAGGGGGCGCGCGCCAACAACCTCAAGAACGTCACGGCGGAAATCCCGCTCGGCGTCTTCACCTGCGTCACCGGCGTGTCGGGCGGCGGCAAGTCGACGCTGCTCATCGACACCGTCTACAAGGCCGCCGCGCGCAAGCTCATGGGCACGCGCGAGGCGCCGGCGGAACATGACCGCATCGAGGGCCTCGAAATCCTCGACAAGATCATCGACATCGACCAGAGCCCCATCGGGCGCACGCCGCGTTCGAACCCCGCCACCTACACGGGCGCCTTCACGCCGATCCGCGACTGGTTCGCAGGGCTGCCGGAGGCCAAGGCACGCGGCTACGAGCCGGGGCGCTTCTCCTTCAACGTGAAGGGTGGGCGCTGCGAAACCTGCCAGGGCGACGGCGTCATCAAGATCGAGATGCACTTCCTGCCGGACGTCTATGTCACCTGCGATGCCTGCCACGGCCACCGCTACAATCGCGAGACGCTGGAGATCAAGTTCAAGGACAAGTCCATCGCCGACGTGCTGGAGATGACCGTATCCGAGGCCGCCGATTTCTTCCGCGCCGTGCCATCGGTGCGCGACAAGATGGAAACGCTGGAGCGCGTTGGCCTCGGCTACATCAAGGTCGGCCAGCAGGCCACCACGCTGTCGGGCGGCGAGGCGCAGCGCGTCAAACTCGCCAAGGAACTCTCGAAGCGCGCCACTGGCCGCACCCTCTACCTGCTCGACGAGCCGACCACGGGCCTGCACTTCCACGACGTGAAGAAGCTGCTCGAGGTGCTGCACGAGCTGGTCGACCAGGGCAACAGCGTCGTCGTCATCGAGCACAATCTCGAAGTCATCAAGACCGCCGACTGGATCATCGACTTGGGGCCAGAGGGCGGCGACGGCGGCGGCGAGATCGTGGTGGCGGGCACCCCCGAGGACGTGGTGCGCGAGAAGCGCAGCTACACCGGCCAGTTCCTGAAGGACGTGCTGAAGCGCGGCAAGAGGCAGGCGGCGGAGTAGTGTTCCTCTACTTCGCCTATGGCTCCAACATGTCGCGCCGGCAAATGCGCGCGCGCTGCCCGGACCATGAATGCCTGGGAATTGCCGTGCTGAAGGACCATGCCCTGTGCTTTCCGCGCCACTCGCCCATCCGCAACTGCGGCGTGGCAGGGCTGGAGGAGATGCCAGGCGCGGAGGTCTGGGGCGTCGTTTACCTCCTGCATGACAGGGACCTCGCGGCACTCGACCGGCGGGAGGGCTATGACCCGGCGAGGTCCCCTTACGAGAACCGCTACAATCGCAAGACCATCCGTGTGCTGATGGATGGCGAGGCTGTCGAGTGTCTCACCTATTTCGCCCTCCCAGAGCCGGGCGCGCATGTTCCAAGTGCGGACTATCTCCGCACCATCATCGAGGGTGCGGAGGAGAACAGCCTGCCCCAGCACTATGTCGGCGCCCTGAGGCTCATCCCCTCCCTCTAGCCCGTCATCCCGGTGAAGGCCGGGATCCAGCTTTCCACGTGACGGCCGGCCGAAGCTGGACACCGGCTTTCGCCGGGGTGACGGAGGTAGGGGGTTTGCCATGAAGGAGGGTCACAATGGGCTTTGTAACGATTGTTTTCCTTCTTTAGGATCTACCCGGTAGCCCCCTAGCGGACCCATTAGGAAAGCCGCCCAGCGCCCCTCCCTAACGACGAGGCCATCCTCAGGCTCATCCCCTCCCCCAACCCGTCATCCCGGCCTAGGTCGGTATGACGAACGGTGGGGGATAACCACGCCCGGCGCGCGCCGGGTGACGACATTACGGGGAGCCCCGGTCCTTCCTCAGCTTGGCCCAATAGTCCAGCCGCCGCTTCACCTCGCGCTCGAAGCCGCGTTCGACGGGGTCGTAGTAAGTCTCGCGGCCGAGCCCGTCGGGGAAATAGTTCTGGCCCGAAAAGGCAGCGGGCTGGTCATGGTCGTAGCGATAGCCGGCGCCGTATTCTTGTTGCTTCATCAGCTTGGTCGGCGCGTTGAGGATGATCTTGGGCGGCATCAGGGAGCCGGTCTGCTTGGCCCGCTCGGTGGCGGCCTTGTAGGCCTTGTAGACGGCATTCGACTTCGGTGCCGTGGCGACATAGACGACGGCCTGGGCGATCGCCAGTTCGCCCTCCGGCGAACCGAGGAAGTCATAGGTTTCCTTCGCCGCCAGTGCCTGGTGCACGGCTTCGGGGTCGGCGAGGCCCACGTCCTCGATCGCCATGCGCACCACGCGTCGGATGATGAACAGCGGGTCCTCGCCCGCCACCAGCATGCGGGCGAGATAGTAGAGCGCCGCATCGGGGTCGGAGCCGCGCACCGACTTGTGCAGCGCCGAGACGAGATTGTAGTGCCCGTCCGCCGCTTTGTCATAGAGCGGCATGCGCTTCTGGACGGTGCGGGCGAGCAGTTCCGGCGTCAGCGGCGTGCCGCCCTCGGGCACGGCTGCGAAAACCTCCTCAAGCATGTTGAGGAAATAGCGGCCGTCGCCATCGGCCATCCCCGTCATCGCCTCGCGCGCGGCGGGGTCGGCGGGAAGCGGGCGGCGCTCGAACATCTCGGCGCGGCGGATCAGCGCCTGCATGGCGTCATTGTCCAGCCGGTTCAGCACCAGCACCTGGGCGCGGGAGAGAAGCGCGCCGTTCAGTTCGAAGCTGGGGTTCTCCGTCGTGGCACCCACCAGGATGATGGTGCCGTCCTCGACATAGGGAAGAAACGAGTCCTGCTGGGACTTGTTGAAGCGGTGGATCTCGTCGACGAAGAGCAGCGTGCCCCGCCCCTGCTCGCGCCTTATGCGCGCCTGCTCGAACACCTTCTTCAGGTCGGCGACGCCGGAGAAGATGGCCGAGATCTGCTCGAAGGCGAGGCCCGTCTCGCCCGCCAGCAGCCGCGCGATGGTCGTCTTGCCGGTGCCCGGCGGCCCCCACAGGATGATCGACGGGATGCGGCCGGCGGCCAGCATCCGCGTGATCACCCCGTCGGCGCCGACGAGATGGTCCTGCCCCACGACATCCGCCAGCTTCTGGGGGCGCAGCCGGTCCGCCAGCGGGCGGGGTGCGTCCTTGCCGAAGCCGGCGGTGTCAAAGAGGTTGGCCATCAGCCGCCGATGGCAAGTTTCACCACGCGGCCGCCGCGGTTCACGGCGATCCGCCACAGCTTGCGGTCTTCTTCGAGGGCAGCGGCCAATGCATCCACGCTGTCGATCTTCGCGCCGTTGATCTCGAGCACGATGTCGCCGCGCTTGAAGAAGCGCTGCGCCGGGCCCTTTGCGATCTTGGCAATCACCACACCCTGCGTGCCCGCGGGCAAGCCGAGTTCATCCGCAACGGCCGGCGACAGATTGGCAGCGGTGGCACCGGCAAGCGGGTTCGGGCCCTCGATCAGCGTGTCGTCACGCTGCACCGTCTCCGGGGCAGCCATCATGGTGACCTGGGTTTCCTTGCGGTCGCCCTTGCGCTGGTATTCGATGATGATCGTGGCGCCGATGGCCGTGGTGGCCGCGCGGTAGCCCAGCTCCTGGGCGGTCTCGACCGGCTTGCCCTCGAGGGCGAGTACGATGTCGCCGCGCTTCAGCCCCGCCTTGGCGAGCGGGCTGTCGGGATGGAGGCTGATGATGAGTGCACCCTCGGGGCGCGCCATGCCGAGCGAGGTGGCGATGTCGGGTGATACGTCCTGCAGTTCCGCGCCAAGCCAGGGCCGCTTGATCGCCGCACCACCCGCCTCGGCCGTGGCAACCACCGTCTTCACCATGTTGGTCGGAATGGCGAAGCCGATGCCGATCGAACCGCCGGAACGCGAGAAGATGGCGGTGTTGATGCCGATGAGCTGGCCCTTCATGTTGACGAGCGCGCCGCCGGAATTGCCCGGGTTGATGGCCGCGTCGGTCTGGATGAAGAACTGGTAGTCGCTCACACCGACCCGGGTGCGCGCCAGAGCCGACACGATGCCGCTCGTAACCGTCTGCCCGACGCCGAAGGGATTGCCGATGGCCAGCACAAGGTCCCCCACTTCCAGCGCATCCGAGTCACCGATCGGAAGAACCGGCAGTTCTTCGTCGGGAACATCGATCTTGAGTACGGCAAGATCGGTGCGCTCGTCGGCAATCAGGACCTTCGCCTCGAATTCGCGCTTGTCGGCGAGCGCCACCTTGATGTCCGTGGCATTGGCGATGACGTGGTTGTTGGTGACGATGAAACCGGTCGGATCGACGATCACGCCCGATCCGAGCGAGCTCGCCACCCGCTCGCGCGGGCGGCCGAAGCTGCCGTCACCGCCGAAGAAGCGCTGAAAGAAGGGATCGCGCGAAAGGCTGCTCGCCGCCTGCTCCGGCAGCTTGCGCTGGGAATAGACGTTCACCACGGCCGGCGCAGTGGCCTTGACCAGGGGGGCGAAGGACAGCTGCATGACGGCAGCCGAGTCCGGGAGGGCCTTCTCCTCGGCCATGGCGAGCGGGCTCGCCATGAACAGGACAAGGGCGGACAGAACGGCGGAAAAGAAACGCATGTGACTCCTCTTGGGGCGCTTGTGCGCCCTATCTGCGATCCAGCTTTGTCGACAAAATGACCGAGGTCTCAATCCGGGTGATCCCGGGGATCTGGCCGATCTCGTCGATCAGCCGATCCATGGCCTCGGACGACCCCGTCTTGACCTGGGCGATCAGGTCGAATTTTCCACTCACCGTGTGCAGTGTCTCGATCTGCGGAAACCTGGCGAGCATGCGGCCCACCTCGATCTGGCGGCGCGGTTCCACGGAAAAGGTGACGAAGGCGCGCATGCCGCCCTGGTCGAGCTCACGCGACAGGCGGATGGAATAGGCGGCGATTACGCCCGTCTCCTCCAGCCGCTTCAGCCGGTCCTGCACCGTGGTTCGCGACAGGCCGAGCTTGCGGGCGAGCGAGGCCACCGGCTCCCGGGAATCGACCTTCAGAAGCGCAATCAGCTCCTCGTCCTTGGCTGTAATCTGTACCATCGGCGAATTGGGGTCCGTGACCGTCGGAGTGACGACTCGTCCGTCATAATTCAGCACAACGCCGTGTGTAAACCCGCAGCACGGGACGTTATGTGTCGCTCGCGCGTTTTCCCCTGCTCTTTCGGAGGTTTCGATGGCCCTGACCGCCCTGAACGTGGTGTCCGACCCCAGCTATGCCGATGCCGTTGCCGTGGCGGATGCCATGCAGCCGGAGGAAGCGGTGTTCTGCTTCAGCGCCGAGCGCCTCAAGGCGCGCCTCGCGCTGTTCACCGCCGGATTTCCGGGCACGGTCAGCTTCGCCGTCAAGTCCAACCCCGCGCCAGACGTGGTGGCGGCGCTGGCCGCCGCGGGGCTCACCCACTGGGACGTCGCCTCGGTGCAGGAGATGGCGCTGGTGCACGCGATCCAGCCGTCGGCGCATTTCCACTACCACAATCCGGTGAAGTCCCGGCGCGAGATCCTCAATGCCTACAACAAGTACGGCTGCCGCCGCTTCGCCGTGGACGCGCGCGAGGAAGTGGCGAAGATCGCCGCCATCGTGGGCAACGACCATTCGGTGGAAATGGCGGTGCGTTTCGTGCTGCCGCGCGACCGCGGCACGTCGGCCCACGACTTTTCCACGAAGTTCGGCGCGCCCGAGCACATCGCCGTTGAACTGCTGCAGGACATCCAGCGCCGCGGCTACGTGCCCGTCATGACATTCCATCCCGGTTCGCAGTCGCGCGACCCGAACGTCTATGTGCGCCACATCGGGGCTGCTCACCGCATTGCCAAGACCGCCGGCGTCCACATCGGCAAGCTCAATGTCGGCGGCGGCTTTCCGGCCTCGTACCCGCTCAGCAAGCCAGCCCCGCTCGACACCTATTTCTCGATGATTGCCGAGGCGACCACGCGCTACTTCGGCAAGGGCACGGAACCGCAGCTCGAATGCGAGCCGGGCCGCGGCCTTGTCGCCAACTGCATGTCGCTGCTCACCCGCATCAAGCTCGTCTGCTCCGACGGGGACGACATCTTCCTGAACGATGGCATCTATGGCGGCCTCATGGAGTTCATGCAGGTGCCGGAGCTGCAGCCGCCCTTCCGCGTGATCCGTGATGGCAAGGTGGTCGGCGGCCCGACCAAGCCCTGGAAGGTCTTCGGCCCCACCTGCGACCCGCTCGACGTGCTGCCCGCAAAACTGGACCTGCCAATCGACCTCAAGGACGAGGACTACGTGGAGTTCGGCACGCTGGGCGCCTACGGCATCGCAACATCGACGATGTTCAACGGTTACGGCGGCCACGCCGTCATTCCGGTCGACGAGGTGTTCAACGGCTGAATGCCCTGGCGGGGGGAACCCACCAGGCGACGCGCCTTCCCCTTCAACGACGGCAGGAAATCAGTTGAACATCGCGTTCCGCACCGCGATCGCGACGGCTTGCGTCTTGGTGTGCGCGCGGAGCTTGCTCATGGCGCGCGCGGCGTAGAGGTTCACGGCGCTGGTGCTGAGGTTGAGGATCGCCGCAGTCTCGCTGGCGGTCTTGCCTTCCGCCGCCCACATCAGCACCTCGCGCTCACGCGGGCTCAGTTCGAAGCCTTCGCCCATCGGGCGCTGCTGGGCGGCAATCAGCTTCTTGACCCGCTGATGGTAATAATGGGCGAAGAGATGGACTTCGCTGACCAGTTCGCGTCGCACTTCGCCCCAATGGCGGTCCTCGCAGTCGAAGTTGATGGAGAACATGGCATCACCGACGCCCGGTTCCCGGATCGGGATCGAGATGCCATGGCGCCCGATGCCATGGCGCTCGGCAATCTGGTGGATGTCCCTGACGGTGTCGTCGGTGGCGCGGGCCTCATCCCAGTCCAGTGGCAAGAGCCGGCTGAAACACAGATGGAAGGCACTATCCCTGAGGGGTGAGTATTCCCGCATATAGAGCTGTGTATAGCTCTCGTCATAGGTCGAAAACCAGGTCATGCGGTCTGGAACAGCCCGCGACGACCCCAGGAACCAGTAGGACAGATTCAGGACGCCGAAACGGTCACGCGCAGTGCGCAGGAAATTCGCGGACTCCCGCTCGTCCGAGAACGGCTCCTGGGGCGCGCTGAAAATGTCAAATCGGCTGGCCATGGCTCTCTGCAATCGCTGTCATCACGGGTCACCGTATTGGAACGGCAAACACTAGACTCAACGAACGCGCAGATCTGACTGAGTTTTTCACGGAACAACCGGGACGCGCAATGGCAAAGGGGCAGCCAATGAGCTGCCCCTTTGTCAAAACGATCAGAAATCAGTCTTCAGGCGGCCGCTTCAGCGGTCTCCTGGCCCTTCTGGGACGGGCCCGAGTCGAGGCCGCGGGCGTTGACGTCACGGTCGACGAACTCGATCACGGCCATCGGGGCCTGGTCGCCATAGCGGAAGCCGGCCTTCATGATGCGGAGATAGCCGCCGCTGCGCGAGCCGTAACGCTTGGCCAGCACGTCGAACAGCTTCTTGACCTGCGTCTCGTCGCGGACTTGGGCCATCGCCTGGCGGCGGGCGTGCAGGCCACCCTGCTTGCCGAGCGTCACCAGCTTCTCGACCACCGGACGGAGGTCCTTGGCCTTGGGCAGCGTCGTGACGATCTGCTCATGCTTGATCAAAGCAGCAGCCATGTTGGCGAACATCGCCTCGCGATGCTCGGCCGTGCGGTTGAACCGGCGGCCCCTGAAACCATGACGCATAACCGTTCTCCTTCAATTCCCGGCGCGGCCCTGAGCCAAGCACCGTTCGGGTTCTCAATAATGTTGTTCGTACTTCTTGGCGAGTTCTTCGATGTTCTCGGGCGGCCAGTTCGGCACTTCCATGCCGAGGTGCAGCCCCATCTGGGCCAGAACTTCCTTGATCTCGTTGAGCGACTTGCGGCCGAAGTTCGGCGTGCGCAGCATCTCGGCCTCGGTCTTCTGGATCAGGTCGCCGATGTAGACGATGTTGTCGTTCTTCAGGCAGTTGGCCGAACGAACCGACAGTTCGAGCTCGTCCACCTTCTTGAGCAGCGCGGCGTTGAACTCGAGTTCGGGGCGCGACTCCTCGACGATGGCCTTGGACGGCTCCGAGAAGTTGATGAAGACCGAGAGCTGGTCCTGCAGGATGCGGGCGGCATAGGCGACCGCGTCCTCAGGCGACACGGAGCCATCAGTCTCGACGTTCATGATGAGCTTGTCGTAGTCGAGGATCTGGCCCTCGCGGGTGTTCTCGATCTTGAACGACACGCGCTTCACCGGGCTGTAGATGGAGTCGACCGGGATCAGGCCGATCGGAGCATCTTCCGGACGGTTGCGCTCGGCCGAGACGTAGCCCTTGCCGGTCGCCACGGTGAACTCGATGCGGATTTCGGCACCCTGGTCGAGGGTGCAGATGACGTGCTCGGGGTTCAGGATCTGGATGTCACCGGAGGTCTGGATGTCGCCGGCGCGGACGACGCCCGGGCCGTCCTTGCGCAGCATCAGGCGCTTCGGGCCTTCGCCCTGCATGCCAATGGCGATTTCCTTGATGTTCAGAATCATGTCGGTGACGTCTTCGCGGACACCGGCGATCGAGGAGAACTCATGCAGCACGCCGTCGATGTGGACGGAGGTGACGGCAGCACCCTGGAGCGAAGAAAGGAGGATGCGGCGCAGCGCATTGCCCAGCGTCGTGCCGAAGCCACGCTCGAGCGGCTCGGCCACGAAGGTGGCGATGCGGCGACGGTCACGGCCCGGCTGCACATCGAGCTTCGACGGACGGATCAGTTCCTGCCAGTTCTTCTGGTTGACTTGCATCTTCTTGTGCTTCCTGTCGAAA
The DNA here is from genome assembly GCA_964474665.1 of uncultured Aestuariivirga sp. GTDB lineage: Bacteria > Pseudomonadota > Alphaproteobacteria > Rhizobiales > Aestuariivirgaceae > Aestuariivirga. The sequence continues at coordinate 22,253 of CAYYTH010000055.1, forward strand.
ATCCGGCTCCCCGTCAGGGGAGCCATGTTTTCACAAAGATAACGATGTGCCACCCCGAAATCGCGGGGCGGCGGCTGGCGGCGTGGTTACACGCGGCGGCGCTTCGGCGGAC
>CAYYTH010000056.1:0-20032 GCA_964474665.1 uncultured Aestuariivirga sp.
ACCATAAGCTGGTGTTGCACTTCGTTTGTGAACTCAGGGGATCCAGCTTTCCGCGTGGCCGCTGCCCGAAGCTGGGCCCCGGCCTTCGCCGGAGTGACGCCAATACTTCTGTCAGGCGGCGGCGATCAGCGGCACCTGTGGGCTGGCGTGTTTCGGCATCTGCCCCGTCAGTCGCGGATCAGGATGGACTTCAACCATCACGGCATAGGGCCGGAAGCCCGAGCGCTGGTAGAAACCGAGTGCAGCCGGGTGGTCGTAGTTGCAGGTGTGCACCCACATCCGCGCGATCGGCTGCGCCCACGCCCGCGTCAGCGCCGCGTTCATCAGGAAGCGCCCGGCCCCGCCGCCCACGGCGGACGGCACCACGCCGAAGAACGACAGCTCGCACTGGCCCGCCTGGCGGAAGTCGAGTTCGAGGAGCCCGATGTCCTGCCCCTCCTTCACCAGCGCGAAGCAGGACACTTGAGGGTCGCCGATGATGCCGGAGAGCGCGTCATCGCTGAGCATCAGCCGCGAGAACCACATGATGTCCTGGCCGATGGCACGGAACAGTGCACGGAAACGCCCGGTGTCGCCTGCACCCATGCGTTCGAGCGTGAAGCCCGGGTCGGGTGCCGGGCGTAGCGCGGGCTTCGCCGTCATCTCGAGGCAGGTCACCACATTGGCAATGTGCCCCGCGGGCAGCGCGTGATAGCCGGCGGGCAGCGGGTCCTTGTGAAAGTCAGCCATGGCCGATCAATAGAGGCTGGGGCCCTAGCCCCGCAAGCGCCGGAGGTTCGCCTTCACGCGTCTTGCAGAGGGGCCCAGCGCCGCCTGCATGAGGCGGTCATGCGCACCTTCCGTCGGCGCCAGCATCATCTTGAACAATTCGGTCTGCACCGCGAAGCAGCCCTCGGCAAAGGCCATCTGCTTCTCGACCACCATCTCCACGAGTTCCGACTGGGAAGAAGCGGTGGGCGAGAGCATCCCCCACCACAATCCGGGCAGCCGCCGCGCGATCACCTCGACGGAGGACAGGCCGATTTCGAAAGGGGAATGTCTCGTCATCATCTCTCCGACAGCGAAGCGGCCCCGGAGGTCCGGGGCCGCTGCTGCCTTATCGCATTGTGGGGATCGAGAATTGCGCGCCTTCCTTGATGCCGGAAGGCCAACGCGCCGTGACCGTCTTGGTCTTGGTGTAGAAGCGCACCGAATCCGGGCCATGCTGGTTCAGGTCGCCGAAGGCCGAGCGCTTCCAACCGCCGAAAGTGTGATAGGCGAGCGGCACCGGGATCGGCACGTTGATGCCCACCATGCCGATCTGGCAGCGCGAGGCGAAGTCGCGCGCCGTGTCGCCGTCACGCGTGAAGATCTCGGTGCACTACCAATAATAAAAAAAAAAAACCAGCTTCAGGCCCTCGTCATAGGTCTTGGCGCGGACGACCGACAGGACGGGCCCGAAGATCTCTTCCTTGTAGATCTTCATGTCCTTCGTCACGTTGTCGAACAGCGTGCCGCCGAGGAAGAAGCCCTTCTCGTAGCCCTGCATCTTGAAGCCGCGGCCATCGACCTTGAGCGTTGCACCTTCCTTCACGCCGGCATCGATGTAACCCACCACGCGGTCCAGCGCCTGCTTGGTGACGAGCGGGCCGTAATCGGCCTCGCGGTCGGTGGAGAGGCCGACCTTCAGTTTCTCGACGCGGGGAATGAGCTTCTCGACCAGCGCATCGGCGGTGGCCTCGCCCACGGGGACTGCAACCGAGATCGCCATGCAGCGCTCGCCGGCGGAGCCGTAGCCGGCACCGATCAGCGCATCCACCGCCTTGTCCATGTCGGCGTCCGGCATGATCAGCATGTGGTTCTTGGCACCACCGAAGCACTGGGCGCGCTTGCCGTTGTTGGTGGCACGCGAATAGACGTAATGCGCGATCGGCGTCGAGCCGACGAAGCCCACGGCCGCGATGTCCGGATCATCGAGGATGCCGTCGACCGCTTCCTTGTCGCCATTGACGACGTTGAAGATGCCGGGCGGCAGGCCCGCTTCGAGGAAGAGTTCGGCGAGCCGCATCGGGCAGGACGGGTCGCGCTCCGAGGGCTTGAGGATGAAGGCATTGCCGCAGGCAATCGCCGGGGCCGCCTTCCACAGCGGGATCATGGCCGGGAAGTTGAAGGGCGTGATGCCCGCGGCGATGCCCAGCGGCTGGCGCATCGAATACATGTCGATGCCGGGGCCGGCGCCGTCGGTGTACTCGCCCTTGAGAAGGTGCGGGATGCCGCAGGCGAATTCCACCACCTCGACGCCGCGCTGCAGGTCACCCAGCGCATCGGGAATGGTCTTGCCATGCTCCATGGAGATCAGCGTGGCGATCTCCTCGGCGTGCTGGCGCGAGAGTTCAAGGAAGCGCATCATCACCCGGGCGCGCACCTGCGGGTTCTTGGCGGCCCATTCGGGCTGGGCGGCCTTGGCATTCTCGACGGCGGCGCGGAGTTCGGCGGGCGACGCCAGCGCCACCCGGGCCTGCACCTCGCCGGTATTGGGGTTGAACACATCGGCGAAGCGGCCCGATGTGCCCTTCACATGCTTGCCGCCGATGAAATGTCCGATCTCCTTGACCATGAAGGCCTCCTGCCAATCTGAAATGGTGGCGCAACCTAGAAGCCGGGGGGCCGGGCGGCAAGGGTCAGGCCTGCAACCGCGGTGATGCCAGCGCGCGTCTTGCTGCCGTCGCGAAGAGCCATGCGGAAAGCGCATGGATCATTCATTGGATTTCTACTGCACTGCAACATATTCTTAATTTCGCCTGACGAAATTAAGTTCGGGCAGGAAAAACAGCCGATGCAGCGCCACCTTCAGAAATATCGCATCCGCAAGCTCTGGCCGATCGAGACGGAGAGCTTCCGCCGGCACTTGCTCCGGCTCGACCCCGAAACCCGCCAGTTCCGCTTCGGCACCGCGGTCAACGACAATTTCCTCAACGCCTATGCCGACACCGCACGGCGCACCGGCACGGTGATCTACGGCGCCTTCATCGGTTCGGAGATGTATGCCTCGGCCGAGCTGCGCTCGCTCCATGCCGTGGGCGACGAGATGGCGGAAGCCGCCTTCGTGGTCGAGACCGCACACCGCCACCAGGGGCTGGGCTCGGTGCTGATGGACCGCATCCTCACCGCCGCCCAGAACCGCGCGATCCACCAGCTGCACATGATCTGCGCCCGCGAAAACCAGCCGATGCAGCGGCTGGGCGAAAAATTCGGCGCACAGTTCCGCATCGACCATGGCGAGGCCCTGGGCGAGATCGAAACCGATCCACCAAGCCCGGTGTCGCTGATGGACGAGGCGATGCACGACACGGGCGACTTCGTCACCGCCGTCTTCGACTGGTCGCCCCTGGGGCCGGCCGCTAACGCCGCAACGCCACCGCCGGCACCCAGGCGTATCCGTCATCATCGAGGATGACGCATTCGCGCAGGCCGTGCGGCTTGTCGATCGCACCCGCCAGAACGGTGAAGCCCCGCTCCCGGGCCCTGGCTTCCGCTACGTCCGGGTCGCAGCCATAGAGCCTCAGCTCGACGCCCGCCCCCCGCGCCTCGAGCCCCGCGACGATCCCTGACAGGGGGTTGTCACGATAGGCGTGGTCAGCATGGAACATGAAGTCCTGCCCCGCCCAGCGCAGCGCCGCGAAATCCGCGTCATCATAGAAGCTCGTCGCACCCAGAACGTCCGTTGCAAAACGCACGGCGCGCGCCACGTCGGTGACGAGCAGGTTGAAGCCGAGGCCCCTCAGGGCACGGCCATAATCTTCGGCGGAAACGGGTGGCGTCTTGTCAGCGGGTCGCTTCTTCATGACGCGATGTGAACATGCGCCCGTTCTGCGTGCAAGTTCCACATCACGGCACAGGCAGGAATCCGCTTCGGATCGACGATGCCATGCCGCTTCAGGGCGATGAGGAACACCAAGGCCGCATCGGCAACCGCATCGGCGATGTCCGCCGCCGGCAACCCCTCCTCCAGCAGTTCCATCAGGTGCAGCGCCGCCGCGTCGCTGAGCTCGGACGCCTCATGGGCGCTCAGCTCCTCCGCCGCCCGCCAGCTATGGGCCAGGTCGTCATCGTCCATCTCGGCCACGAGGTTGGCGCCGATGGCAAAGGCCAGCCGCCCCGCCTGGGGCCGGTAGCCGGGAGAAACGAGAGTGAAGGACTCATCCGACATTGAACACCTCACGCAACAAACCGGACACCATCCTGCGCCCGATGCTTTGCGGGATGGTTAATACCCGTTGTGCGAAGCTTGCCGCATTTTAGGGAAGCGGCGCCCCCGGCCTGGCCAGCGCCTTCACGTCAGCCGTCTTGAAGCTGCAACGATAGGCACCTTCGGCATAGGCGCCGACCGCATAGGGATCGAAGCTCACCGTGATCGTGTCGGTCCCGATGCTCCAGCTATTGAGGTTGCGCACCGTCTCGGCGATCGTCGCATCGCGGGTCTTCTTGTCATAGGGCACGTCCTCGGCATCGGGCACGCGCTTCTTGCGCTCGGCCTCGATCTCCGCTGCGCACTGCTGCGCCAGCTTCGTGGCACGTGCCGCGTCCACGATATCGCCGATGCGGATCTGCTTGCCGCTCGTCATGTCGATGTTGATGTTGTTGGTGCCGTAATTGCCATGCGCACCGCCCTCGTTGATGTAGAAGTCGTGCCGGGCCGACACGAGCTTCGGCGAGGCATAGGTGAGGCTCATCGTGTCCTCCATGGCGAAGACCATGTCATGCGAATCCTCGCCATGCGGACCCAGCTTCGCTTGGCTGAGGATGTCGTCGACCAGCCGGTTGAACAGCGTCTCGCCCACTGTCCGGGGATCAGCGAAGCGCATGAGCGACATGTCGATGTCCCATTGCTTCGTGCTGCCGTCCTGGACGCGGAACACCGGCACCATCTTCGCCGCCGCCCCCGGCCCACTTTCGGGCGCGCCGAGCAGCAACGACAGCCGGTCCTTCGTTTTCTGCGCGATGCACGCGTTCATCCCGCTGTCATCGCCGCTGCAGAACTCGCGCTCGGCGATCCAGCGCTTCTGCGAACGCGCCAGCATCCTCTGTTCGGCGGGCATGGAGGAGGCCTTCACCGCCGCATAGGCCTCCGACAGCCGGGCGTCGAGCTGCTTCAGCTGCGGATCGGCACAGATCGCCTTCTCGACCGCCGTCGTGGCCTTCGCGCAATCGAAGGCGAGCGCCGGGGTGGCAAGCGTGAGCATGGCGAGAGCGGGGAGAATGATTTTCATTTTTCTGACTCCACCCTAAATGCCGTCATCCCGGCGAAGGCCGGGGTGACCCCAGCCTGGGGACGCAAAGTCACCGCGCCGCATAAGCCATCTTCTTCCACGCCGCCTGATACGACGCGAGCCCTTCGATCTCCGCAGCCTTCACTTCCGTCATCCTGATTGCGATGCTCGGCAGCTTGCCGTCCTCGATCATCGCCAGCGCGGCGGCACCCGCCGTGGTGCCGTCACGCAGGGCGGAGGCCTTCACCTTCTGCGCAGGGCGCAGCTGCGCCAGCACGGCGAGCAACACCGGGTTCTGGGAGAAGGGGCCATCGACGATGATGTCGTTCTTCGACGTGATGCAATCGAGCTGTTCCGACACCATCTGCGCGCAATAGAGTGCTGCGAGCGAGGCGCGCGCTTCGGGGCTTTCGACGGACGGCCCCTTCACATGGCCCTTGCCGAGCGACTCCGGCACCGGCCCGCTGGTCATGGTGAAGGACGGCACCGCATAGGTGCCTCGTGTCACCAGCGCCTGCACGCAGGCCAGAGTCGCCGCTTCCGCCGGGGCGCCGCCCGAGACCGCAGCGAACTCCATGCCGCCGAAGAAGCGGCTGCAGCACACGTTGCGGCCCAGCACGTCGGTGTTGGTATTGGTGTCGCGCGCCGGATCAAGGACATCGACGCTCGTCGAGGGATCGAAGCTGATGCTCCAGGTCCCCGTCGATACCAGCGTGAAGCGGTCGAGTCCGGCACAGACATAGCGCATGAAATTGGCGGTGGAGTCATGGACGCCGCCCAGCACCCTGGCCGCGCCGCGGAAGCCCGCACCCCGGAACTCGGGCTTCAGCAGCCCGATCGTCTCCCATGCCCTGGCGCGCGGCGCATAGAGCCTGTCCCAGCCCAGCTGCTTCGCCATGCGCGACGGCTCCTGCGCGCGGATGTCGAGGAGATGCGTCTGGCAGGCCATCGACGAAATCTCCGTCACCGCAACCCCGCTCAGGCGGAAGCCCACGTACTGGATCCACGGCAGCAGGGTCGTCACCCTGGAGAACGCCTCGGGCCAGGCACGCTGCTGCCAGTAGAGCTGCAGGCCATGCGTCAGCGCGATGGGCAGCAGCGGGCACAGGGCCTCGTCGAAGGAGGGCATGATCTTCTCGTAGTCGGCCACGATCCCGGCCGGCGGCTCGCTGGTGTAATCCATCACCGGGAGCGCGAGGTTGCCGTGCTTGTCAAGGCAGGCCATGGCCGCGCCATGCGCCGTCGGCACGATCGCGTCGATGGGCAGCAACGCGTCGAGCTCGGGCAGTGCCGTCCGGCACAGCGCCACCATCGGCTCCGGGTCGATGTGCTTGTAGGGCGGTGCGGGCAGGTGCAGGCTCGGCGCCTTGCGCTCCGCCAGCAACTCGCCCGCCCCTGAAAACAGCGCGATCTTGGTGTTGGTGAAGCCCACATCCACCACCGCGATGCCGCGCAAACCGTCCTGCCCCATTCGCGTCGTCCCGTTGTTTCGGCCACTCTCTCGCATTCACTGCATGGGCGTCAATCGTCCCCGGCACTTGAAGCAGGCCGCCCCAGCGGTCTATAGCCATTGGCCTGACACGTATTTTCTGGGGCGCGCTGAGATGGCCAAGCTGAAGTATCTCGACCTCCGCAAGGCGGTGATCGACACCTGCCTCAAGATGAACGAGGAGGGGATCAACCAGGGCACCTCCGGCAATGTGAGCGTCCGCACCCCCGAGGGCTTCCTGATCACGGCCTCCGGCATTCCCTATGGCCGGATGAAGCCCGAGCACGTGGTCGAGATGGATCTGGACGGCGGCTACATCGGCGAGTACCTGCCCTCGACCGAGTGGCGCATGCACCTCGACATCTTCAAGCACCGGCCGGAGGCGGGGGCCATCGTGCACACCCATTCGACCTATGCGACGGCACTTGCCTGCCTGAGGAAGGACATTCCGCCCTTCCACTACATGATCGGCATTGCCGGCGGCACCGACATCCGCTGCTCGGATTATGCAGAATTCGGCACCCCGGAGCTCTCGGCCGCCATGCTGAAGGCGCTGAAGGACCGTTCCGCCTGCCTTCTCGGCAACCATGGCCAGATCGCCTTCGGCCCCAACCTCGAGAAGGCGCTGTGGCGGGCCGGCGAGGTCGAGACCATCGCCCACCAGTACTGGGCGGCGCTCCAGATCGGCAAGCCCGTCATCCTCAAGTCGAACCAGATGAATACCGTTCTCGCCCGCATGAAGACCTATGGTAAGCAGGCAGGCGAGTTCAAGAAGACCGATGCACCCTCGGTCACCGGTCTGGTCCGCCGCGACGCGCCGAAGAAGGCCGCCGCAGCCAAGAAAGGCGCGAAGAAGAAGTGATCGCAGGCGTCTCCCCCCTCGTTTCCGAACTCAAGGCCCGCGAAGAGGCAGGGAGAACCGTGACCATCGGCCTCGCGGGCTGCGGCCAGATGGGCACCGACATCATGGTGCAGCTGAACCGCATGCCGGGCCTGCGCTTGGGCGCTGTGGCCGAGATGCGCCCGCCCCAGGCCCGGGCCGCTGCCGCCATGGCGGGTTTCCCGGAAGACCGCACAATCTACGCCGAAACGCCCGCCGCCATTGATGCGGCGATAGAGAAGGGTCTCATCGCCATCACCTCGGACCCTGCGGTGCTGGCGAAGTCCGGCCGCATCGACGTCGTCATCGACGCCACCGGCAATCCCAATACCGGCACGCAGTTCGCGCTCGAATCCATCGCCAGCGGCAAGCACGTCGTCATGCTGAACGTCGAGGCCGACATCACCATCGGCCGCCACCTGCATGCAGCCGCGAAGAGTGCCGGCGTCGTCTATACCGGTGCGGCCGGCGACGAGCCCGCCGCCACGCTGGAGCTGATCGGCTTCGCCCAGTCCATCGGTCTCGAGGTGGTCTGCGCCGGCAAGGGCAAGAACAACCCGCTGAAGTGGGATGCGGTGCCCGCCGACTACGAGGCGGAGGCCAAGGCTCGCAACATGAATGCCCGCATGCTGGTCGAGTTCGTCGACGGCTCCAAGACCATGGTGGAGATGGTGGCAATCGCCAACTGCACCGGCCTCGTGCCCGATGTGCCCGGCATGCACGGACCCGCGGCCACGCGCGAGGAACTCGCCTCGGTGCTCATCCCGAAGTCGGACGGTGGCGTCCTCTCGAAGAAGGGCTGTGTGGACTATTCGATCGGCAAGGGTGTCGCTCCCGGCGTCTTCTGCATCGTGACCACCGATCATCCGCGCCTGCAGGAGCGGCTGATCGACCTGAAAGTGGGCAAGGGCCCCTATTTCGCGCTGACGCGTCCCTATCACCTGACCAGCCTGGAAGTGCCGCTCTCGGCGGCGCGCGCCGTGCTGCACAAGCAGGCAGATATGGTGCCGCTCGAGCAGCCGGTGGCCGAATGCGTGACGCTGGCCAAGCGCGACCTCTCGCCCGGTGACATCCTCGGCCGCATCGGCGAGGTGGACTACCGCGCCTGGGCCATGACCCACGCCGAGGCAAGGAACGCCAACGCCGTGCCGCTGGGCCTCGCCCAAGGTGCGAAGGTGGTGAAGCCCATCAAGGCGGGCGAACGGCTGACCTACGACAACTGCGTGCCCGACGAGACCCTGCTCGTCACCCAGATCCGCCGCCGCCTCGACCAGGCCGACACCCGCTTCCACGCGCTCTAAGCCGCTCAACCAATCCTTGTTATTGCAATGCAACATGTTGTTTGCATTGCGAAAATTCATGCCGACCGGCTGCGCGTGGTTGACTCGCTGCGGATTCCCCTGCACTTTTGCAATCTCGAAATAACAAATGCAATCGCCCGCAACGCCGGGACATGGGAGCCGTCTTGATGCCTGCCGATTCCGCCAGCCTTTCCCCTGTGGGGGCCCGCGCGACGGAACGCCGTCCGTGGCTGCCGCGCTGGCTGTCGTCCGAGCACCCCTTCCCCTGGCTGTTCCCGGCCGCGGCGCTGATGGTGGTCTTCGGCATCTATCCGCTGGTCTATGCAATCTGGCTGTCGCTGTTCAAGCGCAACGCCGCCACCCGAAAGATGGTCTTCGACCCGGACCATAACTGGACCAAGATCCTGTTCGACGAGCGCGTCTGGAACGCGGTCTTCAACACCTTCGTCTATACCGGCGTGGCGCTGGTGTTCCAGCTGGTGCTGGGCATGCTGATCGCGCTCCTGCTCGATTCGGACCGCAAGGGCTATGGCGTGCTGCGCGCCATGATGACGCTGCCGCTCGTCATCCCGCCCGCCGTCACCGGCATGATGTTCCTCCTGATGCTCAACGGCTCCTTCGGCGTGCTGAGCCGCGGGCTCATCGCCTTGGGGCTCTTCCCGCCGGGCTTCTCGATCCTCGGCACGGCCAATACGGCGATGGCGGGCGTGCTGCTGGCCGAGATCTGGCAGTGGACGCCCTTCATGGTGCTGATCATGCTGGCGGGCCTGCGCTCGCTGCCCAAGGAACCCTTCGAGGCCGCCGCCATCGACGGCGCCAATGCCTTCCAGGCCTTCTTCAAGCTGACATTGCCGATGATGTCGAAGGTCATCGCCATCGCCGTCCTCATCCGCGGCATCGACCTGTTCCGCGCCTTCGACTACGTGAAGGTGATGACGGATTCGGGGCCCGGCACCGCGACGGAGACACTCACCTCCTATGCCGGGCGCATCTATTTCGGCAATGCCGACTTCCCCTATGCCTCCACCGTGGCGCTGCTGACGCTGATCATCGTCATCGTCGTCTCCACCGCCTTCATGAAGATCTTCAAGGTCAAGCTGTGATGGAAAGCTCGCGTCCGCTCCAGATCCTGCGCGACATCGCCGCCGTGACGGTGGTGGGTCTCTTCATGTTCCCGATCTTCTGGTGGGCGCTCACCTCGATCAAGCCGATCTCGGCGGTCTTCGACAAGGATCGGGTGAACTTCTTCGACTTCACCCCGACCTTCGTGAACTATGGCGTCACCCTGTTCGGCCAGTCGCGCTCGCAGCTTGCCATCGATCAGGGCATCGGCATGGGGGTGGGCGGCGCCGAGGCCTATGATTCGCGCCAGTCGATCATGGAATCGATCATCGTGTCGCTCGGCGCCACCGGCATCACCATGCTGGTCGCGGTCTTCGCGGCCTATGCCATCTCGCGCATGAGCTTCCGTGGCCGCGGCGGCTATCTCAACTGGGTGTTGGGCCAGCGCTTCATGCCACCCATCGCCATCCTCATTCCGCTGGTGACGATCTACAAGACGGCCGGCCTGCGCGACACCGACAACCTCTACATGGGCTATCTCGGCCTCATGATGATCTACGCGCTGATGAACCTGCCCATCGCCGTGCTGCTGATGAAGTCCTTCCTCGACGACGTGCCGAAGGATGTGGACGAGGCGGCGATGATCGACGGCGCCACCAGGTTCCAGACCTTCCGCAAGGTGGTGCTGCCGATGGTCAAGGGCGGCATCGCCGCCTCGGCCGTTCTCGTCTTCATCTTCAGCTGGACCGAGTTCCTGCTGTCTCTCTTCCTCACGACGGCGATCCGCACCGTGCCGGTGAAGATCCAGACCTTCGTGACCTCGACGGGCAATGAATGGGGCTTCATCGCGGCGCTGGGCACGGCGGCGATCATCCCGAGCTTCATCTTCATCCTGCTCGTCCAAAAGAATCTGGTGCGCGGCCTCACCCTTGGCTCCCTGAAAGAGTGAGACAGCGCGCGAGAACCTAAAGCTCAAACCCATGGGAGGACTTCGATGAGCTTCAAAGACTACGACAAGAAGACCTTTATCGCCGATGTGGCGCGCGACTTCGCCGCCCGCCGCATCTCCAAGCGCGACTTCATGAAGAAGATGGCGCTTGCCGGTGTCGGCTTCTCGGCCTTCTCGGCCGGGCTGCTCGGCAACAGCCGTGGCTTCCGCGGCGACCTCAGCCTCATCGGCACCGAGGCCATGGCGCAGGACGCCTCGGTCACGCAGTGGCTGAAAGACGTGGGCTCGCAGTTCAAGGGCGCCAAGATCCGCTACACCTCGGAAGCCACGCCTCCGACCGTCGTGCTCGACAAGATCAAGAAGGAATTCACCGACCCGACGGGCATCGAGGTGGAAGTCGAGATCGTTCCGCTCGAGCAGGTTCTCGCCAAGGCCACGCAGGACGTGCAGGGCCAGCTCGGCACCTACGACCTCTACTACCTCGACCAGTCCTGGGTCGCGACCTTTGCCCAGGACACGATCGACCCCACCCAGTACTACAAGGACAAGCCGGACCTCGCCATGCCGGGCTTCGACTGGGATGACTTCTCCAAGCCGCTGGTCGACGGCCTCGCCATGTACGACGGCAAGATGGTCGGCATTCCCTTCGACATCCCGATCTTCATGCTGATGTACAGGAAGGACATCCTCGAGAAGCACGGCATCGCGGTGCCGACCACCGAGGAGGAGTTCACCGCGGCGATCAAGAAGATCACCGAGGCCGAGAAGCCCAACGGCATGTACGGCACCGGCCTCCAGGCCAAGTCGGGCCACTATTCGCTGAACTGCGACTGGACCCAGATGGTGTGGAACGCCGGCGGCTCGATCTTCGGCGCCGACAAGAAGTTCAAGGGCAACGACGAAGCCGGCGTCGCCGGTCTCGCGCTGTACCAGGAATGGGTGAAGAACGCTCCGCCGGAGTCGCTCAACTCCACCTGGGACGGCCAGTTCCAGATGATGGCGGCGGGCCAGTGCGCCCTCGTCCAGTCCTGGGACGAGTTCTTCCCCGGCCTCGACGCCGCGGACTCGAAGGTGCAGGGCCTGTGGATGCCGGCCAAGCCGCTCATCGGCAAGGCGCTGCGCCCGACCTCCGAAGTGGGCTTCGGCGAAGTGCCGAACCGCGCCCACCAGGGCGGTTCGATCCTCGGCCTGTCGAAGTACTCCAAGAACGTCGACGCAGCATGGCTGTTCATGCAGTGGGCCTGCTCGAAGGACGTGATGACCCGCTGCACGCTCATCGGCGGCTTCGCCCCGATGCGCCTGTCGTCCTTCACCGATCCGCGCGTCAACGAGAAGGCCGTCGTGGGCCCAGGCACCACGCGTCACCTCGAGCTGGTCAAGTGGATCATCGACAACGACATGGCCTCCGAGCCCGACATGCCGCTGTGGGCTGGCTTCTCGAACAACGAGATCCCGGTCAACCTCGGCAAGCTGCTCACCGGCCAGGACTTCGGCGGCGACCCGAAGAAGTGCATGGACACGATCGCCGCGGCGATCGATGCCGCCGTGGCCGAAGCCGGCCTCTAAGCAACACGCAGCGGAGGCGGCCTCGCGCCGCCTCCACCTTCCCCGAAAGAAAGAAGCGTCCCCCCACATGCGCGGCGATCTCGTCATCGGCATCGACAGCTCGACCACGGCCACCAAGGCCATCGCCTTTGATGCCAGGGGCCGCATCGTCGCGGAAGGACGTGCCCCCATTCCGCTGTCCAATCCGCATCCCGGCTGGTTCGAGCAGGAGGTTTCCGACTGGACCGGTGCGCTCACCAAGGCGCTGAAGCAGCTGTCGAAGAAGATCGACATGAGGCGCGTCGCCGGCCTCGCCATTTCCAACCAGCGCGAAAGCTTCGCGCAGTTCGACGCGAAGGGCGAAGCACTCCGCCCCGGCACGCTGTGGCTCGACGAGCGCGCCCAGAAGGAAGTGAAGGACATCGTCGCCGAACTGGGCGCCGACACGGTGCATCACATTTCCGGCAAGCCCGCTGACGTCACCCCCTGCCTGTATCGCTGCCGCTGGCTTGCGACCAACATGCCAAAGCTCTGGGACAAGACAGCGAAGACCGCCGAAGTCCACGGCGTGCTCACCCATTTCCTCACCGGCCAGTGGGCCACCTCCACCGCATCGGCTGACCCGATGGGCCTGCTCGACGTCCAGTCCTATGACTGGTCGGATGTTCTCCTCAAGGCCGCCCGCCTGCGCCGCGACCAGATGCCGAGGCTCTATCGCCCCGGCGAGGTCATGGGCGAGGTGGCGGCCGAAGCGGCGAAGCTCACCGGCCTCAAGGCGGGCACACCCGTCATCGCCGGCGGCGGCGACGGGCAATGCGCCGGCACCGGCGCCAACACCTTCCTCGAGGGCCGCGCCTATGTGAACCTCGGCACCGCCGCGGTGTCGGGGAGTTACGGCAGGCACTACGCCGCGCACCGCGCCTTCCGCACCATGATGGCCGTGGGCGAAGAGGGCTTCTCCTTCGAAACCGCCATCCGCACCGGCACCTTCCTCGTCAACTGGATGGTGGAGCGCCTGTTCAACGTGAACCCGGGCAAGGACCCCGCCATCTTCAAGGCGCTCGAAACCGAAGCCGCAGCCTCACCCATCGGCGCCCATGGCCTGGTTCTGGTGCCTTACTGGTCCGGCGTGATGACGCCCTATTGGGACTCCGCCGCGCGCGGCGTCATCGCCGGCCTTTCGGGCAACCATTCGCGCGGCGACGTCTATCGCGCCCTGCTCGAAGGCGTGGCCCTCGAACAGGCGATGATGACCAACCAGGTGGCCGACGCCACCACCCCCATCACGCATTTCGCCGCGGTGGGCGGCGGCTCGCGCTCCGACCTGTGGTGCCAGATTCTGGCAGATGCCTCGAACCGCGAGGTGAAGCGGCTCGAGACTGCCGAAGCGTCCGCCCTGGGCGCAGCCATGGCCGCCGCCAAGGGCGCGGGCTGGTATGGCTCCGTGCCCAAGGCCTCGGCCGCCATGTCCGGCAAGCCGTCGAAAACCTTCCGCCCACGGAAGAAGGATTCAGCCCGCTACCAGGAGCTTCTCGGCATCTATGCCGAGCTCTGGCCGAAGCTCTCCGACTGGAACCAGAAACTCGTCGATTTCTCACGAAGTGCAGGCAAATGACCGACTGGAACGAACTGATCAGCGATGTGGTTGCGGGCAACTGGAAGGACCCGACCACGGGCAAGACCGCGACCGTCCCCTTCGAGGTGATCCGCATCGAGGAAGACCTCGACGGCGGCGAGGCCGATGTGCTGGCCCCCCTCAAGCTCGGCAAGCGCATCGCCGTCGTCTCGGACGTCAATACCCATGAGGCCATGGGCAAGCGCGTCGCCAAGCACCTGAAGGGCCTCGGCACCATCGAGGAACTGGTGCTGCCCGGCAACACCCATTGCGACGAGCCCACCATTGCCATGGTGCAGGAGAAGACGCGCCACGCCGATGCACTCGTCGCGGTGGGCTCGGGCGCCCTCTCCGACACCTGCAAATATGCCACCTTCAAGGACGGCCGGAAATACGCCACCTTCGGCACCGCCGCATCGATGAACGGCTATGCGGCCTCGACCGCCTCGGTGACGCTCGCCAACGGCTACAAGACATCGCTTCCCGCCCATGCGCCGCGCGGCATCTTCCTCGATCTGAAGGTGTCCGCCGCCGCCCCGCACTGGCTCTCCGCCGCAGGCTTGGGCGATTCGCTCTGCCGCCCCACCGCGCAGGTCGAATGGTGGGCCTCGCACCGCCTCTTCGACACCTTCTATTCCAGCGTGCCCTACACGCTGATCGGCGGCGACGAGCCGCGCATGATCGAGACGGCCGCCGGCCTCAAGACCCATGACATCGCCGCCAATGGCCATCTCCATCGCGTCTTGACGCTCTGCGGCCTCGGCGTCTGCTTCACCGGCGTGTCGCATCATGGCTCCATGGGCGAGCACCAGGTCTCGCACTGGATCGACATGTTCGCGGGCGAGAAGCACCCGGGCTCCACCCATGGCCAGCAAGTGGGCGTCGCCTCGCTCGCCATTGCCCGCTTGCACCACGAACTCCTCGCCCTCGACACGCCGCCGCTGATCAAGGCGACCCATATCGAGGAGAAGGAGTTCATCGACCGCTATGGCGAAGCCATCGGCCGCATGTGCTATGCGGAAGCCAAGAAGAAGAGCTTCGACCGCGCCGGGGCGGAAGCCTTCAACCGCAAGCTCAGCGCCATGTGGCCCCAGCTCCGCGAGGAACTCCGCCCCATGCTGATGGACCCTGCGAAGATGAAGGCGACGCTTGCCGCCGCCGGTGGCCCCACCACGGCAACCGAGCTCGGCCTTGATCGCAAGACCTGGCGCGACGCCATGAAATTCGCCCGCGACGTGCGCAACCGCTGGTCCTTCCTCGACCTCGCGGATGATGCGGGCCTGCTCGACGATTTCCTCGCCCGCGACGAACAATAGGACCGTGGAATAGTGAACTGGTTAGTCGAAATTGGACTCCGTTTCCCTCCCCCTTGTGGGGAGGGATCAAGGGTGGGGGTACCGCGAGTCCGCTGCTTGAGATCAAGCCTGCGACACCACCCCCACCCCCACCCCTACCCCTCCCCACAAGGGGGAGGGGAACACAGCATGCATGCATTCAAAAGCACGAGGCCCCGGGCAAGATGTCATCGGTAACGATCAAGAACGTCAGGAAGAACTACGGCAACCTCGAGGTCGTGCACGGCATCAACCTCGAGATCGAGGACGGCGCCTTCGTGGTCCTTCTCGGCCCCTCGGGCTGCGGCAAGTCCACGCTGCTGCGCATGATCGCGGGACTGGAGTCCGTCACCGGCGGCGACATCGAGATCCAGGGCCGCCGCGTCAACGACGTGCACCCCAAGGACCGCAACATCGCCATGGTGTTCCAGAACTACGCGCTCTACGCCCACATGAAGGTGCGCGACAACATGAGCTTCTCGCTGCAGCTGGCCAAGCGCCCGCAGTCCGAGATCGACGAAAAGGTGAAGTGGGCAGCGAAGATCCTCAACCTCGAGCCCTACTTGGACCGCTACCCGCGCGAGCTTTCGGGCGGTCAGCGCCAGCGCGTGGCCATGGGCCGCGCCATCGTGCGCAACCCGGCCGTCTTCCTCTTCGACGAACCGCTCTCCAACCTCGACGCCAAGCTGCGCGTCCAGATGCGCACCGAGATCAAGGAACTGCACGAGCGCCTCAAGACCACCACCGTCTACGTGACCCATGACCAGATCGAGGCCATGACCATGGCCGACAAGATCGTCATCCTGCGCGACGGCTATATCGAGCAGGAGGGCTCGCCGCTCGAGGTCTATGACAAGCCGGCCAACCTCTTCGTCGCCGAATTCATCGGCTCGCCGTCGATGAACCTTCTGAAGGGCGAGGTCACCGGTGACGGCGTCAAGGTGTCTGACGGCACCGTGCTGCCGCTGCCCGCCGTTCACAACGCCAGGATCGGCCAGAAGGTCGTCTACGGCATCCGCCCCGAACACTTCACCTTCGGTGGCGGCACCCCCGCCAAGGTCGTGGTGGTCGAACCCACCGGCCCCGAAATGCACATCTATGCCGACATGGGCGGACAGGAGATCTGCGCCATCACGCAGGAGCGCGTGAGCTTGAGCCGCGACGAGATCGTCGATCTGAAGCCGCGCCTCGACAAGGTGCATCTCTTCGACGCCGAAAGCGGAAAGGCCCTGGCGTGAGCACCATCACCATCCTCGGCGCAGGCGTCATGGGCTCTGCCATGTGCCTGCCCGCACGCGATCGCGGCCACGCCGTGCGCCTCGTCGGCACCCACCTCGACACCGAGATCATCGATAGCGTCAAGGCAACCGGCCGCCACCCGAAGCTGAACGTGAAGCTCCCCGATGGCGTCACCGGCTATCAGCACAATGAATTCGCAAAGGCGCTGGGCACCGATACCGACCTCATCGTGCTCGGCATCAGCTCGGCGGGTGTGAACTGGGCCATCGACCGGCTCTGCGAAACGCTGAAGGCACCCGTGCCCGTGGTAATGATCACCAAGGGCATGCATCCGGAGGCCGATCGCCTCGCCGCCCTTCCCGATCGCGTCGCCGCGGAGGTGAAGCGCCGCACCGGCCTCGAACTCACCATCGCGGCCATCGGCGGTCCCTGCATCGCGGGCGAGCTTGCGGTGAGGCGCCAGACCGGCACGGTCATCACCTCCCACGATCTGCCCTTTGCGCAAGCGCTCTGCGACATGCTGGAGACCGACTATTACCATCCCCGCCTCTCGGCGGACGTCATCGGCGTCGAGATCTGCGCGGCCTTCAAGAACTTCTTCGCCATCGGCGTCGGCTGGGCAGCGGGCCATCTCGAGAAAATGGCGGCGAGCGAGAACCGCGCCTTCAACCACAATGCCGCCGCCATCATTTTCGACCAGGCGATCCGCGAGCTCATGGTGCTGGTCGCCGCGCATGGCGGCACGGAAAGCAGCGTCTGGGGCATGCCGGGTGCGGGCGACCTCTATGTCACAGCCCAGGCCGGCCGCAACTCACGGCTCGGCAACAACCTCGGCCGCGGCCTCACCTACAGCCAGACCAAGGACGGCCCGATGAAGGGCGACACCATCGAGGGCGCCGAGCTCGGCGTCACCGTGGCCACCACGCTCCGCGCCATGATGACGCGGGGTACGCTCGATGCAAAGGCCCTTCCGCTCACAAATGCCCTGCTCGACGCGCTCACCAACGACACCGCACTCGACATTCCCTGGGCGGCCTTCCACCGCGGTTCATGAGGCGATGATGGACGAGGGCGAGACACGCGCACACCCGGATACGTCGCCGCCCCTCGGCGTCACCCTCTCCGTCGACCCGGAAGAGCAGCTTGCCACCCGCGCCGCCTGGCTCTATTTCGTTGCGGGGCTGACGCAGGCGCAGATCGGCAAGAAACTCGGCCTCAACCGCACCCGCGTGAACAGGCTTCTCGCCCAGGCGCGTGACCATGGCCTCGTGCAGATCAACATCACCGGCAGGCTCGCCTCCTGCGTCGAGCTCGAGGAGAAGCTGAAGCAGCAGTATGGCCTCGAGGATGCCGTGGTGGTGCCGACGCCACCTAGCCAGGAGCTGATCCCGCAGGTCATCGCAACCGCAGCCGCCGCAGCGCTGTCGGCACGGCTGAAGGACGGCATGTCGGTGGGCGTGGGCTGGGGCCGCACGCTCAGGCTCTCGATCCAGTCGGTGCCGCGCCGCCAGTTGAGCCACCTCTCCGTCGTCTCCCTGCTGGGCGGCCTGACGCGCGGCTCCGCCATGAACCCGCACGAGACCGCCTCGCACCTCGCCGATCTCGTCGGTGCGCAATGCTACTATGTCGCCGCACCCGCGCTCACTGATACGCAGTCGACGCGCGACCTGCTGGTGGCCCAGCCCATGCTGCACGAGATCTTCGAGCGTGGCGCGAAGGTCGACCTCGCCTTCCTCTCCGTCGGCGAACTGACGCCGACCTGCACCATGACGCGCGTTGGCCTCGTCAGCCGCGCCGATGTCGAATCGCTCCTCAAGGCCGGCGCGGTGGGTGACATCTCGGCCCACTGGATCGACCGCGAGGGCCGCATCGTCGATCACCCGCTCAACCGGCGCGTCGTGGCGCTGAGCCCTGAGAAGCTGAAGGACATTCCCTGCGTCATGATCGCGTCCGGCGGCCGCACCAAGGCGCAGGGCTTGCGGGGCGTGCTCAAGGGTGGCATGTGCGACGTCATCATCACGGACGAGCAGACGGCTCAGTCCATCCTCGCCATGGAAGCGAAATGACGGACGTCGTCCTCGGCATCGACATCGGCACCTCCGGTGTGCGCATCGCCGCCACCGATCAGCACAACACGCTCAAGGCCATGGCCGCCGCGCCCATCGCAGCGCCCCTCACCGATGGCGGCCGCGCCCGGCAGGACCCGCAGATCTGGTGGGATGCGACGCTCGCCGCCTTCGCGGTCCTCAGGCTCGATGGCCTCACCGTGCGCGCCATCGCCATCGACGGCACCTCGGGCACCATCCTCGCCGTCAATGCCGATGGCAGCCCGGCCAGCCTCGGCTCCATGTACAATGACGTGTGCATGCAGGAGGACCTGGCGAAGATCGCCGCCGTCGCCCCGCGCGAGACGGCAGCACTGGGCGGCACGTCGCCACTCGCCCGCGCCATGGAACTCGCGGGCAAGGGCCACCGCATCATCCACCAGGCCGACTGGATCCTCGGCAAGCTTTCAGGCCGCTATGACGTCACCGACGAGAACAATGCACTGAAGTCGGGCTACGATCCCGTCTCGCGTTCCTGGCCGGAATGGATCGCCGGGACGGGCTTCGACGCACGGCTTTTCCCCGCCGTCGTTCCCGCCGGGACCAAGATCGGCACCATCACACCGGAGATGGCCGCACGACTCGGCCTGCCCGCGGACACCGCCATCGTGGCCGGCACCACCGACGGCTGCGCCGCCTTCCTCGCATCCGGTGCATCCGAACCCGGAGACGGCGTCACCTCCCTCGGCACCACGCTGACGCTCAAGCTCCTGTCGGAGACACCCGTCTTCGCCCCGGACTTCGGCATCTACAGTCACCGCATCGGCGAGCAATGGCTGGCCGGTGGCGCCTCCAACACCGGCGGCGCGGCCATCGGAGCGTATTTCTCGAAGGACGACATCGCGCGTCTCACGCCGCTGCTCGAGCCGAGCATCCCCACCGGGCTCGACTACTATCCCCTGCCCAAGCCCGGCGAGCGCTTCCCCGTCAACGATCCGAATTTCCAGCCGCGCATGACACCGCGCCCGGCGGATGATCGCGTCTTCTTCCAGGGCATTCTCGAAAGCATCGCCCGCATCGAGGCCGAGGCCTATGCCAAGCTCGGTGAACTCGGTGCATCAAAGCTCAGGAGCATCCGCACCGCCGGCGGCGGCTCCGCCAATGCGGCCTGGACCACGATCCGGCGCAACGCGCTCGGTGTTCCGGAAAAGCCCTCCCTCAGCGAGCATGCCGCGGTCGGGACCGCACGGCTCGCATGGCGCGGGATCGGTCATGCCAACTGAAGCAACGCGCATCGAGGGCCTGCACGAGATCGCATCCCGCT
>CAYYTH010000056.1:20042-21754 GCA_964474665.1 uncultured Aestuariivirga sp.
ATCCCGCTTCGACGGCATGCTGATCGACCAGTTCGGCGTGATCCATGACGGCCAGATGCTTTATCCCGGCACGGCGCGCGTGCTTACGGAGCTGCAGAAACTCGGCATTCCCGTCGCGGTGATGACCAATTCCGGCAAGCGCGCGGAATCCAACCGCCAGCGTCTCGTGAAGATGGGCGTGCCGCGCGACCATTTCGTCGATGCGGTGAGCTCCGGCGAGGTCGCCTTCTCTGGCCTCACCGCGACACGCGCCTTCCTCATCGGCAAGGATGGCGAAGACTATGGCTTCGATGGCATCACCTTCGTCACCGATCCGCGCGATGCGGAGGTCATCCTCATCCTCGGCTCCAACGCGCCCAGAACCTCGCTCGATGATTACCGCCGCCTGCTCACCGGCCTCACACTGCCCGCCGTGTGCTGCAACCCGGACAAGCTGATGCTGACGCCGCAAGGCCTCATGCCCGCCCCCGGTGCCATCGCGGCGCTCTATGAGGAAATGGGTGGCAAGGTCACCTGGATCGGCAAGCCCCATGCCCAGATTTACAGGGAAGCAGCCCGCCTCATCGGCAATCCCCAGCGCATCCTGTGCATCGGCGACAGTGCCGAGCATGACGTGGCGGGCGGACGCGCCGCGGGCTTCGCAACCCTCCTCGTGCTGCAGGGCGTGTCGGCAGGCCACGACCCCGCAACGCTCGATCCCCAACCCGATTACGTGATGGAACGCTTCCAATGGTAGAACGCGACCGCCTCCGCACCCTCTCGGCCCGCGTCGGCAGCGACCCGCTGCTGGTGCAGGCCGCCGGCGGCAACACGTCCTTGAAGGACGGCGGCATCATGTGGATCAAGGCCTCCGGCACCTGGCTGAAGGATGCGACCGCACGCGACATCTTCGTGCCGCTGGACCATGCCGCCATCCTCGCCGCCCTGGCGAACAACGACCCGGCGTGTGAATCCTGCACCGCCTTCGTGCGTACCGACCTGAACAGCACGGGCCTTCGTCCCTCGATCGAGACCACCGTGCACGCCTTGATGCCGCAGCACGTGGTGGTGCATGTCCATTGCGTCAACACCATCGCCTGGGCCATTCGTGCCGATGCCGAGCAGCGCCTCGCCGAGAAGCTCCAGGGCTTCGACTGGGCCTTCATCCCCTATGCCCGCCCCGGCCTGCCGCTGGCGGGCGCCATCCAGTCGCGCATGCGGCCGGGCGTGAATGTCCTCGTGCTCGGCAACCACGGCCTCGCCGTGGCCGCCGATACGGTGGAGGAGGCGGAGGCGCTGCTCGACGAGGTCGTCGCCGCCGTCACGCGGCCCGTGCGCGCCGCCGCCAGGGTCGATCGCGCCGCGCTGGAAAAGCTCAGCACCGGCACCGCCTACCGTCCGGCGGAGATGGACGAGACCCATGCACTGGCCACCGACCCCCTCGCCCTCAAGCGCGGCGAACACGCGGTGTTCTACCCCGACCACGTGGTTTTCCTCGGCGTCGGCGTGGCCACCACGTTCGACGGCAACCCGCCGCTCATCGCCATCCCCGGCCTGGGCGTCTTGATCCGCGACGATGCCAAGCCCGCCATCGAACCCATGGGCCGCTGCCTCGCCGACGTCATGCGCCGGGTCGAGGAGAGCGATCCGCTCGTCGCGCTCACCGATGAGGATGTCGACCGTCTGGTGAACTGGGATGCGGAGAAATATCGCCAGACGCTGAAGATCTAAAC
>CAYYTH010000057.1:0-17027 GCA_964474665.1 uncultured Aestuariivirga sp.
ATCCGCGGCGGCCGATCTTGATGGTATCGCCCAGCCTGTCCACGCAGCTCGGCTCGCCGACGATGCAATGGTCGGGGATGTGGCCGTTCGCCTCCATCCACTCCAGCACCTTCACCGTGCCGTTGATGGCGGGGCCTTCCTCGTCGCCGGTGATGAGGAAGGAGATCGAGCCCTTGAACTTGCCCGCACTGCGCACGAAGTCGATGGCCGCCCCCGCGAAGGCCGCGACCGAGCCCTTCATGTCGGTGGCGCCGCGGCCATAGACGAAGCCGTCCGCGATGTCGGCGGCGAAGGGCTGGTGCGTCCAGCTCTCGACGATGCCTTCCGGCACCACGTCGGTGTGGCCCGCGAAGCAGAGATGCGGGGCGCCGGAGCCAATGCGCGCGAAGAGGTTCTCGACGTCAGGCGTGCCCGCCTCGCGGAAGATCAGGCGCTGGCAGACGAAGCCATGGGTCGAGAGCAGGTTCTCGAGATAGGTGAGGGCGCCGCCCTCGGCTGGGGTGACGGACTTGCAGCGGATCAGGTCCTGCAGCAGCGGAACGGGATCGGTCGGGGTGTTTTTCATGGGTGGGAGTGTAGTGCATCACTGCACGGGAGGGAATCGCTGCGCGCGATTGCTGTGAATCTCAAGCCGTCATCCCGGCGCAGGCCGGGATCCAGCTTTGTTTCCATGCGTTTACCGCCCAAAGCTGGACCCCGGCCTGCGCCGGGGTGACGCAGTCAGGTGATGTCAGTCGCGCAGGAGCTCGTTGATCGAGGTCTTGGAGCGGGTCTTCTCGTCCACCCGCTTGACGATCACCGCGCAGTAGAGCGACGGCGACGGCGAGCCGTCGGCATAGGGCTTCTGCGGCAGTGAGCCCGAGACCACCACCGAATAGGGCGGCACCTTGCCCATGTGCACTTTGCCCGTGTCGCGCTCGATGATCTTGGTCGACTGGCCGATGAACACGCCCATGGAGATGACCGAGCCCTCGCCCACGACCACGCCCTCGACGACTTCCGAGCGCGCACCGATGAAGCAGTTGTCCTCGATGATGGTGGGGCCAGCCTGCATCGGCTCCAGCACACCGCCGATGCCCACGCCACCCGAGAGGTGGACGTTCTTGCCGATCTGGGCGCAGGAGCCGACCGTCACCCAGGTATCGACCATGGTGCCGGTATCGACATAGGCGCCGAGGTTGACGAAGGACGGCATGAGGATGGCGCCCGGCGCGATGTAAGCCGACTTGCGGACCACGCAGTTGGGCACCGAGCGGAAGCCAGCGGCGCGGAAGTCCTTCTCCGCCCAGCCGTCGAACTTGGAGGGCACCTTGTCCCACCAGCTCGACCCGCCGGGACCGCCCGAAATCATCTGCATGTCGTTGAGGCGGAAGGAGAGCAGCACCGCCTTCTTCAGCCACTGGTTCACATGCCATTCGCCATCGCGCTTCTCGGCGACGCGGGCCTTGCCGGAATCGAGCAGGTCGAGGGCGGCCACCACGGCATCGCGCACCGGGCCCTTGGTCTCGAGGTTGACCTTGTCGCGGGCCTCCCAGGCCTGTTCGATGGTGCTCTGAAGATCGGTCATGGCTGTCCCCTCGTTCGGTGTGGCGCTGGCTTTGGCCAAAATGGCTTTTCCGGTCAAGACCGGGTTTTGAGGTCTTGCGTCAAGCCTGCCAAAAAGCTGGCGAGATCGTCGGTCACGTAATGGATGTGCTGCTGCTCGGTGCCGCCAGTGGCCTTGTTCAGGTGCTCGGCGTCCTTGTTCTCGGGGCTCACCACCAGCACCGTCACCATGCCCAGCGCATGCGGGGCCTCGAGGTTGCGGGCGATGTCCTCGAACATGGCGGAGGCCCGGGGCTTGATCCCCGTCTGCGCCACGAACTTGCGATAGGGCTCCATCTCGGGTTTGGGGATGAAGTCCGAATGCACGATGTCGAAGATGTCGCCGAAGTGGTGGGTGATGCCGATGCGGTTCAGCACCTTCTCGGCATGGGCCACCGTGCCGTTGGTGAAGATCAGCTTGCGGCCGGGCAGCGCGTGCAGCGCGTCGTCCAGCGACTTGTTGGGCGGCACCGGCGAATGATCGATGTCATGCACATAGTCGAGGAAGTCGTCCGGAGTGATGCCGTGCTCGGTCATCAGCCCGCGCAGCGTCGTGCCGTATTTGTAGAACATCTCCTTCTGGCGGCGCTTGGCTTCCGCATAGTCGACGTTGAGCAGCTTCGAGACGAAATTGCCCATCTTGACGTCGATCTGGTCGAAGAGCCGGCAGGAGGCCGGATAGAGCGTGTTGTCCAGGTCGAAGACCCAGGTGTCGACATGAGAGAAGCCGTCGGCGTGCGGGAGGCTCTTCATGCTCCGGCCCGCGAGATGCGCGTGCCGACGCCGTGGGGTGTGAGCAGTTCGAGCAGCACCGAATGCGGTACGCGGCCATCGAGGATGATGACGCCCTCGACGCCGGACTCGACCACGGCCGCGGCACTCTCGACCTTGGGGATCATGCCGCCGGTGATCGTGCCGTTGGCGATGAGGTTCGGCAGTTCCTCGATGCTGAGTTCGCTGATCAGGTTCTTGTCCTTGTCGAGCACGCCGGCGACGTCGGTCAGCAGCAGCAGGCGCTTCGCCTTCGTGGCGGTGGCGACTGCACCTGCCGCGGTATCGGCGTTGACGTTGAAGGTCTCGCCATTGGCGCCGACGCCCACGGGCGCAATCACCGGGA
This sequence comes from uncultured Aestuariivirga sp., assembly GCA_964474665.1. Classification (GTDB taxonomy): domain Bacteria; phylum Pseudomonadota; class Alphaproteobacteria; order Rhizobiales; family Aestuariivirgaceae; genus Aestuariivirga. The sequence goes on from CAYYTH010000057.1 coordinate 2,702, forward strand.
TGGCGTCGGACTTCATGATGGTCTCGAGGATCTCGGTGTTGACCTTGACCGGCTCGCCGACGAAGCCGAAGTCGATCTCCACCACCTTGCCGGTGGCGGGGTCGGTCTTCTTCTTGGTCAGGCGTTCGGCGATCATCAGGTTGCCGTCCTTGCCGGAGATGCCGACCGCGCGGCCGCCCGCCTGCTGGATCGAGGCGACGATCGACTTGTTGATCGATCCCGACAGCACCATCTCGACCACCGACATGGTGGCCTCGTCGGTGACGCGCAGGCCCTCGCGGAATTCCGGCTGCACTTCCAGCTTGTCGAGCATCTTGTTGATCTGGGGCCCGCCGCCATGAACGACGATGGGGTTCAGCCCGCAGACCTTCAGCATGACCATGTCGCGGGCGAACTGGTGGGCAAGCTTGGGGTCCACCATGGCGTGGCCGCCATATTTCACCACGATGATCTGGTCGTCGTAGCGCTGCAGGAAGGGCAGTGCCTCGGAAAGGATTCGGGCCGTCGCGGCGATTTCGTCCATGGAGTTTCCCCGTCAGTCGGCAAGCGTCCTACAGGACATTTGTTACGGTTTCAAAGGCGAATGCGCGTGTGCGCCCCGACTCCCCTCCCCCCTGTGGGGAGGGGCGGGGGTGGGGGTGATGGCGCAGCAAGACGGGCAGTCTGCCCCTGCTGGAAACGCCCCACCCCTACCCCTCCCCACAGGGGGGAGGGGAACTCCCTGGGTACGGTTCTGCGGATGTCGTCCTAGAGCAGGCCTGCGATCTCTGCCCGGAGCTCCGGGATGCCCAGCGCCTTCTCGCTCGAGGTGGCATGGATTTCGGGGAAGGCGGCGGGGTGCTTCTTCACCGCGGCGGCAACCTTGTCCTTCACCGCCGCGAGTTCGGCGGGCTTGATCTTGTCGGTCTTGGTCAGCACCACCTGGTAGGTGACGGCGGCCTCGTCGAGGAGGTCGAACATTTCCTCGTCGGCCTTCAGGATGCCGTGGCGGCTGTCGATGAGCACGAAGGCGCGGGTCAGGCCCGGGCGGCCGCGCAAATAGCCGCGCAGCACCGCCTGCCACTGCTTGACCTCATGCTTCGGCGCCTTGGCATAGCCATAGCCCGGCATGTCGACGAGGGTGAGCGCGTCATTGACGTCGAAGAAATTGAGCTCGCGGGTGCGGCCGGGCGTGTTGGAGGCGCGCGCCAGTCCGTTGACGCCGGTCAGCGCGTTGATCAGCGACGACTTGCCGACGTTGGAGCGGCCGGCGAAGGCGATCTCGACGCCGTCGGACGGCGGCAGCTGCTCGAGCTTGGCCACGCCTTTCAGGAAACGGGACGGGCCGCCGAACAGACGGCGGCCCGCATCGATCTGGTCTTCGTTGAAACGCGCGCTCAACTGGTGGCCTTCTTCTTGCGCAGGAAGGGAAGGCTGTTCTTCACATTGCCGAAGAAGTCGATGTCCACGCCGTGGCGCTTCATGATGTAGGACTGCTGCAGGATGGACAGCGTGTTCGACCAGGCCCAGTAGATGACGAGGCCGACCGGGAAGGTGCCGAGCATGAAGGTGAACATCACCGGCATCCAGTTGAACAGGCTCGCCTGCACCGGGTCCGGCGGGGCCGGGTTCAGGCGCATCTGCAGCCACATGGTGACGCCCATGATGATCGGCCACACGCCGATCATCAGCATGGCGGGCGGCGTCCAGGGGATGAGGCCGAAGAGGTTGAACAGGCTCGTCGGATCGGGGGCCGAGAGGTCGTGAATCCAGCCGAAGAACGGCGCATGGCGCAGCTCGATCGAGGTGAGGATCACCTTGTAGAGCGCGAAGAAGATCGGGATCTGCACCACGACAGGGAGACAGCCCGACAGCGGCGAGACCTTCTCGCGCTTGTAGAGCGCCATCATCTCCTGCTGCTGCTTCATCTTGTCGTCGGGATATTCGGTCTTCAGCCGCTCCATCTCGGGCTGCAGCTTCTTCATCTTGCTCATCGAGGCATAGGACTTGTTGGCCAGCGGGAAGACCGCGAGCTTCACCAGAACGGTGGCGATGAGGATGGCGATGCCGAAGTTGCCGACGATGCCCTTGATCCAGTCGAGCAGGTAGAAGAAGGGCTTGGTCAGGAAATAGAACCAGCCCCAGTCGATCATGTAGTTGAAGCCCTGGATCTGGTGCAGGCTCTCGATGGCGTTGATGGTGCGCACCACCTTGGCGCCGGCGAAGAGCATGCCGGTGGAAGACGCGGTCTTGCCGGGCTCGACGATCAGCGCGTCCTTGGCGAGATAATCGGTCTGGTAGATGTCGCGGCCGTCGAGCTTCTGGTGCAGGAAGCTCGCCGTGACGGGCGTGGCCTGGTCCGGCACGATGGCGGCGGCCCAGTACTTGTCGGTGAAGCCGAGCCAGCCGCCCGTCGTCTCGCGGCGGTCGGGCTCCGTCTGCTCGGCGACGTCCGAATAGTGGATTTCCTGCAGGCTGCCGTCGAGCCAGCCGAGCATGCCCTCGAAGAACACCCAGTAGCCGGAGACGACCGGCGTATCCTGGCGCTGGATGCGGGCATAGGGGATCACCGCCACGGCGGCGGCGGAAGTGTTCTCCACCGTCTGCTCGACGGTGAAGAGATATTCGTCGCTGATCTGGATCTTGCGAGAGAACTTGAGGCCCGCGCCATTGTCCCAGGTGAGGGTGACGGGGTTGTCCTCGCTCAGCACGGCGCCGGCGGGTGCGGTCCACACGGTGCTGGGGTCCGGCAGCTTCGCGGTGGTGCCGGTGGCAGGCACGATGCCCTGCTCGGCGAAGAGCGCGCCGGGGGTGCCCGACGGCGACAGGAAGGTGATGGTCGGGCTGTTGGGATCGATCGTCTCGCGGTAGCGCAGCAGATGGAGGTCATCGATCATCGCACCCTTGAGGTTGATCGAGCCTTCGACGAAATCGGTCTTGATGGCTAAGCGCGGCGCCGCGGCGAGCGCTTCGGCACGGCTCAGCGGCGTGGCCTGGGACGCGGTGCCGGGCACGGCGCCGCCGGTGGCGGGCGCCGTGGTGCCCTGCTGGGTCTCGGCCGTCTGCGTCTCGGCGGTCAGCTTCTTCTGCAGGGGTGCCGCATAGAAATACTGCCAGCCGAAGATGATCGCCATCGACAGCAGGATGGCCGCGATGAAGTTCTTGTTGTCGAAGTTCATGGTGTTCCCTTGTCCGCCGGCAGTTGGGCGGTGCGGTGCAGCCTTTTCAAGGCGGAGAGGAGGTCTTTCTCGAGATCGGGGAAGGCGCGTTCGAAGGTGGGCGCACGGCCGATCAGCACATAGTCGTGGCCGGGACGGGCCTGCGGTCCGAGCTGCATCCGGGCGAGTTCGCGCAGCCGGCGCTTCACGCGGTTCCGCACGACGGCATTGCCGATCTTCTTGGTGGCGGTGAAGCCGACGCGGGGCGGGGCGTCATCGCCCCGGGCGCGCATCTGCACGACCATGCCCGGCATGGCGGCATAAAGCGCCCGGGCGGCGGCAACGAAATCCTGCCGACGCTTCAGGCGCTCCATTGTCGGACGGGTCCGGCGCTTAGGCCGAGAGGCGCTTGCGGCCCTTGGCACGGCGGCGGGCGAGGACGTTGCGGCCGCCGACCGTCGCCATGCGGGCGCGGAAACCATGGCGGCGCTTGCGGACGAGCTTGGACGGCTGATAGGTGCGCTTCACGATCTGAACTCCGAATTGGGCTTTTCAGCCAACTATTTCAACAACATGGCCGGTCATCCCGGGCACGCCCCGCAAGCTGGTTGTCCGGCTCCGGGAATTTGGACGGGGCTTATGCGGGAAATGGCGGGAGAAGTCAACGCGCCGCCGAACACCCGCGCTGAACTCTGCTCACGTCGCAGTGAATGCCACTATCGCAGCGTGCCGCCATGCGCCATGGTCATTGCCGCATGATGTCTCCCACCGCCCAGCAACCCCCGACCGTTTCCGGTGCCAGCCGCTGGCTGCCGGCGGGCGCATTGGTGCTGCTGGTGGCCCTGGGCTACGCGCTGGGATTGCACCGCTACCTGAGCTTCGCCACCCTGGCGGAGCACCGCGATGCCCTGCGCTTCTGGGTGGACGGCCACCTGGTGCTGGCGCTGGGCTGCTACATGCTGCTCTACGTGGCAGTGGTGGCGCTGTCCATTCCCGGCGCGGCGGTGATGAGCCTCGCCGGCGGCTTCCTGTTCGGCTGGATGCTCAGCGCGCCGGCCACCATCATCGCCGCGGTGGCGGGAGCGGCCATCGTGTTCGAGATCGTCAAGTCCTCGCTCGGGGCGGCGCTGGCGGCGCGGTCGGGCCCCTTCCTCCAGAAGCTCTCACGCGGGTTTGCGGCGAATGCCTTCAGCCTCCTCCTGTTCCTGCGGCTGACACCGGTGTTTCCCTTCTGGGCGGTGAATGCGGTGGCGGGGCTCAGCGGCATTCCGCTGCGCACCTTCGTGGCGGCCACCGCCATCGGCATCATTCCCGCCTCCGTCGCCTTCGCGCTCATCGGATCGGGGCTCGACGGCGTGATCGACGACCAGCTCATGGCCTATCAGGTCTGCGCCGCGCAGAACGGGCCAGACAACTGCAGCATCACGCTGAACCCCTCCGCACTGGTGTCGCCCGAACTGCTGTGGGGCCTCACGGCGCTCGGCGTGGTGGCGCTCGTTCCCGTCGTGCTGAGGCTGTTGAAGGCGCGCGCATCATGACGCTCCGCCACTTCGACATCGCGGTGATCGGCGCAGGTTCGGGCGGGCTCACCGTCGCCGCCGCCGCAGCACAGTTCGGCCAGAAGGTGGTGCTGTTCGAGAAGGGCGAGATGGGCGGCGACTGCCTGAACTTCGGCTGCGTGCCGTCGAAGGCACTGCTTGCCGCCGCCAAGCACGCACAGGCAATGCGCAGTGCCGCGCGCTTCGGCATCGCCGCGGGCGAGCCCGATGTCGACTTCCCGGCGGTGATGGCGCATGTGCGGCGCGCCATCGCGGCCATCGCGCCCAACGACAGCCAGCAGCGCTTCGAAGGCCTCGGCGTCACTGTCGTGCGTGCCGCCGCCCGCTTCACCGGCCCCACCACGCTGGAGGCCGCGGGCGAGCGCTTCACGGCGCGGCGCCTTGTCATCGCCACCGGTTCGCGGCCCGCCGTGCCGCCGATCCCCGGCCTCGCCGAGGTGCCCTTCCTGACCAATGAGACGCTGTTCGCCAACGACGTGCTGCCCGCACACCTCGTCATCATCGGCGGCGGACCCATCGGCCTCGAGATGGCGCAGGCGCACCGCCGCCTCGGCGCCCGCGTGACCGTCATCGAGGCCGCAACGCCACTTGCGCAGGACGACCCCGAACTTGCGGCCGTGGTGTTGCAACAGCTGCGCGCCGAGGGGGTCGAGGTCCTGGCGGCAACCACCGTTGCCCGCGTGTCCCGCCATGACCATGGCATCGCCGTGGAGGCCGGAGGCGCGCGCGTCACGGGCTCGCACCTGCTGCTCGCCACCGGCCGCAGGCCCAATGTCGAGGCGCTGGGCCTCGACGCGGCCGGAATCGCCTTCACGCCGAAGGGCATCACCATCGACACCGGCCTGCGCACCAGCAACCGCCGCGCCTATGCCATCGGCGACGTGGCGGGCGGCCGCTTCACCCATGAGGCCGGGTACCAGGCGGGCATCGTCATCCGCAACGCGCTGTTCGGGCTTCCGGCCAAGGCGGGCGCCATGATCCCGCATGTCACCTACACCGACCCGGAACTGGCGCAGGCCGGCCTGACGGAGGCGCAGGCGCGCGCCATCCATGGCGACGCCATCAGGGTGCTGCGCTGGCCCTTCCGCGAGAATGACCGGGCCCAGGCGGAGGGCACGGTGGAGGGCCTCGTAAAGCTCGTCACCACCGGACGCGGGCGCATCCTCGGTGCCGGCATCGCCGGCCCGCTGGCGGGCGAATTGATCCAGCCCTGGGTGCTGGCCATCGAGCGGGGCCTCAAGGCCGGCGCCATGGCGGGCGCCGTCCTGCCCTATCCGACCCGCGGCGAGGCCTCCCGCCGCGCCGCCATCGGATATTTTTCGGGCTTCGCATCCAATCCGCTCGTTCGGCGCGTAATAGGGGTGGTGAGCAGGGTCATTCCATGACGGGCGGCGAGGGCACGCCGCGGCGCGAGGGTCCGGGCCTCCTGCGGGGGCTTTCCGGCAAGGTGCTGGCCATGACCGTGATCTTCGTCATGCTGGGCGAAGTGCTGATCTTCCTGCCGTCGATCGCCAATTTCCGCATCCAGTGGCTGAAGGGACGCGTGGCCCAGGCGGAGATCGCGGCGCTTGCCGCCGAAGCAGCACCCGACCGCATCCTGTCGGCCGACCTCCGCACCGAGATCCTGAAGGGTGCGGGCGTGCTCGTCGTGTCGCTCACCCGCGGCGACAAGCGCCAGCTGATGCTGCGCAGCGAGACCGATCACATGATCGATGCCGCCTATGACCTCCGCAATCCCAGCTGGCTTCCCGCCATCGGCGATGCCTTCGCCGTCATGATGGGCGGCGGCGACCGCGTCATCGGCGTCATCGACACGCCCCCCAACATGTCGGGTGACATGATCGAGGTGGCCCTGTTCGAAAGGCCGTTGCGCGAGGCGATGATCGGCTACGGCATCAACATCCTCATCCTGTCGGTGGTGCTCTCCGCCATCGTGGCGGGCCTCGTCTATCTGGCGCTGAACATGGTGCTGATAAGGCCGATGAAGCGGCTCACCCGCAACATGGTGGCCTTCGCACAGGACCCGGAGGATCGCTCGCGCATCATCCGGCCGTCGCGGCGCAAGGACGAGATCGGCCTCGCAGAGCGCGAGCTCCATGACATGCAGTCGGAACTCGCCGCCATGCTGCAGCAGAAAAGCCGCCTCGCGGCGCTGGGTCTTGCCGTGTCCAAGGTGAGCCACGACCTGCGCAACATGCTGTCTTCCGCGCATGTGATCTCGGACCGCCTGTCGATGGCCGAGGACCCGACCGTGAAGCGCTTCGCGCCGAAGCTCATCACCAGCCTCGATCGCGCCATCGCCTTCCTCACCGAGACGCTGAAGTTCGGCCGCGCCGAGGAAGCAGCACCCATGCGCGAGCGGCTGGCGCTCAAGGACATCGCCGAGGAGGTGATCGACACTGCGGCGCTGCAGGCCTCCGCGCGCGTCGTGCTGTTCAACCACGTGCCGCCCGACCTGGTGATCGATGCCGACCGGGAGCACCTCAACCGGGTGCTCACCAACCTGCTGCGCAACGCCATCCAGGCCCTGGAGGGGCAGGCGGAGATGATGGACGGGCGGGTCATCATCTCCTCCTGGCGCGAGGGGGCGGTGGTCATCATCGAGGTGCGCGACAATGGCCCCGGCATTCCCGAACGGGTGCGCCCGAAGCTGTTCGAGGCCTTCCAGAGCGCCGCGAAGCCCGGCGGCGTAGGGCTGGGGCTTGCCATCGCGGCGGAACTGATCCGCGCCCATGGCGGCGAGATCAGGCTCCATGCGACCGGGCCCCACGGCACCATCTTCCACGTGGTGGTGCCCGATGCCGTGGTTGAGCTCCGCCCCGGGCGCCGGGGCGCCCGCAACAGGGCGTAAATCACGCTTTTCCGCGCTTGACGGGGGCGCCCCATTCAATGTCTATAGCGGTCGCAACCAAACCACAGGGGGTGGATTCACCCATGACCCCCTCACACAGGAGCTGAAGACCACTTGCCAATGCCACCCAGGAGGCCGTTAAGCCGCGGAGCCGCCCCCCCGCAAAAGGAAGAAGGACACAGGATCAACAACCGCATCGACGCCCGCGAAGTGCGTCTGATCGGCGCCGATGGCGCCAATGTCGGCGTCGTGCCGATCCGCCAGGCCATCATCATGGCCGAGGAAGCGAACCTCGACCTCGTCGAGATTTCGCCCGACGCCAAGCCCCCGGTCTGCAAGATCCTCGACTACGGTAAGTTCAAGTTCCAGGAACAGAAGAAGGCCGCCGAGGCCCGCAAGAAGCAGAAGGTCATCGAGATCAAGGAGATCAAGATGCGCCCGATGATCGACGATCACGACTATGACGTGAAGATGAAGGCGATCAGGCGCTTCTTCGAGGAAGGCGACAAGGTCAAGATCACGCTGCGCTTCCGCGGCCGCGAAATGGCCCACCAGGAACTGGGCCAGCAGCTTCTCGACCGCGTCAAGAAGGACGTCGTCGAGATTGCCAAGGTCGAGTCGGAACCCCGCTTCGAAGGCCGCCAGATCGTCATGGTCCTGGCGCCGAAATAAGGGGCGGCGCGCTCCAGCGAAATTGTCACCATGCCCGGGCAAGGTCCCGGGCATTTTTGTTTCAGCTGCCAAGCTCACATCTCAGTGCCGTCATCCCGGCCTTCGCCGGGGTAACGGCGCGAGGGGCGCGGGCTCCGCGGCAGCTCCAGCCCCCGCCCCGCTTGCTTTTCTGGGCCGTTTTTGCTTAAACCCGCCCGTTCTAGCCGCCTGGCCTGTAAAGGGCATGCCATGGCGGCTTTATATCGCTTTGAAAGGATTAAGCAAAATGCCCAAGATGAAGACCAAGTCCTCGGCCAAGAAGCGGTTCAAGGTCACCGCTTCCGGCAAGATCAAGGCAGGTCAGGCCGGCAAGCGCCATGGCATGATCAAGCGGACCAACAAGCAGATCCGCAACCAGCGCGGCACCATGGTTCTGGCGGCAGGCGATGAGCGCCTCGTCAAGATCCACATGCCCTACATCGCCAAGTAAGCCGAGGAGATAGACCAATGCCACGTGCAAAAGGCGGCGTCGTCGCCCGCAAGTCCCACAAGAAGGTGATCAAGGCCGCGAAGGGCTACTTCTCCCGCCGCAAGAACATCTTCCGCGTCGCTGTGCAGGCCGTCGAGAAGGCCGAGCAGTATGCCTATCGCGACCGTCGCACCAAGAAGCGCAACTTCCGCGCCCTCTGGATCCAGCGCATCAACGCCGCGACCCGCGAACTCGGCCTCACCTATGGCCGATTTATCCATGGCCTGGCCAAGGCCGGGATCGAGGTGGACCGCAAGGTTCTCGCCGATCTCGCCGTGCATGATCAGGCCGCCTTCGCCGCTCTCGTCGAGAAGGCAAAGGCCGCTCAGGCTTGATCCAAGCCTAAGTCGATCTTTCACGTCGAATTCCGATTGCCTTGACCGGGCCACAGCGTGTCTTTTGACGGCACCTGTGCCCGGTCATGTCGTTTTTGAGGGAACATCCGAATGAGTCTCGACACTCTCGAACAGTCGCTCCTTGCCGAGATCGCCGCCGCCACCGACGAGGCCGCGCTCGAGGCCGTGCGCGTCTCCGCACTGGGCAAGAAGGGCGCGATCTCCGAGCGCATGAAGGGCCTCGGCGCCATGAGCCCCGAGGAGCGCAAGGAGGCCGGCGCCGCCCTCAACGTGCTGAAGGACAGGGTTGCTGATGCCCTCTCCACGCGCAAGGCGAGCCTGCAGGAAGCCGCCCTCGAGGCGAGGCTCGCCTCCGAGAAGATCGACGTCACGCTGCCGGTGCGCCCGCAGGTGTCGGGCACGGTGCATCCCGTTTCCCAGGTCTGGGAAGAAGTGGTGCAGATCTTCGGCGACCTCGGCTTTTCGGTCGCCGAGGGCCCGCACATCGAGGACGACTTCCACAATTTCGATGCGCTCAACATCCCGCCGGAGCATCCCGCACGCCAGGAGCATGACACCTTCTTCTTCAACGAGAAGGCCGATGGCTCGCGCATGCTGCTGAGGACGCATACGAGCCCGGTGCAGATCCGCACCATGCTGGCCTCCAAGCCGCCCATCCGCATCATAGCACCCGGCCGCACCTTCCGCTGCGACTCGGACATGACGCACACGCCGATGTTCAACCAGGTCGAGGGCCTCGTCATCGACGAGACGGCGACGCTGGCGAACCTGAAGTGGGTGCTCACCGAATTCTGCAAGGCCTTCTTCGAGGTCGACGACGTGAAGATGCGCTTCCGCGCCTCGCACTTCCCCTTCACCGAACCGTCGATGGAGGTCGACATCCAGTATTCGCGCGAGGGCGGCCAGCTGAAGATCGGCACCGGCGACAAGTGGCTGGAAATCCTCGGCTCCGGCATGGTGCATCCCAATGTCATCCGCGCCGGCGGCATGGACCCGGACCAGGTGCAGGGCTGGGCCTTCGGCGTGGGTCTGGACCGCATCGCCATGCTGAAATACGGCATCCCCGACCTCCGCGCCTTCTTCGAAGCCGACCTGCGCTGGCTTCGCCATTATGGATTCAAGGCACTGCAGGTGCCGACACTCGCCGGAGGCCTGTCATGAAATTCACCCTCTCCTGGCTCAAAGAATATCTCGACACCAGCGCCACCCTCGAGGAAATCTGCGAGGGCCTGATCGGCGTTGGCCTCGAGGTGGAAGAGGTCATCGACAAGACGAAGCTGCTCGCCGACTTCACCGTGGCCCATGTCACGCTGGCCGAGAAGCACCCCAATGCCGACAAGCTGCGGCAATGCGTGGTGGAGACGAAGGACGGCACGAAGCAGGTCGTCTGCGGTGCGCCCAATGCGCGCACTGGCACCAAGGCGATCATCGCGCTGCCCGGCGTCACCATTCCGGCAACCGGTGCCGTCTTCGCGCCCGCCACCATCCGCGGTGTGGAATCCCAGGCCATGCTGTGCTCGGAGCGCGAACTGCTGATTTCCGACGAGCACAACGGCATCATCGAGATCGAGGGCGACTGGCCGGTGGGCACGCCCGCCGCCAAGGCGCTGGGCCTCGACGATCCGATGATCTACGTCAAGGTCACCCCCAACCGCCCCGATGCGCTCGGCATCTATGGCATCGCGCGCGACCTCGCGGCCAAGGGCCTCGGCAAGCTCAAGCCGCTCGACGCCAAGAAGGTCGAGGGCACATTCGACTCGCCTATCCAGGTGTCGCTCGACTTCCCCGATGGTGACACGAAACCCTGTCCGCTCTTCGTCGGTCGCTACATCCGCAATGTGCGGAACGGTCCCTCGCCCGAGTGGCTGCAGCGCCAGCTGAAGGCGATCGGGCTGCGCCCGATCTCGAAGCTCGTCGACGTCACCAACTTCATCACCTTCGCCTATGGCCGCCCGCTGCACGTCTTCGATGCCGACAAGGTGAAGGGCAATGTCCGCGCCCGCCTCGCCAGGGATGGCGAGGTGCTGGAGGCGCTCGACAACAAGACCTACACGCTGTCGGCCGGCATGACCGTGATCGCCGATGATGCCGGCCCCGAGGCCATCGCCGGAATCATCGGTGGCATCCCGTCGAGCTGCACCGACGAAACGGTCAACGTCTTCCTCGAGGCCGCCTATTTCGATCCGCTGCGCACCGCGGCGACGGGCCGCAAGCTCGGCATCACGTCGGATGCGCGCTACCGCTTCGAGCGCGGCGTCGACCCGGCCTTCACAGCCGTCGGTGCCGAGATCGCCACGCGCATGATCCTCGATCTCTGCGGCGGCGAGGCCTCGCACGTGGTGGTGGCAGGCGCGGTGCCGGATACGGCGCGCAGCTATGGCTTGCGCAAGACCCGCGTCGCCTCGCTGGCGGGTGCCGATATTCCGGTCGCGCGGCAAAAGGAGATCCTTCAGGCGCTGGGCTATGGCGTCACCGAGACGGCGGATGCCTTCACCTGCGCGGTGCCCTCCTGGCGGCCGGACGTCCATGGCGAGGCGGACCTCGTCGAGGAGGTCACCCGCATCTGGGGTCTCGACAACATCCCGCCCCAGCCGATGACGCGCACCAGCGCCATCGCGACGCCGGTTCTCAATCCGCTGCAGAAGCGCATGCTCGGCGCGCGCCGTGGGCTCGCGGCGCGCGGCTTCAACGAGGCCATCACCTGGGCCTTCCTGCCGGAGGCGCATGCGAAGCTCTTCGGCGGCGGCCAGCAGGAGCTGAAGCTCGCGAACCCGATCTCGTCGGAACTCTCCGACATGCGCCCCTCGCTGCTGCCGAACCTGATCGCGGCGGCAGGCCGCAACATGGACCGCGGCTTCGCCGACATGATGCTGTCGGAAGTGGGCCACGCCTATGCCGGCGACCAGCCGAAGGACGAAACCCTGCGCGCCGCCGGCATCCGCCGCGGCGCCTTCACCGGCCGCAACGTGCATGGGCAGGCGCGCGCCGTCGATGCCTTCGACGCCAAGGCCGATGCGCTCGCCGTGCTCGAAGCGGCCGGCGCGCCCGTGGCCACGCTGCAGGTCGTTGCAGGCGCTCCCGCCTGGTTCCACCCGGGCCGCTCCGGCACGATCCAGATGGGCCCACAGAACAAGCTGGGCTTCTTCGGCGAGATCCACCCGCGCGTGCTGGCGGCCATGGACGTGAAGGGCCCGCTCGTTGCCTTCGAGATCATCCTCAACGCCATTCCGGGATCGAAGTCGAAGGGTGCGACGCGCGCGGCGCTGGTCATCTCCGACCTCATGCCGCTATCGCGCGATTTCGCCTTCGTGGTGGATGACGCGGTGGAGGCCGAGAAGCTGGTGAAGGCGGCGAAGAGTGCGGACAAGGCACTGATCGCCGATGTCACGGTCTTCGACCTCTACAAGCTCGAGGGCGGCAAGAAGTCGCTCGCCATCGAGGTCACGCTGCAGCCGAAGGACAAGACCCTCGCCGAGCCGGAGATCGAGGCCGTGTCGCAGAAGATCGTGCAGGCCGTGACCAAGGCCACTGGCGGAACATTGAGGAGCTGACGATGGCCAAGGCCGACAGCCGCAAAATCCTTGCTGACCTGAAGGCCCATCACAAGAAGGGCGCGCCGACCGACATGCGGCGCGCCTTCGAGCGTGACCCTGAGCGCTTCCGCGAGTTTTCGGCCAGGACGGACGACCTGCTGCTCGACTATTCCAAATGCGCGGTGAACGCCCGCACCATGAAGCTTCTGGCCGCGCTGGCGAAGGCCTGCGACGTGGACGCGAAGCGCGACCAGATGTTCGCGGGCGCGATCATCAACACCACCGAGCAGCGCGCCGTGCTGCACACGGCACTGCGCAACCGCGCCAACACGGCGATCCTGGTCAATGGCAAGGACGTGATGCCGGAGGTCAACGCCGTGCTCGCCGCCATGGCCGGTTTCGCGGCCAGGGTGCGCCGCTCGAAGATCACCGATGTCGTCAACATCGGCATCGGCGGCTCTGACCTCGGCCCGGCCATGACCACGCTGGCGTTGGCGCCATATCACGACGGCCCGCGGCTCCATTACGTGTCCAACGTCGATGGTGCGCATATCGCCGACACGCTGAAGCTCCTGAAGCCCGAGACGACGCTGTTCCTCATCGCGTCCAAGACCTTCACGACGATCGAGACCATGACCAACGCCCAGACGGCGCGGAAGTGGGTCGCGACGGCGCTGGGCGAGGCGAAGGTCGGCGAACACTTCGCCGCCATCTCCACCGCCATCCCCAAGGTCAAGGCCTTCGGCATTTCCGAGGACCGCATCTTCGGTTTCTGGGACTGGGTGGGCGGGCGCTATTCGATCTGGTCGGCCATCGGCCTGCCGCTGATGATCGCCATCGGGCCGGAGCGCTTCATCGAATTCCTCGACGGCGGCCATGCCATGGACCGCCACTTCCGCGAGGCGCCGGTGCTCGGGAACCTGCCCATGCTCATGGGCCTTCTCGGCGTCTGGCACCGCAACATCTGCGGCTATCCCTCGCGCGCCATCATTCCTTACGACCAGCGCCTGTCGCGCTTCCCCGCCTATCTGCAGCAGCTCGATATGGAGTCGAACGGCAAGCGCGTGACGACATCCGGCAAGGCGGTGAAGGGCGACACGGGCCCCATCGTCTGGGGCGAGCCCGGCACCAATGGCCAGCATGCCTTCTTCCAGCTCCTGCACCAGGGCACCGGCATCATCCCGGTCGAGTTCCTCATCGCCGCGGACCCGCACGAGGACAAGGCGATGCGCGAGCACCATGCGCTGCTCGTCGCCAACTGCCTGGCCCAGTCACAGGCGCTGATGCGCGGCCGCACCGAGAAGGAAGCGGAAGCCCAGCTCGTCGCCATGGGGAGAGCCAAGGCGGAGGCGAAGGCGCTGGCCCCGCACCGCGTCTTCACCGGCAACCGCCCGTCCACCACGCTCGCCTACAGGCAGCTCGATCCCTTCACGCTGGGTCGCCTCATCGCGCTCTATGAACACCGCGTCTTCGTCGAGGCCGCGATCTGGAACATCAACGCCTTCGACCAGTGGGGCGTGGAACTCGGCAAGGAACTGGCCACCGGCCTGCAGCCGGTGGTCGAGGGCAAGAAGGGGACGGAGGGACTGGATTCCTCCACCGCGGGACTGGTGACGTTCCTGCGGAAGCTGGGGTAGGCAGCTCTCTTGCGCTGCCATCCCGGCGAAGCGGGGGGGGTGGATTCACATTTGAAGTGCAACAGTTGCTGGC
>CAYYTH010000058.1:0-15196 GCA_964474665.1 uncultured Aestuariivirga sp.
AAGCATTCCGCCACCACGCCCTGGCCGGCGAAGGCGGCGTCGCCGTGGATCAGCAGCGGAAGAACCGACGTGCGTTCCTTGTCGTGGCGCTGGTCCTGCTTGGCGCGCGCCTTGCCGAGCACCACGGGATCGACGATCTCGAGGTGGGACGGGTTGGCGGTGAGCGAGAGGTGGACCGTGTTCTCGTCGAACACGCGGTCGGACGACGAGCCGAGGTGATACTTCACGTCGCCCGAGCCTTCGACCTCGTCCGGCGTCGAGGAGCCGCCCTTGAATTCGTGGAAGATCGCCGAGAAGGGCTTGGACATCACATTGGCCAGCACGTTCAACCGGCCGCGATGGGCCATGCCGAGCACGATCTCCTTCAGGCCCAGCTGGCCGCCCCGCTTGATGATCTGCTCGAGCGCCGGGATCATCGATTCGCCGCCATCGAGGCCGAAGCGCTTGGTGCCGGTGTACTTGACGTTGAGGAACTGCTCGAAGCCCTCGCCCTCGATGAGCTTGTTGAGGATGGCTTTCTTGCCTTCCCTGGTGAAGCTGATGGACTTGTCGGCTCCCTCGATCCGCTCCTGGATCCAGGCCTTCTGCTCCGGGTCCGAGATGTGCATGAACTCGACGCCCAGCGTGCCGCAATAGGTGCGCCTCAGGATGTCGGTGATCTGGCGGATGGTCGCGAATTCGAGGCCCAGCACCTTGTCGAGGAAGATCGGGCGGTCCATGTCGGCGGCGGTGAAGCCGTAGGTGGCAGGATCGAGCTCCGGGTGGCTGTCCTGCTTGACCAGCTTGAGGGGATCGAGGTCGGCGGCGAGGTGGCCGCGCATGCGATAGGCGCGGATCATCATCAGCGCGCGAACGGAATCCAGCGTCGCCTTGCGCACGTCCTCGGCCGAGAGCGTGGGCGCCTTGGCTTCGGTGGGCGCACCCTTGCCCGCCTTGGCGGCGGGCGGTGGGGCCGGCGGCCAGTTGCCGTCGAGCGCCGAGACGAGATCGCCTGATTCAGGCCGCGGCCAGTCCTTCCTCTGCCATGACGGGCCCTCGACCTGCTTCAGGGCCTGGGCGGCGTTGTCCTCCAGCCCGGCAAAGAATTGCCGCCAGTGGGAATCCACGGCGGCGGGGTTCTCGAGGTACCTGGCGTAGAGCTGCTCGATGTATTGGGCGTTGCCGCCATAGAGGAAGGAGGTTTGCTCGAAGGCAGTGGTGAGATCGGTCTTGTTCATCTCATGATCCTCTCGTGACGGCGCCCGTGGGGGCCACGGGGAAACATATCGTCCAATGCTGAAAGACTGCTTTCAGCGTCATCCATCCTCTTCCCCCTCCCCCTTGTGGGGAGGGGTAGGGGTGGGGGTGATGCCGGAGACCGACGCCTAACCATCGAACGCGCGGAACCACCCCCACCCTTGCTCCCTCCCCACAAGGGGGAGGGAAGTGCGTCTCGTCAGCCCTTCAGCTTCTTGACCAGCGTCTTGCCAAGCAGAGCGGGCGAATCCGCCACCGCGATGCCGGCCGCCTTCATGGCCTCGATCTTGGACTCGGCCCCGCCCTTGCCGCCGGAGATGATGGCGCCGGCATGGCCCATGCGGCGGCCGGGAGGTGCGGTGCGGCCGGCGATGAAGCCAGCCATGGGCTTCTTCTTCTTCGATTTGGCGATGAATTCCGCCGCATCTTCCTCGGCCGAGCCGCCGATCTCGCCGATCATGATGATCGATTCCGTCGCGTCGTCGGCGAGGAACATTTCCAGCATGTCGATGAACTCGGTGCCCTTGACGGGGTCGCCGCCGATGCCCACCGCGGTCGTCTGGCCCAAGCCTTCCTGCGTGGTCTGGAACACCGCTTCATAGGTGAGGGTGCCGGAGCGCGAGACGATGCCGACCGAGCCCTTCTTGAAGATGTTGCCCGGCATGATGCCGATCTTGCACTCGTTCGGCGTCAGCACGCCCGGGCAGTTCGGCCCGATGAGGCGCGACTTGGAGCCTGACAGCGCGCGCTTCACCTTCACCATGTCCATCACCGGAATGCCTTCGGTGATGCAGACGATGAGCGGGATCTCGGCGTCGATGGCCTCGAGGATCGCATCCGCCGCGAAGGGCGGCGGCACGTAGATCACGGAGGCGTCAGCACCCGTGGCCTGCTTCGCGTCCCAGACGGTGTCGAAGACGGGAAGGCCGATGTGCTTGGTGCCGCCCTTGCCGGGCGTCACGCCCGCCACCATCTGCGTGCCATAGGCAATGGCCTGCTCGGTGTGGAAGGTGCCATTGTTGCCGGTGATGCCCTGGCAGATGACCTTGGTGTTCTTGTTGACGAGAATGGACATCAGGCCGCTTCCTTCACAGCTTTGACGATCTTGGATGCGGCATCGTCGAGATCATCCGCGGGGATGACGTTGAGGCCGGACTCGGAGATGATCTTCTTGCCGAGATCCACGTTGGTGCCCTCGAGGCGGACGACGAGCGGAACCTTGAGGCCCACTTCCTTCACCGCGGCGATGACGCCCTCGGCGATCACGTCGCACTTCATGATGCCGCCGAAGATGTTGACGAGGATACCCTTCACCTTCGGGTCGGCGGTGATGATCTTGAAGGCCGCGGCGACCTTCTCCTTGGATGCGCCGCCGCCGACGTCGAGGAAGTTGGCGGGCTCGGCGCCATAGAGCTTGATGATGTCCATGGTCGCCATGGCGAGGCCGGCGCCATTCACCATGCAGCCGATGGAGCCATCGAGCGCCACGTAGGAGAGGTCATATTTCGAGGCCTCGATCTCCTTCGGGTCTTCTTCGGTGAGGTCGCGGAGTTCCTTGATCTCCGGGTGGCGATCAAGGGCGTTGGAGTCGAAGTTGATCTTGGCGTCGAGGCAGATCAGGTTGCCGTCCTTGGTGACGACGAGCGGGTTGATCTCCAGGAGGCTCATGTCCTTGTCGACGAAGGCCTTGTAGAGTTGGCCGATCATCTTCACGCACTGCTTCACCTGGTCGCCCTCGAGCTTGAGGGCCGCAGCGATGCGGCGGCCGACATAAGGCGCGTAGCCGGCAGCGGGGTCGACCTGCACGGTGATGATCTTCTCCGGCGTGTCATGGGCCACCTTCTCGATGTCCATGCCGCCTTCGGTCGAGGCGATGAAGGCGACGCGCGAGGTTTCACGGTCAACCAGGATCGAGAGATAGAGCTCGCGGGCAATGGCCGTGCCTTCCTCGATGTAGAGGCGCTGCACCAGCTTGCCTTCGGGGCCGGTCTGGTGGGTGACCAGCGTCATGCCGAGCATGCGCTTGGCTTCTGCCTTCACCTCGTCGATCGACTTCACGACCTTGACGCCACCGCCCTTGCCGCGGCCGCCGGCGTGGATCTGCGACTTCACGACCCACACGGGGCCGCCCAGCGTTTCCGCGGCCTTCACGGCTTCTTCCACGGTGAAGGCGGGGTGGCCCTTGCCGGTGGTGACGCCGAAGCCGCGGAGCACTTCCTTGGCCTGGTACTCATGGATGTTCATCTGCGCGTTCCTGTTTTGCGTGCGCGTCGATCAGGCGAGATCGGGGGCAATGGTCTTCGCCGCGGCCATCAGACCATGCACGGCATCAACCGACTTCTTGAAGCCCGCCTTGTCCTCGTCGTTGAGCGCGATCTCGGCGATGCGCTCCACGCCATTGGCGCCGATCACCACCGGAACGCCCACATAGGTGTCCTTCACACCATACTGGCCGGTGAGGTGGGCCGCGCAGGGCAGCAGGCGCTTCTTGTCCTTGAGGTAGCTCTCGGCCATTTCGATCGCCGAAGTGGCGGGCGCATAATAGGCCGAGCCGGTCTTCAGCAGGCTGACGATCTCGGCACCGCCATCGCGCGTGCGCTGGACGATCTTGTCGATCTTCTCCTGCGTCGACCAGCCCATCTTGATGAGGTCCGGTACCGGGATGCCGGAGACGGCGGAGTAGCGGATCAGCGGCACCATGGTGTCGCCATGGCCGCCGAGCACGAAGGCCGTGACGTCCTGGACGGAGACGTTGAATTCCTCGGCGAGGAAGTGGCGGAAGCGGGCACTGTCGAGCACGCCCGCCATGCCCACCACCTTCTCCGGCGGCAGGCCGCAGTACTTCTGCAGCGCCCAGACCATGACGTCGAGCGGGTTGGTGATGCAAATGACGAAGGCATTGGGGGCATACTGCTTGATGCCCGCACCCACCGCGGCCATGACCTTGAGGTTGATCCCCAAGAGGTCGTCGCGGCTCATGCCGGGCTTCCGCGGCACGCCCGCCGTCACGATGCAGACGTCGGCACCGGCGATGGCCTCATAAGAATTGGCGCCCGACAGCTTCGCGTTGAAGCCCTCGACTGGGCCCGACTGGGCGAGATCCAGCGCCTTGCCCTGGGGCAGGCCCTCGGCAATGTCGAAAATGACGATGTCGCCGAGTTCCTTGAGGGCCGCGAGATGCGCGAGCGTGCCCCCGATCATGCCGCCGCCGATCAGAGCGATTTTCTTCCGAGCCATGTTGGATTTCCTTCTTGAAGGCCGTGCCGTCAGGTCGTTTTGCAGTGCAAAAGCGACGTTTGTGTAGACCCGATATCTATCAGCTTCAAGACGCCGGCCTAGTCCTTTCGGACGAGAAACTTGACGTTTTGGTCAAGTTTCGGCGATTTTTTTGCCCCACCAGGAGGCCGACTGCATCTCCTTGAGGCGCGAGACGGTGCGGCCGAATTCGAAGGCGTGGTCGCCCGCCGGATAGATGCCCTCCGGGGCTTGCGCGGAGGTGGCCACCAGCCTGACCTTCGCGTCATAGAGCGTGTCGATGAGCAGCACGAAGCGCTTGGCCTCGTTTCGGCGCTCCGGGCTCAACTCAGGGATGTGTTCGAGGAAGAGGATCTGGAAATTCTGGGCGAGCGCCAGGTAATCCGGCGGGCCCAGCGGCTGTTCGCAGAGTTCGGCAAAGGAAAAACGGGCGCAGCCATGCGCAGCCTGGGGCACATGCAGCTTGCGGCCGAGGACGTCGAGGTCGCAGGGCTGGCCCTTCTCCGTGTCGGTCAGGCGCTGCCACAGATCCTGCAGGCGGGCATCGGTCTCGGGCGAGATGGGGGTGAGGAAGGTCTCATGCGCCTTCACCCGGCCGAGGCGGTAGTCCGTGGGGCTTTCGAGCGAGACGACGTCGAGGCGGTCCTTGATGAGGTCGATGAAGGGCAGGAAGAGCTGACGGTTGAGGCCGTTCCGGTAGAGTTGGTCGGGGGCGAGGTTCGAGGTGGTGACGATCACCGTGCCCGCCGCCAGCAGGCCCTCGAAGAGCCGCCCGACGATCATGGCATCGGCAATGTCGGTGATCTGCATTTCATCAAGGCACAGCAGGCGCGCTTCTTTCGCCAGGGCCTTTGCGACGGGCGCGATCGCATCCTGCGCATGGTTCTGGCGGGCTTCATGCAGGCGGCGGTGGACGTCCTGCATGAAGGCGTGGAAATGCACGCGGCGCTTCGGGGCTGCTTCCACGGCATCGTAGAAGAGGTCCATCACCATGGTCTTGCCGCGGCCGACCTCGCCGTGGATGTAGAGGCCCTTGGGCGGCGGCGGCGGTTTCTTGAAGCGGGCGAGGAGGCCGGAGGGAGGGGCGGATTGCTGCAGCTTCCCGGCCAGCTCGTCGAGCTTCATCACGACAGTGCGCTGCGCGGTGTCCGGCCTGATGAGGCCCGCGTCGCGGCGGCGGTCGTATTCGGTGAGGATGGTGGGCATGTCAGCGCTCTTTCCCCTCCCCCTTGTGGGGAGGGGCAGGGGTGGGGGTCGCTCCAGCCTGATGCATTCGGTGCAACATTCCTTGCGCGACGTTCGTCACCATCATCCGACCCCCACCCCTACCCCTCCCCACAAGGGGGAGGGGGACTGGACGATGCAAGTTGACGTAACTTGCTTACAGCGACTGCCCGGTCTTCTTCCAGTCAGCCAGGAACTGCTCGATGCCCTTTTCGGTCAGCGGGTGCTTGACCAGGCCCTTGATCACCCCGGGCGGGCAGGTGGCGACGTCGGCGCCGATGAGCGCCACCTGCTTCACATGCAGGGCGGTGCGCACCGAGGCCGCGAGGATCTCGGTGTCATAGGCGTAATTGTCATAGATCTGGCGGATCTCGGCGATGAGGTCGGTGCCGTCGAGGTGGATGTCGTCCAGCCGCCCGATGAAAGGCGAGATGAAGGTGGCCCCGGCCTTGGCGGCCAGGAGCGCCTGGATGGCCGAGAAGCACAGGGTGACGTTGACCATGCAGCCGTCGGACGTGAGCGCCTTGCAGGCCTTGAGGCCGTCCAGCGTGAGCGGCACCTTGATCGTCACGTTCTTGGCGATCTTCCGCAGGTCGGCGGCCTCGCGCATCATGCCCTCGTAGTCGAGGGAGACGACCTCGGCCGAGACCGGGCCATCGACGATCGAACAGATCTCGGCGATCACATCCTTGAAGTTGCGGCCGGACTTGGCGATCAGCGAGGGGTTGGTGGTGACGCCATCGAGCAGGCCCAGATCGTTGAGCTCCTTGATGTCCTTCACTTCGGCGGTATCGACAAAGAATTTCATGGCAGCAGTCCTTTTTGCGTGACCGGAGCCTTACCGCCCAGTTCTGCCCAAATCAACCATGCGGGGGTCGTGGCCGCATTGCAGGCGGGCCGCCTCGCACAGCGACTGGACGAGGGCGGAAAGATCGGCCTGGGGCAGGGGCTCCCGGTCCAGCGCCGTCACTGGCCGGATGAAGCGCAGGCTGTTGGTGAGGAAGACGGCATCCGCCTCCCTCAGTTCGGCCGGCTTCACCACGCGCTCCTCCGGCGCGAGGCCGAGATGCGCGGCGGAGTGGAGAAGCGTCTGGCGGGTAACGCCCGTCAGGATGCCCTGGTCGCGGGCGGGGGTGACCAGCCGCTTGCCCTTGAGCAGGAAGATGTTGGCGATGGTCGTGCAGGCGACATGGCCGTCGGTGTTGAGCATCAGCGCGTCCTCGAAGCCGTGGCTCGCGGCTTCGCGGGCGGCCGCGATGTTGTCGATGTAGGACAGCGTCTTCAGCCGGCAGGAGACGGAGTGCGGATTGCGGCGGATCGCGGTGGAGGAAAGTGCCACCGGCTTCAGCATCATGGCGGGGTCGAAGGCATCGAGCATGAGGAGCAGGCTCGGGGCGCCTCCCAGCGCCGCGAGGCCGCGCGCCGCCGTGCCGCGGGTCAAGGTCACGCGCAGCACGTGGTGCAGCCTGGGGATGCCGTCGAGAATGTCTTCCACCGCATCGTCCAGCGTGCCGCGGTCGAAGCCGAGGCCCAGTTCCCTGGCTGCGGCCTCGAGCCGGGCGAAGTGCATGTTGCCCCATAGTGCCGTGCGGTTGAGCACGAGGATGGTCTCGAACAGCCCGTCGCCCAGAAGCAGACCGCGCTCGCCGCGCTCCACCGTCAGCGGGCCCTCGACCAGGGCGCCATTGAGCCAGGTGCGGCTCATTCCACCGCCTTCAGGAAGTTGCGCAGCATGTCGTAGCCCCCCTCGGTGAGGATCGATTCGGGGTGGAACTGTACCCCATAAGTCGGGTGGCTGGCATGGCGCAGTCCCATGATCTCGCCCTCGTCGCTCCTGGCCGTCACGATGAGTGGCGTGTCGCGGCCCTCCAGTTCCACGATCAGCGAATGATAACGCCCGGCGCTGAAGCGCGGCGGCAGGCCCTCGAAGAGGCCTTTGCCGTCATGATTGATCTCGGAACTGTCGCCATGCATCGGGCGCTTCGCCCTGGTGACGAGGCCGCCGAAGACCTCGCCCATCACCTGGTGGCCGAGGCAGATGCCGAGGATGGGGAGCCTGCCAGAGTATTCGCGCATGATCGCCATCGACTGGCCCGCCTCGCTGGGTGAGCAGGGGCCGGGGGAGATGACGATGGCCTTGGCTGCCGCAATGTCCTCCGCCGTGACCGCGTCGTTGCGCACCACGCGCGTCTGCTGGCCCAGTTCCTCGAAGTAGCGCGCTACGTTGTGGACGAAGCTGTCATAGTTGTCGACGATCAGGATCATGGGCGGAAAGCCTCCATGATGCGCTTGATCTTGGTGAGGCTCTCCTCGTACTCCGCCGCCGGGTGCGAGCGCGCCGTGATGCCGCCGCCGCCCTGCACGCGGGCCACGCCGTTCGAAAACTGCGCGGTGCGGATGGCGATGTTGAAATCCGTGCGGCCATTGAAGCCGATGTAGCCGATGGCGCCGCAATAGACGCCGCGCGGGGCCTGCTCGATTTCCGCGATGATCTCCATGGCGCGGATCTTCGGCGCACCGGTGATCGAGCCGCCGGGAAAGGTGGCGCCGATGAGATCGCCCACGCCGTAGCCGTCCTTCAGCTCCGCGGTGATGACCGACACGAGGTGGTGGACATTGGCATAGGTCTCGAGTCCGCAGAGCACGGGCACGCGCACCGTGCCGGGCTTCGAGACGCGCGAGAGGTCGTTCCTCAGGAGGTCGACGATCATCACGTTCTCCGCCCGGTCCTTGCGGCTGGCGGTGAGGTCGGCGATGAGGTTCGCATCGCGCACCGGGTCGCTGTCGCGGCGGCGCGTGCCCTTGATGGGGCGGGCCTCGACGGTGGTGCCGTCGTAGCGCAAGAGCCGCTCCGGCGAGGACGAGGCGATCTGGATCGAACCGTAATCCATGTAGGCGGCGAAGGTGGCGGGGTTCTTCTGCCGCAGCACGCGGTAGAAGCCGAGCGGATCGAAGCCCGGCGGGATCTGCGCCGAGAACATCTGGGTGATGTTGGCCTGGAAGATGTCGCCCGCGAGAATGTACTCCACGGTGCGGGCGATGGCCTTCTCGTAATCCTCCCGCGTGAAGTTCGACTGCCAGCCTTCGATGGCGTGGCCGCCCGTCACCTTGGGCCGGTGGCGGAGCAGTTCCTCCATCTCGTCGGCGCGCGCGGGCGTCTCCGAAATGATCCAGGCGCGCTCCTGCATGTGGTCGAAGGCGGCGACGCAGTCATAATGGTGGAGGATCAGGTCTGGGCAGATGGGGGCGAAATCCGGAATCTTCGCGTGCGGTTCGAGTCTGCGGCCATAGTCATAGGAGATATAGCCAGCGAGCCCGCCCTGAAAGGGCGGCAGGCCGGTGACGTGGCGCTGGCGGTTCTCGGCGACGATGCGGTCGATCAGGTTCAGCGCGCTCTTCTTGGTCGGCACGCCGTTGAGGAAGGTTCCCTTCGCATTCACCTCCAGCGTGGCGGCGGGGTTGCAGGCGAGGAAGGAATAGCGGCCGAGATGCTCCGAGCGCATGACGCTCTCGAGCAGCGTCAGGTGGCGCTGGCCCTTCAGCCGCAGCGCCAGGGCGGACGGCTCCAGGCAGACGATCTCTCTGGTGTGGGGTTCCCTCATGGGGCGAGCATATAAGGGTGGAAGGGCGCTCTCCCCAAGTCTATTTCAGACTTGATGACCCGCGATTCCGCCATAGCCGAGGTGCTGCTGCCGCTGGCGCTCGACGGCCCCTATTCCTACCGGGTGCCCCAGGGCATGGCGCTGGAACCGGGAAGCTATGTGATCGTGCCGCTGGGGCCGCGCCAGATGATCGGCGTGGTCTGGGCTTGCAAGGACAGGGCGGAGACGGACAAGACGCTGCGCGATGTGGCCGAGGTGTTCGACATGCCGCCGCTGCCGGAAACGCACCGGCGTTTCATCGACTGGCTCTCGGCCTATTACCTCGAGCCCGCCGGCAACGTGCTGCGCATGGTGCTGCGCTCGCCCGGCGCCTTCGAGGGCCCGCGCGAGCAGATCGCCTATCGCGCGACTGAATCGGCTCCGAAACGGATGACCCCGCAGCGCGCCCGCGTGCTGGAGATCGCCCGCGAAGGCTTCGCCATGCGCGCCGCGGAACTCGCCGAAGCGGCCGGTGTGGGGACTTCTGTGGTGAAGGCGCTGGCAAAGGATGGCGCTCTGGAGGCCGTGGCGCTGCCAGCCTTGAGGCGTTTTCCCGAGCCGGACCTCAATGGCGGTGGTTACACCCTGTCGAAGGACCAGCAGGCTGCGGCAGAGGCGCTGCGCGCGGTCGTCGCCCAGCGCCAGCACAAGGTGATGCTGCTCGACGGGGTGACCGGCTCCGGCAAGACGGAGGTTTACTTCGAGGCGATGGCGGCGGCGCTTGCGGCGGGCGGCCAGGTGCTGCTGCTGCTGCCTGAGATCGCGCTCACCCAGCCCTTCCTCGAGCGCGTCGAGCGGCGCTTCGGCTGCGAACCCGCGCAGTGGCATTCGGATTTGCGCCCGCGCGAGCGCGAACGGGTATGGCGCGGCGTGGCCGATGGCACGGCGAAGATCGTGGTGGGCGCGCGCTCGGCCCTGTTCCTGCCGTGGAAGAAGCTCAAGCTCATCGTGGTCGATGAGGAGCATGAGAGCGCCTACAAGCAGGATGACGGCGTGCCCTATCACGCGCGCGACATGGCGGTGCTTTATGGGTCCATCGGGAAGTTCCCCGTCGTACTCTCTTCCGCCACGCCGTCGCTCGAAACGCTGGTGAACGTCGATCGTGGACGCTACGGCGTGGTGCGGTTGATGGACCGGCACGGGCGCCCGGAGCTGCCCGAGATCGGGCTGATCGACATGAAGCGCGTGACGTCGGAACCCGGCACGTGGATCTCGCCGCCGCTGTTCGACGAGGTGACGAAGACGCTGGCCGAGGGCGACCAGGCGCTGCTGTTCCTCAATCGCCGCGGCTATGCGCCGCTCACCCTGTGCCGCGCCTGCGGCCACCGGCTCGAATGCCCGAACTGCGCGGCCTCGCTGGTGGAGCACAGATTCAGGCGGCAGCTGATGTGTCATCATTGCGGCCACCTCGAACCCATGCCCAAGGAATGCCCGAGCTGCCACACGGAGGGCAAGATGGTTCCCGTGGGGCCGGGCGTGGAGCGGCTGGCGGAAGAAGCCGCGGTGCGGTTTCCAGAGGCGCGCATCGCCATTCTGTCCAGCGACCTGTCACGCGGCACCCTGCTGCGCGATGCGATCCGGGATGTGGAGGAGGGGCAGTTCAATCTCGTGATCGGCACGCAGCTCGTCGCCAAGGGCCACCACTTCCCGCACCTGACGCTGGTGGGCGTGGTCGATGCCGATCTCGCGCTCGAAAGCTCCGACCCGCGCGGCGGGGAGCGCACCTGGGCGCTGATGGCGCAGGTGGCGGGGCGTGCGGGGCGCGGCGCCAAGCCCGGTCGCGCACTGGTGCAGACTTATATGCCCGAGCATCCGCTGATGCAGGCGCTGAAGAAGGGCGACCGCGATTCCTACCTGAACCAGGAGAAGGCGATCCGCGAGAATGCCGGGCTGCCGCCCTATGGCCGGCTGGCGGCGATCATCATCTCGGGCAATGACGCGGCCGAAACAGAGCGCTTCGCCCGCTCGCTCGGGCTGATTGCTCCGTTGGCGGACGGTATCACCGTGCTGGGGCCGGCCGCAGCACCCATCGCCATGGTGCGCGGGCGGCACCGCTTCCGGTTTTTGGTGAAGGCGGTCCGGGAGGTGAACCTGCAGGCCTTCCTCAGGCTGTGGCTGAAGGACGTGAAGCCCAAGGGCTCGCTGGCGCTGCAGGTTGACGTGGACCCGTATAGTTTTCTGTGAAGTTCGCGCGTGTCGGGGACTCACTTCCCTCCACACAAGGGGGAGGGAAATGCGGTGAGTGAAACCAGTCGGGGAATTTAGTCCTTGACAGCGCGCGCTGGATGTGCTAGGTTCCCACATACTCCAGACATGTATCCGATCGGTGCGTCACCTTGACCAAGGTGGTGAACCTGCATCACCCATAGTGCCGTCACCCCGGCGAAAGCCGGGGTCCAGCTTCCTTTGGCGTGACGCGCTGCTGCAAAGCTGGATCCACCTCCCGGCCTTCGCCGGGATGACGGAGTTGTGTAGCGGGGCATCGCGCTCCCGATGTTCAACTTGCCCCGGTTTGACCGGGGCATTCTCTTTGGGAGTGGCGAAAAGGATACGCGGGTCGAGCCCGCGTAAGGTGAGGCCATGGTTTGGGGGCCGCCGACTCAGCGGGAGAAGCGCCATTCGATCCTGTTGCGATAGGTCTCGCCCGGGCGCAGTTCGGCGCTGGGGAAATTGGCGTGCAGCGGCGCGCCGGGGAAGTTCTGCGGTTCGATGGCGATGGCGGCATATTGCGCGAGCGGGCCGGTCTTGCCGGGAAAGCCCGGGTTCCAGTGTGCGGCGGTGTACATCTGCATGCCGGGTTCGGTGGTCCAGACCTCCATGCGGCGGCCGGAGACGGGATCGCGCAAGGTGAGGCCGTGCTTGAGGGTGCCGCGGGGGCCTTCGAGCACCCAGCAATTGTCATAGACCTCAGCCACGGGGCGCAGCTTGCGGAAGTCCCAGCGGGTGCCGGCGACATCGCGGAGTTCGCCCGTGGGCAGCAGCTCGTCGCTTAACGGAAGATAGCGCGCAGCGAGGATCTGCATCTCGTGGGCGAAGGCGTTGCGCGCGCCGCCGGAGAGGTTCCAGTAGCCGTGGTTGGTGAGGTTGACGACGGTGGGCTTCGTGGTGGTGGCCGCGAGGTCGAGCGACAGCGTGCTGCCGCTGAGCGTGTAGGTGGCGGAGACATCCAGCGCACCGGGATAGCCCTGGTCGCCATCGGGGGAATGGAGGGTGAAGTGGATCTGATTGTCCGTCGGCTGAGCTTTCCAGTGGCGTGTCGCGAAGTTTTCCGGGCCACCATGCAGCTGGTGCGCGCCAAAATTGGGGGTCAGCGGATAGGCCGTGCCGTCGATGGTGATGCGGGAATTGCCGATGCGGCCCGCGATGCGGCCGATGACGGCACCGGCCGTCCAGTCGCCGGCCAGAAGGTCGGCATCGCTGCCGCCGCCCATCAGCATGTCGGCACCGGCGAAGTCGAGTGCCACGAGGCGCGCGCCCAGGGTGGTGAAGCGGGCACGGATCGTGTCGGTCTTGAGGTCAAGCATGGTGATCTCCGCAAGAGACCCCCTCCCCCTTGTGGGGAGGGGCAGGGGTGGGGGTCGGAAGGTGGCTCAGACTCAATGCTGGACAGCGCTTGGCGTTCGGAGCGACCCCCACCCCTAACCCCTCCCCACAGGGGGGAGGGGAAAACCAGGGAGGGCCCCGCCCCACAAGGGAGAGGGGATGTTCAGGCGTCAGTGATTGTCGCGCGGCAGGCCCATGGTCTTGGCGACGCGCTGGAACTTGGTGGCGCCCTTCAGCACCATGCCTTCGGCGAGCTGGCCCACTTCCTTGCGGAAGATCTCCTGCCACGGCGTCTGGCTCGGCGGCACCTTGTAGCCGCCGGACTTTTCGAGCTCGGCGCGGCGCTTCTCGAGTTCCTCCGCCGGCACAAGCATGTCGCAGGTGCCCTTGTTGAGGTCGATCCGCACCATGTCGCCGTTCTTCAGGATGGCGAGGCCGCCGCCGGCGGCTGCTTCCGGCGAGGCGTTGAGGATCGAGGGCGAGCCGGAGGTGCCGGACTGGCGGCCGTCGCCCACGCAGGGGAGCGAGCGGATGCCCCTCTCGAGCAGATAGTTGGGCGCGCGCATGTTGACCACTTCCGCCGCTCCCGGATAGCCCAGAGGGCCGACGCCGCGGATGAAGAGGATGGTGTTCTCGTCGACGCCGAGCTTCGGGTCATCGATATGGGCGTGGTAGTCCTCCGGCCCGTCGAAGACGATGGCCTTGGCCACGAAGGCGTTGGGGTCCTTCGGGTTCGAAAGATAGCGCTGGCGGAATTCCTCGGAGATAACGCTCGTCTTCATGATGGCATTGTCGAAGAGGTTGCCGGAGAGGCGCTTGAAGCCGGCGTGTTCCTTCATGGGCTTCGCAAACTCGCGGATCACCGCGCGGTCCCAGCTGAACTGGCCCTTGCAGTTCTGGCCGATGGTCTTGCCATTGGCGGTGATGCAGTCCTCGTGGATACGGCCGGCGGCGATGAGCTCCGCCACCACGGCGGGAACACCGCCCGCGCGGTGATAGTCCTCGCCCAGATATTCGCCGGCGGGCTGCAGGTTGACGAGCAGCGGCAGGTCATAGCCGTGCTTCTCCCAGTCGCTGACGGTGAGCTCGATGCCCAGATGCGCGGCGATGGCATTGAGGTGATTGGGCGCATTGGTGGAGCCGCCGATCGCCGTGTTCACCGCGATGGCGTTCTCGAAGGCCTTGCGGGTCATGATCTTCGACGGCGTCAGGTCTTCCTTCACCATGTCGACGATGCGGCGGCCGGTGGCATAGGCCATCTGCCCGCGCTCGCGATAGGGCGCAGGGATGGCGGCATTGCCGGGCAGCGACATGCCCAGCGCCTCGGCGAGCGAGTTCATGGTCGTCGCCGTGCCCATGGTATTGCAGAAGCCGGTCGAGGGGGCCGAGGTGGCGACGAGTTCGACGAAGCCTTCATAGTCGAGCTCGCCGGTGGCGAGCTTCTCGCGCGCCATCCAGACGATGGTGCCGGAGCCGGTGCGCTGGCCCTTGTACCAGCCGTTGAGCATGGGGCCCGAGGACAGCGCGATCGCCGGAATGTCCACGGTCGCGGCGGCCATCAGGCAGGCGGGGGTGGTCTTGTCGCAGCCGATGGTCAGCACCACGCCGTCGAGTGGATAGCCGTAGAGCACCTCGACGAGGGACAGGTAGGACAGGTTGCGGTCGAGCGAGGCGGTGGGGCGCTTGCCGGTTTCCTGGATGGGGTGGATGGGGAATTCCAGCGGAATACCGCCATTCTCGTAGATGCCGTCGCGCACCCGCTTCACCAGGTCGATGTGGGCGCGGTTGCAGGGCGAGAGGTCGGAGCCGGTCTGGGCGATGCCGATGATCGGCTTGCCGGCCTGGAGCTCGGAACGGGTGAGGCCGAAGTTGAGGTAGCGCTCGAGATAGAGCGCCGTCATGTCGGCATTGGCCGGATTGTCGAACCAGGCCTGGGAACGGTACTTCAGCGGCTTCTGCGGGGTGTCTGCCATGGGATCCTCCAATTGTCCTACATTTACAGGGCGGGACTGGCGGCGTCCATGGGGCCTGCGCCCGCCAAGGCGACGCCACGGCGGGAGGGCCGCCATCCCGGGATCTGCGACAGGTTTTTGACCGTCTGGATGGATTTGGGGCTGGCCCGTGGGCCTCCCAAGGCCGTTTCCCGGCCATTATGACGAGCAGATGAACATTACAAATCAGTCACTTATCAATTTTCTGACGGTTTCGTGTTTTCCGGTGTTGACAGTTTGGTGTGCAGCGCCATATAAGCCGGGTCACTGAGGGACGCGGCGCTTGAGCGCTGCGGTTCTTGTTGC
>CAYYTH010000059.1:0-15056 GCA_964474665.1 uncultured Aestuariivirga sp.
CCATAGCCCGTCATCCCGGCGAAGGCCGGTATCCAGCTTTCTCTCACGTGACCACCGCCCGAAGCTGGACCCCGGCCTTCGCCGGGGTGACGGCAATGAGGGGGGCATATGCTCATCACGGCAGCCGCACCGTCACCGTCGCATAGGCCATGATGCCTTCCTTGCGGCCGATGGCGCCGAGCCTTTCCATGGTGGTGGCCTTGACCGCGATGCGTGCCGGGTCGACGTGCAGCAGCGGCGCAAGATAAGCCCGCATGGCCGGCACATGCGGCGCGATCTTCGGCGCCTCCGCCAAAATCGTGATGTCGGCATTGGCGACGATGCCGCGCTTCGCCTCCAAAAGCTCCATCGCCTTCATCAGGAAGATGCGCGACGGTGCCCCCTTCCACTGCGGGTCCGACGGCGGGAAATGCGTGCCGATGTCGCCCTCGCCGATGGTGCCGAGGATCGCGTCCGTCAGCGCATGCATGGCGACGTCGGCATCCGAATGGCCCTTGAGCTTTTGCGAATAGGGGATCGCCACGCCGCACAGGAACACCGCATCGCCCTCGTCGAAGGGGTGGACGTCGATCCCTTGCCCCACCCGCACGTCGGGGCGGGCCTCGAGCAATTGTCCCGTCATGTCGCGGTCGGCCATCACGATGTCATCGGCGGTGGTGAGCTTGCGGTTGCGGTATTCGCCCGGGATCATCGAAATGGCAATCCCCGCATGCTCGGCCACCGAGGCATCGTCGGTGAGGCCCTGGGTCTGCTCGGCTTCCGCCTTGCGGTAGGCGGCGAGGATGTCGTAATAGCCGAAGCCCTGCGGCGTCTGCGCCGTCCAGATGGCGGACCGGTCCACCGTGCGGCTGACGATGCCGCCCGGCGCGAATTTCAGCGTCTCGGCCACAGGCATGCCCGGCACCACGGCGGGGAAACGGTCGAGCCATGAGATCACGTCGGCGATGAGGGCAGGTGAGATGAAGGGCCGCGCCGCGTCATGGATCAGCACCTTAGAGGGCTTGTGGCGGGCGACGGCCTCGATGCCGATGCGGCAGGACTCCTGCCGGGTCGATCCGCCGATGACGGGACGGGGGATGTCGAGGCCCTGAACGGCCTCGGCGAACATCTCCTCGTGGCCCTCGCCGATGACCGGCTGCACATGCGCCACGGCGGGATGCTCGAGGAAGGCCCGGCAGGTCCACCAGATCACGGGGCGGCCCCCGATCAGCTGGTATTGCTTCGGCCTTTCGCCCCCTGCGCGCAGGCCGGAGCCACCGGCCACGATCACTGCCGCAACTGTCATGTGCCTGCTGTAGCAAGCGGTTGACACCCCTGCAAGAAAGGGACTTGACGCAATGCAACATCGGCCTATCCTGCCGTTAAATTAAACAGTGTCGGCATGTGATTAAATAATGGGCATCAAGATCGGCCCCATCGAGACCCGCAACCGCGTCTTCCTCGCGCCCATGTCCGGCGTGACGGACGAGCCTTTCCGCACGGTGGCGCATGAGCATGGCGCCGGCCTCGTGGTGAGCGAGATGGTGGCGAGCGAGGAGCTGGTGAATGCCCGCCCCGACATGCTGCGCCGGGCGCTGGGTGCGGAGAAGCTCTCGCCCTTCGTCATCCAGCTCGCCGGGCGCGAGCCGCACTGGATGGCCGAGGGGGCCCGCGTGGCGCAGGACATGGGTGCGGAGATCATCGACATCAACATGGGCTGCCCGGCGCGCGAGGTGACGGGCGGACTGTCTGGCTCGGCGCTGATGCGCAACCTCGACCATGCCGAGAAACTGATCGAGGCGACGGTGCAGGCCGCGTCCGTTCCGGTGACGCTGAAGATGCGGCTGGGCTGGGACCACAATTCCCTCAACGCGCCCGAGCTGGCGCGCCGCGCCGAAGCCCAGGGCGTGGCGCTCGTCACCGTCCATGGCCGCACCCGCTGCCAGTTCTATGGCGGCAAGGCGGACTGGGCCGCGATCAGGCATGTCCGCGAGGCGATCTCGATCCCGCTCATCGCCAATGGCGACGGCGCTTCCGTCGCTGATGCCCGCGAGATGCTGGCGAAATCCGGCGCCGACGGCGTGATGATCGGCCGCGGCGCCTATGGCCGCCCGTGGTGGCCGGGCGTCATAGCCGAAGGGCTCGACGAAGGCACGGGCCGCAACGAGCCTTCGCTCGCCGAGGAGGCGGCGATCGTCGCCGAACATCACGAGCGCATCCTGCTTGCGCACGGGTCTCATCACGGCAATCGCGTTGCCCGCAAGCACATCGGCTGGGCCATCACGCGGCTTGCCGAGCACGACTGCCTCTCGGCCGAGAAGGCCTCCGAGTGGCGCGCGGCACTCCTGCGCAGCAATGACAATGACGCGGTGCGCGAAGGCCTCCGCCAGCTCTACGACATCGTCCAGGAAAGGGCCGCGGCATGAATGCTCCCGTCAAGGAACGTCTGCCGGCGCCGGATGCGCCCATGCCCAAGGCGGTCGTCGATGCCTTGCCCAACCCGCTCATCGTGCTCGATGCGGAAGAGCGCATCTGCCTCGCCAATGTCGCGGCGGAGGATTATTTCCAGGCGTCGAGCAACGTGCTCACCCGCCACAAGCTCTCCGACCTCGTGCCCTTTTCGAGCCCGGTCTTCGGTTCGATCGCTCAGGCCCGGGCGAGTGCCGGCGTGGTCAACGAATATTCCGTCGCCGTCGGCACCCCGCGGCTGGGCGGCGAGCGCCTCGTCGACGTGCAGGCAACGCTGATGCACGACGATCCGCGCTATGTGATCCTCATGCTGCTCGAGCGCTCCATGGCGCACAAGATCGACCGGCAATTGACCTCGCGCGGGGCCGCACGCTCGGTCTCCGGCATGGCCACCATGCTGGCGCATGAGATCAAGAACCCCTTGGCCGGCATCCGTGGCGCCGCCCAGCTGCTCGAGCCCACGCTGAATTCGGACGACCGCGCACTCGCCCGCCTGATCTGCGAGGAGACCGACCGCATCCGCGACCTCGTCGACCAGATGGAGGTGTTCTCCGACGAGCGCCCGCTGGAGAAGAGCCCGGTCAACATCCATGCCGTGCTGGAGCGCGTGAAGCGGCTGGTGTCGGCCGGCATCGGGCAGGGCGTCTCGGTGCGCGAGGACTATGACCCGTCGCTGCCCCCCGTGCTCGGCAACAAGGACCAGCTCGTCCAGGTCTTCCTCAACCTCGCGAAGAATGCGGCCGAGGCGATCCAGCACAATGGCGAGGCGGGCGAGATCCTGCTCACCACCGCCTTCCGCCCCGGCATCCGCCTCACCGTGCCGGGCACGCAGGAGCGCATCACGCTGCCGCTCGAAGTCTGCGTCCATGACACCGGCCCCGGCGTGCCGGAGGAGCTGCGGCCCAACATCTTCGATCCCTTCGTAACGACGAAGCCCGGCGGCAAGGGCCTTGGCCTCGCCCTCGTCGCCAAGATCGTGCGCGACCATGGCGGCATCATCGAATGCGTCGGCCGCGAGCGCGGCACCACCTTCCGCGTGCTGCTGCCCATGCTGCGCGGCACCGCCGCACCCCGTGACTTCGAAGGAGACAACCCATGAGCGGCAAGACGGTCCTGATCGCCGATGACGACAGCGCCATCCGCACGGTGCTGAGCCAGGCGCTGAGCCGTGCGGGTTACTCCGTCCGCTCCACTGCCACGGCGGGCGCCCTGTGGCGCTGGGTCACCGAGGGCCAGGGCGATGCCGTCATCACCGACGTCGTGCTGCCCGACGAGAATGCCTTCGACGTCATCCCGCGCATCAAGAAGCTCAGGCCCACGCTGCCCGTCATCGTGATGAGCGCCAAGAACACCATCATGACGGCGATCACCGCGGCCGAGCGCGGCGCCTATGACTACCTGCCCAAGCCCTTCGACCTCAATGCGCTGGTGCAGACGGTGGGCCGCGCGCTGGAGCAGTCGCAGAAGCCCGCACCCTCCAACGGCGTCAGCCAATCGGAGTCGCTTCCCATCGTCGGCCGCTCGCCCGCGATGCAGGAGATCTACCGCATCATCGCCCGCCTCACCCAGACCGACCTCACGGTGATGATCGTGGGCGAATCCGGCACCGGCAAGGAACTCGTCGCCCGGGCGCTCCATGACTATGGCCGCCGCCGCAAGGGCCCCTTCGTCGCCGTCAACATGGCGGCGATCCCGCGCGAGCTGATCGAGTCCGAGCTCTTCGGCCACGAGAAGGGCGCCTTCACCGGCGCCACCTCGCGCATGGCGGGCCGCTTCGAGCAGGCCGAGGGCGGAACCCTGTTCCTCGACGAGATCGGCGACATGCCGCTCGAGGCCCAGACGCGGCTGCTGCGCGTGCTCCAGCAGGGCGAATACACGACGGTGGGCGGCAATGCGCCGATCAAGACCAATGTGCGGATCATCACCGCAACCCACCGCGACCTGCGCCAGCTCATCAACCAGGGCTCGTTCCGCGAGGACCTGTTCTACCGCCTCAACGTGGTGCCGCTGCGCCTGCCGCCGCTGCGCGAGCGGGGTGAGGACATTCCGGATCTCGTCCGCCACTTCCTGGCCCAGGCCGTCAAGGAAGGCCTGCCGCGAAAGGAGCTGTCGCGCGAGGCCGTGGAACGCCTGCAGGCCCATCGCTGGCCCGGCAATGTGCGCGAGCTCGAAAACCTGCTGCGTCGGCTTGTGGCCATCGAGATTGACGACACCATCCCGGCGGCGGCCATCGAGCGCGAGCTCTCGGCGCTTCCCGTCCAGCAAGGGGTGGAGCCGATCGATCTCGGCGGGGCCAGCCTTCCGGAATTCATGGAGAATTATCTGGCGCGCTATTTTGCAAGCTTCGGCACGGGACTGCCGCCGGCGGGGCTTTATGAGCGTATCCTCGCCGATGTCGAGCCGGCCCTGTTGCGCGCGGTGCTGGCGGCGACGTCCGGCAACCAGCTGCGTGCGGCGGATCTTCTCGGCATCAACCGGAATACGCTGCGGGTGAAACTGCGCGACCGTCAGGTCAAGGTTGTTCGTGGCCTCGGCTGACGCTACGGAACTGTCGCAAATAGGCCACATTTGGTGTTGATTTCCTGCAACAGGTTCTGCTGAACAGGTTGCATGATCGAACAGGCCCACAACAGGTTGCTCGACCGCGTCCGTCGCTTTACCGGCGTGAGCGGCTTCGTGCTCGTGCTGGCGGGCGTGGCATGCGGCCTGGCGACCTTCGCCATCCTCACGGGGATGACGCCGATCACCCCGACGTCCGAGAACACGCTGCTGCTGATGCTGATCAACGGCGCCGTTCTGCTGGTTCTCGCATTGCTCATCCTCGGGCAGATCCTGTTCCTGCTGATCGAGCGCCGCAACGGAACGCCGGGCGCCTCCCTGCAGCTTCGCCTGGTGTCTCTCTTCAGCGTGATCGCGGTGGTTCCGGCCATCGTGGTGGCTGTCTTCGCGACGGTCACGCTCAACCGTGGCCTCGATTCATGGTTCTCCCAGCGCACCCGCGCCATCGTCGATTCCGCGGTCTATGTGGCTGAGACCTACGTGCATGATCACGGCGAAGCCGTCCGCAACGACGTCGCGCAAATCTCCGCCGACCTGTCCCAGCATCGGGAGCTCTTCGAGAAGGACCCCAACAATTTCACGCGCCGGGTGGCAAATCACGCCTTGCTGCACGGCCTGCCGGCCATTTTCGTGTTTGATCCGACGAAGCAGAAGGACGGCAAGCAGGAGTTCATCGCCCGCGTCGTGGCGCGGGAGAGTTTTGCCTTCTTCCCGCCCAGCAAGGCCGCTCTGGAACAGGCCGACAAGGGCGAACTTGTGGTGATCCAGCCGGGTGAGGGCGGCAACGTGGTGCGCGGCCTCATCAAGCTGCCGAATTTCGGCAATGCCTATCTGATGGTCTACCGGATCATCAATCCGTCGATCCAGAAGCAGCTGCGCGACGCGCAAGAGGCGAAGAAGGAATACGACCGGCTGATGTCGCAGCGGCTCGGCGTCCAGCTCACCTTCGGCATGATGTTCGCACTCGTCGGCTTCATCCTGCTTCTCGCGGCCATCTGGGTGGGCCTGTGGTTCTCCGACAAGGTGGTGGCCCCCGTGGTGCGCCTGCTCGATGCCGCGCGCCGGGTGTCGGGTGGCGAGCTCGATGCCAAGGTGACGGTGGTGGAAGGCCCGAAGGACCTGCAGACGCTGTCCAGCACCTTTAACCTGATGACCGATCACCTCAAACAGCAGCGCGATGACCTCGTCGCCGCGAGCGACGCGATCGATGCCCGCCGCCGCTTCACCGAGGCGATGCTGGCCGGCGTCAGCGCCGGCGTCATCGGCATCGATCCAACCGGTCGCATCTCTCTGGTCAACCGCTCCGGCCTCAACCTGCTCGGCCGCAGCGAGGACGAACTCATCGGCGAGCCGGCCGAGGTGGCCCTCGAACCCTTCCTCCCGATCTTCGAGCAGGCGCTGACGCGCCCCTCGGGGTTCGCCGAAGGCCAGGTCGACATCGAGCGAAAGGGCGAGAGCCGCAGCCTCTTCGCGCGGGTGACGACGGAAAGCTCCGAGGATGCGGCTCATGGCCACGTGCTCACCTTCGACGACATCACCGACCTCGTCTCGGCACAGCGCAATTCGGCCTGGGCCGACATCGCCCGCCGCATCGCACATGAGATCAAGAACCCGCTGACGCCGATCCAGCTGTCGGCCGAGCGCCTGAAGCGCAAGTATGGCGGGCAGATCCACACCGACAAGCATGTCTTCGATCAGTGCACCGACACCATCATCCGCCAGGTAGGCGACATCGGTCGCATGGTGGACGAGTTCTCGTCCTTCGCCCGCATGCCGAAGGCCATTCCGGAGCCCCAGGAACTTGCCTCCATCGTGCGCGAGGCGACGGTTCTGCAGCGTGTGTCGTCCTCCGATATCGACATCGAGCTCGATGTCAGCCACGGCGAGTTCGTCTTCCCCTTCGATCGCCGCCTCATCACCCAGGCCATCACCAACCTGGTCAAGAACGCCCGCGAGTCGATCGAGACAAGATTGCAGGCCGAACCCGAGCCGCGCGGTCACATCGAGGTCATCGCCGGGACACAGGATGGGCATCCCTTCATCCGCGTCACCGACAACGGCATCGGGCTCCCGCGCGAGAACCGCCACAGGCTGGCCGAACCCTACATGACGACGCGCGAGAAGGGCACGGGACTCGGCCTCGCCATCGTCAAGCGCATCATGGAGGAGCACGGTGGCCGCCTGGTGCTGGAGGATGCGCCGCCGACCGGTGGCATCCAGGGCGCCCGTGTCACGCTCCTCTTCGACAAGATTGCCGCCCAGTCGGACGCGGCCGAATGAAAGTGCAGGGACCTTGAATGGCAGCAGATATCCTCATCATCGATGACGAGGCCGACATCCGGGAGCTCATAGCGGGCATCCTGGAAGATGAAGGCTACGAGACGCGCCTTGCGCATAATTCCGACGCGGCTCTGGCCGAGGTTGCGCAGCGCCGTCCGTCGCTCATCATCCTCGATATCTGGCTGATGGGCTCGAAGCTCGATGGCCTCGATCTCC
Source organism: uncultured Aestuariivirga sp. (assembly GCA_964474665.1). Taxonomy (GTDB): domain Bacteria; phylum Pseudomonadota; class Alphaproteobacteria; order Rhizobiales; family Aestuariivirgaceae; genus Aestuariivirga. The sequence goes on from CAYYTH010000059.1 coordinate 7,504, forward strand.
TGAACATCATCAAGGAGAAACATCCGGAGGTGCCGGTCATCATCATCTCCGGCCACGGCAACATCGAGACCGCGGTCGCCGCCATCAAGCGCGGCGCCTATGAATATATCGAGAAGCCCTTCAAGGCGGATCGCCTCATCCTGGTCGTCGGCCGCGCGCTCGAAACCTCGCGCCTGAAGCGCGAGAACGAGGAGCTGAAGGGCCGTTCTGGTGCCGAGACGGAGCTGCTTGGCAATTCCGCCGCCATGCGCCAGCTGCGCCAGTTGCTGAAGAAGATCGCCCCCTCCAACAGCCGCGTGCTGATCACAGGTCCCATGGGGGCCGGCAAGGAGCTTGCCGCGCGCACGCTTCATGCTTTGTCGCTGCGTGCCAATGGTCCCTTCGTGACGCTCTCCGCCGCCGCCATGGCGCCCGAGCGCATGGAGGAGGAGCTGTTCGGCGTCGAGGACGGGTCGGGCGCCACGCGTCGCGTCGGCGCGCTGGAGGAGGCCCATGGCGGCACCCTCTATATCGACGAGCTTGCCGACATGCCGCTCGAAACACAAGGCAAGGTGCTCCGCGTGCTGGTCGACCAGACCTTCCTGCGCGTCGGCGGCGCCAAGAAAGTGAAGGTCGATATCCGCGTCGTCTCATCCACCAGCCGCGACCTGCCGGGGTTGATCCAGGTGGGCCGTTTCCGCGAGGATCTCTATCATCGCCTCGGAGTCGTGCCGATCGAGGTACCGGGCCTCGCCGAACGCCGGGAGGACATTCCCGAGCTCATCCACCACTTCACCAAGAGCTATTCGTCGGCCTCGGGTCAGCCGATGCGCAAGTTCGCGGAGGATGCCATTGCCGTGCTGCAGACACGCGAGTGGGCGGGCAACGTGCGCGAACTTCGCAACAACGTGGAACGCATCCTGATCCTCGCCAGCGGCGAGGGCACGTCGGAGATAAGCGCCTCCATGCTGCCCTCCGATACGGGTGGCGCGGGCGCGGCGGCCGCAACCTTCGGCATCGAGCATCTGCTGGTTCTGCCGTTACGTGAGGCGCGCGAGGCCTTCGAGCGGGACTACATCACGGCGCAGCTGGGCCGTTTCGGCGGGAATATTTCACGCACATCCCAGTTCATCGGCATGGAACGCTCGGCTCTTCACCGCAAGATCAAGCTACTCGGCCTCACCGGCCGCAGCGAGGAGGACACGGAACTGTGAAATTTTCCTCCTGACCCTTATATGTTAGGCTGACTCCCGCCGCCCATGGCCCGGATAAGAGAACAGGACAAAAAAAGATGGCCCAAGAAAAACAGCAGAACCTGCAGGACACTTTCCTCAACCACGTGCGCAAGCAGAAGATTCCGGTGACGGTGTTTCTCGTCAACGGCGTCAAGCTCCAGGGCGTGATCACCTGGTTCGACAACTTCTGCGTTCTCCTGCGCCGGGACGGCATGTCACAGCTGGTCTATAAGCACGCGATTTCGACGATCATGCCGGGCGGCCCGATCAGTCTCTTCGACGAGGAGCAGGCAGGCGGTTGACGACGCGAGGCAAGAGGGGAAGCGGCGGCGGCGTCGACTTCCAGATTGAAGGCAAGGCCGCGACCCGCGCAATTGTCCTCCACGTCGACCGGCGTGACCGCAATGCACCGCCCACCTCCGACCGCGCCGTCGAGGCGCGGTTGGAGGAGGCCGTGGGCCTCGCCCTCGCCATCGACCTCGAGGTTGAGGCCGCCATCGTGGCCCCGGTCACGGCGCCCAAGCCCGCCACGCTGTTGGGTTCGGGCAAGGTCGCCGAGATCGCCGAGGTGGTGAAGGAGACCGAGGCCGAACTCGTCGTGGTCAACGCCCAGCTCTCGCCCATCCAGCAGAGGAACCTCGAAAAGGAGTGGGGGGCGAAGGTGCTCGACCGCACCGGCCTCATCCTCGAGATCTTCGGCCGGCGCGCCTCGACGCGCGAGGGCACGCTGCAGGTCGAGCTGGCGCATCTGCAATACCAGAAGAGCCGTCTCGTCCGCTCCTGGACCCATCTCGAACGCCAGCGCGGCGGCTTCGGCTTTCTCGGCGGTCCGGGTGAAAGCCAGCTCGAGGCCGACCGCCGCCTCATCCAGGAACGCATCAGCCGCATCGAGGGGCAACTCGAAAGCGTCAAGAAGACCCGCGCGCTGCACCGCAAGGGCAGGGCGCGCGTGCCCTATCCGGTAGTGGCGCTCGTTGGCTACACCAATGCCGGCAAGTCGACCCTGTTCAATCGCTTGAGCGGGGCTGAAGTGCTGGCCAAGGACCTGCTCTTCGCAACGCTCGACCCTACCATGCGTGTGATCCAGCTGCCGCATGGCCGGAAGATCATCCTGTCGGATACGGTCGGCTTCATCTCGGACCTGCCGACCTCTCTCATCGCCGCCTTCCGCGCCACGCTGGAGGAGGTGCTCTCGGCGGATGTCATCCTCCACGTCCGCGACATCGCGCACGAGGACTCGGAGGCGCAGGCGGAGGACGTGAACCGCGTGCTGGAGGAACTCGGCATCGACGAGCTCCGCCGCTCGCACATCATCGAAGTCTGGAACAAGCTGGACCTGCTGCCCCCGGAGGAGCGCGCCGCCCGCGAGGCGCAGGCGCTGCGCAAGCCCGGCACCGTGCTCGTGTCGGCTGTCACGGGCGAGGGGCTCGGGCCGCTGCTTGAGCTCATCGAGGGCCGCCTCGGTGCCGAGGACACGATCTACGAAGTCCTCCTCGATCCGGAGGACGGTCAGGGCCAGGCGTGGCTCCATGACCGTGGCGAGGTGCTGAGCCGTCGCAGCTTCGAGGATGGCCGCATGTTGATGAAGGTACGCCTCACCGCCGACAAGGCAGGGCAGGCGCAGGCGAGGTTCGGCGCTGCCATGAAGCTGCTGGGGCAGCGGAAGCAGGCTGCGGAATAGGTCAGCCCTTCGCGTTCCGCACGGCGAAGATCCCGGCGGCGATGATGATGATCGTCCCGGCGACCGTGGTCCAGCGCGGGACTTCCTGGAAGAACAGGAAGCCCCAGAGCGGCACCCACAGCATGCCGGTGTATTCGAACACGGTGACGAGGTTCGCCCGCGCCAGGCGATAGGCATGGGTGAGGAGCATCATGCCCATCGCAGCGATGACGCCGCACAGGCCCATCAGGGCAAGGTCGGTGACATCGGGCATGGCCCAGGGGCGGACCAGGAACTCGAGGCTCGGATGTGCGGCATGGGTGATGCCGAGCAGGTGAAATAGCAGCGCGATGCCGGCCGCCGCCACCATGTAGACCCCGTTGACGTAGAAGGCCATGACGGCGGTGGATTCATCGGCGCTGTAGCGCCGCGCCAGCACCATGGAGAGCGCATAGGCGGCGGCGCTCAGCAGGCTCAGCAGCGCAGCGGGCTCGAACAGCCCGGTGCCGGGCCGCAGGATGATCAGCACGCCGACGAAGCCCATGATCACCGCGGCCCAGGCCTTCAATGTCACCTTCTCCCGAAGGAACAGCGCGGCCAGGATGGTGACGAAGATCGGCGAGGTGAAGAACAGCGCGACGGCCTCCGCCAGCGGCAGCGCCGGGAAGGCCATGTAGTAGGTGGTGTAGGACGTGAGGAGGATCAGCCCGCGGGCGATGAGGAGCCTCCAGTTCCGCGTGCGCAGCGCCTTGAGGCCGCTCTCGTAGTGGACCACGGCGAGGAGGATCGGCAGTCCGACCAGCGAGCGCAGCACGATGGCGAGCGTCACGGCATGGCTGCCGCTCAGCGCCTTGAGGATCGCGTCCTGCGTGGAGAACACGAAGACCCCAAGGCACAGCGACAGGACGCCGATCAGGTTGCGGCTCAGGGCGGCGGAAGTCTGATTCATTGCCCCAGCTTGGCTGGCTCGCGGTGCGCCTGCCAGCCAGCGCGCGGCATTTCAGGTCTGCTTGCGGCGCGGGGCCCTATTCGGCAGCTGCCACCACGGGCGGAATGCCCTTCACCACGCCCTTCTGCTGCACGGCCGGGTCATGGGCCTTGCGCGAAAACACCTCCCGCACCATCGGCACGAAGAAGTCGAGGTCCTTGGTGGGATAAGCCGGGTCGAAGGAGGACTGGTCCCAACGCTCGCAGAAGTCCACGCAGGACTGATAGTAGGGCGAGGCACGGTACTTCTCGCGCTCGTGCTGGTTCCAGCCATAGTGGTGGGCGTAATAATACATCTGAAACGAGGCGTGGTGCTCCACCGTCCAGACCACCTCCTCGCGCATGTAGGGGCGCAGGATTTCGGCGGCGAACTTGTCGTGGTTCTGCGGCGCGAGGCCGTCGCCGATGTCATGGAGGAGGGCGCCCACCACCCAGTCGATGTCAGCACCCTCGTTCAGGGCGCGGGTCGCCGACTGCAGGCCGTGGGTGAGCCGGCTGATCTTGTAGCCGGGCAGAGTCTCCTCCTCCTGCAGGCGCAGTTCGCGCAGCACGCGGTCGGCCGTGCCCTTGATGTGCTCGTCCTCGAGCGGCTTGAGGAACAGGTACTCGTCCTTCGTACCATCCTTCATGGCGGTGAATTCAACGGTCTTCATGCCCTTCGTTCCCTCGAAAAGATGTAGAGTCCCGACAGGATGATAAGGGCTGCTCCCGCCCACGTCCACAGGTCCGGCCAGTCACCCCAGATGACGAAGCCGAAGATCGTGGCCCACAGCAGCGAGGAATAGGAGAAGGGCGCCACAACGGAAGCGGGTGCCGCCCGGAAGGATCGGATGAGGAACAGGTGGCCGAGCCCGCCGGCGAGCCCGGTGCCCATCAGCAGCAGCCAGTCGAAGGCCGTCGGCCATTCCCAGAACCAGGGCACAAGCGCGCTGGTCACCACGGCTCCCGCCGTCGCTGTGTAGAGCAGCGAGGTGAGCGGGTCGTCGCCGCGCACCCGCCGGGTGAGAATCTGGTAGTTGGCGTTCAGCACCGCCGCGATCAGCAGGAAGATCGTGCCATAGCCATAGGCGCCCATGCCTTCTTCCCAGGGCTGGACCACCACGACGGCGCCCAGGAAGCCGAGGAACACCCCGATCCAGCGCTGCAGCCCCACCTTCTCGCCCAGCAGCGGAATGGCGAGAACGGTGACCAGCACGGGGTTGAGGAACATGATGGTGGTGGCCGTCGCCAGCGGCGTGGTGCGGATGCCGGCATTGAAGAAGCCTGTCGTCGACATCAGGAAGACCGAGCGCAGCAGTTGCTGCTTCGGGTGGCGGCTCACCGCCAGCTGGCGCAGGCGCGGCCCGCAGGCCACGACGCCCACGATGGTGGCGAAGAAGAACCGGGCCCAGGTCACCTGCACCAGTGAATAGCTCTCCATGAGATACTTCATCAGCGTGTCGAGCGTGATGAAGCAGAACATGGTGGCCAGCATCCACAGGATGCCGCGCGTCCTGTTCTCCGTCAGCTCAGGTGCCATCAGAACGCCAGTGGCACGCCGGCCCTGGCGGCAGCATCGGCGAGTTCGGCGTAAAGCCCGTCGGGCAGTGGAATGCCCTCGGCCTCGCGCCGGCGGCGGCGCTCCCATTCGGGGCCACCTGCCGCATAGGTACCGGGCTGGGCCTTGAAGCGCTCGATATAGGTCTGGACGCCCAGCCCGAAGGCCTCGAGCGTCATGAACAGCGTGGGGTCGATGGCCATCACGAAATGCCCCACCTTGGTGTCACCCAGTGCCAGCCCGTCCTGGTCGGAGGACAGCCGCATGCCGGTGAGGATGCCGCCGAGCACCTCGGTGAGCCCGGCCAGGCCCGCTCCCTTGTAGCCGAAGTCCTGTCCGCCGACCGGCGCGAGGGCCACCGCGCGGTTGGGGTCGGTGACGAAGGTGCCCGTGGCGTCGACCGCCACGCCTTCCGGCAATTCAATGCCTTCGGTCCGATACCTCAGGACCTTGTTCCACGGTACGGAGCTTGTGGCCATGTCGAGCAGGAAGGGTTCGCCTCCGGGATTGGGGGCCGCGAGCGAGATGGGGCTGGTGCCGTGGATGGGCTTCGATCCGCCATGCGGCACCACGAAGGCGCCAGAATTGCAGCAGGCAAAGCCGATGAATCCCGCATCCGCCGCGGCCAGCGTATAGGCCCCCGCCGCGCCGAAATGGGTGGAGTTGATGACACTCGCCATGCCGATCCCGCAGTCGCGGGCAATGGCGCAGGCCTCGTCCATGGCGCGGTACATGGCGATGTGGCCCAGGCCATCGTCGGCATCGACCAGCGCCACAGCGCGGCGCGGGTGGCTGACGGTGACACTGGGCTTCGGCTTGGCAATGCCATTCCGCAGGCAGTCGGCATACCAGGGCAGGAGGCGGATGCCATGGCTGTCCACCCCATGGAGCGAGGCATGCAGCATGGCCCAGGTGGCGGCCTCGGCGGACTCCTTGTCGGCGCCCGCGCCGGTGAGCACGGCGATCGAGAAGGGCGCCAGTTGCGCCACGGTGGCGGTGCGGCCCATCAGGCGATCTTGCCGCCGAGCTCGTCCTCGATGTGGACGCGGATGATGTCCTCGAAGCTGTTCTCGGCCTTGAAGCCCAGTTCGCGCCCGCGCTTCGCCTCGAAGTTCCGCGGCCAGCCCGCCACGATCTTCATGATGGTCTCGTTGGGCTCGCGCCTGATGCGCGCGGCCACCTTGTCGCCCGCCACCTTGCGCAGCGCCGCGATCTGTTCGCCCACCGTGCAGGAGGCGCCGGGCAGGGTCACGTTGCGGCGCGGGCCCAGCGCGGCGGTGTCCATGGTCGCGGCATGGATGAGGAAGTTCACGGCGGCGCGGGGGCTGGCGTGCCAGTGGCGCACGTCCTCCGGAACCGGCAGCACCGCCTCTTGGCCGGCGAGTGGCTCGCGGATGATGTTGGAGAAGAAGCCCGAGGCCGCCAGGTTGGGCTTGCCGGGTCGCACGCAGATCGTGGGGAAGCGCAGGCCTACGCCGTCGAAGAAGCCACGGCGGGAGTAATCCGCGAGCAGCAGCTCGCAGATCGTCTTCTGCGTGCCATAGCTGGTGAGCGGGGTGTTGAAGAACTCGTCTGGAATGGCCTCCGGGAAGGGCGCGCCGAACACCGCGATCGAGGAGGTGAAGATCACCTTCGGCCTGTAACCCGTGACGCCCGCCTTGCGGATCGCCTCGAACAGATAGCGGGTACCATCGAGGTTGATCCGGTAGCCTTTCTCGAAGTCGGCCTCGGCCTCGCCGGAGACGATGGCTGCGAGATGGAAGATCACGTCGGGCTTCAGCGCCACCAGCGTCTCGGCCTCGCCGGGCGACGAGAGGTCGCCGATCAGCGTCTCGATGGGGAAGGACGAGGCCGGCGGCGGCGGCGACAGCACCACGTCGTGGCGAATGATCTTGGCGATGGGCGCGTCGCCCAGCCTGCCGTCCTTCGCCAGCCTGTTGATCAGCTTGACGCCGACCATGCCGCCGCCGCCGATGACCAGAATGTTCATGTCGTGCCTCCCCCGTTGGGCGGAGGATGGCGGAGTCTCGGGGGGCGAACAAGGGCGCGCAGGGCGGGGTGCGGATGCGGAAGCGTCATGGCGCGGAGATGCCCCCTTCACCCGTCATCCCGGCGAAGGCCGGGAGGTGGATTCACATTTGAAGTGCAACAGTTG
>CAYYTH010000060.1:0-13706 GCA_964474665.1 uncultured Aestuariivirga sp.
GCAGCCGTTGTGCGGGATCGGGGTCACGTCGCGGATCGAGGTGACCTGGAGGCCGCAGGCCTGCAACGCGCGGAGAGCCGACTCACGACCCGCACCCGGACCGCAAACCTCGACCTCGACGGTGCGCATGCCATGCTCCATGGCGGCGCGACCAACCTGCTCGGCAGCAACCTGCGCGGCATAGGGCGTCGACTTGCGCGAGCCCTTGAAGCCAAGCTTGCCCGAGGACGACCAGACGATCGCGTTGCCCTGAACGTCGGTGATGGTGATCATCGTGTTGTTGAACGACGAGTTCACGTGGACGACGCCGGAGGAAATGTTCTTGCGCTCTTTGCGGCGCGGACGTGCAGCTTCCTTAGCCATGTTCTTTCAGCCTTTACTTCTTCTTGCCGGCGATTGCCTTGGCGGGACCCTTGCGGGTGCGGGCGTTGGTGTGGGTGCGCTGGCCGCGGACCGGCAGGCCCTTGCGGTGACGCAGGCCGCGATAGCAGCCCAGGTCGACGAGGCGCTTGATGTTCATCGAGACTTCGCGGCGCAGGTCACCCTCGACCACGTAGTCACGGTCAATGACTTCACGGATCGCGAGAACCTCGGCATCCGAGAGCTCGTTCACGCGCTTCGTCGGCTCGATCTTCGTCTTGTCGCAGATCTCGACCGCGTTCACCGGGCCGATGCCATAGATATAGCGGAGCGAGATCGCCACCGGCTTGTTGGTCGGAATGTTGACGCCTGCAATACGGGCCACGCCTGTTCTCCTAATCACTTCAACGGTTTATACCGCTGACTTCGCATCTGTTTTCAGCATCGACCGGTCGCTTCCAAAGGCATAAGGCCGTACCCCAAGGGGTCATTCCCCCTGAAGCCAGCCTGTCCTCGACCGAGATTGGCCCGGTATCTAGAGGGGAATCGCTTTCGCGTCAACTCCAGAACCGCGCAAAATCGGATCTCAAACGCCCTTCAGCACACCTTCGATCTGGCGGGTCACCACTGCGATGTCCGCCATGCCGTCGATCGTCTTCAGCTTTCCCGTTCCGCCATAATACTGAACCAGCGGCGCGGTCTGCTTGTTGTAGACAGCGAGGCGGTCACGGACCGTTTTCTCGTTGTCGTCGGCGCGGCGCGTGAACTGGGTTCCCCCACACACATCGCATACGCCTGAAACCTTGGGTTGTTCAAACCGGTCGTGATAACCCTTGCCGCAGTTGGCACAGGTATAACGGCCGGTGATGCGCTCCACGAGCGCCTCGTCATCCACCTTCATCTCGATGACGGCGTCGAGCTTCAGGCCCTTGCCGGTCAGCATCCCGTCCAGCGCCTCGGCCTGGGCCGTGTTGCGGGGGAAGCCGTCGAGGATGAAGCCCTTCTTCACGTCGGGCTGATCGAGCCGATCGGCGATGATGCCCACCACCACGGCGTCCGGAACGAGTTCGCCCCGGTCCATGATCTCCTTGGCCTTGCGGCCCGTCTCGGTTCCGGCGGCGACGGCAGCACGCAGCATGTCACCCGTGGAGAGCTGCTTCATGCCATGCTTGTCTTCGATAAGCTTGGCCTGTGTGCCTTTGCCCGCACCCGGAGGACCGAGAAGAATGATGTTCACCGCTTGCTACCCCTGAGCTTGGACTTCCGGATCAGGCCCTCGTACTGCTGGGCCAGAAGGTGTCCCTGCACCTGGGCGACGGTATCCATGGTGACGCTCACGACGATCAGCAGCGAGGTGCCGCCGAAGTAGAAGGGAACGCCCGTGTAGCCGATCAGGAATTCAGGCAACAAGCACACCACCACCAGATAAAGCGCACCGATGACGGTAATGCGAGTCAGCACATAGTCGATGTATTCCGCGGTCCGCTCGCCCGGGCGGATGCCGGGAATGAAACCGCCATACTTCTTCAGGTTATCCGCCGTCTCGACCGGGTTGAACATGATCGAGGTGTAGAAGAAGGCGAAGAAGATGATGAGCAGCGCATAGAGCAGCAGGAACAGCGGCTGGCCGTGGCCGAGCATGGCCGTCAGCGAGTTCAGCCACTCCGGGCCCTGCCCCTGTGAGAAGTTCGCGACGGTGATGGGCAGCAGAAGCAGCGACGAGGCGAAAATCGGCGGGATGACGCCTGAGGTGTTGAGCTTCAGCGGCATATGAGAGCTTTCGCCCTGGAACATCTTGTTGCCGACCTGGCGCTTGGGATACTGGATCAGCAGGCGGCGCTGGGCACGCTCCATCACCACGATGAAGGCGATGACGGCGAAGGCCAGCAGGATGATGCCGAGGATAACGAAGGTCGACACCTGGCCGGTGCGGCCCAGTTCCAGAAGCCCCGCAAGACCACTGGGAAGATTGGCCACGATGCCGGCGAAGATGATCAGCGAGATGCCGTTGCCGATGCCGCGCGACGTGATCTGTTCGCCAAGCCACATCAGGAAGACCGTGCCGCCGGTCAGGGTGATAACGGTGGAGATGCGGAAGAACATGCCCGGATCGACGACGATGTTCCCCTGCCCCTCGAGGCCGACGGCGATGCCGTAGGACTGAAGCACGGCCAGCAGCACAGTGCCGTAGCGGGTGTATTGGTTGATCTTCTTGCGGCCCTGCTCGCCTTCCTTTTTCAGCGCCTCGAGCTGCGGGGACACCGAGCTCATCAGCTGAATGATGATGGAGGCCGAGATATAGGGCATGATGTTGAGGGCGAAGATCGCCATGCGGCCAAGTGCGCCGCCGGCCAGGTTGTTCACCCAGCCAAGGATGCCGTTCGAATTCTGTGCCGCGAATTTCGCGAGCTGGATCGCGTCCACGCCCGGAATGGGGATATAGCTGCCGAGGCGATAGACGATGAGTGCGCCCAGCGTGAACCAGATCCGCTTCTTCAAGTCTTCCGACTTGGCGAGCGCACCGAAGTTCAGGTTTGCAGCAAGTTGTTCTGCGGCTGATGCCATTTCATCGTCCTCGCAACGGTCTTGGGGCCCCTATGTGGGGCCCCTCACCAGTGCCTGCAAGCTTACTTCGCTTCGGTCGCCTTTTCGGCGGGCTTCAGCAGCTTCACCGAGCCGCCGGCCTTTTCGACCGCCGCAATGGCGCCGGCCGTCGCATGGTAGACCTCGAAAGCCACCTTGGCCTTCAGCTCGCCCTTGCCCAGCAGGCGCACACCGCCCTTGGGGGCGGAGATGACGCCGGCGGCGACGAGGGCAGCGGCATTCACCGGGGCCTTGGCGTCGAGGCGCTTCGCATCGATGGCGGCCTGCACGAGAGACAGGTTCACCTCGTTGTATTCCACCTGGTTCGGCTTGTTGAAGCCGCGCTTCGGCAGACGACGGTAGATGGGCATCTGGCCGCCTTCGAAGCCGGCCTTCGCGCCACCCTTGCGGGCCGTCTGGCCCTTGCCGCCACGGCCCGCGGTTTTGCCGAGGCCGGAACCGATGCCACGGCCCACACGCTTCTTGGCATGGCGGGAACCGGGATTGTCGGCGATCTCATTGAGCTTCATGGTCGCTCTTCCTTATTCCACGACGCGCACGAGGTGCGCGACCTTGGCGATCATGCCACGAACCGCCGGGGTGTCCTGGAGGGTCGAGGTCTTGTTCATCTTGTTGAGGCCGAGGCCGACCAGCGTCGCACGCTGTTCAGCCGGGCGGCGCGCAGGGCTTCCGACCTGCTGGATGGTCACGGTCTTCGAAGCGGCCTTCTTGGCCGGAGCTTTCGCCATGATCAGTTTCCTTCTTACTCGGCCACGGCCGAGCCGCCGCGGCGACCCAGGACATCGGCAACCTTCTTGCCGCGGCGAGAGGCGACGGCGCGCGGGCTCGTCTGCTTCTTCAGGGCGTCGAAGGTGGCGCGGACCATGTTGTAGGGGTTGGACGAGCCCTTGGACTTTGCGACCACGTCCGCCATGCCCACCGACTCGAAGACGGCACGCATCGGGCCGCCGGCGATGATGCCGGTGCCGGGAGGGGCGGTGCGCAGCGTCACCTTGCCCGCACCCCAGCGGCCATCGATGTCATGATGCAGCGTGCGGCCTTCGCGCAGCGGCACGCGGATCAGCCCGCGCTTCGCCGACTCGGTGGCCTTGCGCACGGCTTCCGGCACTTCACGTGCCTTGCCGTGGCCAAAGCCCACACGGCCCTTCTGGTCGCCGACGACGACGAGGGCTGCAAAGCCGAAGCGCTTGCCGCCCTTCACCACCTTGGCGACGCGGTTGATGTGGACGAGCTTGTCGATGAACTCGCTGTCCCGCTCTTCACGGTTGTCACGGTCCTTGCGGTCACCGCGCTCCGAACGTTCCTTAGCCATATTGCTCTCTGCCTATCTTTCGCCGGAGATTAGAAGTTCAGGCCGCCCTCGCGGGCAGCGTCTGCGAGCGCCTTGACGCGCCCGTGATAGAGGTAACCGCCACGATCGAACACGACGTCCTTGACGCCGGCCTTGATCGCACGCTCGGCGATGAGCTTTCCGATCGCAGCCGCGGCGTCCTTGTCGGCGCCGGTCTTGATCTTGCCCTTCAGGTCCTTCTCGATCGAGGACGCGGCGGCAACCGTCACGCCCTTCGCATCGTCGATGATCTGGGCATAGATGTTCTTGGACGAGCGGAACACCGACAGCCGGGGACGAAGCGCACCACGGGCCGCGAGCGCCTTGCGGACGCGGGCCTTGCGCAGGTCTTGAGATTTCGTAGCCATGGCCATCCCTTACTTCTTCTTGCCTTCCTTGCGGAAGATGTATTCGCCGGCGTACTTGACGCCCTTACCCTTGTAGGGCTCGGGGCCGCGGAAGTCGCGGATCTCGGCCGCAACCTGCCCGACGCGCTGCTTGTCGATGCCGGTGATCACGATCTCGGTCGGCTTCGGCGTCTTGATTTCGATGCCTTCGGGGACCGGATAGTTGATGTCGTGGCTGTAGCCGAGCGCCAGGTTCAGGGTCTTGCCCTGGGCTGCCGCACGATAGCCGACGCCGGTGATCTCGAGCGTCTTGGAGTAGCCCTCGGTCACACCCTTGATCATGTTGGCGATCATGGTGCGGGACATGCCCCAGGCCGAACGGGCCAGCTTGGTCTTGTCCTTCGGGTCGACCTTGACGGCGCCCTCTTCCATCTTGGCGATCACCTGGTCGGTGAGCACGAACTTGAGCTCGCCCTTCGGGCCCTTGACCGAAACATTGCTGCCAGCAAGGTTCACGGTCACGCCGGCCGGTACGGGAACTGGTTTCTTTCCGATACGAGACATGTGAGCGACCTCAGAACACGGTGCAGAGAACTTCGCCGCCCACGTTGTGGGTGCGGGCGTCGGCATCCGACATCACACCCTTGGGCGTCGAGAGGATCGAAATGCCGAGGCCGTTGTAGACGGTCGGCAGCGAACCCACGGAAACATACACGCGGCGGCCGGGCTTCGACACACGGTGCAGCTCGCGGATAACCGGAGCGCCGTCGAAGTACTTCAGCTCCACTTCGATCTCTGCCTTGTTGTTGCCCGTCTGGACAACGGCGAAACCGCGGATGAAGCCCTCGCCCTGCAGAACGTTCAGAACGTTCTCGCGCAGCTTGGAATGCGGCGTCGAAACCTTCGACTTGCCACGCTCCTGCGCGTTGCGGATACGAGTCAGCATATCGCCGATCGGATCATTCACACTCATTCTTCTCTCCTGAAGTCCGTATCTGTTACCAGCTCGACTTGACCATGCCCGGGATCAGACCCAGGTTGGCCATTTCGCGCAGCGCCAGACGCGACATCTTGACTTTACGATAGTAGGCACGCGGACGACCCGTAACCTCACAGCGGTTGCGGATGCGGTTCTTTGCGGAGTTGCGCGGCAGTTCGGCCAGCTTGAGCTGGGCCGTGAAGCGCTCTTCCATGGTGACATCCTTGCTCTGGATGATCGCCTTCAGCTTCGCACGCTTGTTGGCGTACTGCTTCACCATCTTGCGGCGGCGGTTGTTCTTCTCTACCGAGCTCGTCTTAGCCATATGGGCTTTACCTCAGCTTGAACTGTCTTAAGCGGCCTTGCGGGCCGACTTGCGGAACGGGAAGTTGAAGGCATCGATCAGCGCGCGGGCCTCGGCGTCATTCTTCGCCGTGGTGCAGATGATGATGTCCATGCCCCAGACGCGATCGATCTTGTCGTAGTCGATCTCCGGGAAAATGATGTGTTCCTTGATGCCGAAGGCATAGTTGCCGTTGCCATCGAAGGAGCGGTCGGTCAGGCCGCGGAAGTCGCGCACGCGCGGCAGCGCGATGTTGATGAGCCTGTCGAGGAACTCATACATCCGCACCTTGCGGAGCGTCACCTTGGTGCCGATCGCCAGGTTCTCGCGGATCTTGAACTGCGCGATGGCCTTGCGGGACTTGGTGATCACGGGTTTCTGACCGGCGATCTTTTCCAGTTCCGCCGCGGCGACGTTCACGAGCTTCGAGTCCGTGGTGGCCTCGCCCACGCCCATGTTCAGAACGATCTTGGTGATCTTCGGAACCTGCATGGCGTTCTCGTAGCCGAACTGCTTGATCAGCGCGGGGCGAACAACCTCGTCATAGTGCTTGCGCAGACGCGGCACGTAGTCGGCCGGAGCCTGCTCCGAACCCGGAGCAGCCTTCGCGACGGGAGCAGCCTTCTCGGCCTTCTTCGTCTTGGCTTCAGCCGCCGGCTTCTTCGCCGCGGGCTTCTTTGCCTCTTCCTTAGCCATCGATCACTTCTCCCGAACGCTTGGCGACGCGCACCTTCTTGCCGTCACCCAGGGTCTTGTAGCCCACGCGGGTGGGCTTGCCGTCCTTCGGATCGATCAGAGCCAGGTTCGAAACCTGGATCGGAAGCTCCTTCGAGACGATGCCGCCTTCCTGGGACGCTGTCTGCTTCTGGTGGCGCTTGGCCACGTTGATGCCGCGCACCACGGCGCGGTTTTCGGACGGGATGGTGCGAATGACTTCGCCCTGCTTGCCCTTGTCCTTACCGGTAATGACGACGACCTTGTCGCCCTTACGGATCTTGAGTTTCGCCGACATCAAAGCACCTCCGGTGCAAGCGAAATGATCTTCATCTGGTTCTTGGCGCGCAGCTCGCGCGGCACGGGCCCGAAGATACGGGTTCCGACCGGCTCGCCCTGTGCGTTGATGAGCACGGCGGCATTGCGGTCGAAGCGGATCACCGAGCCATCCGGGCGGCGGATGTCCTTGGCGGTGCGCACGACGATGGCCTTCATCACCGAGCCCTTCTTCACGCGGCCGCGCGGGATCGCGTCCTTCACCGACACCACGATGATGTCGCCGACGGAGGCGTACTTGCGCTTGGAGCCGCCCAGCACCTTGATGCACTGGACCCGGCGGGCGCCGGAATTATCCGCCACATCGAGATTTGTTTCTTGCTGGATCATCTGATCACCCGTTCACTCTCGGGGCCTTCGCCCCAATTTCCTTTAAGCCTGACCCGCGGCGACCTTCTCGACGAGGGCCCAACGCTTCTGCTTGGACAGCGGACGCGTCTCCTCGATGCGGACGATGTCGCCGGCCTTGGCTTCGTTCTTCTCGTCATGGGCATGGTACTTCTTCGAAAGACGAACCGTCTTCTTGAGCACCGGGTGACGCAGGCGGCGCTCGACGAGCACGACGATCGTCTTGTCGTTCTTGTCGCTCACCACGACGCCCTGCAGGATGCGCTTCGGCATTTTATTCTCTCCTACTTCGCGGCGGCCTGCTGCGACTGCACCGTCTTGAGACGGGCGATGTCGCGGCGGATCTGGCGGATGCGCGCGGTGTTCTCAACCTGGCCCGTCGCCTTCTGGAAGCGCAGATTGAACTGCTCCTTCTTGAGCTTCAGGATTTCGTCCTGGACCTGGTCCTTGGTCATGACGCGGATGTCGGTGGCCTTCATGGCGGTCATCCTTCTTATTCGCCGAGACGCGCGACGAAGCGCGTCTTGATCGGGAGCTTGGCGGCCGCGAGCGACAGCGACTCTTCCGCGACTTCGCGCGGAACGCCGTCGATCTCGAACAGCACGCGGCCGGGCTTCACGCGGGCCGCCCAGTATTCCGTCGAACCCTTGCCGGAGCCCATGCGGACTTCGGCCGGCTTCTTGGAAACCGGCACGTCCGGGAACACGCGGATCCAGATGCGGCCGGCGCGCTTCATGCCACGCGCAAGCGCACGGCGGGCGGCCTCGATCTGGCGGGCGGTAAGACGATCCGGCTCGACGGCCTTGAGGCCGAAGGCGCCGAAGTCCAGCGTGTTGCAGCTGGTCGACTTACCGTGGATGCGGCCCTTGAAGGCCTTGCGGAACTTGGTACGCTTTGGTTGCAGCATTTTCGCTAACCCTTAATCCTCAAGCCGCGTCGCGGTCACGGCGGCCGCGGGACGCGCCGGCATCGGCCGGTTCGTTCATGCGCTTGTCCTGCGCCATCGGATCATGCTCAAGGATTTCACCCTTGAAGATCCAGACCTTCACACCGTTGGTGCCGTAGGTCGTGAAGGCGGTCGCGGTGCCGTAGTCCACGTCGGCACGCAGCGTATGCAGCGGCACGCGGCCCTCGCGGTACCATTCGACACGAGCGATTTCGGCACCGCCGAGACGGCCCGAGCAGGTGATCTTGATGCCCTCGGCGCCCATGCGCTGCGCGGACTGAACGGCGCGCTTCATGGCACGACGGAAGGCCACGCGGCGCTCGAGCTGCTGGGCGATGTTCTCGGCCACCAGCGTCGCATCGACCTCGGGCTTGCGCACTTCAACGATGTTGAGATGCACTTCCGAGCCGGTCATGTCCTGAACCTTCTTGCGAAGCTTCTCGATGTCCGCGCCCTTCTTGCCGATGACCACGCCGGGACGGGCCGAGTAGATCGTGACGCGGCACTTCTTGTGCGGACGCTCGATCAGGATCTTGGAGACGCCAGCCTGCTTCAGCTCCTTCTTGAGGTATTCGCGGATCGCGACGTCCTCGTGGAGAAGCTTGCCGTACTCGCGCGAATTGGCGAACCAGCGGGAGTCCCAGGTGCGGTTGATACCGAGGCGCAGGCCGATCGGATTGACTTTCTGACCCATCAGGCGGCCTCCTTGCTCTCTTCACGCACTTCGCGGACGATGATCGTCAGTTCGCTGAAGAACTTCTCGATGCGGCCGACGCGGCCACGGGCGTTGGGCATCCAGCGCTTCATGACCAGGTTCTTGCCCACCCACGCCTGGGCGACAACCAGGTTGTTGATGTCGAGATCATGGTTGTTCTCGGCATTGGCGATCGCGGACTCGAGCGTCTTCTTGATGTCCTTGGCGATGCGACGGCGCGAGAAGGTCAGGTAGGCGAGCGCCTTCTCGACCTTCATGCCGCGGATCTCCGAGGCCACGTCATTGAGCTTGCGCGGCGAGATGCGGATCGACCGGGTCACGGCCTTCGCCTCGTTGTCCGGCAGAGCGCGCGGGCGTGCTTTCTTGCTCATGGCTTACTTGCCTCCGGCTTTCTTGTCGCCGGCGGTGTGGCCATGGAAGGTCCGGGTCGGCGCGAACTCGCCGAGCTTGTGGCCAACCATTTCCTCCGACACGAGGACAGGAATGAACTTGTTGCCGTTGTGAACCTGGAACGTCAGGCCCACGAACTGCGGCAGGATGGTCGAACGACGGGACCAGGTCTTGATGGCCTGGGCGCGTCCGCCGGTGCCGCGAGCGGCATCTGCCTTCTTGAGGAGGTACCCGTCCACGAACGGGCCTTTCCATACAGAGCGTGTCACGGTCTACCTCTTACTGCGACTTCTTGCGGTCATGGCGCGACCGCACGATGAACTTCTGGGTCCGCTTGTTGGAGCGGGTCTTGGTGCCCTTCGTCGGCTTGCCCCAGGGCGTAGCCCAGTGCTTACCGCCGTTGGTACGGCCACCGTTCGGATGGTCGACCGGGTTGCGGGCGATACCGCGCGAGATCGGGCGATGGCCCTTCCAGCGGTTGCGGCCAGCCTTGCCGACGACTTCGTTCATGTGGTCCGGGTTCGACACCGCGCCGACAGCCGCCATGCAGGTGGCGTCGACCATGCGGGTTTCGCCCGACTTCAGCTTCAGCAGGACATAGCCCTGATCGCGGCCCGCCACCATGGCGTAGGTGCCGGCCGAACGGGCCAGCGTGCCGCCCTTGCCGGGCTTCGTCTCGATGTTGTGGACGATGGTGCCGACCGGCATGGAGCCGAGCGGCATCGCATTGCCGGGCTTCACGTCGACCGACTTGCCGGAGATGACGGAGTCACCGACAGCCAGGCGCTGCGGCGCGAGGATGTAGGACAGCTCGCCATCGGCGTACTTGATCAGCGCGATGAAGGCGGTGCGGTTCGGATCATATTCCAGGCGCTCCACCACGGCAGCGATGTCGTGCTTGGTCCGCTTGAAGTCCACCATGCGGTAGGACTTCTTGTGACCGCCGCCCTGGCCGCGCGTCGTGATGCGGCCGGTGTTGCCGCGGCCACCGTTCTTGGCGATGCCTTCGACAAGCGACTTGACGGGCTTGCCCTTCCACAGCTGGCTGCGGTCCACCTGGATCAGGTGGCGGCGGCCGGCGCTGGTCGGATTGAATGTCTTGAGTGCCATTGTTCTATCTCACCACTCAGAGGCCGGTCGTGACGTCGAGGCGCTGGCCCTCTTCGAGGGTCACATAGGCCTTCTTGACGTCGCTCAGCATGGCCAGCTGGCCCTTGAAGCGACGCTGCTTGCCCTTGCGCACCAGCGTGTTGACCGACTTCACCTTGACGCCGAAGAGACCTTCGACCGCCTTCTTGATGGCCGGCTTCGTGGCATCGCGGGCCACGTTGAAGACGACCGTGTTGCTCTCGGAGACCAGCGTCGCCTTTTCGGTGATCGCGGGGCTCTTGATGATGTCGTAATAGTGTTCCTTGCTCACTTGAACCGCGCCTCCAGCGCTTCGACGGCCGCCTTGGTCAGCACGAGCTTCTTGCGGCGCAGGATGTCGTAGACGTTGATGCCCTGGATCGGCAGCACATCGATGTTCGGGATGCTGCGGGCGGCCTTGGCGAAGCTGTCGTTCACCGCGGCACCGTCAATGATCAGCGCGTTGACGAGGCCGAGCTTCTCGAAGGCATTGACCAAAGTCTTGGTCTTGCCGTCCGAGGCCGCGGCATCGAGGATCAGCAGCGACTGGTCCTTCGCCTTGGCCGAGATGGCATGGCGCAGGCCGAGGGCACGGATCTTCTTGTTCAGCGAGGTCTCGTGGCTGCGCGAGCGCGGGCCGAAGGCCTTGCCGCCGCCAACGAAGATGCCAGCCTTGCGCGAACCGTGACGTGCACCGCCCGAACCCTTCTGGGGACCGAGCTTCTTGGTGGTGCGGGAGATCTCGCCACGCGACTTGGCCTGGTGGGTACCCTGCTGACGCTTGTTGAGCTGCCATTGGATCACGCGGTGGATCAGGTCGGCGCGCGGCTCGAGACCGAAGATGTGGTCGGCGAGCTCGATGCTGCCGGCGGTCTTCGCCTCAATGGTGTGAATATCGGCTTTCATATCCGTCAACCCTTACTCTGCTGCCGGAGCCGCGGCGGCTTCGGGAAGCTTGAACGCGCCCGGCTTCGGAGCGCTGTCCGGAAGCTTGCGCTTCACGGCGTCGCGCACGGAAACCCACGCACCCTTGACGCCCGGAACCGAGCCCTTGACCATGATCAGGCCGCGGTCGAGGTCCGTCTTGACGACGACGATGTTCTGCGTCGTGGTGGTCTCGGCACCGAGGTGGCCAGGCATCTTCTTGTTCTTGAAGACCTTGCCGGGGTCCTGGCGGTTACCGGTGGAACCGATGGAACGGTGGCTGACCGACACGCCGTGCGTGGCGCGCAGACCGCCGAAGTTCCAGCGCTTCATGCCGCCGGCGAAGCCCTTACCCATCGAGGTCGCGGTCACATCCACGAACTGGCCGGGCACGAAATGCTCGACGGTGATTTCAGCACCAACCGGGATCACGTTGTCCGGAGACACGCGGAACTCCTTGAGCTTCCGCTTCGGCTCGACCTTGGCCACGGCAAAATGGCCACGCTCGGCCTTGGTCAGCCGCTTGATCTTCGGGACGCCAGCACCAAGCTGCAGGGCAGTGTAACCGTCCTTGTCGCTCGTCTTCTGCGCGACGACCTGACAGTTATCGACCTTCAACACGGTGACGGGGACGACAACGCCCTCTTCCGTGTAGATGCGGGTCATACCCAGCTTCTGTGCGATGAGACCAGAACGCATCGCTTCACTCCTTCAAAGCTCTAAAACTTAGAGCTTGATTTCAACATCGACACCGGCAGCGAGATCGAGCTTCATCAAAGCATCGACAGTCTGCGGGGTCGGATCGACGATATCGAGCAGGCGGCGGTGGGTCCGCATTTCGAACTGCTCACGGCTCTTCTTGTCGACGTGGGGCGAACGGTTCACGGTGAAACGTTCGATCCGGGTCGGCAGGGGCACCGGGCCCCTCACCTGCGCGCCGGTCCGCTTGGCCGTGTTGACGATCTCGCGCGTCGACGTATCGAGGATGCGATGATCGAAGGCCTTGAGGCGGATACGGATGTTCTGACGTTGCATTTCTTTGTCCGCCCTTAGTCGGTGATCTTGGCGACGACGCCGGCGCCGACAGTGCGGCCGCCTTCACGGATGGCGAAGCGCAGCTTCTCTTCCATGGCGATCGGCGTGATCAGCTCGACGTCGAACGAGATGTTGTCGCCCGGCATCACCATTTCCGTGCCAGCCGGCAGCGTCACAACGCCCGTCACGTCGGTCGTGCGGAAGTAGAACTGCGGACGGTAGTTGGCAAAGAACGGCGTGTGACGGCCACCCTCTTCCTTCGTCAGGATATAGGCCTCGGCCTTGAACTTCTTGTGCGGCTTCACGGAGCCGGGCTTGCACAGAACCTGGCCACGCTCGACGCCCTCACGGTCAACGCCGCGCAGCAGCGCGCCGATGTTGTCGCCAGCCTCGCCAGAGTCGAGCAGCTTGCGGAACATCTCGACGCCGGTCACGGTCGTCTTCTGCGTGTCGCGGATGCCGACGATCTCGACTTCCTCGCCAACCTTCACGATGCCGCGCTCGACGCGACCCGTCACGACCGTGCCACGGCCCGAGATCGAGAACACGTCTTCGATCGGCATCAGGAACGGCTGGTCCTTCGGACGCTCCGGCTGCGGAATGTAGGTGTCGACCGCTTCCATCAGCTTCAGCACGGCATCACGGCCGAGCTCAGGCGACTTGCCCTCGAGCGCGCAGAGCGCCGAGCCGCGGATGATCGGAATGTCGTCGCCCGGGAACTGGTAGGACGACAGCAGCTCGCGCACTTCCATCTCGACCAGGTCCAGAAGCTCCGGATCGTCGACCATGTCGCACTTGTTCATGAACACCACCAGCGCCGGAACGCCGACCTGGCGGGCGAGCAGGATGTGCTCGCGGGTCTGCGGCATCGGGCCGTCGGCAGCCGAAACCACCAGGATCGCGCCGTCCATCTGCGCGGCACCCGTGATCATGTTCTTCACATAGTCGGCGTGGCCGGGGCAGTCGACGTGCGCATAGTGGCGCTTCTGCGTCTGGTATTCGACGTGCGCGGTGTTGATCGTGATGCCGCGGGCGCGCTCTTCCGGCGCCTTGTCGATCTGGTCATACGCCGTGAACGTGGCGCCGCCCGACTCGGCCAGAACCTTCGTGATCGCTGCGGTCAGCGACGTCTTGCCGTGGTCAACGTGGCCAATCGTGCCAATGTTGCAGTGCGGCTTGTCGCGGTTGAACTTCTCTTTGGCCATCG
>CAYYTH010000061.1:0-13035 GCA_964474665.1 uncultured Aestuariivirga sp.
GGGGTGGGGGAGAGGGGCAGGGGTGGGGGAGAGGGGCAGGGGTGGGGGCCACGGACGGGGTGGGGCATGAACCACCACCCCTTGCGAAATGGGTCCGGAGGGCGTATATCCCGCCCAACTTAGGTTCACTCACATAGCCACGAAAGTGGAGATCGAGAGTGGGTCCCGGTCCCGGGACCCGCTTTTTTTATTGCCTGAAAGGGCTCCGATGACGACCGAAACAGAAACCAGACTGGCCCGCGAGACGGGCCCCGCGCAGCGGGTGGCGGCCTTGGCCGAACCCGTGCTCGCCGACATGGGCTTCAGGCTCGTGCGGGTGAAGATGAGCGGCCCGACGCTGCAGATCATGGCGGAGCGCCCCGACGGCACCTTCACCATCGACGACTGCGAGGCGGTGAGCCGCGCCATGTCGCCGATCCTCGACGTCGAGGACGTGGTCGCCTCGCGCTATCACCTCGAGGTGTCCTCGCCCGGCATCGACCGGCCGCTGGTGCGCCCGTCCGACTTCGAGGCCTGGGCCGGCCATGAGGTGAAGGTCGACATGGCGGTGCCCGTCGCCGGCCGCAAGCGCTTCAAGGGAACCCTCGAGGGCTACCATGAGGGCGAGGTGCGCCTGTTCATCGAGAACCCGGAAGGGGCGACCAAGGAGCCGGTGCTGATCGGCGTTCCCTTCGTCGACATTTCCGATGCCAAGCTTGTTTTGACTGACGCGTTGATCGAGGCCGCCAAGGCTCGCCTGCCCAAGGGTTATGGCGACGGCGCCGAGATCGACGAAGACCAGATTTCGCAAGAGAGGAGCGAAGACGACAATGGCTGATTATGGCGTGAGCGCCAACAGGCTCGAACTGTTGCAGATCGCGGATGCCGTGGCGCGCGAGAAGTCGATCGACAAGTCGGTCGTGCTGCATGCGATGGAAGAGGCGATCACCAAGGCCGCCAAGGCGCGCTATGGTGCAGAGAACGAGATCGTCGCCGAGATCGACCCGCGCACCGGCGAGACCCGCCTGCAGCGCCTGCTCCTCGTCGTCGAGGAGGTGGAGAACGAGGCCACCCAGATCAGCCTCGTCGATGCCCAGCGCCGGAACCCGGCCGCCAACATCGGTGACCAGATCGCCGAGAGCCTGCCGCCGATCGAGTTCGGCCGCATCGCCGCGCAGAATGCCAAGCAGGTCATCGTACAGAAGGTGCGCGATGCCGAGCGCGACCGCATGTATGCCGAATACAAGGACCGGATCGGCGAGATCGTCCATGGCGCGGTGAAGCGCGTGGAATATGGCAACGTCATCGTCGATCTCGGCCGTGGCGAAGGCATCATCCGCCGCGACGAATCGCTGCCGCGCGAGACCTTCCGCCCCGGCGACCGGGTGCGCGCCTATGTCTATGACGTGCGCCGCGAGCAGCGCGGGCCACAGATCTTCCTGTCGCGCACGCATCCGGAATTCATGGCCCGCCTGTTCGGCCAGGAAGTGCCGGAAATCTATGACGGCGTCGTCGAGGTCGTGTCGGTCGCCCGTGATCCGGGCAGCCGCGCCAAGATCGCGGTGCGCTCCAAGGACGGCTCGATCGACCCGGTCGGCGCCTGCGTCGGCATGCGCGGCAGCCGCGTCCAGGCCGTCGTCAACGAGCTGCAGGGCGAGAAGATCGACATCATTCAGTGGACGCAGGACGTCGCCTCCTTCGTGGTGAACGCGCTCGCTCCGGCGGAAGTCTCCAAGGTCGTGCTCGATGAAGAATCCGAGCGCATCGAGGTGGTGGTGCCGGACGAGCAGCTGTCGCTGGCCATCGGGCGGCGCGGCCAGAACGTGCGGCTTGCCTCGCAGCTCACCGGCTGGGACATCGACATCATGACGGAGGCCGAAGAGTCCGAGCGCCGCCAGAAGGAATTCGCGGCGCGCACCGAGCTCTTCGTCTCGGCGCTGGACGTCGACGAGACGCTGGCCCAGCTGCTCGCCTCCGAAGGCTTCGCCACCGTCGAGGAAGTGGCCTATGTGGATGCCCGCGAGGTGGCCTCGATCGAGGGCCTCGACGAGCAGACCGCGGAAGAGCTGCAGAACCGCGCCCGCGAGTTCCTGGACCGCCAGGCCGCCGAGCTCGACGCCCGCCGCGTCGAACTGGGCGTGCTCGACGAGCTGAAGGAGATCGACGGCCTGACGCCTGCCATGCTGGTGGCGCTGGGCGAGGCCGGCCTCAAGTCGGTCGAGGATCTCGCCGGCTGCGATACCGACGAGCTGATCGGCTGGACCGAGCGCAAGGCCGGTGGTGCGGTGAAGCACAAGGGTGCCTTCACCGACCTCGAGGTCGGTGCCGACGAGGCCAATGACCTGATCATGAAGGCCCGCATTCATGCGGGCTGGATCGAGGCCCCGGTCGAGCCCGAGGCGTCCGAGGAAGAGGGCGAGGTGGAAGCCTGACCGCAGACCCGTTGAACGAGGAGGCGGACCTGCCCTTGGCGGACCGCATGTGCATCGTGACCCGCGCGGTGAAGGACGAGGCGGAACTGATCCGCTTCGTCCGCAGCCCGGACGGCGTGGTGGTGCCCGACCTCGCCCGCAAGCTGCCCGGCCGCGGCGTGTGGGTGAGCCTCGACCGCAAGCTGCTGGACCAGGCAATGGCGAAGAAGCTCTTCGCCCGCGGCTTCCAGGCGGAGACCACAATCCTGCCGGATCTGCCCGATATCGTATCCAGGCTCCTTCGCCAGCAGGCCCTGTCGCTGCTTTCGCTCGCCAAGAAGGCGGGCGAGGCCGTTTCGGGCTTCATGAAGGTTGAGGAGATGCTGGGACGGGGCCGGGCGCGGCTGTTGTTCCATGGAACCGATGCCAAGCCCGATGGTTGCCGCAAGCTGGACAAGCTTGCCCAGCCCGGTGTCGTCGAAAAGATCGTTCTTTTCGAAATCGACGAATTGGATTTGGCTTTTGGCCGTCCAAATGTGGTACATGCTGCCGTGGCCAAGGGAGGGCTTGCCGAAAAGCTCTCCGCAGCCGTGCGCCGGATCGAGACGTTTGAGGGCCGTATGACCGGCCCACCCGAGGACCTGATAGAGAAAAGATGACTGATAACAACGACAAAGACCGCAAGCCCGAAGGCAACCGCCCGGCTGGGGGAACGCTGACCCTCAAGCGGCCGTCGATCGAACAGAGCAAGGTCAAGCAGAGCTTCGGCGCCGGACGCTCCAAGACCGTCGTGGTCGAAACCAAGCGCAAGCGCTTCGGCGACGACAAGCCCGCGACCCCGCTGGAGCCCAAGGCCGCACCGCGCATCACCCCGGTGACGCCCGCACCCCCATCCAATACCCAGACGCCCGCCGCTCCCAAGCCGCAGGCCACCCAGCGCTCCGGCGTCGTGCTGCGCACGCTGACGGCCGAGGAAAAGGAGGCGCGTGACCGCGCCCTCGCCGGGGCCCGCGTGCGCGAGGCGGAAGACCGCAAGCGCCAGGAAGAAGATGCCAAGCGCCGCGCTGAGCAGGAAGCCCGCGACGCCATCGAGCGCGAGGCCGCCGCCAAGCGCAAGGCCGAGGACGATGCCCGCCATCGCGCCGAGGAAGAGGCCCGCCGCAAGGCCGACGAGGCCGCCAAGAAGCTGGCGCCCCGCTCCGCCCAGGCCAATATCGTGACGCCCGCCACGGCGCCCACCAAGCCCGTCACCGGCAAGGCCATGCCCGCCCCCGTCAAGCGCTCGCATGACGAGGAAGAGGCAGCCCCGCGCCGCACCTTCGGCGGCCCCATCAAGCGCGAGATCAAGGCGCCGGTTCCGGCCCGCCCGACCAAGGTGGGCGACGCCGACAAGCGCCGCGGCCGTCTCTCGGTCGGCAATGCGCTGAACGAGGATGACGAGCGCAACCGTTCGGTCGCCGCCTTCCGCCGCCGCACCGAGCGCCTCAAGAAGCAGACCCAGGGCTTCCAGATGCCCACCGAGAAGGTGAGCCGCGAGGTCACCATTCCGGAAGCCATCACCATCCAGGAACTCGCCAACCGCATGGCCGAGCGCGCGGTGGACATCATCAAGTTCCTGATGAAGCAGGGCCAGATGCATACGATCAACGACGTGATCGATGCCGACACCGCCCAGCTCGTGGCGGAAGAGATGGGCCACAAGGTGAAGCGCGTGTCCGAATCCGACGTGGTCGAAGGCCTGTCGGGCGACACCGATGCTCCGGAACAGCTCAAGGGCCGTCCGCCGGTCGTGACCATCATGGGCCACGTCGACCACGGCAAGACCTCGCTTCTGGATGCGCTGCGCAAGACCAACGTGGTGTCCGGCGAAGCCGGCGGCATCACCCAGCACATCGGCGCCTACCAGGTCGAGACCAACAACGGCATCGTCACCTTCATCGACACGCCGGGCCACGAGGCCTTCACCTCGATGCGTGCCCGCGGCGCCAAGGCGACCGACATCGTCGTCCTCGTCGTCGCCGCCGATGACGGCGTGATGCCGCAGACGGTGGAAGCCATCAACCACGCCCGTGCGGCCGACGTGCCGATCATCGTGGCGATCAACAAGATCGACAAGCCCGCCGCCAACCCGACCCGCGTGAGGAACGAACTCCTCAAGTACGAGATCGTGGTGGAATCGATGGGCGGCGACACGCTGGAGGTCGAGGTCTCGGCGCTCAAGGGCACCAACCTCGACAAGCTCCTGGACGTGATCCTGCTGCAGGCCGAAGTGCTCGACCTCAAGGCCAACCCAGACCGCGAGGCTGGCGGCATGGTGGTCGAAGCCCAGCTCGACAAGGGCCGTGGCCCGGTCGCCACGGTGCTCGTGCAGCGCGGCACGCTGAAGCTCGGCGACATCTTCGTCGCAGGCTCGGCCTGGGGCCGCGTGCGTGCGCTGGTCAACGACAAGGGCCAGCAGGTCAAGGAAGCCTCGCCCTCGACCCCGGTCGAGGTGCTTGGCCTCAACTCGGCTCCTGAAGCTGGCGACCAGTTCGACGTCGTTCCGAACGAAGCGCGTGCGCGTGAAGTCACCGAATACCGCGAGCGCAAGCGCCGCGAGACGCGCGGTGCGGCTTCGGCCCGTTCCTCGCTCGAGCAGATGATGTCGGCCATCAAGGAGGGCGCCACCGAGTTCCCGATACTGGTCAAGGCCGACGTGCAGGGCTCGGCCGAGGCCATCGTCCAGGCGCTGGAAAAGATCGGCAATGCCGAGATCAAGGCCCGCGTCATCCATTATGCGGTGGGCGGCATCAACGAGTCCGACATCGGCCTCGCCGAGGCCTCCAAGGCCGTGGTGCTGGGCTTCAACGTCCGTGCCTCGTCTCAGGCGCGTGACGCCGCCGAGCGTGCCGGCATCGAGATCCGCTACTACAACATCATTTACGACCTCGTGGACGACATCAAGCAGGCCATGGCCGGCAAGCTGGCGCCCGAACTGCGCGAAACCTTCCTCGGCAATGCGAAGATCCTCGAGGTCTTCAACATCACCAAGGTTGGCAAGGTCGCCGGTTGCCAGGTCACCGAAGGCAATGTCCAGCGCGGCGCGAAGGTGCGTTTGATCCGCGACAACGTGGTCATCCACGAAGGCACGCTCTCGACCCTCAAGCGCTTCAAGGACGAGGTCAAGGAAGTGCCGGTCGGCCAGGAATGCGGCATGGCCTTCGAGAACTATCAGGACATCCGCGCCGGCGACGTCATCGAATGCTTCCGCGTGGAGAAGGTCCAGCGTACGCTGGACTGAGTCTGAAGAGATGAGCAAAGGCAGCGCCCCCTCCCAACGCCAGCTTCGCGCGGGCGAGTTGATCCGCCACGCGCTGGCGGACATCTTCCTGCGCGGGGAATCAGGCGATCCCGATCTCGAGCGGCTGAACCCGACGGTCGTCGAGGTGCAGATCTCGCCCGACCTCAAGATCGCCACGGCCTTCGTGCGCACCCTCGTGCCGAACAAGGAAAAGGCGCTGCTGGAGGCCTTGAACCGCAATCGCCGCTACATCCGCGGCCTCGTGGCGCCCAAGCTCGAGATGAAGTTCACGCCGGAGATCCGCTACCGGGTCGATACAGCGCTCGACTACGCCAACCACATCGACGAGATCCTCCGCAGCCCGGAAGTGCAGCGGGATCTGGACAAGAAGTAACTCTCCTTGAGGCCGTCATCCCGGCGAAGGCCGGGATCCAGCTTTCCCTGTTGGTGACCGCCCGAAGCTGGACCCCGGCCTTCGCCGGGGTGACGGACAAATAAGATGAAGCGACAAAGAACCCCCGTCCATGGCTGGGTCATCCTCGACAAGCCCTATGGCATGAGTTCCACCCAGGCGGTGGGCAAGGTGCGCTGGCTGTTCAATGCCGAGAAGGCCGGCCACGGCGGCACGCTGGACCCGCTGGCCTCGGGCCTGCTCCCCATCGCGCTGGGGGAGGCCACCAAGACCGTTTCCTACGCCATGGATGGCCGCAAGATCTATCGCTTCACCGCCCGCTGGGGCGAGGAGCGGACGACCGACGACCTCGAGGGCGCGGTGACCGTCACCTCGGACCGCCGTCCGACGCGAAGCGAGATCGAGGCGATTCTTTCCCGCTTTACGGGAGAGATCATGCAGGCGCCGCCCGCCTTTTCGGCCATCAAGGTCGATGGCGAGCGGGCCTATGACCTGGCCCGGGCCGGGGAGGCGGTGGAACTGGCCGAACGCCCCATCCTGATCGAGGCCCTGAGGCTGGTCGAGATGCCCGACCCCGACCACGCCACCTTCGAGGTGACCTGCGGCAAGGGCACCTATATCCGTTCGCTGGCCCGCGACATGGGCCGCGCCCTGGGAACGGCGGCGCATGTTTCCATGCTGCGCCGGGTGGCGGTGGGCCCCTTCACCGAAGCCCATATGATTTCGCTGGAAAACCTAGCGGAACTCGGCCATAAGGCCCCCGGCGGAGACGCCAACAAAGGGGTTCTGCTCCCCATCGAGACCGTGCTGGACGGCATCCCGGCACTGGCCATCGACGAAGAGCAAGCCCGACGCCTGAAGCTCGGACAAGCCGTCCTGCTCAGAGGCGCGAATGCTCCCATCGCGGAAGATTCGGTTCTGGTGATGAGCGGCGGCAAGCCGCTCGGAATTGGCACCATCAGCCAGGGATCGCTCAAGCCGAAGCGTTTGTTCAACCTGTAACCAGATCCATATTGGAGATGACCGAATGACCATGACTGCTGAGCGCAAGGTTGCGCTCGTGAAGGAATTCGCCACGAAGCCGGGTGACACCGGTTCGCCCGAAGTCCAGGTTGCGATCCTCACGGAACGCATCAACTACCTCACCGACCACTTCAAGACCCACAAGAAGGACAACCACTCCCGTCGTGGTCTCCTGACGATGGTCAGCAAGCGCCGTTCGCTTCTCGATTACCTGAAGCGCATCGACGACGCGCGTTACCAGACGCTCATCAAGCGTCTCGAGATCCGCCGCTAAGCGGAGCTCGCAATACGATCGAGCGGGCGGATCACCGAGTAGCCGCCCGCGTCCCCAACCAAAGAGTCCGGCAATGGGGCCGGACTCCCGAGGCCCAAAGGGGATGCCGTCCACAGTGGTGGTGCACGTCTTTCAAGCGGCGGCGAAGGGCACAAAGGAAAATCCACATGTTCACTATCGACGTCGAAGAAATCCAGTGGGGCGGACAGACGCTCCGCCTCGAAACCGGCCGCGTGGCCCGTCAGGCCGATGGCGCCGTTGTCGCCTCCCTCGGTGAGACCACCGTTCTCGCCACCGCCGTTGCCGAACGTTCGGCGAAGCCCGGGATCGACTTCTTCCCGCTCACCGTCAACTACCAGGAAAAGACCTATGCCGCCGGCAAGATCCCCGGTGGCTATTTCAAGCGCGAAGGCAGGCCTACCGAGCGTGAAACGCTCATCTCGCGCCTGATCGACCGTCCGATCCGCCCGCTCTTCGTTCCGGGCTTCCGCAACGAGACGCAGGTCATCGCCACCGTTCTCTCCTATGACCTCGAGAACGACACCGACATCCTCGCCATGGTGGCCTCCTCGGCCGCCCTCACGCTGTCGGGCATTCCCTTCATGGGCCCGATCGGTGCGGCGCGCGTCGGCTACATCAACGGCGAATACGTGCTGAACCCCACCGTCGAGCAGCAGAAGCTGTCCTCCCTCGACCTCGTCGTCGCCGGCACGCAGGACGCGGTTCTGATGGTCGAGTCGGAAGCCAAGGAGCTCTCGGAAGAGGTCATGCTGGGTGCTGTCACCTTCGGTCATCGCGGCTTCCAGCCGGTGATCGAGGCGATCATCCGCCTCGCCGAACGCTCTGCCCGTGCGCCGCGTGACTTCACGCCGCCGGATGAAGAGGCGCTCTACAATCGCGTCAAGGACATCGCCGAGGCCGACGTTCGCGCCGCCTACAAGATCGCCAAGAAGGAAGACCGCCAGGAAGCGGTCGCCAAGGCGAAGGACAAGGTGATGGCCGCGCTGACCGGCGATGACCTTCCCGGGGCGCCGCCCGCCAACAAGGTCGGCGAGGCCTTCAAGCACCTCGAGAAGGACATTGTCCGCAACGCCATCCTCGACACCGGCCACCGCATCGATGGCCGCGACACCAAGACGGTCCGCCAGATCGTCGCGGAAGCGAGCGTGCTGCCGCGCACCCATGGTTCCGCCCTGTTCACCCGCGGCGAGACCCAGGCTCTCGTGGTCACCACTCTGGGCACCGGCGAGGACGAGCAGTACATCGACTCGCTCGACGGCACGACCAAGGGCACCTTCATGCTGCACTATAATTTCCCGCCCTTCTCGGTCGGTGAAACGGGCCGCATGGGCGCCACGGGCCGCCGCGAAATCGGCCACGGCAAGCTCGCCTGGCGCGCCATCCACCCGCTGCTGCCCGCAACCGACCAGTTCCCCTACACGATCCGCGTCGTCTCGGAGATCACCGAGTCGAACGGCTCGTCGTCGATGGCCTCGGTCTGCGGCGCTTCGCTGTCCCTCATGGACGCCGGCGTGCCGCTGAAGGCGCCCTGCGCCGGCATCGCCATGGGCCTCATCAAGGAAGGCGAGCGCTATGCGGTGCTCTCCGACATCCTCGGTGACGAAGACCACCTCGGCGACATGGACTTCAAGGTCGCCGGTACTGCCGAAGGCATCACGTCCCTTCAGATGGACATCAAGATCACCGGCATCACCGAAGAGATCATGAAGGTCGCGCTGTGGCAGGCCAAGGACGGCCGTCTGCACATCCTCGGCAAGATGGCGGAAGCCCTCACCGGTGCGCGCGCCTCGCTGGGCGAGCATGCGCCGCGCATCGAGACGCTGAAGATCCCCACCGACAAGATCCGTGAAGTGATCGGCACCGGCGGCAAGGTCATCCGCGAGATCGTGGAGAAGACCGGCGCCAAGATCGACATCCAGGACGACGGCACCGTCAAGGTGGCCTCCTCCTCAGGCACGGCGATCGACGCCGCGGTCAAGTGGATCAAGGGCATCGTCATGGAGCCGGAAGTGGGCCAGATCTATGACGGCAAGGTCGTCAAGGTCGTCGACTTCGGCGCCTTCGTGAACTTCTTCGGTTCGCGCGATGGCCTGGTGCATGTCTCCGAGCTCGCCTCGAAGCGTGTCAATAAGGTCTCCGACGTGGTCAACGAGGGCGACACCGTGAAGGTGAAGCTCCTCGGCTTCGACAACCGCGGCAAGGTGCGCCTGTCGATGAAGCAGGTCGACCAGGTGACCGGCGAGGACATCTCCCGCAAGCAGGCCGCCGAGGGCGGCGAAGAGGCCCCGCAGGGCGAGTGATCGCTTCTTACGGCTGATTTCGAAGGGCGCGGACGGCAACGTCCGCGCCTTTTCTCTTTCTTCGCGCTGTGTGGCGAGATTACTTGCTCGGGATGAGGACGGTATCGATCACGTGGATCACGCCGTTGTCCGTCATGATGTCAGCCTTGATGACCTTGGCGTTGTCGACAGTCACGCCGTCGGCGTTCTTGGTGATGGCGAGGGTACGGTCCGGCTTGGCCTTCAGCGTGCGCACGTGGAAGGGACCAGCGAGCATCTGCTTCGACTCGAGTTCGCGCGGCAGCACGTGATAGGTGAGGATGGCGACCAGCTGGTCCTTGTTCTCGGGCTTCAGCAGCGACTCCACCGTGCCGGCCGGCAGCTTGGCGAAGGCCTCGTCTGTCGGCGCGAAGACCGTGATGTTCTTGGTGGTTGCCAGGGCGTCGGCCAGGCCCGCAGCCTGTGCGGCGGCGATCAGGGTCTTGAAGCTGCCGGCCTGCTGGGCAGTCTCGACGACGTTGGCGGCGGATGCGGATGCCGCGCCGAGGCAAAGTGCTGCCGAGGCCGCAAGAAGGATCTTGTGCATGAGTATCTCCAGCTCTGTGAAGTCATCAGAAATGTGCACGGCCTCCGGCGCTCATCTGGCGATGTTGCCTGCACATGGATATCAAACGACGCAGCGTGATGAATGGATTTCCACGCGCCGGCGTGCCCTCTCACATGTTCGTGAGAAGCGGGCTCGCGCACCAGCCGAAACGAAAAACGCCGGGCACAAGGCCCGGCGTTCTGCGTCGCGGTGGTGGCAGCTCAGTTGCCGAGGATGGCGCTCTCGAGAATGTCGAGGCCTTCCTTCAGCACCATCTCGGAGGCCGTCAGCGGCGTCAGCATGCGCACCGTGTCGGCATAGACGCCGCAGGTGAGGATCAAGAGGCCGCGCTCCAGGCACTTGGCGGCGAGCGCCTTGGCCGCACCGGCATCCGGGTCGTTGCCGCCATGCTGGGTGACGAGCTCGAAGGCGCACATGGCGCCGAGGCCGCGCACGTCGCCGATCGGCATGCCCTTGCCCTTGGCCTTGATCGAGGTCATGCGCTCCATGATGAGCTTGCCCTGCTTCTCGGCCTTCTCGAGCAGGCCTTCCTGCTCGAAGGCGTCGAACACGCCGAGTGCGGCGGCGCAGGCCACCGGGTTGCCGGCATAGGTGCCGCCGATGCCGCCCGGCTCCGGCGCGTCCATGATCTTGGCGCGGCCGACCACGGCAGCGAGCGGGAAGCCGCCCGCCAGCGACTTGGCCGAGGTGATGAGATCGGGCTCGACGCCATAATGTTCCATGGCGAAGAACTTGCCGGTACGGCCGAAGCCGGACTGGATCTCGTCGGCGATCAGCAGGATGCCGTGTTCGTCGCACAGCTTCCGGAGCTTCACCATGAGCTCTTTCGGTGCGATGTAGAAGCCGCCTTCGCCCTGCACGGGCTCGATGATGATGGCCGCAACGCGCTGCGGCTCGACGTCGGCCTTGAACAGCCACTCGATGGCATGCATCGTGTCGTCGATGGTCACACCCTTGTGCGCCACGGGGAAGGGCACGTGCCACACGCCCGGGGCCATGGGGCCGAACTTGGTCTTGTAGGGCACCACCTTGCCGGTGAGCGACATGCCGAGCAGCGTGCGGCCGTGGAAGCCGCCGTTGAAGGCGATGATGTCCGAGCGGCCGGTATAGGCGCGGGCGAACTTCACCGCGTTCTCCACCGCTTCGGCGCCGGTGGTGACGAGGGCCGTCTTCTTCTCGCCGGAGATGGGGGCGACGGCGTTCAGCTTCTCGCACACCTCGATGAAGGGCGCATAGGGCATCACCATGGCGCAGGTGTGGGTGAAGGCCTCGAGCTGCTCATAGACGCGCTTCATCACCAGCGGGTGGCGGTGGCCGGTGTTCACCACCGCGATGCCGCCGCCGAAGTCGATGTAGCGGTTGCCCTCGACGTCCCAGATCTCGGAATTCTCAGCCTTCGCCGCAATGACCGGGGCGCCCGCGCTGATGCCGCGGGAGACGGCCTTGGCGCGGCGCTCCACCCACTGCTTGTTCATGCCTGGGGCTGCGACCGGTGCGTTCATGATGCTCTCCTTGGGGATGCTTCTGTGTGAATGGCTGGGCGGCTTTTACGCCCGTTGACGGGGCGGCGGCAAACGGATTTCATTCGCCGCGCTCAAGGGGGGACTTGCATGACTGACCTGATCCGGATGACCGCCGTGGAGATCGTCCAGGGCCTGAAGACCGGCACCATCACCCCCCTGGACTGCCTCGCTGCGCTGGAGGCCCGCGTGGCGGCGGTCGACGGGGCGGTGAATGCGCTCCCGACCTTGTGCTTCGACCGCGCCCGGGCCCATGCCGCCAGGCTGATGGAACGGCCCCCGGCCGAACGCGGGCCCCTCGCCGGCCTGCCGGTGCCGATCAAGGACCTGACCGACGTCGCGGGTGTGCGCTGCACGCAAGGCTCGCCCATCTTCAGGGACAGGATCGCCGGGGCTTCCGACCTGCTGGTCACCCATCTCGAGGGCAATGGCGGGGTCATCTACGCCATGTCCAACACGCCGGAGTTCGGGGCAGGCGCGCACACCTTCAACGAGGTTTTCGGCGTCACGCGCAACCCGTGGAACACCGCACTCTCGGCATCAGGCTCCTCCGGCGGGGCGGCCGTGGCGCTGGCCACCGGCATGGCCTGGGTGGCGCATGGCTCCGACCTCGGCGGGTCGCTGCGCAACCCGGCGAGCTTCTGCGGCGTCGTCGGCATGCGACCCTCGCCGGGGCGGGTTGCCTCCACCGTGTTCTCGAAGATCGACTCGACGCTGGGCGTCGAAGGCCCCATGGCGCGCAATGTCGAGGACCTCGCACTGCTGTTCGATGCGATGGTCGGCGAGGAGCCGGCGGACCCCCTCTCGCTGCCCTCCGATGGCACGTCCTTTCTCGCCGCGGCACGTTCCGGCTGGAAGCCGAAGCGGGTGGCCGTCTCCCGCGACCTCGGCCTGCCACCCGTCGATCCGCGCGTGGCCGATCTCGTCATGGCCGCAGCACGCAAGCTGGAGGCGGAGGGCGTCATCGTCGAGGAGGCCCATCCCGACCTGCGTGAAACGCGCGAATGCGCCCAGACGCTGCGCGCGCTCGCCTATGCCAACATGGCGCCACTTCTCGAGAAGCACCGCGACTTGCTGAAGCCCGAAGTGGTGTGGAACATCGAGAAGGGGCTGACGATCACCGGCGCCGAGATCGCCCGGGCCGAGGCGCAGCGCGGCGAAATGTTCCGCCGCATGCGCCGCTTCTTCGAAACCTATGACCTTCTGCTCTGCCCCACCACCATCGTGCC
>CAYYTH010000062.1:0-12562 GCA_964474665.1 uncultured Aestuariivirga sp.
AACGCGCTGGGCGGCTACGGCGAGGTGTTCCAGCGGAACGTGATGGCCTCGGGCGTCATCCCGCAGATCTCCGTCATCATGGGCCCCTGCGCCGGCGGCGACGTCTATTCGCCCGCCATGACGGACTTCATCTTCATGGTGCGTGACACGAGCTACATGTTCGTCACCGGCCCCGATGTCGTGAAGACCGTCACCAACGAGACCGTGACGGCGGAAGAGCTCGGCGGCGCCTCCGTCCACACCACCAAATCCTCGATTGCCGACAAGGGCTTCGAGAACGACGTCGAGGCTCTGCTGCAGATGCGCCGGCTGATCGATTTCCTGCCGTCGTCCAACACCTCGCCGCTGCCGGAACTCCCCAGCTTCGACAGCCCTGAGCGCATCGACCCCTCGCTCGACACGCTGATCCCGGCCAATCCGAACCAGCCCTATGACATGAAGGAGCTGATCCTGAAGATGGTCGACGAAGGCGACTTCTTCGAGATCCAGGAGGCGCACGCCCGCAACATCATCACCGGGCTCGCCCGCATCAACGGCCGCACCGTGGGCATCGTCGCCAACCAGCCGATGGTGCTGGCGGGCGTGCTCGACAGCGACGCGGGCCGCAAGGGCGGCCGCTTCGTGCGCTTCTGCGACTGCTTCAACATCCCCATCGTGACGCTGGTCGACGTGCCCGGCTTCCTGCCCGGCACGGCGCAGGAATATGGCGGCCTCATCAAGCACGGCGCCAAGCTGCTCTTCGCCTACGCCGAGGCGACGGTTCCGAAAATCACCGTCATCACCCGCAAGGCCTATGGCGGTGCCTACGTCGTCATGGCCTCCAAGCACCTGCGCGGCGACGTGAACTATGCCTGGCCCACCGCCGAGATCGCGGTGATGGGTTCCAAGGGTGCCGCAGAGATCATCTACCGCTCGGAACTCTCCGACCCGGCCAAGATCCAGGCCCGGGTGAAGGACTATGAGCAGCGCTTCGCCAATCCCTTCGTCGCCGCCGAGCGTGGCTTCCTCGACGAGGTGATCATGCCGCACTCCACCCGCAAGCGCATCGCCCGCGCGCTGAACATGCTGCGCGGCAAGGAGCTGCAGAACCCCTGGAAGAAGCACGACAACATTCCGCTGTAGGGCGGCATCACTCCCAAGAACCCACCTTTGCCCAGTTCGACCGGGGCAAGGTGAAGGAGGTGGGCGATTTGATGCCTATTCCCCTGACTTCACCTTGCGCGGACTTGATCCGCGCATCCTTTTGCTGCCGACGAAAAGGACGCCCCGGTCAAGCCGGGGCGAGTGAAAGTGAGGAGGTTCGATGACCCTGTCCCCGAACTTCACCCTGCACGGACGACCTGGATGAAGGGCACGTCTGCGACGGGGCATCTCGGTTGGCGTCGAGGTGAGTTGTGAACGCACCCCGCCATCAGCTAGTCTAACCTCATGGAACTTCAGGAACTTGCCACCCGCCTCGGCCTCGCGCTGGCGCTCGGCTTCGTCATCGGGCTCGAGCGTGGCTGGAAGGAGCGCGACGAGGCGGAAGGCCAGCGCACGGCCGGCATCCGAACCTTTTCGCTGATCGGTTTACTGGGCGGGCTGTTCGGCGTGCTCTCGGTGGGTGGTGACCGCATCCTGCTGGCGGCCGGTTTCCTCGCCACATCGGCGGTGATGGCCGCCTTCATCTGGCGCGAGAACGCGCGTGAGGGCGTCTACGGCGCCACCACCATGGTTGCGGCCCTCGTCACCTTCGCGCTGGGGGCTCTCGCCATACTGGGCGACATGCGGGTCGCCGCGGGAGCGGGCGTGGTGACGGTGGGGCTGCTGGCCTACAAGACGACCCTGCATGGCCTCCTGTCGCGCATCACCGCGCAGGAGCTGCGCTCGGCGCTGCTGCTGGCCGCGATGACCTTCATCGCCCTGCCGCTCCTGCCCGACCGTGCCATCGACCCGTGGGGGGCGCTGAACCCGCACCAGCTCTGGCTGATCACCATTCTCATCGCTGCGGTCTCCTTCGTGGGTTACCTCGCTGTGAAGCTGGTGGGGCCGTCGCGCGGTCTGGTGCTGGCCGCAGCTCTGGGCGGGCTGATCTCCTCAACCGTGGTGACGCTGACCCTTGCGCGCCTCGCGCGGGACAATGCCGCACGCCTCGGCCTGCTGTCGGGCAGCATCCTTTTGGCCGGTGGGGTGATGATGGTGCGCGTGCTGGTGCTGGCGGGGGTGATCAATCTGCCGCTTGCCCTCGAGCTTGCCGTGCCGATGATCGCCGCCGCCATCTTCCAGGGCCTTGCCGCCTGGCTGCTCATCGGCCGTGAGGGGCGTGATGGCGAGGCCAAGCCTGAGGGGCTGGTGCACAAGAACCCCTTCGAACTGTCGGAAGTCCTGAAGTTCGGCGCCATACTCGGTGTCGTCATGCTTGCTGCGGGTATCGCCAAGAGCCTGTTCGGCGACAGCGGCCTGATGGCCGTCGCCGCCATATCGGGCCTGGCCGACGTCGATGCGCTGACCCTGTCGGTCGCCAACATGGGGCCTGCAACGCCCATTGGCGTCGCGGCCATTCTCCTTACCCTTGGCGTGAACAGCGCCGCCAAGGCGGTCTATGCCGGGATCGCGGGGGGGATGAAACTCGGTCTCACGCTGTTTCTGCTCAGCATGGTCGCCATGGCGGTGGCGGTGGCGAGCTATCTTCTGATACCGTCTCCCCACTTGTGAGGGGGAAATGCCGTGCCTGACCGCTGCAGCCTGCCGCCCATGGAGGCGATCGAGTTCGCCATCGACAAGGCCTTCCGCCACTGCTTTTTCGCAGCGGGGCTGGTGATCGGCTGGAGCATCGCGCTGCTGCCGCTGGCGGCGCTCGCATGGTTCCTGGCCTTCCGCAATGGTCCACCGGATTTCAAGACCCTGCCGCCTGCTGCCATGGGCGCGCTCGGACTCCTCGGGCTTGGCGTGCTGATCGCCTCCTTCTCCATGGGCGTGAACTGGAACCGCCGCATCCTGCTCGGCGAGACCCCGGGTTTTCTCGGCCGCTGGCGCCTCGATGGCCCGGTGTGGCGCTACTGCGCGGCCGTGTTTCTTCTGCTCGTGGTTGTCGCGATCTACGGGGCCCTGGGTGCCGCCGTGATGACTGTGGCGGTGCCCGCCATGGCCGCAAATCTCGGTTCAGCGGCCAAGCCGCTTGGGACCGTCATCACGGTGCTGATCGGCCTGTCCGGCCTGTTCACCCTCTATCGCCTCCTGAGCTGGCTGCCTGGCCGGGCCACGGGCGAGGCCGCCTACACGCTGGGCACCGCCTGGGCCACCACCAGGGGCAACCGCTTCGCCTTCCTTGGCTTCACCTTCTGGCTGTTGTTCACGCTTGCCGTCGCGGGCGGCATTGGGGCAGGGGCCTTCTTTGCCCAGCAGTCGCTGCCGCAGCCCTGGGTGAAGCCCGCGGCCTTCGCACTGATCGGCATCGTCGCGTGGCTCGCCCTGCTGTTCCTCCACAGCGTGCCGGCAGCCCTTTACCGCGCCTTCCGCTGATCAGGCGACCGTCGCCAGGCCCGCGCTCGCGTCCAAGACTAGACCCGCTCGCCCACGAGGTCATACTCCTCGGCCTCGACGATGCGCACCCGCACCTTGTCGCCGGGCTTGAGGTCCGTCTCGCCGGGTAGGAAGACGTTGCCGTCGATCTCGGGCGCGTCCCAGGGGGAGCGGGCGATGGCTTCCTCGTTCTCCGCGTCGATCTCGTCGACCAGCACGTCGATCTCGCGGCCGACCTTGGACTGGAAGATCTCGGCGGAGATTTCCTGCTGCGCTTCCATGAAGCGTTCCCAGCGTTCCTGCTTCACCTCGTCCGGCACCTGCGGCAGGCCGAGCTCATTGGCCTTCGCACCCGAGACGGGCTCATACTTGAAGCAACCGGCGCGCTCGATGCGGGCTTCCTTCATCCACTGCAGCAGGTACTCCAAATCCGCGTCGGTCTCGCCGGGGAAGCCGACGATGAAGGTGGAGCGGATGGCGATGTCCGGGCAGATCGAACGCCACTTGGCAAGCCGGTCCAGCACCTTCTCCTGGTTGGCAGGGCGCTTCATGGCCTTCAGCACATTCGGTGCCGCGTGCTGGAAGGGGATGTCGAGATAGGGAAGGATCTTGCCCTCCGCCATCAGCGGGATCACCTCGTCGACAT
Organism: uncultured Aestuariivirga sp.; assembly: GCA_964474665.1. GTDB lineage: Bacteria > Pseudomonadota > Alphaproteobacteria > Rhizobiales > Aestuariivirgaceae > Aestuariivirga. The sequence goes on from CAYYTH010000062.1 coordinate 4,148, forward strand.
GCGGGTAGGGGTAGACATAGTGCATGCGCACCCAGGCGCCGAGATCGCCCAGCTCCTTCGCCATGTCGTAGAACTTGGCGCGCACCTCGCGGCCGTGGAACTTCGAGGTGGCATACTTGATGTCGACGCCATAGGCCGAGGTGTCCTGGCTGATGACGAGCAGTTCCTTGACGCCCGCCTTCACCAGCCGCTCCGCCTCGTAGAGCACCGAGGCCACGGGGCGCGAGACGAGGTCGCCGCGGATCGAGGGGATGATGCAGAAGGAGCAGCGGTTGTTGCAGCCCTCGGAAATCTTCAGATAGGCGTAGTGCTTCGGCGTCAGGTGCAGGCCCTGCGGCGGCACGAGGTCCATCTTCGGGTCATGCACCGGCGGCAGCGCCTTGTGCACGGCGCCCACCACCGCCTCGTACTGGTGCGGGCCGGTGACCGCGAGCACACCCGGATGCGCCTTCATGATGGTGTCCGCCTCGACGCCCATGCAGCCCGTGACGATCACCCGGCCATTCTCGGCCATGGCCTCGCCGATGGCGGCCAGCGACTCCGCCTTGGCGCTGTCGAGGAAGCCGCAGGTGTTCACCAGCACCACGTCGGCATCTTCGTAGCCAGGCGACATGACATAGCCCTCGGCGCGGAGCTGGGTGATGATGCGTTCCGAGTCGACCAGCGCCTTGGGGCAACCGAGCGAGACCAATCCGACCTTGGGGACATGCTTGTTCATGGGCCGGTCCTTAGCGGAGGTGCCCGGAAAGCGCAATTCACTCGCGCCTCGCGACACTTCACGAACAGCTCGCCTTCCGGCATAATCCGATCTAATGGCAAAGCCCTTTGCAGGGCCCGGTTGCAGTGGGGAATACGACATGATTTCAAGACGTAAGCTGATGCTGGCGCTGGGCGCCTCGCTCCTTCCCGCAGCCGCACAGGCCGCCACCACGACGACCCCGCCCGCCACCGAGACGACGAAGCCGGTTGTGAAGACGCCCGCTGCCGCGACGCCGGCGAAGAAGCCGCCAGCCAAGAAGCCCGCGGCGAAGAAGCCGGCCGCCAAGAAGCAGGTCGCGAAGAAGAAGGCCCCGCCGCCGCCGCCGCGCCTCATCGTCACCATCAACAAGGTGAGCCAGAAGATGACCGTCGAACTCGATGGTGACACGCTCTACAAGTGGCCGGTTTCGACGGGTGCGCCCGGCTATGAGACGCCGTCGGGCACCTTCCGGCCGTTCCGCCTCGAGAAGGAACACTATTCCAAGGAATGGGACGACGCCCCCATGCCCTATTCGATCTTCTTCACCGGCCGCGGCCATGCCGTGCATGGCAGCTACCATGTGAAGAGCTTGGGCCGCCGCGCCTCGCACGGCTGCGTGCGGCTCCACCCCGACAATGCGGCAAAGCTTTTCGCCCTGGTGCAGAAGACCGGCACCTCCAATACCCGCGTCATCGTCAAGGGTGGCCTCTTCGCCGACGGCACGGTTCCGGACGAGAAGGTGAAGCGCAGCAGCCCCTTCAAGAACTGGTTCAACTGAGCTGCAGCAGCGACGGGACCGCTTCGGCGGCGACCCGGGCTGCCGTAAGGGAGGCCCAAAGGCCCCTCGTCCGGCCGGGGAGCCGGCAAGGCGCCGTGGCGGCGAATGCTGGGGCAGCCATTCCTTGACAAACCGCCCCCTCCATGCGCTCTAGCGCCCCAAATACCCTGATTTGTGAGGACTCAATGCACGCCTACCGCAGCCACACCTGTGGCCAGCTCCGCCCCGAGAACGCCGGGCAGGAAATCCGTCTTTCCGGCTGGGTTCACCGCGTCCGTGACCATGGCGGCGTGCTGTTCATCGACCTGCGCGACCATTACGGCATGACCCAAGTGGTGGCCGACCCGGATTCGCCCGCCTTCAAGACGGCCGAGAAGCTGCGCTCGGAATGGGTGGTCCGCGTCGACGGCAAGGTGCGCCCGCGGCCCGCCGGCACCGAGAACACCGATCTCCCCACCGGCCTGATCGAGGTCTTCGCCACGGAGATCGAGGTGCTGGCCCAGGCGGCGGAGCTGCCGCTCCCCGTGTTCGGCGATACCGAGTACCCGGAGGATATCCGCCTCAAGTACCGCTTCCTCGACCTGCGCCGCGAACGCATCCACAAGAACATCATGAAGCGTGGCCAGATCATCAATTCGCTGCGCCGCCGCATGGTGGACCAGGGCTTCTTCGAGTTCCAGACGCCGATCCTGACGGCCTCCTCGCCGGAGGGCGCGCGCGACTTCCTCGTCCCCTCGCGCATCCATCCCGGCAAGTTCTATGCGCTGCCGCAGGCGCCGCAGCAGTTCAAGCAGCTGATCATGATGTCGGGCTTCGACCGCTACTTCCAGATCGCCGCCTGCTTCCGCGACGAGGACGCCCGCGCCGACCGTTCGCCCGGCGAATTCTACCAGCTCGACATCGAGATGAGCTTCGTCACCCAGGAAGACGTGTTCAACGCGGTGGAGCCCGTGCTGCGCGGCGTTTTCGAGGAATTCGGCGGCGGGTTGCCCGTCACCCAGAAGTTCCCGCACATCGCCTACCGTGACTCGATCCGCTGGTACGGCTCCGACAAGCCGGACCTCAGGAACCCGATCAAGATGCAGGCCGTGACCGAGCACTTCAAGGAGTCGGGCTTCAAGGTCTTCGCCGGCATGATCGCGGCTGACCCCAAGGTCGAGGTCTGGGCCATCCCGGCGCCGAAGGGCGGCTCCCGCGCCTTCTGCGACCGCATGAACTCCTACGCGCAACAGCAGGGCCAGCCGGGCCTCGGCTACGTCTTCTGGCGCGAGGGCGAGGAGGGTGGCGCCGGCCCCATCGCCAAGAACATCGGCCCGGAGCGCACCGAGGCGATCCGCAACCAGTTGGGCCTGGGCGTGGGCGATGCCTGCTTCTTCGTGGCCGGCCGGCCTGAGAAGTTCTACAAGTTTGCCGGCGATGCCCGCAACAAGGTGGGCGAGGAACTGAACCTCACCGCCAAGGACCGCTTCGAGTTCTGCTGGATCGTCGACTTCCCGATGTATGAGTGGAACGAGGAGGAGAAGAAGGTCGACTTCTCGCACAATCCCTTCTCCATGCCGCAGGGCGGCCTCGAGGCGCTCGAGAAGATGGACCCGCTCGACATCCTCGCCTATCAGTACGACATCGTCTGCAACGGCGTGGAACTCTCCTCCGGCGCCATCCGCAACCATCGCCCCGAGGTGATGAAGAAGGCCTTCGAGATCGCGGGCTACCCCGAGTCCGTGCTGCTCGAGAAGTTCGGCGGCATGTATCGCGCCTTCCAGTATGGCGCGCCGCCCCATGGCGGCATCGCGCCGGGTGTGGACCGCATCGTCATGCTGCTGTGCAACGAGCCCAACATCCGCGAGGTGGTGCTGTTCCCGATGAACCAGCAGGCCGAAGACCTGCTGATGGGGGCGCCGTCGGAAGTGACGCCGAAGCAGCTGCGCGAGCTTCACATCCGGCTGAACCTGCCGGAGGCCTGAGCGCCCATCCCATGACATGAAAACGCCCGGGCAGGACCCGGGCGTTTGGCTTTCAAGGCTGCGTGTTGCGCCTACTCGTTGGCCGTCACCGTCACGCCCAGGCGGGTGATGGCGTCACCCGGCTTGGCGGGGTCCAGCGCATTGAAGTCGGAGACCTTCATCGGCGCGGTTGGCTTGATGGCAAGCATCAGGCTCTTCGGATCGGCCAGGAACTTGGTCACCGCGTCGACGGCCTGCTTTGTCAGCGCTTCGTTCTGGAGCTGCACCAGCGTCAGCTGAATGGTGGGCGGGATCGAGGCGAGCAGGACCTGTTCGTCCATGCCCTGCATGGCGGCGGCAAGCGGCAGGATCTTCTTGGTGATCGAGGCGTCATCGAAGCGGATGGAGGCCCCCTTGATCTCGACGCCCTGCAGCTGCGGCGACATGGCCGCGAAATCGATGCCCTTGCCGGCCATCTGGTCCTTCAGCATCTGGGCGTAGACCGCGACCGGCAGATTGTCGACCGCGGCATCGAGGCTGATCGTGCCGACGTCGCGGGCGCCGAGCGACAGCTTGAAGCTGTAGGCCAGGTTGTCGCCCGACGGCGTCACGTCGCCGTCGGTGCTGATGTCGAAGTTCAGGCCGTCATAGCCCATCTGCTTCCACATGTTGCCGGCGTCGAAGAAGGCGAGCGTTGCGCCCGACACCGCGAGGTTGCTCACCTTCATCGCATACTTGCCCATGCCCGTCGTCGCGTCGCCGGTCCAGGTGGTGTCGATGCTGTCGATCTTCACCGTCTGGCCGGTGGCATTGATGGTGATGGGGCCGGCCGTCATCTTGTTGGCGAAGGTGAGGGACGAGAGCAGCTCATCCTTCGGCGTGGGCGTTGCGGGCAGGGCGCGGATGTACCAGCCCTCGGCCGAGGCATTGGGGATGGTGGCGCTGAGCGAGGCATCCTTGCCCGTCAGTTCAACGGAGGTGTCGGTGAAGGTCGCCTTGCCGACCTGCCACAGCGCACTGCCCTGCTCGGAGATGCCCGTCAGGTCCACCTTCGCGGTCTTGACGCTGAGGCCGGGGTCATTGTCCTTCGCCGCCTTTGTCAGCGTCAGGTTGGTGAGTGTGGCGTTGCTGCCGTCCACCTTGAGGCTGTCATAGACCGGCTTGGCGGAGGTCTGCCGCTCGAGATTGTCGAGGAAGGCCTTGACCGCCGGTGGCACCTCTTCCGCCTGGGCGAGCCCCGGAAGCAGGGCGGCCGACGACAGGCAGGCGATCGTAAGGACTTTGTGGAGCAGTTTCATGTAGTCTCCTGGGCAGTGAGCGGTGGCCGTATTGGCCGAGAATATGTGAACACCTCATGAACGCAACGACATTATGGCAGCCTTGCGCCAAGGCTGTGGCCATGGTTCAAGGGCGCGAAATTCGATGGGGATTCAGTGATGCGTAAGATTCTGGTGGCCCTGATGCTGGCGGTGCTGCCGCTGGCCGGGCTCAGCGCCGCGGCCTCGGCCGCAACGACGCCGACGGCCGAGCAACAGCTCCTGCTGAAGAAGAAGCAGGCAGCAGCCGACGCCAGGAAGAAGGCGGAAGCGAAGAAGGCTGCCGAAGCGAAGAAGGCTGCGGAAGCCAAGAAGGCGGCGGAAGCCAAGAAGGCTGCCGAAGCGAAGAAGGCTGCGGAAGCGAGGAAGGCGGCGGAGGCGAAGAAGGCTGCCGAAGCCAAGAAGGCGGCTGAAGCGAAGAAGGCCGCAGATGCCAGGAAGGCTGCCCAGGCCAAGAAGATGGCCGAGGCAAAGAAGGCTGCGGCGGCGCGGAAGATCGCCGAGGACAAGAAGGCGGCCGATGCCCGCAAGGCCGCCACGGCCCGGAAGCTTGCAGCCGCCCGCGCGGCACAACAGCCGGGCTGGGCCTGTGACGGTTTCCTCGCGTGCCTGCTGCGGGACAAGCCGCGTGCTGGCGTGCAGCGTGCATCGACGCGGTCGTCAGGCCAGCCGGCGTCCATGGACGAGATGACGGGCGAGGACATCACCTGGGCGCCGGCATCCAAATACGCGGTGGGCTCGATCGTCGTGTCGACGCCTGAGCGCGCGCTCTATCTGGTGACGGGGCCTGACGCGGCGCGGCGCTACAGCGTCGGTGTTGGCCGCGAAGGCTTCCAGTGGTCCGGCGCTTCCAGCATTGTCAACAAGGCCGAATGGCCCACATGGCGTCCGCCGGCAGAGATGATCAAGCGTGAGGCCGCCAAGGGCCACATGCTGCCTGCCGAGATGGCGGGCGGTCCGGAGAACCCGCTCGGTGCCCGCGCCCTCTATATCGGCGGCACCATTTTCCGCATCCACGGCACCAATGCGCCGGGTTCGATTGGCGGCGCGGTGTCCTCAGGCTGCATCCGCATGATGAATGCCGACGTGATCGAGCTCTATGACCGGGTCAAGATCGGCGCGAAGGTGCACGTCTACCAGTAACGTCCAGCCCGACGATGCAGAAAGGGCCGCAGCAAGCTGCGGCCCTTTTCTGTGCGTGGTCCGAAAAGAACTGACCCCGGAGGCTTGCGCCGTCCGGGGTCCAGTCCTGAAGAATCGGATGATTACTTCTTCGCAGCCTTCTTGGCGGCCTTCTTGGCAGCCGGCTTCTTGGCGGCCTTCTTGGCGGCCGGCTTCTTGGCGGCCTTCTTGGCGGCCGGCTTCTTGGCGGCCTTCTTAGCCGGCTTCTTGGCGGCCTTCTTGGCAGGCTTCTTCGCAGCTTTCTTCGCAGCCATTGCTGTCTCTCCTAGAGTTGTTAGTGCCCCACAACGCAGGTAAGCCTCACATAGACGGGCAAGCTGGCATGTAAGATCCGAACTTGACCAGTCATCGTCGTGTTTTCTGCACCCGCTTGTGTGATTCGGCAATATGCCGAACAACATCTGGTATGCTCGCGGATTCTCGCTAACAATCGGTAAACGCTCGGGAAAACGGCGAAACAGTACGTGCACGGACAAAAACGCGAAACCCGCGTGAAAACCCAATAAAATAGGGCGATTTCCGACTCGTCAGCCTACGGATGAACGTTGCTTTCGACGCCTCCTTCAGACCTTGCTTTGTGTCAAGATGGCGGGTGGCGGGCCGGAAGAAAGTGTGGATAAAATTTCAGCGGTCAGTGCCTTGAAGGCCCTTGGGAGCCTTTCAGAAGGCCTCTGAGAGCCCTTCTGCGGAGCGTCGAGGTGGCACCGGTCGCGCGCAGGACAGAGGCCGCAGCGCCTTTCCTTGCGCACAAAAGCAGAGAGGCCGGAACATGTCCGGCCTCTCCGACGTGTCTGCTGTCTGCGTGTGATTACGAGCAGCCGCTCGTCGATCCGCAGGTGTCGCACTTCAGGCAGGTGCCGTTGCGCACCATGGTGAAGTTTCCGCATTCGGAGCAGCTTTCGCCCTCATAGCCCTTCATGCGCGCTTCGGCCCGGCGATCATTGGTGGAGATCACCGACGTGGTGGTCTCCACCGCCACGGCCAGTTCCTGGCGCGTCGTCGTGACCTGGGCTGGTGCATCGACCAGTGCAAGCGCACCGTCGGCGCGGGCCGTCACTGCTGCGGCAGCCGCCGCCGTGGCAGCCGGCGCCGGGTGCGCACCCGACATCACCACCACGTTCGAGGTGGCGAGGTTGGGCTTGCGCACGAAGCCGGAGGAGAGCACGCGGGCGGCGGGCACACGCGGTGCATCGCCCGAGCCTTCGCCCTTGCCCAGCGAGTCGAAGCCCATTTCCGAGGGCTCGACATGCGCGAGGTCGGTGCGGCCGAGGTAGGACACGGCAAGCTCGCGGAACACGTAGTCGAGGATCGACGTGGCGTTCTTGATCGAGTCGTTGCCCTGCACCATGCCGGCGGGCTCGAACTTGGTGAAGGTGAAGGCGTCCACGAACTCCTCCAGCGGCACGCCGTACTGGAGGCCGACCGACACCGCGATGGCGAAGTTGTTCATCATGGCGCGGAGGGCGGCACCCTCCTTGTGCATGTCGATGAAGATCTCGCCCAGCTTGCCGTCATCGTATTCGCCGGTGCGGAGGTAGACCTTGTGGCCGCCCACCACCGACTTCTGGGTATAGCCCTTGCGGCGGTTGGGGAGCTTCAGGCGCGAACGCTCGCGCTCCACCACGCGCTCGACGATCTTCTCGACCACCGTCTCGACCCGGGCCGCGACCGTCTTGGTCATCAGCGCCTCGGCCACGTCGTCGGCGTCCTCGTCATCGTCCGAGATGAGCTGGGCGGAGAGCGGCTGCGACAGCTTGGAGCCGTCGCGGTAGAGCGCGTTGGCCTTCAGCGCCAGCTTCCACGACAGCATGTAGGCGCTGGCGCAATCCTCGACCGTGCCGTCATTCGGCATGTTGATGGTCTTGGAGATCGCCCCCGAAATGAAGGGCTGGCTCGCCGCCATCATGCGGATGTGGCTTTCCACCGAGAGGTAGCGCTTGCCGAGGCGGCCGCAGGCGTTGGCGCAGTCGAACACCGGCAGGTGCTCGTCCTTGAGGCCGGGGGCGCCTTCCAGCGTCATCGCGCCGCAGACATGGATGTTGGCCTTGTCGATGTCGGCCCGGGAGAAGCCGAGGTGAGCCAGCATGTCGAAGCCGAAGTCGTTCAGCTGTTCATCGGAAACGCCCAGCACGGAGCGGCAGAACTCCTCGCCCAGCGTCCACTTGTTGAACACGAACTTGATGTCGAAGGCGGACGCCAGGCCGGATTCGATCTTGGCGATCTGCTCCTCGCCGAAACCCTTCGACTTCAGAGCCTGGTGGTTGATGCCGGGGGCATCAGCCAGCGAGCCGTGGCCCACGGCATAGGCGATGATCTTCTCGATCTGCTCCTGGCCATAGCCGAGGGTGCGGAGCGCCTCCGGAACGGCCTGGTTGATGATCTTGAAATAGCCGCCGCCGGCCAGCTTCTTGAACTTCACCAGCGCGAAGTCGGGCTCGATGCCGGTGGTGTCGCAAT
>CAYYTH010000063.1:0-11533 GCA_964474665.1 uncultured Aestuariivirga sp.
CGGTACCCCCACCCTTGATCCCTCCCCACAAGGGGGAGGGAGACGACAGGCCGGCTCAGATGTGTCTCAGGGTTCTACGAGAAGGCTACGAACCGGCTCTTTCCCCTCCCCACAAGGGGGAGGGAAATGCCACGTGATTACTGCTCCAGCAGCTGCCTGACCGGCTCCCCGGCCTCGTTCATGACTTCGGCCAGCGTGGTCTTCTCCAGGGCCGAGAGATAGAGCGAATAGGCCTTGTCGAAGGCGATGCGCACCTCGCAATGGGCCTCGTCGCGGCAGTCCTCGCAGCGGCGGTAGGCGGTGCGGGAGAGGCAGGGCAGCGGCGCGATGGGGCCGTCCACGGTGCGCAGCAGCGGGCCGATGTGGATCGTGTCCGGCGCCTTGAGGATCTCGTAGCCGCCATCGCGGCCGCGGCGGCTGGTGATGTAGCCCGCCGCCTTCAGCGTGAGCAGGATCTGCTCGAGGAACTTGCGCGGCAGCTTTTCCTGTTCGCAGAGCTGGCGGATCTGCAGGCCTTCGCCGGGCTTCGCGCGGGCGAGGGCGACCATCGCCTTGAAGGCATAGCGGGCGCGCTGGGAAATCATGCCCCTGAAATAGGGGTCGAATCGGATCAATTGCAAGTGAAGAGCCGGGATTCCCTGCTTGCCCGCGCTGCAATCGCGGTGTTAAGGACGGTCGCCAATCTTCACCCGACTCCCCGTTTTTGAGAGGTTGGCACATGCCGCGGCAAATTCCCGAATATCTGACCTTCGACGACGTGCTGATGAAGCCCGGTGCCTCATCCGTGCTGCCTGCGCAGGTGAAGACGGGAACGCGGCTGACCAAGACGCTGAAGCTGTCGATCCCCATCATCTCCGCCGCCATGGACACGGTGACGGAAGCCCGCCTCGCCATTGCCATGGCGCAGGCCGGGGGCCTCGGCATCATCCACAAGAACCTCGAGCCCCATGAACAGGCCGAGCACGTGCGCCAGGTGAAGCGCTTCGAATCCGGCATGGTGGTGAACCCGATCACCATCGCCCCCGATGCAACACTGGGCGACGTGCTGGCGCTGAAGGAGCGCCACAGGATCTCCGGCATCCCGGTGGTCGATGGCAACGGCAAGCTCTGCGGCATCATCACCAATCGCGACGTGCGCTTCGCCACCGATCTCAACATGAAGGTGGCGGACCTGATGACCAACCAGAACCTCGTCACGGTGAAGGCCGGCGTCGACCGCGCCGAGGCCAAGCGGCTGCTGCACAAGTACCGGATCGAGAAGCTGATCGTGGTGGATGACGACTACAAGTGCGTCGGCCTCATCACGGTGAACGACATGGAGAAGGCGGCCGACCATCCGCTGGCCGCCAAGGACGAGCATGAGCGGCTTCTTGTCGGTGCCGCCACCGGAACGGGCGACGCGGGCTTCGAGCGCGCCGCCATGCTGGTCGACGCGGGGGCGGACCTGATCGTGGTCGACACGGCGCATGGCCATTCGGAGAACGTGATCAAACAGGTTACCCGTCTCAAGGCGCTGTCCAACAAGGTGCAGATCGTGGCGGGCAATGTGGCGACCGCGGAGGCCGTGAAGGCGCTGATCGGCGCGGGGGCCGATGCGGTGAAGATCGGCATCGGGCCCGGCTCCATCTGCACCACGCGCGTCGTGGCGGGCGTGGGCGTGCCGCAGCTTTCCGCCATCATGGAATGTGCCGAAGAGGGTGCGAAGCAGGATACGCCGGTGATCGCGGACGGCGGCATCAAGCTGTCGGGCGATCTCGCCAAGGCGCTGGCGGCGGGCGCGGAGGTGGCCATGGTGGGCTCGCTTCTCGCCGGAACGGATGAAAGCCCGGGCGAGGTCTATCTCTACAATGGCCGCAGCTACAAGGCCTATCGCGGCATGGGCTCGGTGGGCGCCATGGCGCGCGGATCGGCGGATCGCTATTTCCAGCAGGAGGTGAAGGACAGCCTGAAGCTCGTTCCGGAGGGGATCGAGGGCCAGGTGCCCTACAAGGGGCCGGTGGGTGCGGTGCTGCACCAGCTCGTCGGCGGGCTGCGCGCCGCCATGGGCTATGTGGGGGCGGCGGACCTGGCCGAGCTGCGCGAACGCGTGCAGTTCATCCGCATCACGTCTGCCGGCATGCGCGAGAGCCATGTGCATGACGTGATGATCACCCGCGAGGCGCCCAACTACCAGCGGCAGGGCTGAGGCATGAGCATCGTCCAGTGGCTGCTGCTGCCGGCCTTCGTGCATGTGGCCTGGCTGCTGTTCCTGGCGCGGCGCATGGGCAATGCTCGGGTGAAGGCCGTGCGGGCGGGCCAGGTGAAGATCCGCGACGTGGCGCTGGACAGCTCGCGCTGGCCGGATGAGGTCCGCAAGCTGTCGAACAACTACGACAACCAGTTCCAGCTGCCGATGTTGTTCTACGCCATCCTGCCGCTGCTGATCCTGCTGGTGAAGGTGGACTGGTTCAGCGTCGTGCTGGCCTGGGTGTTCATCGCCAGCCGCATCGTGCACAGCGTCATCCATACGGGTGACAATGTGGTGCTGCACCGCTTCCGCGCTTTCGTCGTGGGCTTTATCACCCTCGCCACGCTGTGGGGCTGGTTCGCGCTCCGCCTTTACGTGATCGGATAAACCATGCGCCTTGCCGGCCGCGTCTCCGCAGCAATCGACGTCCTGACCGAGATCTTCGAACGCCACCGCCCGGCCTCCGAGGCGCTGAAGGACTGGGGCAAGGCGCACCGCTTTGCCGGCTCAACCGACCGCCATGCCATCGGCACGCTGGTCTATGACGCGCTCAGGCGGCGCAACTCCCTGAGCCATCGGATGGGCAGCGCGGCACCGCGCGCGCTGGCGCTGGCGGGGTTGCGGGATGTGTGGGGTCTGTCGGTCGACGCCATCGGCGCGATGGCCGAGGAACAGCACGGCCCAGGCAAGCTGACGGCCGAGGAGGTGAAGGCGCTCACCCGTGAACGTCCCGCCGGGTTGCCCGTCCATGTGGCGGGCGACGTGCCGGAGTGGCTGGTGGCGTCCTATGAGAAGGCCTTCGGCGGCCATGCGGCGGAGGAGGGCGCGGCACTCGCCCAGCGCGCGCCGGTTGACCTCAGAGTCAACTTGCTAAAGGCGGAGCGGCCCCAAGTTCTCGCGGCGCTCGAGCGCTTCGGCGCGGTGGAGGGGCCGTGGTCACCCCTCGCGGTGCGCATCGCGGCCCCGGGCCCCGATACCCGCAATGCCAATGTCGAGGCGGAGCCCGCCCATGGTCTGGGCTGGTTCGAAGTGCAGGATGCGGGCTCGCAGGTGGCGGCGTTGCTGTCGGGTGTTGGGCCGGGGATGAGTGTCGCCGACATCTGTGCGGGTGCGGGTGGCAAGACGCTGGCACTCGCCGCCATGATGAAGAACGAGGGCGCACTCGTCGCCCACGACCTCGACCGCTTCCGCCTGCGCCCGATCTTCGAGCGCCTCACCCGCGCCGGCGTCACCAATTGCGAGGTGATCTCGGCGCAGGACAAGGGCAAGCTCGAGGCGGCCGGCCCCTTCGACTGCGTGGTGATCGATGCGCCATGCTCCGGGTCCGGCTCGTGGCGCAGGAAGCCCGATGCCAAATGGCGCCTCACGCCCAAGCAATTCGCACAAAGACTCAAGGACCAGGCGCAAGTGCTTGAAAAGGGATTCGATTTGGCGAAGCCCGGCGGCACGGTGCTCTACATCACGTGTTCGGTGCTGCCCGAGGAGAATACCGAGCAGGTTTCCGCTTTCCTGAGTCGCCACAAGGAGATGCGACTCGTTCCTTACAAAGAGGTTTGGGAGCGCATGATCGGCGGCCAGGCGCCCGAATCCGCCGATGGCGCCAAGGATACGCTGCTGCTGACGCCGGCGCGGCACGATACGGACGGGTTCTTCATGGCGGTGATGCGGAAGGGCGGCTAGCCGCTCACGCGTCTCTTCTGTCGCCACCCCCGCGGACCGTCACCCCGGCGAAGGCCGGGGCCCAGCTCTGGTTCACCGGGCGCCGAGGGAAGGGAAGCTGGATTCCGGCCTTCGCCGGGATGACGGAAATGGGGATGAGGGCCCTATAGCACCTTCCGCGCCAGGAACCTTGCCATTGCCCGCAGCGTCTCCTCGCTCACGTGGTGCTCGATGCCTTCGGAGTCGATGCGGGCGGTCTCTTCCGAGACGCCCAGCGCCAGCAGGAAGGCCTCGACGATCTTGTGCTTCCTCCGGCCGTCCTCGGCCATTTTCCAGCCCTCGCCGGTGAGGAAGATCGAGCGGTAGGGTTCCTGGGTGACGAGGCCTGCGTCCTGCAGGCGCTTGAGCGTCTTGACCACGGTGGCGTTGGCCACGCCCAGGCGCATGGCGACGTCGGAGCCCCTTGCCTCGCCCTTCTCGTCGATGAGGTCGGCGATCAGTTCCACATAGTCCTCCGCCAGCTCGGAGGAGTGGTCTGCCCTGATCCGCTTGAAGGCGGCGGAGCGGATGCGGGCCGGCCCCGCTTTCTTTGCACGATGCGCCATGAACTCGGTGTTTCTGCGAATGTCCTTTGCCGATCCTAAACGGGAGAGTGCGCGCGTCCAATCAGGAACTGGAGACGACCTTGCAAGACACCGGTACATCCCTCTGGGCCCGCGCCAACCGGCTGGAACTGGGCGTTCTGCCCGTGCCCGTGTTCCTCGCGGCCGCCGCCATCGTGATTCTCGCCGCCTATGCCGGGCGGCTGACCACGGACCTGATCGGCGGGCTGGCGGTGATGATGGTGGCGGGCGTGCTGCTGGACTGGGTGGGCCGCCACGTGCCCTTCATCCGCAACATCGGCGGCCCGGCCATCTTCTGCCTCTTCGTGCCGGCCGCGATGGTGGCCTATGGCCTGTTCAACGACTCCATGCTGGCCTCCATCAAGGCGGCGATGAAGACCGACAACCTGCTTTATCTCTATATCGCCAGCCTCGTGGTCGGCTCGATCCTGGGCATCGACCGGCGGGTGCTGAGCCGCGGCTTCCTCAAGATGTGCGTGCCGTTCCTGGCCGGGACGACGGCTGCGGTGGCGGTGGGCATGCTGGTGGGCATGCTGGTGGGCTATGAGGCCAAGCACACCTTCTTCTTCATCCTCACACCCATCCTCGGCGGCGGCATCGGCGAGGGCATCCTGCCGCTGTCGCTGGCCTATGCCGGCATCCTCGGCACGCCGCAGGGCGATCTCGCCGCCACCATGATCCCGGCGGCGATGATCGGCAATGTCGTGGCCATCCTCTCGGCCGGCTCGCTGTCCTGGCTCGGCGAACACCGCCCGCGCTTCAGCGGCAAGGGAAGCCTGGTGAAGATGGGCCAGGACGTGGACCTGACGCCGCTGCCCGAAGACGACACCATGGACCTCCGGCTGATGGGGGCGGGGCTGCTCATCATCTGCACCATGTTCACCTTCGGCAGCCTGCTTGAGCCGCTCACCGGCATTCCCGGCCCGGTGATGATGATCATCGCGGTCGCGGTGCTGAAGCTCTCGCAGCTCATGCCGCAGCGCATGGAGCAGGGCGCCTACCAGATGTACCGCTTCGTGGCGGTGAACCTGACGCCCGCCGTGCTCGTCGGGCTCGGCGCCATCTTCATCTCCTGGGACCAGCTCATCTCCGCCCTGTCGCCCGGCTATTTCCTGGTCTGTGCCGCCACTGTGCTGACGCTGATCGGCACCGGCTTCGGCGTCGGGCTCCTGATGCGCATGTATCCGGTGGAGGCGGCCATCGTCACCGCCTGCCACAGCGGACTGGGCGGCACCGGGGACGTGGCGATCCTTTCGGCCTCGAACCGGATGAGCCTGATGCCCTTCTCGCAGATCGTCACGCGCGTCGGGGGGGCGGGCATGGTGGTGCTTGCAACCCTGCTGATGCACCATTTCGCCTGACGCCAGAAAACCGCGGCCGGACCAGCTGAATTCCGCTTGAAAGAAGTTTAGCCAATGCTAAACTTTCAACAATGGCCGACCGCTTGAGCATATCAGCCGACCTGCCGGAAGAAACAGGCTGGCGCCGCAGCCGGGGCGAGCCGCCGCTGGTCGACGTGTTCCGCACCGTGCGCGTGTCCGACAAGGCCTCGCTGTTCCGCCGGGCCATGGCCTTCGTGGGGCCGGGCTTCCTCGTCGCCGTGGGCTACATGGACCCGGGCAACTGGGCCACCTCCATCGCGGGGGGCGCGCAGTTCGGCTATGCGCTGCTGACCGTGGCGCTGATGTCGAACATCATGGCCATCATCCTGCAGTCGCTCTGTGCCCGGCTCGCCATCGGATCGGGCCGGGACCTGGCACAGGCCTGCCGCGACGCCTTTCCGCGGCCCGTGGCCTGGGTGCTGTGGCTCTTCGCCGAGATCGCCATCATCGCCACCGACATTGCCGAAGTGGTGGGCACCGCCATCGGCCTCAACCTACTGTTCGGCATTCCGCTGGAGCTGGGCGTCATCATCACCGCGCTCGACGTGTTCCTGATCCTGTGGCTGCAGCGCCTCGGCTTCCGCTGGATCGAGGCCTTCATCATCACGCTCCTGGGCGTGATCTTCGTGTGCTTCCTCGTGCAGATCGCCATGGCCGACCCCGACTGGGGCCAGGTCATCCGCGGCTTCGCGCCGACGGTCGAGATCGTCAAGAACCCGGCCATGCTCTACCTGGCGCTCGGCATCATCGGCGCCACGGTCATGCCCCACAACCTCTACCTCCATTCGGGCATCGTGCAGACGCGGGCCTATGGCGAGAGCATCCCCGAGAAGCGCGAGGCGCTGCGCTTCGCCACCTGGGACTCGACCACGGCGCTGATGTTCGCGCTGCTGATCAATGCCTCGATCCTGATCCTTGCGGCAGCCACCTTCCACGCCGGGGGGCATACCTCGGTGGCGGAGATCGGCGAGGCGCATTCGATGCTGGCGCCGCTGGTGGGCTCGCTGCTGGCGCCCAAGCTGTTTGCCATCGCGCTGCTCTGCTGCGGCCTCAACTCCACCGTCACCGCCACCATGGCGGGGCAGATCGTGATGGAGGGGTTCCTCGACATTCGGCTTCCGGCCTGGGCACGTCGCCTCATCACCCGGATCGTGGCCATCGTGCCGGCCGCGGCCGTCACCGTCTATTACGGGGCGGAGGGCACAGTCATGCTGCTCATCCTCAGCCAGGTGATCCTGGCCTTCCAGCTGCCCTTCGCCATCGTGCCGCTGGTCATGTTCACTCGTGACAAGGCGAAAATGGGCGCCTTCACCGCGCCCGGCTGGCTCACCCTGGTGGCGGGGCTGATCGCCCTGATCATCATCAGCCTCAACGTCAAGCTGTTGTGGGACATCGCGACGGGCTGACCCCGGCGCCCGAAACGGGCATCTTGCAGACTCCGGCCAAGCTCCTTAAAGACCCGCCATGCAAGACCGTATCCTCATCATCGACTTCGGCTCCCAGGTCACCCAGCTCATCGCCCGGCGCATCCGCGAGGCGGGGGTTTACTCGGAAATCGTGCCCTTCCAGTCGGCTGACAAGGCGCTGGACTGGCCCGGCCTCAAGGGCATCATCCTGTCCGGCGGCCCGGCTTCCGTGCATGAGGGTGGCAGCCCGCGTGCCCCGGAGCGGGTCTTCACCCGCGGCCTTCCCGTCCTCGGCATCTGCTATGGCGAGCAGACCATGTGCGCCCAGCTCGGCGGCAAGGTCGAGGCCTCCGACCACCGCGAATTCGGCAAGGCCTTCGTCGAGGTGAAGGAAGCCAACGCGCTGTTCGACGGCGTGTGGGAGAAGGGCGAACGCCACCAGGTGTGGATGAGCCACGGCGACCGCGTCACCGCCATCCCGGCGGGCTTCAAGGCCATCGCCACCTCGGAAGGCGCACCCTTCGCGGCGATCGCCGACGAAAAGCGCCAGTTCTATGCGACCCAGTTCCACATGGAAGTCGTCCACACGCCGGATGGCGCGAAGCTTCTCCGCAACTTCGCCCTCGACATCTGCGGCTGCAGGGGCGACTGGTCGATGGCGCACTTCAAGTCGGAGATGGTGCAGAAGATCAAGAAGCAGGTCGGCCTCGACCGGGTGATCTGCGGGCTTTCGGGCGGCGTTGATTCCGCCGTCACCGCGGTGCTGATCCACGAGGCGATCGGCGAGCAGCTCACCTGCATCTTCGTCGACCACGGCCTGATGCGCCTCAACGAGGCGGACGAGGTGGTGAAGCTGTTCCGCGAGGCCTACAACATTCCGCTCGTGCATGTGGATGCCTCGAAGCTGTTCCTCAAGGAACTCGAGGGCGTCACCGACCCGGAGAAGAAGCGCAAGATCATCGGCAAGCTGTTCATCGACGTGTTCGAGGCGGAAGCCAAGAAGGTCGGTGGTGCGGCCTATCTCGCACAAGGGACACTTTACCCCGACGTGATCGAGAGCGTGTCCTTCACCGGGGGCCCCTCCGTGACCATCAAGTCGCACCACAATGTGGGAGGCTTGCCTGAGCGCATGAACATGAAGCTCGTGGAGCCGTTGCGCGAACTGTTCAAGGACGAGGTACGCCTGCTCGGCCAGGAACTGGGCCTGCCGCCGCATTTCGTCGGCCGCCACCCGTTCCCGGGGCCGGGCCTGGCCATCCGCATCCCGCATGACGACATCACGCAGGAAAAGCTCGACATCCTGCGCAAGGCCGATGCGATCTACCTCGATGAGATCCGCAAGGCCGGCCTCTATGACGCGATCTGGCAGGCCTTTGCCGTGCTGCTGCCGGTGCGCACCGTGGGCGTGATGGGCGACGGCCGCACCTATGACCGTGTTCTGGGCCTGCGCGCCGTCACCTCCACCGACGGCATGACGGCCGAGAGCTATCCCTTCGACCACGCCTTCCTCGCCCGCGTCTGCACCCGCATCATCAACGAGGTGCGCGGCGTGAGCCGTGTCGTCTATGACGTGACGAGCAAGCCGCCCGGCACCATCGAGTGGGAATAATTTTTGCCCATCCGAGGGTATCCGAAACTACGCCAGAATACGACATAACCACCTGAAAAACAAAAATATTTCAGCCGAGACCTATCGAGAGCTATCGGTGGGCATCAAACGCGTCTGTCGTGCCCGCTGACGGACCCTGCCCCCGTTGATCATTCGGAAAATCGAAAGTACCGTCATAGCGACTGAGGCCAATGACGGTACTTTTTTCAGCCTAATACGCTGAACATAAACAGATATTTTCGTCAAAAGCCTCCAAAAAACCGCGTGACGGTACTTTTCCGCGAGGAGGCCCAGAATGTTGACGGATGCGGCACTCAAGTGCCTGAAACCAAAAGCCAAAATGTACAAGGTGACCGATCGTGACGGCATGTATGTGCGTGTCGCGCCGACAGGCGGCATCTCGTTCAGGCTCGACTATCGGCTGAACGGCAGGCGGGAGACCGTCCATCTCGGCAAGTACGCCCGAGATGGGATCTCGCTCGCCCGGGCTCGCGAATTGTGCCTGGACGCGAAACGCATGATTGCCGAGGGGCGGTCCCCTGCCATCGAGAAGCAGCGGGAGAAGCGCCGGATCAAGGAGGCCAAGAGCTTCGGCGAGTTCGGCGAGAAGTGGTTGACGGGCGCGCCCATGGCTGACAGCACGCGCGCCATGCGCCGCGCCATATTCGAGCGTGAACTCAAGCCGGTCTGGCAGAACCGTTTGCTGACCGAAATCACGCCTGATGACCTGCGCGCCCACTGCGCCAAGATCGTGGAACGGGGCGCGCCCGCGACGGCCATCCATGTGCGGGATATCCTGAAGCAGATCTACGCCTTCGCCATCCTCCACGGCGAGAAGGTCGCGAACCCGGCCGATGATGTCGGCCCTGCTTCGATTGCCACCTTTACGCCCAAGGACCGGGCGCTTTCCCCGACCGAGATCCGCATCATGCTCAAGCAACTCGAGCATGTCGCGACGCTGCCGACGATCCGGCTCGGCATGAAGCTCTACCTCCTCACCATGGTCCGGAAGAGCGAACTACAGGACGCGGTCTGGGATGAAGTCGATTTCGAAAACGCTGTCTGGACGATCCCGAAGGAGCGCATGAAGCGATCGAAGCCGCACAATGTCTACCTGTGCCGGCAGACCCTCGACATCATGATCGCGCTCAAGACCTGCGCCGGTAATTCCCGGTATCTGCTGCCGTCCCGCTACGATGCGGATGCGCCGATGTCGCGGGCGACCTTCAACCGGGTCACTTACGCTGTCGTCGAACAGGCCAAGAAGGAGGGGCTGCCGCTGGAGCCGTTCACCGTGCATGACCTGCGCCGCACGGGCTCGACGCTGCTCAATGAGTTGGGCTTCAACCGCGACTGGATCGAAAAGTGCCTGGCGCACGAGGACGGGCGTTCATCACGCGGCGTCTACAACAAGGCCGAATACGAGGTTCAGCGTCGCCACATGATGCAGGAATGGGCCGACACCGTCGATGCCTGGGTTGAGGGGCGGAAGTATGTTCCGACGCTGCTGCCGACAGTCATGCCGTCTATCGCGCTCGATCCTGCCCTTTGACTGGGCGGGACTTGCGCTTGGTGACGTCGGGATGCTGTGCGCGAGGGATTGGCTTCGCGCGCCGCGCCAGCAACCAGGCGTGGACCTCGGCGAGGTCCCAGACGATGCAGCGCGGCGACAGCGCGAAGCGGCGTGGGAATTCGCCGCGCTGCTCCATCTCGTAGATTGTGCTGTCGGCCAGGGGCACCATCTCGCGCAGTTGGTGCCGCCGGATGGTCTTCGTGATCTCCAAAGGCTCGTTTTGGACCATACCCAATCTCCTTAGCGGCTGTCGCAGGCGATTGAGAACGATAGGTGCCGATGCCGGAAGTCCCTCCCGAGTGGCGTGCGGCAATTTCGGGCTCTGGCGTAGAAATCGGCGGGTCATTTTCAGTCCTGACAGCGCGGC
Source organism: uncultured Aestuariivirga sp. (assembly GCA_964474665.1). Classification (GTDB taxonomy): domain Bacteria; phylum Pseudomonadota; class Alphaproteobacteria; order Rhizobiales; family Aestuariivirgaceae; genus Aestuariivirga. The sequence goes on from CAYYTH010000063.1 coordinate 10,847, forward strand.
CGGACATCCGTCAGCCCACAGAATCTGCACGACTCGCCGCACGCGTTCCGCGCCGTAATTGCGCTGTTCAGATCACGCACCATTTACTGCTTGCACCGGCGAGATGCGATCCGGAAGTCCGCTAGCGACGTAGCAACAGTCGAATGTGTGACACTTAAGGATTTCGTGGGCGGCGGTAGCGAGGAGGCGGAGAAGACCCATAATTTGATCGGAACAGTTCTCGGGGGCTGACGGGGCTACGTTTGCAAAGACCTTTGCATCATGGGGAACCATCGTGCCGAGATCGAAGATCGAGCTGCGCCATGTGCGCTACATCATCGCCGCCGCGGAAAGCGGCAGCTTCCGGCGCGCGGCACAAGATCTCGGCGTCGAGCAGTCGGCGATCAGCCGCCGCATCCGGGATGTCGAGGATGAGATCGGCGCACAGCTGTTCCGCCGTCATCCTGCCGGCGTCGACCTGACGGACATCGGCAAACAATTCCTGAATCAGGCCGCTTCTGGGGCTCGCCAGATCGGATCGGCGCTCGACGGCGCAAGAACGGTGGCGAACAGAGGACGGCATCTTCGGATCGGCGTGTTCGGGCCTCTGACCATAGGCTTTCTGTCCGAGCTCTTCGGGGCCTTCCGGGGTGACTGACCTGACCGGCCTTTTCTGAACCAGGCGAATTGAGAGAAGATAGCCTGGAG
>CAYYTH010000064.1:0-11463 GCA_964474665.1 uncultured Aestuariivirga sp.
CCAGCTCCCCTCCCCCTCGTGGGGAGGGAACCAAGAACAGACGCGTCCCACCCGTTTCCCTCCCCCTCGTGGGGAGGGGCAGGGGTGGGGGGCGTGGCCATCGACTCCGCAACACAATCCGGTTGCACAACACGCGCCAACCGCGCCAACCCTTTTGCATCCAAAATCGCATCCACCAGCAACATGCGGCAACGCGTTTCGCAGCACCGTGCCACCCACGCCAGTTGCAGCCCGCCCACCCCCGCGATATGCCCTCCCCATGGCCTCCACCACCCTCACCCTCGGCATCGAGACCTCCTGTGACGAGACGGCCGCCGCCGTCGTCGCGCGGGATGCGGCGGGCCGCGGCCAAATCCTTTCAAACATTGTGCTTTCCCAGCTCAAGGAGCACGCCCCCTATGGCGGCGTGGTGCCGGAGATCGCGGCCCGCGCCCATGTCACCCACCTCGACCGCCTCGTCGCCCAGGCGATGGCGGAATCCGGCATCGATTACAAGGACTTGGACGGCGTCGCAGCAACCGCCGGCCCGGGCCTCCTGGGTGGCGTCATCGTCGGCCTCACCATGGCCAAGGCCATCGCCTTCGCCCATGGCAAGCCGCTCATGGCGGTCAACCATCTGGAAGGCCACGCGCTCACCGCCCGCCTGCTGCAAGACGTTGAATTTCCTTACCTTCTCCTCCTCATCTCGGGCGGCCATACGCAGTTCCAGATGGTCGAGGGCGTGGGCAAGTACCACCGCCTCGGCACCACCATCGACGATGCCCTGGGCGAGGCCTTTGACAAGGTCGCGAAGCTCCTGGGGCTGGGCTACCCCGGCGGCCCCCAGGTCGAGGCGCTGGCGCGCCGCGGCGATGCCGGTCGCTTCGCCTTCCCGCGCCCGCTAAAGGGCCGAAAAGACTGCAATTTCTCCTTCTCCGGCCTCAAGACGGCGGTGCGCGAGGCGGTGCAGGATTTAGGAGCGCTGAGCGACCAGGACGTGGCTGACGTCTGCGCCTCCTTCGAGGCGGCGGTGGCCGAGACCATGGCGGACCGGCTGAAAATGGCCGTCCACCTGTTCCGCGCCGCCCACCCGGACGTCCGGAACCCCGCGCTCATCGTCGCGGGCGGCGTCGCGGCGAACCGGAAGCTCGCGGCTGTGTTCGCCGGGGCGGCCGCCCAGCACGGGCTGCAACTCATTGTTCCGCCTGCCAAACTCTGCACCGACAATGCGGCGATGATCGCCTGGGCGGGGGCCGAAAGGCTGGCGCTGGGCCTCACCGACCCGCTTGATTTCGCCGCCCGCGCCCGCTGGCCCCTGGACCAGGCCCAGGCCCCGGTCTACGGCTCCGGCAAGCTGGGGGGCAAGGCATGAAGATCGGTGTGCTGGGCGCCGGCGCCTGGGGGTCGGCGCTGGCCCATGTCGCCCGCAGCGCCGGGCACGAGGTCGTGGTCTGGTCCCGCGGTGGGCCCGTGGAGCCCCTCCGGAGCGCGCAGGGCCTGATTCTGGCGGTGCCGGCACAGGGGGTACGTGGTGTCCTGTCAGGCCTGAAATCAATCGTTACGAATGCGATTCCGCTCATCATCAGCGCCAAGGGCATCGAGCAGGGAACCGGCCTGTTCATGAACGAGGTGGTGGCCGAGGTGCTGCCCGCCGCCCGGCCCATGGTGCTCTCCGGGCCGTCCTTCGCCGCCGACGTCATGAAGGGCCTGCCCACCGCCGTGGTGCTGGCGGCAGGAGAAATGTCACAGGCGCATCAATGGGCTGAAGCCCTCTCGCTCCCCCATTTCCGCATCTATGCCTCGGACGACGTGAAGGGCGTGGAGATCGGCGGCGCCCTCAAGAACGTTCTCGCCATCGCCTGCGGCATCTCCGACGGCCGCGGCCTCGGCGACAGTGCCCGCGCTGCCCTCACCACCCGCGGCTTCGCCGAACTCACGAGATTCGCTGCGAAAATGGGCGCGAAGCCGGAAACGTTGATGGGCCTCTCCGGCCTCGGCGACCTGCTGCTCACCTGCTCCTCGAAGCAATCCCGAAACTATTCCTTCGGCTTCGCCCTGGGTGAAGGGAAAACGGTTGAACAGGCGCTTGCAGCCGCGCGCGGCGTCGTCGAGGGGGCTGCCACCGTGAAAATCGCCCAGGCGCTGGCCCGCCAGCACGGCGTCGACATGCCGATTGTGGATGCCGTCCACGCCATCGTTGACGAGGGCGCGGCGCCCGACCAAGAAATCGCCAAGCTCCTCGCCAGGCCGCTGCGCGCTGAAATCAGATAGGAAAATCAACCATGCTCTTCGCCCTGCTCTGCACCGACAAGCCCGACAGCCTCGACCTCCGCATGGCGGTCCGCCCCGATCACCTGAAATATCTCGAAAGCCTCGGTTCCGCGCTGAAGGCCGCGGGCCCCTTCACCACCGACGAGGGCGCGCCCACCGGCAGTCTCGTCATCATCGAGGCCGCCGACCGCGCCGCGGCGAAGGCCATGGCGGAGAACGATCCCTATGCCAAGGCTGGGCTTTTCGCCGCCGTCGAGATCAGGCCGTGGAAGTGGCTGATCAAGAATCCGGAGTCGAAGTGATGCCGAATTACTGGCTGTTCAAGTCGGAGCCCGAGGTCTGGTCCTGGGACCAGCAGAAGGCCAAGGGCAAGGCCGGCGAGGAGTGGACCGGCGTGCGCAACTACCAGGCGCGCAACAACATGCGGGCCATGCAATTGGGCGACAAGGGCTTTTTCTATCACTCCAACGAGGGCCGCGAGGTCGTCGGCATCGTCGAGGTCTGCGCACTGGCGCACAAGGATTCGACCGCCGACGTGGACACCTGGGAGTGCGTCGACATCCGTGCCGTGGCCGATGTGCCGCGCCCCGTCACCCTCGACGAGATCAAGGCCGACCCGAAGCTCAAGGACATGGTGCTGGTGAACAATTCCAGGCTTTCGGTGCAGCCGGTTTCGGAGAGCGAATTCAAGCACATCTGCAAGCTCGGCGGCGCGAAGATTTGACCATCATCGACCGCGCGCGGTTCATCCGCGAGAACACCACGCTAATGAGCCCGCCGCTGGTGCCCGAGGTGCAGCTTCGCCTCGCCCACGAGGCCGTACCGCTGTGGCAGAAGACCGAGGAAGAGCTCGGTGAAATGGGCCTGCCCCCGCCCTTCTGGGCCTTCGCCTGGGCCGGCGGGCAGGCTCTGGCGCGGCATGTTCTCGACAATCCGGAACTGGTGAGGGCGAAGCGCGTCATCGACCTCGCCTCGGGCTCCGGCCTCGTCGGCATCGCCGCGATGAAGGCCGGCGCGGCCAGCGTTCTCGCCGCCGACATCGATGCCTTTTCCGTCGAAGCCATTGGCCTCAATGCCGAAACCAATGGCGTTTCGCTGGAGGCCACGGGCCGCGACCTGCTCGACCAACCCGCCGCGGACTGCGACGTGATCCTCGTCGGCGACCTGTTCTACGAAAAGGACCTGGCCTCAAAGGTTTTCGCCTGGCTCGCGGACGCCGAAAGCCGGGGCATCGTCGCCCTCATCGGCGATCCCGGCCGCAGCTACCTGCCGCGCGAGCAGCTCAAAAAGCTGGGCGAATACAGGGTCCAGGTCACCCGCGACCTCGAGGACGCCGAAGTCAAGCTGACGTCGGTCTGGCGGCTGAGCCGGTATTGTTGAGGTAGAGCGCGCCCATCAGCACGGCGAGCGACACGAAAAGCCAAATGTCTGCGCCACCATAGAAAGCGAGCGCGATGACGACTGCGGCGGGCGTCGAGAGATAGACCGCCTGCACAGTGAAGACCGCTCCCTTTTCCTGGATCAGCGTGAAGAAGGCGATGCGCTCCAGCGTCCACATTCCGCAGGCCAGAAGCACCGTCCAGTAGGCGGCTGCGGGCACCTGTTCAGGCGACCAAGGCGGGGCGAAGAGCAGCAGGAAGGGCAGCGCCAGCAGGCCGGACCACAGCGACTCCGCCACGCCCGCCGCCATGGCATGGGCCCGCGGCGGCCACCAGCTGGCGGCGAAGAAATTATAGGCCGAATAGAGAACCGGCAGCGAAAACGCGGCGATGAGCCACCACGAGAACTGCCCGGACAGCATGCCCTCGCGCGTGATGACGAGGATGGCGGTGGAGAAGAAACCGAGCAGGATCGCCAGCAACCGGCGCGGGGCCGCATTCTCGCGGCCCGTGGCCAGGGCCACGAGATAGTTCACGATCGGTGCCGTCGAGATGATCAGCGCCAGCTCGGTCGGCGGCACGTGGCGGGCGAAGACCAGGCCCAGCGCGAAGGGCACGTTCATCAGCACGGCGCAGCCAATTCCGAAGAATTGCAGGCGCTTGCCGCCGATCCAGTCGATGCCGCGCAGCTGGCAGATGACGGCCAGCGCCACGCCGACGCCGATGCCCGTCAGGAAGATGATGTGCGACACCGGCACGCCCACCACGCCCCAATGCCGGTACAGGCTGGGGGAAACCCCCCAGAACAGGCCGAGGATTAGGAAAAGACCGAGGTGGCGTGGCGAGGTCATGGCCCGCTTCTTAGACAGGAGTCTCATTGCAGGCTATAGAACGCGGGGTCAAAAGAGCCGTAAATCGGCATGTCTGGGAGGAATGCGCCTATGTCCGAGAAAGTCTATCCCGTCCCCGCCTCGTGGAAGAAGACGGCCTATGTGGACGATGCCGGCTACAAGAAGATGTACGCCGAGTCGATCAAGGACCCCGCCAAGTTCTGGGGCAAGGCCGCCAAGCGGCTGGACTGGTTCAAGGCGCCCAAGAAGATCAAGAACACGACCTATGCCTATCCCAAGGTCTCGATCAAATGGTACGAGGACGGCGTCCTCAACGTCTCCTACAACTGCATCGACCGCCACCTGAAGAAGCGCGGCGACCAGGTGGCCATCATCTGGGAAGGTGACGATCCCTACTACGACAAGAAGATCACCTACAACGAGCTCTACGAGCACGTCTGCCGCTTCGCCAATGTTCTCAAGAAGAACGGCGTCAAGAAGGGCGACTGCGTCACCATCTACCTGCCGATGATCCCCGAGGCCGCCTATGCCATGCTGGCCTGCGCCCGCATCGGCGCGGTGCACTCGATCGTGTTCGGCGGCTTCAGCCCTGACTCGCTTGCGAGCCGCATCAACGATGCCAATTCCAAGCTCATCATCACCGCGGACGAAGGCATGCGCGGCGGCCGCAAGGTGCCGCTCAAGGCCAACTGCGACGACGCGCTGAAGCGCTGCGCGGGCAATGAAAAGGTCGTCGTCGTGCGCCGCACCGGCGGTGCCGTGACCATGATCCCCGGCCGCGACATGTGGTACCACGACGAGGCGGCGAGCGTTCCCGCCGAATGCAAGCCGGAGAAGATGAAGGCGGAAGACCCGCTGTTCATCCTCTACACGTCCGGCTCCACCGGCAAGCCGAAGGGTGTCCTTCACACCACCGGCGGCTATCTCGTCTATGCCGCGATGACCCACCAATATGTCTTCGACTACCATGACGGCGACATCTACTGGTGCACGGCGGATGTGGGCTGGGTGACCGGCCACAGCTATATCGTCTATGGCCCGCTGGCCAATGGCGCGACCACTCTGATGTTCGAGGGCGTGCCGAACTACCCGACCAACTCCCGCTTCTGGGAGGTGATTGACAAGCACAAGGTCAACATCTTCTACACCGCCCCCACCGCCATTCGCGCGCTGATGGGCGCGGGCGAGGCGCCAGTCGCCAAGACCTCGCGCAAGTCGCTGAGATTGCTTGGGTCCGTCGGCGAGCCGATCAACCCGGAAGCCTGGGAATGGTATCACCGCGTGGTGGGCGACGAGCGCTGCCCGATCGTCGACACCTGGTGGCAGACCGAGACCGGCGGCATCCTCATCACCCCGCTGCCCGGCGCCACCAAGCTGAAGCCCGGCTCCGCCACGCGGCCCTTCTTCGGCATCCAGCCGGCGCTGGTCGACGACAAGGGCGTGATCCTCGAGGGCGACACGAGCGGCAACCTCGTCATCCTCGATAGCTGGCCGGGCCAGATGCGCACCGTCTTCGGCGACCATGACCGTTTCGTGCAGACCTACTTCTCGACCTACAAAGGCATGTACTTCACCGGCGACGGCTGCCGCCGCGACAAGGACGGCTATTACTGGATCACCGGCCGCGTCGACGACGTCATCAACGTGTCGGGCCACCGCCTCGGCACTGCCGAAGTGGAATCTGCCCTCGTTGCCCATCCCAAGGTCTCGGAAGCCGCCGTGGTCGGCTACCCGCACGACATCAAGGGTCAGGGCATCTACTGCTACGTGACGCTGATGGCGGGAGAGGAGGGCGATGACGACCTCCGCAAGGACCTCGTGGCCCATGTCCGCAAGGAAATCGGCCCGCTGGCGACACCCGACAAGATCCAGTTCGCGCCGGGCCTGCCCAAGACCCGTTCCGGCAAGATCATGCGCCGCATCCTGCGCAAGATCGCCGAGGATGATTTCGCGGCACTTGGCGACACCTCGACGCTGGCCGATCCGACTGTCGTCGACGACCTGATCGAGAAGCGCCAGAACAAGCGCGGCTGATCGGCTTTCAATCAATGCAAACGGGCGGGAGGAGCAATCCTCCCGCCCGTTGTCGTTTTGGACTGTGGCCAGTGTGCCGTCATCCCAACGCAGGCCGGGATCCAGCTTTCCGCGTGACGGCTGCCCGAAGCTGGACCCCGGCTTTCGCCGGGGGTGACGGTCATGATGGAGGTAACGCGGAAGGCACTCCGTCTTGAAGCGACCGTTCCGCGTTCGGCCTTACTTTGCCGCCGTGATCTCGCCGATGCGCCAGCTCTTGTCGAAGAAGCCGGGCAGCGGACTATAGAGTCGTAGGATGGTGAACCATCCCTTGCCGGGTGTGGTCTGAATCCAGTTGCCGCGGGGCACGCCCTCGGGTTGCTTCGGGCCGAACCAGATCGTCGTTGTACCGTCGGCGGCCGCTTCCGCTGCGGGCGAGGGATAGGCCTGGCTGCCGGCGCGCGGATATTTCTGCGGCGTCTGGAGCATCGACCGCGTCTGGTTGTCGTAGAGCGTGAGCGACCAGAAGGCCTCGGCCGGGATCTTCGGCGGCAGCACTACCTTGTAGGTTTTGGCCCCGTCGAAGGGCTTGTCATCGCTATCGAGGAAGCTCATCAGATACTGCGAGCCTACGCCGGGAATGCGCATGATCATGCCGGGCGAGTCGAGTGTGTAGCCGTAATAGAAGGCGGTGCGGGAATCGAGGGTGCGGGCGCCGGTCGGCGGCAGCGGCTTGAACATGCCGGCCTCGAACAGTGGCGGTGGCGTTTCGAAGTTCGCACCACCCTGCCACAGCATCGAGCCCCAGTTCGAATTCTCGTAATAAGCCCAGTCCGGGTGCTTCATGGCGTAGCGCCAGTTGAGCGCGCGGCCGGTGGCCTGGCCGAAGGCGGCGGCATCCGCCAGGATCTTCTTCATGCGCGAATCGGGATTGAACGGCTTGCCGTGCACGATGCCGATGGCGGCGAGTTCGCCTGCCAGTTCCACGTCATAGCTGGTGGCGGGCTGGCTCTGGACAGTCTCGTTGATGAGTTCGAAGAAACCGATGTCGCTGGGCGGAATGGTGTTGAAGGAAAGCCCGCTGCCCTCGATGAATTTCGTCTCGGGGACCTTCGGTTCACCGGCAATCCGCACCGAACCGTCCAGCGCCTGGGCGATGCTCGTTCCGAAGGCGCCCGGCTGGTAGGGATAGACCTTCATGGTCTTCTTGATGTTGGCCACCGCCGGTGCGGGATCATTGTCCTGCAGGTAGGCGCGCGCCGCATAGAGCGCGAAGTTGGTTTTGGAGTGGCCGATGAAGTAGCCGCCCTCGGGCAGCGGCCCGTCATAGTCGGGTCCGACGATCAGGTACTTGCCGCCGAGGCCACGGTCCGGCCCCGGCCCGCCGATGTCGATGATCCACGAGAACCACATGTCGTTGATGGTGCCGACAGCACCCGGCGGCTGCTCGACCACCACCGGTCCTTTGCTGAGGTCGAGGCCGGTCAGGTAATAGACCGTGTCGGCATTCGCTGTGAGGAACAGCGCGTTGGAATCCATGAATTCGGAGAAGATGACGACATCGCCCGGCCCGGCACCGATGCCCTCGAAGCCCTTGACGATCGCCAGCGCCGAAGCGCCGCGGAAGCTGTTGTTATAGGCGCTGAGCGCCTGGGTGAAGTCCAGCATGTCGTAGGTCTTCTGGGCCGTATCCGCCGTCGGCACTCCGTTCTCGAATGTCAGGTCTCCGTAGCCCGTACTGAGCAAGGATGGCGCGCCAAGCGAGTCGACGACCTTGGCGGGAACCTCGGCCCCTGCCGGCGGGGCGGCCAGCAGCAAGGTTCCGACAAGCCAGGCAGAAGCCGAAGCACCAAGGGTACGGGCCACAAATCTATGCTGCATCTCTTACCTCCCTCAACCAAAGAGTGCATTATGCAGCCACGGCGGGAGCTTTGACAACGGCCATCTTCGCTGGGCCAGCCCGCGTTCAAGATTGCTCACGCCCGTGTGTGTTGCAATTCTGTACTGGGTGAATAGAAACGCACAAAATGAAGTTTGAGGATGACTTGACGTGAACCGCCGTGCCTTCTTGTCCTTGCTCGGGCTCTCCGCCTTAGCGCTGCCCGGCGCCGCCTCGCCGGCGGCCGCCTTCCTGATCGACGAGGACCGTGACGAGTCGATGCTGCGGCGCCGCCGGGAGCTGCAGGAAAAACCATCCAAGAAGGCCAAGCCCCAGAAGCCTAAAACGCAGGCCCGCAAGACGACGGCCAAGCCGAAGATCGCCTACAAGGGCCGCGAGGTGGTGGACTTCGACACCTCGGAAAAGCCCGGAACCATCATCGTGCGCACCAAGGAGCGCGCGCTTTACCAGGTGATGCCGGACGGGCAGGCGATGCGCTACCTCGTGGCGGTGGGCAAGGACGGCTTCTCTTGGTCCGGCACGGCCCGCATCGGCATGAAGCGCAAGAACCCGACTTGGACGCCCCCTGCCGAGATGATCAAGCGCACCCCCAAATATGCCAAGTGGAAGAACGGCATGCCGGGCGGCATCCCCGAGAATCCCTTGGGGGCCCGCGCGCTCTACCTGTTCGATGGCGGCGGTGACACGATGTACCGCATCCACGGCACCAACGCGCCCTCGTCGATCGGCACGGCGGCCTCCTCCGGCTGCATCCGCATGCTGAACAAGGAAGTGGTGGAACTGTTTGACAATACCCCGGTCGGCACCAAGGTCATCGTGCAGTAGGCGCTCACGCATCGTCACCCCGGCGATTGCCGGGCGCTCTTCCATCAAGAGCGCATCGCATCCCGGACCCATTGCACGATCTGCCCCGCCGGCATGGCGCCGGACTGCCGGGCGACCTCGCGGCCGTCCCTGAACAGGATCATGGTGGGGATCGACCGTATGCCATGGGCGGCGGCCTGGGCCTGGGCAGCCTCGGTGTCGAGCTTGGCGAATCGCACGGCGGGCTCCAGGGCCTGGGCCGCCTTCCTGAACTCCGGCGCCATCATCTTGCAGGGGCCACACCAGTCCGCCCAGAAATCGACAACCACGGGTATGCCGTTCCGGGTGATGCTTTTCTCGAAATTGCCGGCGGTGAGTTCGGCCGGCGTGCCGGAAAACAGCGGCTGCCGGCACTTTCCGCAGCGGGCTTCCAGGGCGGGTTTTTCGGGCGGCACCCGGTTCACGGCGGAGCAGGCGGGGCAGACGATGTCTGTCATGGGAACCCTCGATTTTTCCTTCTATTTGGGGAGGGGCATGCCGGGGAGCCATGATCTGCGTCAAGCCGCCTCAAGGTCAACCCGGTCTATGCCTTTCGGCGTATTTGCGATACTGCAGCGCACAAGCTACAAATTGGTCCGGGAACGGGAAAAAGGCAAAATGGCAGATACCAGAAACGCAGGGCGCCCGCTTTCGCCGCACCTGCAGATCTATCGCGGCGGACTGACGATGCTGATGTCCATCGTCCACCGCATCACCGGCGTGGCGCTTTATGCCGGCACGCTGCTGCTCGTCTGGTGGCTCACCGCCGCCGCAACGTCGGACCACTATTTCGACATGGTGCAGGCCGTCTTCGGCAGCTGGATCGGCAAGCTCGTTTTGTTCGGCTTCACCTGGGCGCTCATCCACCACACGCTGGGCGGCATCCGCCACCTCGTCTGGGACGTGGGCCACGGCTTCGACCTGAAGGACGTGGAGATGGGCGCCAAGCTGACGCTGGCCGCCTCGATCATCCTCACCGTCATCGTCTGGGCCATCGCATTGGGAGTGTCGTGATGTTGAAGAAGACCCCGCTCGGGCAAGTCCTCGGTTTGGGCTCGGCCAAGGCCGGCACCGAACACTGGTGGCACCAGCGCGTGACGGCGATTGCCGGCATTCCGCTCGTCGTCTTCCTCATCGGCTACATCCTCGTCCACCAGGGCGCCTCGCGCGCCGAGATCGTGGCGAGCATGCAGAACCCGGTGGTGGCGCTGCTGATGGCCCTCACCATCCTGAACCTCGTCTGGCACATGCGGCTGGGCCTGCAGGTGGTGATCGAGGATTACATCCACACCGACCACACCAAATACTTCCTGCTGCTGCTCAACACCTTCTTCGCATGGGTGATGGCGCTGGCGGGCGTTTATTCAATTCTCAAGATGAGCTTCGGACTCTGATGGCTGCTGTCGAAACGAAGAAGAAGGCCCCGAAGAGCTTCACCATCGGGGATCGCACCTATCCGGTGACGGACCATACCTTCGATGTCGTGGTCGTCGGCGCCGGTGGTGCTGGCCTGCGCGCAACGCTGGGCGCCTCACAGGCGGGCCTCCGCACGGCCTGCATCTCCAAGGTCTTCCCGACCCGCTCGCACACGGTGGCGGCGCAGGGCGGCATTGCTGCCTCGCTCGCCAACATGGGTGCCGATGACTGGCGCTGGCACATGTATGACACCGTGAAGGGCGCCGACTGGCTGGGCGACCAGGACGCCATCGAATATCTCTGCCGCAATGCGCCGACCGCCGTCTACGAGCTCGAGCATTTCGGCATGCCCTTCTCGCGCACCGAGGACGGCAAGATCTACCAGCGGCCCTTCGGCGGCCACATGATGAACTTCGGCGACGGGCCGCCGGTGCAGCGCACCTGTGCCGCCGCCGACCGCACCGGCCATGCCATGCTGCACACGCTCTATGGCCAGTCGCTGCGTTATTCCGCTGAGTTCTTCATCGAGTATTTTGCGCTCGACCTGATCATGGAGAACGGCGCCTGCCGCGGCGTCGTGGCCATGAACATGGAAGACGGTTCCATCCACCGCTTCCGCGCCCATGAGACGATCCTGGCGACGGGCGGCTATGGCCGCGCCTACTTCTCCGCCACCTCGGCCCACACCTGCACGGGTGACGGCAATGCCATGGTGCTGCGGGCAGGCCTTCCCTGCCAGGACATGGAGTTCGTGCAGTTCCACCCGACCGGCATCTATGGCGCCGGCTGCCTCATCACCGAGGGCGCGCGC
>CAYYTH010000065.1:0-11324 GCA_964474665.1 uncultured Aestuariivirga sp.
CCAAAACCGCAGGTCGTGGGTTCGAGCCCTACTGCCCCTGCCAAATTCTAGGAAGCAAACGTGGCCAAGACCAATCCGTTCGAGTTTCTGCAGCAGGTCCGCGAGGAGGCCAACAAGGTCACCTGGCCGTCTCGCCGCGAAGTCATGATCTCGACCGCCATGGTCTTCATCATGGTCGCGGTTGCTGCCGTCTTCTTCCTCATCGTCGACTCCATCCTGCACCGCGGCGTGCAGTGGGTCCTCGGACTTTCGGGCTAAGGGGCGAACATGGCTAAGCGCTGGTACATCGTCCACGCCTACTCGAATTTCGAGAAGAAGGTGGCGGACTCGATCAAGGAACAGGCCGTGCAGAAGGGCCTGGGCGAGTTGTTCGAGCAGGTCCTGGTTCCGACCGAAGAGGTCGTGGAAGTTCGGCGCGGCCGCAAGATCAAGTCGGAGCGCCGCTTCTTCCCCGGCTACGTGCTGGTGAAGATGGAACTCACCGACCAGGCCTTCCACCTGATCAAGAACACACCGAAGGTCACGGGCTTCCTGGGCTCTGACTCGAAGCCGATCCCGATCTCGGACGCCGAGGCTTCGCGCATTCTGAACCAGGTGGCCGAGGGCGTCGAGCGTCCGAAGTCCACCCTTACCTTCGAAGTCGGCGAGCAGGTTCGCGTCGCCGATGGTCCTTTCGCGTCCTTCTCCGGCCAGGTGGAGGAAGTGGATGAAGAACGGTCGCGGCTCAAGGTCGCCGTGTCCATCTTCGGCAGGCCCACGCCTGTCGAACTCGAGTACGGGCAGGTCGAAAAGCTCCGCTAAGGGGCTTGGCGTCTGTTCACCCGGTGGGAGGCCCTAAGCAAGCCGGACCACTAACCTCAATCAGCCGGATGAACCGGCGAGGGAAAGAAAATGGCTAAGAAAGTCGTCGGCTACATCAAGCTGCAGGTGCCGGCAGGTCAGGCGAACCCGTCTCCGCCGATCGGCCCCGCTCTCGGTCAGCGCGGTCTCAACATCATGGAATTCTGCAAGGCCTTCAATGCCGCTACGCAGAAGATGGAGCCGGGCATGCCGGTTCCGGTCGTCATCACGGCCTTCCAGGACAAGTCCTTCACCTTCGAGATGAAGTCGCCGCCGGCGACCTACTTCCTGAAGAAGATCGCCGGCCTGAAGTCCGGCTCGAAGGAGCCCGGCAAGGGCGCCTTCGTCGGCAAGGTGTCGATGGCCCAGTGCCGCGAGATCGCCGAGCAGAAGCTCAAGGGCATGAATGCGCGCGACCTCGACGCCGCTGCGCGTGAAATTGCCGGCTCCGCCCGGTCCATGGGCCTCCAGGTGACGGAATAAGACTGATGACAAAGCTCGCTAAGCGCATCGCCAAGAACAACGAAGGCATCGACCGTCAGAAGGTCTACGGCCTTGATGAAGCCGTCAAGCTCATCAAGGGCCGCGCCAATGCCAAGTTCAACGAAACCGTCGAAATCGCCATGAACCTCGGCGTCGACCCGCGCCACTCGGACCAGATGGTCCGCGGCGTCGTCAACCTGCCGAACGGCACCGGCCGCAACCTGCGCGTCGGCGTCTTCGCCAAGGGTGCCAAGGCCGAGGAAGCGAAGAAGGCCGGTGCTGACGTCGTCGGCGCCGAAGAGCTCTTCGAGATCGTCAACAAGGGCACGATCGACTTCGACCGCTGCATCGCCACGCCGGACATGATGGGCCTCGTCGGCCGTCTCGGCAAGGTGCTGGGCCCGCGCGGCATGATGCCGAACCCGAAGGTCGGCACGGTGACCATGGATGTCGCCGGTGCGGTCAAGGCCGCGAAGGGCGGCGCCGTCGAGTTCCGCGTCGAAAAGGCCGGCATCGTGCAGGGCGGCGTCGGCAAGGCGTCCTTCTCGGACGAGCAGCTCAGCCAGAACATCAAGGCCTTCGTGGACGCCGTCATCAAGGCGAAGCCCCCGGCGGCCAAGGGCACCTACGTCAAGAAATTGTCCATTTCTTCGTCCATGGGTCCCGGCCTCAAGCTTGACCTCGCCTCCGTCACGGGCGGCGCGTAAGCTTCTGAACACGTTTCCCTGTTGAAATCCTGTATGGATTTCAACAGGGTACCCGAAGTTCCTCGAACTTCGGTTTACCTGTCCGAGATTGCAGGCGCGGGGGAATCTCTCCCGCTTAAAAGCCCAGCCTGCATGAGATGGGTGTCAAAACGGAATTCGAACCCCCATATGGTGGTTCCTAGTCGGTTTGGACCTCATGGACCCATACCCGAGCAATCGGGGAGGGGGACAGGCACGTAAGCGCCGCTCTGGCGCCCGCTGCCTTCTTGTGGTGGACGTCTTGAGCGGTTGGTCCAACGGCGGGCAGGTCACAAGCCTTCTCGCCATAAAGGAGAGAGCAAGTGGAAAGAGCTGAAAAGAAAGAGCTCGTCGCAACGCTCAACCAGGTGTTCAAGACCACCGGTGTGATCGTTGTGGCCCACAACAAGGGCCTCACTGTGAACCAGGTCAACGACCTGCGTAACAAGATGGCCCAGGCGGGGGCGACCGTGAAGGTCGCCAAGAACCGTCTTGCCAAGCTTGCTCTTGATGGCACTGACGCAGCCGGGATCAAGGACCTCTTCGTGGGTCCGACCATGGTGGCTTACGCCGCCGATCCCGTCTCGGCACCCAAGGTCGCCTCGGCCTTCGCCAAGGGGAACGACAAGTTCGTCGTCCTCGGCGGTGCGCTGGGCAAGACCGTCATGGATGCCAACGCGGTCAAGGCACTCGCCGATCTGCCCTCGCTCGACGAGCTCCGGGGCAAGCTCATTGGCCTCATCCAGGCGCCCGCCACCAAGATCGCTGGTGTGCTTCAGGCTCCTGCCGGCCAGCTGGCGCGTGTCTTCAACGCCTATGCCACCAAGGATCAGGCTGCTGGCTAAGACGCCACGCCTTCAAGACAAACGTAACCAACCGACTATAGAAAGATACTCACATGGCTGATCTCGCCAAGATTGTTGAAGACCTCTCGGCTCTGTCCGTTCTGGAAGCCGCTGAACTGTCCAAGATGCTCGAAGAGAAGTGGGGCGTTTCCGCTGCCGCTCCGGTCGCTATGGCCGCTGCTCCGGGCGCTGCCGCTGCCGCTCCGGCCGAAGAGAAGACCGAGTTCACCGTTGTCCTCGCTTCGTCGGGCGACAAAAAGATCGAGGTCATCAAGGAAGTCCGCGCCATCACCGGCCTGGGCCTCAAGGAAGCCAAGGACCTGGTCGAGGGCGCTCCCAAGACCATCAAGGAAGGGGTCAACAAGGCTGACGCCGACGCGATGAAGAAGAAGCTCGAGGCGGTTGGCGCCAAGGTCGAGCTGAAGTAACGATTTTCCGGTGGCGCCTCGCTTGAACAGAGCAGGGCGCCACCGGGCCAGTACTGCGCCGTCCGCGACGGCTTGCCGGACCTCCCCGAAAGGGGGGTTCGGCAAGCTGTCGAATATGCATGTTTTTGAACCGTCAAGGGGACCCCATGGCCGAAACTCAGTCCGCCGCTAGCCGCAAACGCCTCCGCAAGTTCTTTGGCAGGAAGATCGAAGTGGCCGAGATGCCGAACCTCATCGAGGTTCAGCGCGAGAGCTACGACCAGTTCCTGCAGATGGTGGAGCCGAAGGGCGGCCGCGCGAACGAGGGTCTTCAGGCCGTTTTCAAGTCCGTCTTCCCGATCACCGATTTCTCGGGCCAGGCCATGCTCGAGTTCGTGCGCTATGAGTTCGAGCAGCCGAAGTTCGACGTCGACGAGTGCCAGCAGCGCGGCATGACCTTTGCCGCACCCCTCAAGGTGACGCTGCGCCTCATCGTGTTCGAAATCGATCCGGACACCCAGGCGAAGTCGGTGAAGGACATCAAGGAGCAGGACGTCTACATGGGCGACATGCCGCTCATGACGGCGAACGGCACCTTCGTCGTCAACGGCACTGAGCGCGTCATCGTCTCGCAGATGCACCGTTCGCCGGGCGTGTTCTTCGACCACGACAAGGGCAAGACCCACTCCTCGGGCAAGCTGCTCTTCGCCGCGCGCATCATTCCCTATCGCGGTTCCTGGCTCGACTTCGAGTTCGACGCCAAGGACATCATCTATGCGCGCATCGACCGTCGCCGCAAGCTGCCGATCACCACGCTGCTTTATGCCCTGGGCCTCGACAGCGAAGAGATCCTGCACACCTTCTACAAGACCGTCACCTACAAGCTGACGAAGAACGGCTGGAAGACGCCGTTCGACGCGCAGCGCTTCAAGGGCATCAAGCCCGCCGTCGACCTGATCGACGCCAAGACCGGCCAGGTCGTCGTCGAAGCCGGCAAGAAGATCACGCCGCGCCTTGCCCGCAAGATCGCCGAGGATGGCGTCAAGGACCTGCTGGTCCAGGACAGCGAGCTGCACGGCCTCTACCTCGCCGACGAGCTCGTCAACGAGAAGACGGGCGAGATCTATGCCGAGGCCGGTGACGAGATCACCGAGAAGCTGCTGGCCCAGCTCAAGGACGCGGGCTTTGCCGAGCTGAACCTGCTCGACATCGACCACATCAACAACGGCCCCTACATCCGCAACACGCTGAAGGCCGACAAGGTGGAGAGCTACGAGCAGGCGCTCGTCGAGATCTACCGCGTCATGCGCCCCGGCGAGCCGCCGACCCGCGAGACCGCGGAGGCGCTGTTCAACGGCCTGTTCTTCGACCAGGAGCGCTACGACCTCTCGGCCGTGGGCCGCGTGAAGATGAACATGCGTCTCGAGCTCGACGTTCCGGACTCCATGCGCGTTCTGCGCAAGGAAGACATCATCGCCGTCATCAAGACGCTGCACGAGCTGCGTGACGGCAAGGGCGAAGTCGACGACATCGACCACCTCGGCAACCGCCGTGTGCGCTCGGTCGGCGAGCTCATGGAGAACCAGTACCGCCTCGGCCTCGTCCGCATGGAGCGCGCCATCAAGGAGCGCATGTCCTCGGTCGACATCGACACGGTGATGCCGCATGACCTGATCAATGCGAAGCCCGCGGCCGCCGCGGTGCGCGAGTTCTTCGGCTCCTCGCAGCTGTCGCAGTTCATGGACCAGACCAACCCGCTCTCCGAGATCACCCACAAGCGCCGCCTGTCGGCCCTTGGCCCGGGCGGCCTCACGCGTGAGCGCGCCGGCTTCGAAGTGCGCGACGTTCACCCGACGCATTACGGCCGCATCTGCCCGATCGAAACGCCGGAAGGCCCGAACATCGGCCTCATCAATTCGTTGGCCACCTATGCCCGCGTCAACAAGTACGGCTTCATCGAGACGCCCTACCGCAAGGTGGTGGACGGCAAGGTGACGGACGACGTGGTCTATCTCTCCGCCATCGAGGAGCAGAAGCACCACATCGCCCAGGCCAACGTGGCGCTGAACCCGAAGGGTGGCTTCGCCGAGGACCTCGTCATCGCCCGCCATGCCGGCGACGTGCTGATCGTCCCGGCCGACCGCATCGACTATGTCGACGTGTCGCCGAAGCAGCTCGTTTCGGTTGCCGCCGCGCTGATCCCGTTCCTCGAGAACGACGACGCCAACCGCGCACTGATGGGCTCCAACATGCAGCGTCAGGCCGTGCCGCTGGTGCGTACCAACGCGCCGCTGGTCGGCACCGGCATGGAAGCCGTGGTGGCACGCGACTCCGGCGCTGCCGTGGCTGCCCGCCGCTCCGGCGTTGTCGACCAGGTCGACGCGAAGCGCATCGTCATCCGCGCCACGGAAGAGACCGATCCGTCGAAGTCTGGCGTGGACATCTACACGCTCGCCAAGTTCCAGCGTTCGAACCAGAACACCTGCATCAACCAGCGTCCGCTGGTGCGCGTTGGTGACCGCGTGAAGGCCGGCGACATCATCGCCGACGGCCCGTCGACGGATCTGGGCGATCTCGCTCTGGGCCAGAACGTGCTCGTCGCGTTCATGCCGTGGAACGGCTACAACTTCGAGGACTCGATCCTGCTCTCCGAGCGCATCGTGAAGGACGACGTGTTCACCTCCATCCACATCGAGGAATTCGACGTGATGGCGCGTGACACCAAGCTCGGCCCCGAGGAAATCACCCGCGACATCCCGAACGTCGGCGAGGAAGCCCTCAAGAACCTCGACGAAGCCGGCATCGTCTATATCGGTGCTGAAGTGAAGCCGGGCGACATCCTGTGCGGCAAGATCACGCCGAAGGGCGAAAGCCCGATGACGCCGGAAGAGAAGCTGCTGCGTGCCATCTTCGGTGAGAAGGCCTCGGACGTGCGCGACACCTCGCTCCGCCTGCCGCCCGGCGTTGCCGGCACGGTCGTCGAAGTGCGCGTGTTCAACCGCCACGGTGTCGACAAGGACGAGCGCGCCCAGGCGATCGAGCGCGAGGAGATCGACCGTCTCGCCAAGGACCGCGACGACGAGCTCGCCATCCTCGACCGCAACTCCTACGGCCGCCTCAAGGGCTGGCTCTCCGGCAAGGAAGCCACCGGCGGCCCGAAGGGCCACAAGATCGAAGGCAAGCTCACCGAGAAGATCCTCGATGACGTGCCGCAGTCGCAGTGGTGGAACATCGCGCTCGCCGACGAAAAGGCGATGGGCGAACTCGAAGCCATGAAGCAGCAGTACGACGAGTCGAAGAAGCGTCTCGACACGCGCTTCCACGACAAGGTGGACAAGCTGCAGCGCGGCGACGAGCTGCCGCCGGGCGTCATGAAGATGGTCAAGGTCTTCGTCGCCGTGAAGCGCAAGATCCAGCCGGGTGACAAGATGGCCGGCCGTCACGGCAATAAGGGTGTCGTGTCGCGCATCGTCCCGATCGAGGACATGCCGTTCCTCGAGGACGGCACGCATGTCGACGTGGTGCTGAACCCGCTCGGCGTGCCGTCGCGCATGAACGTCGGCCAGATCCTCGAGACCCATCTCGGCTGGGCCTGCGCCGGCATGGGCCGCAAGATCGGTGCGCTGCTCGACGGCTACAAGGACACCAACAGCGTCAAGCCGCTGCGTGACGAGATGAACCGCATCTACGGCAAGCATGACGAGCTGCAGAGCCTCGACGACAAGTCGCTGGTGGAAGCCGCCGAGAACCTGCGCCGTGGCGTTCCCATCGCGACCCCCGTCTTCGACGGTGCCCGCGAGGAGGACATCGCGGCCATGCTGAAGGACGCCGGCCTCTCGACGTCGGGTCAGGTGACGCTGTTCGACGGCCGCTCGGGCGAGCCCTTCGACCGCCAGGTCACCGTGGGCTACATCTACATGCTCAAGCTGCATCACCTCGTCGACGACAAGATCCACGCCCGTTCCATCGGCCCGTACTCGCTCGTCACCCAGCAGCCGCTGGGCGGCAAGGCGCAATTCGGTGGCCAGCGCTTCGGCGAAATGGAAGTCTGGGCTCTGGAGGCTTACGGCGCCGCCTACACCTTGCAGGAAATGCTCACCATCAAGTCGGACGACGTGGCCGGCCGCACCAAGGTCTACGAGGCCATCGTGCGCGGCGACGACACCTTCGAGGCGGGCATCCCCGAGAGCTTCAACGTGCTCGTCAAGGAAATGCGCTCGCTCAGCCTCAACGTCGAACTGCAGAACTCGCAGCAGAACGTCTCGAGCTAATCACGTCGCGGCGGGAGGGTAGCCTCCCGCCGACTGCACCTTTCGAATTCGAACACCCAGCGGGTTCGGCCACCCGCGTAAAATGGAGAATATGACCGATGAACCAAGAGGTCATGAACGTCTTCAACCCGGCAACGCCGGCTCCGACCTTCGATCAGATCCGCATCTCGATCGCCAGCCCCGAGAAGATCCTCTCGTGGTCCTTCGGCGAGATCAAGAAGCCCGAGACCATCAACTACCGCACCTTCAAGCCGGAGCGGGACGGTCTGTTCTGCGCCCGTATCTTCGGGCCGGTGAAGGACTACGAGTGCCTTTGCGGCAAGTACAAGCGGATGAAGTACAAGGGCATCATCTGCGAAAAGTGCGGCGTTGAAGTTACGCTCTCCAAGGTCCGGCGCGAGCGCATGGGCCACATCGAGCTCGCCGCTCCCGTCGCCCACATCTGGTTCCTGAAGTCGCTGCCGAGCCGCATCTCCATGCTGCTCGACATGACGCTGAAGGACGTGGAGCGCATCCTCTATTTCGAGAACTATATCGTCCTCGAGCCCGGCCTCACGCCGATGAAGCTGCACCAGCTTCTCTCCGAGTCCGAGTATATCAAGGCGCAGGAAGACTACGGCGAGGACGCCTTCACGGCGGGCATCGGTGCCGAAGCCGTGCGCGACATGCTGATGTCGATCAACCTCGAGCAGCTGCGCGACCAGCTGCGCGAAGAGCTGAAGAACGCCACCGGCGACCTGAAGCCCAAGAAGATCGCCAAGCGCCTGAAGCTGGTCGAGAGCTTCATCGAATCCGGCAACCGCCCGGAATGGATGATCCTCACCCAGGTTCCGGTGATCCCGCCGGAGCTGCGCCCGCTGGTGCCGCTCGATGGTGGCCGCTTCGCGACCTCCGACCTGAACGATCTCTATCGCCGCGTGATCAACCGCAACAACCGCCTGAAGCGCCTGATCGAGCTGCGCGCGCCGGATATCATCGTGCGCAACGAGAAGCGCATGCTTCAGGAAGCCGTTGACGCTCTGTTCGACAACGGCCGCCGCGGCCGCGTCATCACGGGCGCCAACAAGCGTCCGCTGAAGTCGCTCGCCGACATGCTGAAGGGCAAGCAGGGCCGCTTCCGCCAGAACCTGCTCGGTAAGCGCGTCGACTATTCCGGCCGTTCGGTCATCGTCGTCGGCCCCGAGATGAAGCTGCACCAGTGCGGCCTGCCGAAGAAGATGGCCCTCGAGCTGTTCAAGCCCTTCATCTATTCGCGCCTCGATGCGAAGGGCCTGTCGGCCACGGTGAAGCAGGCCAAGAAGCTGGTCGAGAAGGAGAAGCCGGAGGTCTGGGATATCCTCGACGAGGTTATCCGCGAGCATCCGGTTCTGCTGAACCGCGCGCCCACGCTCCACCGCCTCGGCATCCAGGCCTTCGAGCCGGTGCTGATCGAGGGCAAGGCGATCCAGCTTCATCCGCTCGTCTGCACCGCCTTCAACGCCGACTTCGACGGCGACCAGATGGCCGTTCACGTGCCGCTGTCGCTCGAAGCCCAGCTCGAAGCGCGCGTCCTCATGATGTCCACGAACAACGTGCTGCATCCGGCCAACGGTCAGCCGATCATCGTGCCGTCGCAGGACATCGTGCTCGGCCTCTATTATCTCTCGATCATGCGCAAGGGCGAGCCCGGCGAGGGCAAGGCCTTCGGCAACATGGCCGAGATCGATCATGCTCTTGCAGCGGGCGTCATCACGCTCGCCACCAAGATCAAGGGCCGCGTCACCGAGATGAATGCGGAGGGCAAGCTCGTCACCCGCATCGTCGAGACGACGCCCGGCCGCATGAAGATCGGCGAGCTGCTGCCCAAGGCCGTCAACATCAGCTATGACCTCTGCAACAAGCTGATGACCAAGCGCGACATCTCCAAGATGATCGACGCGGTCTACCGCCATTGCGGCCAGAAGGAGTCGGTGATCTTCTGCGACAAGATCATGGCCCTCGGCTTCTACAACGCCTACAAGGCGGGCATCTCCTTCGGCAAGGATGACATGGTCATCCCCGAGACCAAGGAGAAGATCGTCAACACCACGCGTGAACTCGTGAAGGAGTTCGAGCAGCAGTACATCGACGGCCTGATCACCCAGGGCGAGAAGTACAACAAGGTTGTGGACGCCTGGGCCAAGACCACCGACAAGGTGGCCGAGGAAATGATGGCCCGCATCTCGGCGGTGCAGGTCGACGAGAAGACCGGCCGCGAGAAGCAGATCAACTCGATCTACATGATGAGCCACTCCGGTGCGCGCGGTTCGCCCGCGCAGATGAAGCAGCTCGGCGGCATGCGCGGCCTGATGGCCAAGCCCTCGGGCGAGATCATCGAAACGCCGATCATCTCGAACTTCAAGGAAGGCCTGTCGGTGCTCGAGTACTTCAACTCGACCCACGGCGCCCGTAAGGGGCTGGCCGATACCGCGCTCAAGACCGCGAACTCGGGCTACCTCACCCGCCGCTTGGTGGACGTGGCGCAGGACGCGATCATCTCGGAGGTCGACTGCGGCACCGAGGCCTATCTCACCGCGCGGCCGATCGTCGATGCCGGTGAAATCATCGCCTCGCTCGGCAGCCGTGTGCTGGGTCGCACCGCGGCGCAGGACGTGATCAACCCGGCAAGCGGAGAGATCATCGTCGCCGCCGGCAACGAGATCATGGAACCGCATGTCGAGATCATCGAGAAGTCGGGGATCGGCGAGCTGCGCATCCGCTCGGTGCTGACCTGCGAGACCAAGTTCGGCGTCTGCGCCAAGTGCTATGGCCGTGACCTTGCGCGCGGTACGCCCGTGAACATGGGCGAGGCCGTCGGCGTCATCGCGGCGCAGTCGATCGGTGAGCCGGGCACCCAGCTCACCATGCGTACCTTCCACATCGGCGGCACCGCGCAGGTGCTGAACGACAGCTTCATCGAGGCCAATGCGGACGGCAAGATCGTCATCCGCAACCGGAACTTCGCGAAGGACGGGCAGGGCCGCTTGATGGTGATGGGCCGCAACTCGACCCTCGTCCTCGTCGACGACAACGGGACGGAGCGTGCCATCCACAAGCTGGGCTACGGCACCCGCCTCTATGTGGACGAGGGCGACAAGGTGAAGCGCGGCGCGCGCCTCGCCGAGTGGGACCCCTACACCCGCCCGCTGATGACGGAAGTCGACGGCACGGTGGAATTCGAGGACGTGGTCGAAGGCGTGTCGGTGAACGAGGTGGCGGACGAGGCCACCGGCATCACCAACCGCGTCA
This sequence comes from uncultured Aestuariivirga sp., assembly GCA_964474665.1. GTDB lineage: Bacteria > Pseudomonadota > Alphaproteobacteria > Rhizobiales > Aestuariivirgaceae > Aestuariivirga. The sequence goes on from CAYYTH010000065.1 coordinate 10,839, forward strand.
TCATCGATTGGCGCTCGAACCAGCGCGGTGCGACGCTCAAGCCCGCCATGGTAATCAAGGGCAAGGACGGCAAGGTGATGAAGCTCGCCCGTGGTGGCGAAGCCCGCTACCTGCTGTCGGTCGATGCGGTTCTCTCGGTCGATCCGGGTGCCAAGGTCACCGCCGGTGACGTGCTCGCCCGTATCCCGCTGGAGAGCGCGAAGACCCGCGACATCACCGGTGGTCTGCCGCGTGTTGCCGAGCTCTTCGAGGCGCGCCGTCCGAAGGATCACGCGATCATCGCGGAGATCTCGGGCCGCGTCGAATTCGGCCGCGACTACAAGAACAAGCGCCGCATCCGCATCGTTCCGTCGGAGGAGGGTGTGGAGGCCGTGGAGTATTTGATCCCGAAGGGCAAGCACCTTCCCGTCCAGGAAGGCGACTTCATCGAGAAGGGCGAATACATCATGGACGGCAACCCCGCGCCGCATGACATTCTGGACATTA
>CAYYTH010000066.1:0-10805 GCA_964474665.1 uncultured Aestuariivirga sp.
TTCCAGTCCGGATTGATCCACGGCTCGTGGTTCGACGGCGCCAGCGGCTGGCGGCCGAGGATGTGGTCGCTCGCCTTCTCGCCGATCATGATGGTGGGGCCGTTCAGGTTTCCGTTGGTCACTTGCGGCATGATGGAGGAATCCGCCACGCGCAGGGCCTCTATGCCGATCACCCGGCACTCCGGGTCCACCACCGCCGTCGGGTCCTTCGCGTCGCCCATCTTGCAGGTTCCGCAGGGGTGGTAGGCTGACTCGCAGTGTTCGCGGATGAAGGCATCGATCTCGGCGTCCGCGTTCACCTTCGGGCCCGGCTGGATTTCCTCCGCCGCGAAGCGCTGCATGGCGGGCTGCTGGAACAGCTCGCGGGTCAGCCTGACGGCGCGGCGCCATTCGGGAAGGTCGTCGGGGTGGGTGAGGTAGTTGAACAGGATCTGCGGTTCCGCACGGGCCTCTTTGCTCCGCACACGGACGAAGCCGCGGGACTTGGCCCGCATCGGCCCCACATGCACCTGGAAGCCATGCCCGGGGAAGGCCGCCTGCCCGTCATAGCGCATGGCGGCGGGCAGGAAGTGGTACTGGATGTCGGGGTATTGAACGCCTGCGGCGGAGCGGATGAAACCGCAGGTCTCGAAATGGTTCGTCGTGCCCAGCCCGGTCTTGAAGAACAGCCACTCCGCGCCGATCAGCCCCTTGGAAAACCAGTTGAGCTTCGAGTACAGCGTCACGGGTTCCTTGGACTTGATCTGGAAATAGATCTCGAGGTGATCGTGCAGGTTCTCGCCAACGCCGGGCAGCGCGTGGGCCACCTCGATGCCGGCCTTCTTCAGAACCTCCGGGGCACCGATGCCCGACATCTGCAGGAGCTTCGGCGAATTGATGGTGGAGGCCGCGATGATCACCTCGCGCCGCGCCATCACCCGCCGGATCTCGCCGCCCACGTCATATTCCACGCCCACGGCGCGCTTGCCCTCGAGGATCACGCGGTGCGCGAAGGCCTTGGTGATGAGCTTCACGTTGCCGCGCTTGAGGGCGGGCTTCAGGTAGGCGTTGGCGGCGGACCAGCGGATGCCCTTGTGGACGGTCATCTCCATCGGGCCGAAGCCCTCCTGCTGGCGGCCGTTGTAATCGTCCGTCACCGGGTAGCCCGCCTGGCGGCCGGCCTCGACGAAGGCCTGGTAGAGCGGGTTGTTGCGGGGGCCCCGCTTGATGTGCAGCGGACCCTTGGTGCCGCGCCAGCCGTCCTCGCCGTCGGGGCAGGATTCCTGGCGCTTGAAATAGGGCAGCACGTGGCGGAAGCCCCAGCCCTTCGCACCCATCTCCTCCCAGGTGTCGAAGTCCTTGGCGTGTCCGCGCACATAGACCATGCCGTTGATGGAAGATGAACCGCCCACCACCTTGCCGCGCGGGGTCGCGAGCCTCCGGCCACCCAGGCCCGGCTCGGGATCGGACTCGAAGCCCCAGTTATAGAGCTTCATGTTCATAGGGTAGGAAAGTGCCGAGGGCATCTGGATGAAGGGGCCGCGGTCGCTGCCGCCATATTCCAGCACGCAGACGGAATTCTTGCCGTCCTCCGACAGGCGATAGGCCATGGCGCAGCCGGCCGAGCCCGCGCCCACGATGACGAAGTCGAAGCTCTCGCTCATTTGCTGCGCCGCCCCATCTCCGAGAGGCCCTCGATCTCGGCGATCCGGGCTTCCGTCTCACGCCAGGAGGCGTTGACGGTCGCGGCGACCAGCGCCTCGGCCAGGAACAGCGGCACGATGTTGGAGTCCCAGCTCGACGGGGCCTCTATGCGGAGCGGAAGTGAATGCACGGCAAGTCTCGCGATTGGGGATATCCACTGGTCGGTAATCAGCACGACCTTGGCGCCCCGCTCTTTGGCGGAAGCGGCAAGATCGAGCATGCGGGCGTCATAGCGGCGGATGTCGAAGAACAAAAGCACGTCGTTCCGGGCGATGTCGATCAGCTGCTGCGGCCAGAGCGCGGGCACGGGCGGGATGAGGCTCACCCCCGGCCGCGCCATCTGGAGATGGGTCACGAGGTATGCGGCGATCGCGCCGGTGATGCGCCCCCCGGCCACGAAGACCTTGCGCTTCCGGTCCGCCAGCAGCGCCACGATGGCATCGAAGGCGCGGTGGTCCATCAGCTTCAGCGAACCCGACAGGTTCTCCATCGCCGCCGTGGCGAAGGTGTTGAGGATGTGGGTGTCCGGCGCCTCGGCCGCCCAGCGGTCATGCTTGGAAATCGGGTTCTGCAATTGCGCCGAGAGTTCGGAGCGCAGGTCCTCCTGGAAGGCCGGGAAGCCCGAGAAGCCCAGCTTCTTCGCCAGCCGCAGCACGGAGGGGGTGGAGACATCCGCCTCGCGCGCGAAGTCGGTGATCGAGCCCAGCCCCGCCATGGGGTAGTTGGCGAAGAGGGCCGCCATCAGCTTCCGCTCGGCGGCGGTGAGCTCGGCCGACATCAGGCGCAATCTTTCGGCAACCGTGGTGGCGCGCTGCGGCGGCATTGATCTTTCTCCCTGCTCGCAACCACTGTAACGAATTTGACAGGCTTCATACAATCTGAAATCATCGCTTCAACTGATCGAATTTCCGGAGATTTCGTGCATGGGAGCGCTGCTCCAGCAGGGCGAGGAGAGCCCGTTCATCGCCGTCAACGAGCAGGGCCGCTCGCCCTTCGTGCTGATCTGCGAGCACGCCTCCAACACGATGCCGAAATCGCTGGGCACGCTGGGTCTGTCCGACGCCGATCTGACCCGCCACATCGCCTGGGACATCGGGGCGGAGAAGGTGGCGCGCCTGCTGTCGCGCCTGATGGACGCGCCGCTGCTCCTTCAGCGCTATTCACGCCTTGCCTATGACTGCAACCGGCCGCCGGAATCGCCCGATTCGATCCCGGAGGTGAGTGAGCTCACCACCATTCCCGGAAACAAGAAGCTGTCCGCCGAAGACCGGCTGGCGCGCGCCCGCGAGATCTACCGTCCTTTCCATGACGGGGTTTCCGCCGTGCTCGATGCCCGCGCTGCGGCCGGGCAGAAGTCGCTGGTCGTTTCCATCCATTCCTTCACGCCCGTCTACAAGGGCAAGCCGCGCAGCGTCGAGCTTGGCATCCTGCATGACCGGGATACGACGCTGTCGTCCAAGCTCATCAAGAGCTTCCCCAACATCGATGCCCGGCTGAACGAGCCCTATGGACCGAAGGACGGCGTGCTGCACACGCTGAACCTGCACGGCTTCACCCGCGGGCTTGAGCACGCGATGATCGAGATACGCAATGATCTGGTCGCCACCGAGCGCGGCCAGGATGAATGGGCCCAGCGCCTTTCGGTGCCGCTGATCCAAGCCGCAGCGAAACAACATGATTGAGGGAGAACGACCATGAGCGAAGGCATGCTGACACTCGATCAGCTGAAGGCAGAGGTGAAGGCCGGAACGATCGACACCGTGGTCGCGGCCATGGTCGACCTGCAGGGTCGCCTGATCGGCAAGCGCTTCCATGCCAAGTTCTTCGCCGACGGCGGCTATGAGGAAACGCATGGCTGCAACTACCTCCTCGGCGTCGACATCGAGATGGAGCCGGTGCCCGGCTACAAGGCGACGAGCTGGGAGAAGGGTTATGGCGACTTCGTGCTGAAGCCGGACCTCGCCACCCTGCGGCGCACGCCCTGGCTTCCCGGCACGGCGCTGGTGCTTTGCGACGTGCTCGACCACCATACCCATGAGGACGTTCCGCATTCGCCGCGCGCCATGCTGAAGAAGCAGCTGAAGCGCCTCGAAAAGCTGAAAATGAAGGCCTACATGGCCTCGGAGCTCGAGTTCTTCCTGTTCGACGACAGCTATGAGGTGGCGAACCAGAAGGGCTACCGCAACCTCAAGACGGCTGGCTATTACATCGAGGACTACAACATCCTGCAGACCTCCAAGGAGGAGGTCTACATGCGGGCACTCCGGAACGGCCTCGCGGGCGCCGGCATCCCGGTCGAGAATTCCAAGGGCGAATGGGGCCCCGGCCAGGAGGAGATCAACGTCCGCTATGCCGAGGCGCTGGAGATGGCGGACCGCCACGCCATCATCAAGAACGGCGCCAAGGAGATCGCCTACAACGTCGGCAAGTCCGTCTCCTTCATGGCGAAGTGGGACTATGGCATGGCCGGCAACTCGTCCCACATCCACCAGTCGCTGTGGTCGACTGACAACAAGCCGCTGTTCATGGACAAACAAGGCGAGCACGGCATGTCGCCCCTGATGAAGCAGTATCTCGCGGGCCAGCTGGCGCATGCGGGCGAGCTCACCTATTTTCTCGCGCCCTACATCAACTCCTACAAGCGCTTCATGGCAGGCACCTTCGCGCCCACCCGCGCGGTGTGGAGCTTCGACAACCGCACGGCAGGCTTCCGCATCTGCGGGGCGGATACCAAGGCGATCCGCGTCGAGTGCCGCATCGGCGGCGCCGACCTCAACCCCTATCTCGCCTTTGCAGCACTCATCGCGGCGGGCCTCGACGGCATCGAGAAGAAGATGGAGCTGGAGCCGGTGGTCTCGGGCGACATCTACGACACCTCGCGCAAGCTGCGCGAGATCCCCAAGACGCTGCGCGAGGCAACAAGGCTGCTCGACGAGTCCGACTTCCTGCGCAAGGTGATGGGCAATGACGTGATCGACCATTACGTCCACACCGCCGAGTGGGAGCAGTTCGAATTCGACCGCCGCATCACCGACCTCGAGCTGAAGCGCGGGTTTGAGAGATACTAGGCAGAACGAAACACCATGAGCCTGTTCCCGCTCCTTTTGTGGCGTCACCCCGGCGAAGGCCGGGGCCCAGCTTCGGGCATCGGACGCGCGGAAAGCTGGATCCCGGCCTTCGCCGGGATGACGGCAAGTGAGTGGGGAATTGGACTTTAAAGACACAGCAGACGGCATCAGGAGACACGCCATGGCCATTCCGAACCGCAACATCAACTATCCGACCGCCATCAAGTATGGCGCGGGCCGCATCAAGGAGCTCGCGGAGTTCTGCAAGGCCAACGGCATCAAGCGGCCGCTGGTCGTCACCGACAAGGGCCTCGCCGCCATGCCGATGGTGGCCGACATCATGGCCGACCTGAAGGCCGCGGGCCTCAAGGCGGCACTCTTCGCCGACGTGCGGCCGAACCCGGTCGAGGAGAACGTGCTCGCCGGCTGCAAGGCCTTCAAGGACGGCAAGCATGACGGCGTCGTGGCGCTGGGCGGCGGCTCCGGCCTCGATACCGGCAAGATGATCGCGCTGATGCATTCGCAGAAGATCTCGATCTTCGAGCTCGAGGACATCGGCGACTGGTGGACCCGTGCGGACGCCTCGCTGATCGCGCCCATCATCGCAGTGCCGACTACAGCGGGCACGGGCTCGGAAGTGGGCCGCGCCGGCGTCATCACTCACCCGATCACCCATGAGAAGAAGATCATCTTCCACCCGGCGATCATGCCGAAGGTGGCACTGCTCGATCCCGAACTCACCGTCGGCCTGCCGCCGAAGCTGACCGCCGCCACCGGCATGGACGCGCTGGCGCACAACCTCGAAGCCTATTGCGCGCCCTTCTATCACCCCTGGTCGCAGGGCGTGGCCCTCGAAGGCATGCGGCTGGTGAAGGACAATCTGGCGAAGGCCGTGAAGAAGCCGAAGGACCTCGATGCGCGCGGCAACATGCTGGTGGCCTCCGCCATGGGTGCGACCGCGTTCCAGCGCGGCCTTGGCGGCATCCATGCGCTGGCCCATCCCTTCGGCGGCCTTTACGACGCGCACCACGGCCTGCTCAACGGCATCATCATGCCCTATGTGCTCAAGGCCAACCGCCGCAAGATCGAGAAGGACATCGAGCGCGCCGCGGCCTATCTGGGCATCAAGGGCGGCTTCAACGGCTTCCTCAAGTGGGTGCTGGCGCTGCGCAAGGAAATCGGCATTCCGCACGCGCTGAAGGACATCGGCATCGACACCAAGCGCCTCGACGAGGTGGCGAAGATGGCGATCAAGGACCCGTCCGCCGGCGGCAACCCGATCCAGTTCACCGAGAAGCAGTACAAGGCGCTGGCGAAAAAGTGCGTGACGGGCGATCTCTGATCGCCGTCAGTCGCCCGGCGCGTTCTCGACATAGAATTCCACTTCGATTTCACCGGCATTCAGGAAGTCCAGGATGACGGTGAAGCGTTGGTCGAGGAGAAGCGGATTCCGCAAGCTCATGAGGCGCAGATGCCGCGCCGTTGGCCTCATCGGCAGCGGCCGGCCGGGTTCGAGCAGGAAAGAGCTGAGCGGCGGATCATCGTAACGGTTGTTCCGCCGCAGTTCGATTGCACCGCACACGGATGAACGCGCCGCCACCAGTTCATCTGATACCTTGCCATTGTTGACCAGCGGCACGAAGGCCTGGCCCTCGGGCGAGACCTGCGCGGGCAGCGCCCAGGCGTGGCCGATGGCGATGTCGCCCAGACGATAGGAGTGGGCGCGGGCGATGGCGGGGCAGGCGATGAGCCCCGTGAGGCCCATGATCAGGTGGCGTCTGTGCATCATGGCCTGTCTACGCGCGGCCGCCGGGGCAGATTTGCCAGTCCGTAACAATCTTCGATTCCGTTCCGCTTGACTCCGTGCCTGGTCTATGGAACAAAAAGGGAACAATCTGGATCATGTTGTTGTCATGCGTATGGGACCGGCACATCAGGCTGCGCGGAGCGGAGACGCTTGCGCTGCGGTCACGCCATTTCGCCCCGCCACTCGTCAAGAGAGCGGGGAGGCCGCGCGGCTGCTTGCCACGCTGCGCGACCACATCGCGCGGCTGGAGCAGGGGCATGCGCAGTTCGAGAGGCAGAAAGCCCGTGCCGCAGCCTGGCTGACGGGGCTGGCGGAGCTCGACCGGCACTTGCCGGCGCAGGGGCTGCAGCGTGCAGGGCTGCATGACGTGAGCCCCCGCGCCTATGGAGACCAGCCGGCGGCCATGGGCTTCGCGCTGGCGCTGGCATTGCGGCGGCTGAGCGACCCGGGCGAACGCCGCCCGCTGCTGTGGTGCCGTTTGGCGGCGCATGAACGCGAGCATGGGCGGCTCTATGGCCATGGCCTCGAACGCCTCGGCCTGCCGCGCCACCGCTTCGTCACCATCACGCTCAAAAAGCCCGCGAGCCTGTTGTGGACCATGGAGGAGGCGCTGAAGTCCGGTGCGGTGGCCGCCGTGCTGGGCGATGCGGAGGCGGCGCACGCCGACCTGACCACCACAAGGCGGCTGTCGCTCGCTGCGGCGGCGGGGAAATGTGCCGCCATCCTCACCTTCGCCAGGCCCGATGGTGCGGCCACCGCCAGCCACACGCGCTGGACGGCCGCCGCCGTGCCCTCGCTCAGCCCCGCCCATGACATGGCCGCGCCCGGTGCGCCGTGCTGGAGCGTCGAACTCACCCGCGCCCGGGGCGGTCGCCCCGGCGCCTGGATTCTGGAATGGCATCATGCGCAGTCTCGTTTCTCTCTGGTTCCCGGATTTCCCCGTCGAGCGGTTCATCCGTTCACGGATCAAGACGGGCCGGAAGCCGCCGGCCAAGGGCCTGCCCTTCGCGCTGGTTGAGAGCGGAAAGTCCGGCCTGCGCCTGATCGCGGTCAATGCCACGGCGCGCAGCTTCGGCCTGATGCGCGGCATGCGCCTGTCGGACGCGCGCGCGCAACTGCCGGAACTCCTCACCGAGCCGCATGAGCCGGAGGAGGACATGAACAGCCTGCTGGGGCTCTGCCGCTGGATGGAGCGCTACAGCCCCTGGGTGGCGCCCGATGCGCCGGACGGCATCCTGCTGGACGTCACCGGTGTTCCGCATCTCTTCGGTGGCGAGCAGCGCATGATGGCGGAGATCCGCCAGCGGCTGGCGCAATATGGCTTCAGCGTGCGGATCGGGCAGGGCGCCACGGTTGGTGCGGCCTGGGCGCTGGCGCGCTACGAGGCGAAGGACATCCAGTCGCTCCCCGTCGAGGCGCTGCGCATCGACGGCACGGCGGCGAAGACGCTGCGCCGCCTGGGCCTCAAGACGGTTGGATCGCTGCTCGCCATTCCGCGGGCCTCGCTCGCCCGGCGCTTCCGCGGCGAGACCATCGGCGAGAACGTGCTGATCAGGCTGGACGAGATGATGGGTGTGCGCGACGAGCCGCTGAACCCGCTCAATCCGCCCACCTCCTTCATGGCGCATCGCGCGCTGATGGAGCCGGTCATTCATGCCGAGGGGTTAGAAATCGTTCTTGAAGGCCTCGTCAACCAGCTCTGCCGCGATCTCGAGAAGGCGGGCAAGGGCGCGTTGCGGCTGATCCTCAAGCTGTTCCGCGTCGATGGCTCGCGAGCCAATCTGCCGGCGGGCTTCTCGGTAGCGAGCCATGATCCCCGCCACATGCTGCGCGTGCTGAAGCCCAAGCTCGAGACGGTCGATGCCGGCTTCGGCATCGACGCCATGACGCTGGAGGCGCGCGAGACGGCAGGGGCGCTGGTCCAGCAGCATGGCTTCCTCGAGGATGACAGCACACTGGCGCTGGAACAGCTCAATGACCGCGTGCTGAACCGCCACGAGCAACAGTTCCTGGCGCTGGAGGATGTCGAGAGCCACATCCCCGAACGCGCCGAGATGCCGCGCCCTTCGGCGCGTCCCCTGCCGCCCAAGCCCGCGCGCCCCGCACCCACGGCGCGGCCGCTGTTGATCTTCGAAGCGCCGGAGCCTGCCAAGGTGGTGGCCGCCGTGCCGGACGGCCCGCCGATGCGTCTGACGTGGCGGCGCGTCACGAGGCGCGTGGTCAAGGCGCAGGGGCCGGAGCGCGTGGCGCCAGAATGGTGGCGGCTCGTGGGCGGGGAACGCCCGCGCGATTACTATGTCATCGAGGACGAGCAGGGCCGCCGCTACTGGCTCTATCGCGAGGGGCTCTATGGCGAGCCGGGCGAGGAGCAGCCCAAATGGTACGTACACGGATTGTCGGCATGACCAGCTACGCCGAGCTTCAGTGCACTTCCAACTTCTCCTTCCTGCGCGGTGGCTCCCACCCGGAGGAGATCGCCATGCAGGCGAAGCACTTAGGGTTAGCGGCGATTGCAGTCACCGACCGCAACACGCTGGCCGGTGTCGTCCGCGCCCATGCGGCGGCGAAGGATGCGGAGCTGCCCTTCATCGTCGGCGCGCGGCTCGACCTTCAGGAGCCCGGCATTTCCTTCCTCGCCTATCCGACCAACCGCCAGGCCTATGGCGCGCTGTGCCGGCTGCTCAGCCTGGGCCAGCGCCGGGCGGAGAAGGGCCAGTGCCTCATTACGCTCGATGACGTCTATGCCCATGCGCCGGGCATGATCTTCGCGCTGCTGGCGGACGGCGCCGATCATCTTTCGGAGATCCGCAAGCGCCTCAAGGCGCCGCTCTATCTCGCGGTGAGCCACCACTATCGCGGCGATGACCGGGAGCGCATCAACCGCCTCGCCGAGACGGCACAGCGCAACCAGACGGGGCTGCTCGCCACCAATGACGTGCTCTATCACCATTCCTCGCGCCGCATGCTGCAGGACGTGGTGACGGCGATCCGCGAGGGCGTCACCATCGCGGAAGCCGGCTACCTGCTCGCGGCCAATGCCGAGCGCCACCTGAAGACGCCGGACGAGATGGCCCGCCTGTTCCACGATCATCCGTCCGCCATCGCCAACACGCTGGCCATCGCCAAGGCCTGCCGCTTCTCGCTGGAGGAACTCAAGTACGAATACCCGGAGGAGCCCATCCCGCAGGGCTCAACACCGCAGGCGCATCTCACGCACCTCGCATGGGAGGGGGCGAAGGAGCGCTATCCTGAGGGCATCCCGCAGAAGGTGAAGGAGAACATCGCCAAGGAGCTCGTGCTCATCGAGCGCCTCAACTACGCGCCCTATTTCCTCACCGTACACGACATCGTCCAGTTCGCCCGAACGCAAGATCCCCCGATCTTGTGCCAGGGGCGGGGGTCGGCCGCCAATTCCACTGTCTGCTATGTCATTGGCATCACGGCGGTCGACCCCAACCAGATCGAGCTCCTCTTCGAGCGCTTCATTTCGGAGGAGCGGAAGGAGCCCCCCGACATCGACGTCGACTTCGAGCATGAGCGGCGCGAGCAGGTGATCCAGTACATCTATGCCCGCTATGGCCGCGAGCGGGCGGGGCTTGCCGCCACGGTGATCACCTATCGCGGCCGCTCCGCCATGCGCGAGGTGGGCAAGGTGATGGGCCTATCGGAAGACGTGACGGCAACGCTCGCCGGCATCGTCTGGGGCCAGATGCGCGAGGAGATGCACAATGGCCGCCTGAAGGAAGCGGGCCTCGATCCGGACGATCCGCTGCTGGCGAAAGTGATCGAGCTCGCCGACGACATCCAGGGCTTCCCGCGCCATCTCTCGCAGCATGTGGGCGGCTTCGTGCTGACCAAGGGCCGGCTCGACGAGACGGTGCCCATCGGCAATGCCGCGATGGAGGGTCGCACCTTCATCGAATGGGACAAGGACGACATCGACACGCTGGGGATTCTCAAGGTCGACGTGCTGGCGCTCGGCATGCTCACCTGCATCCAGAAGAGCTTCGAGATGATGGAGGGCTGGTACGGCCTCAAATATTCGCTCGCCAGCCTGCCGCGCGAGGACAAGGCGGTCTACGACATGCTGTGCAAGGCGGATTCGGTCGGTGTCTTCCAGGTCGAGAGCCGGGCGCAGATGAACATGCTGCCGCGCCTCAAGCCGCAATGCTTCTACGATCTCGTCATCGAGGTGGCGATCGTGCGCCCCGGCCCCATCCAGGGCGACATGGTGCATCCTTACTTGA
>CAYYTH010000067.1:0-6994 GCA_964474665.1 uncultured Aestuariivirga sp.
CCTCCTCCACCGTGCCGTGGCGCATGACGCCGGAGAAGCGGCGCTCCAACTCGGCAATGCGGGCGGCAAGTTCGACGACCTCACGCATCGGCGATCCGGGCGATCGAGGTATAGCGGTTCACGATCAGTGGGTCCGGCCCGCCGGTGACGTCCACTTCCGTTGCGGGCTGCGGGTCCTGCGCGAGATCCAGCACGGGCCCAAGTCCGATGACATCCGCCGTCTTGAGGTGAATACCCAGCATGTTGGCTGCACGGCGCCAGTCGGCGAGCGGCTGTCCTTCGATCTCCGAACGCAACATCTGCGCGATGGGAGAGAGATCTGCGTCCGCGCTCATGAGCTCGATGACGTCTGCCCATGTCGTCCCCGCGGCAATCGCAGCACCATCGGTCGGCGCCTCGATCAAGTCACAGGTCAGCACGATCTGCCTCGCGGCAAAGCGCACACCCTTCTCGACCGAGGCGCCGCGCCGCGACAGGCGGCGTGAGATGCGCGGTACGAGGTTCATCCAGACGCGCGACCAGTCGCTGCGATCACGAATGAGCGCGGCCATGACCTGGTGCTCCATGAGATCCAGTGCGAGTTCCATACCCTCGTCGGTGTGCGGGATGGTGATGACGCTCTCGGCTTCCCCTTCCCCATGCACTTCGACCCTTGCGGCGATGGCCGCCTCGATGACGAGGTCGCAGGCAATTGTCCCGTGGAACAGGTCCCGACCCGTCACCTGCATCTCGTGGTCGTCAGTGGTCACGATTAAGATAGGCTGGCGCTCCTCGGCGATGGTCTCGTCGATGGGCGCAATGGCGCTGTCGTAGACGCGCGCTTCAGCGAGCGTCGCGCACCGGAGGGCACGCGCCGCGGCAATGCGCATGGCAAGACGGGCAAGGCTCATGGACAGTCATCCCGGTGAAGTCAGGCTTCGGAAACCGTTCCCAAACGGAACGGTTTTGATGGGTGGTGGGACGGGGGGCATGTTCCGGGCGGGAACATGCCCTATTGCGCAACATCCTCCCGGACGAGAAGAAGGTTGAGATCGCCCATGCTGGTGGGGTGAACGGCCGAGATGGCGAAGTACGGCTCTCCCGACCGCTCGGGAAGCCTCAGGAGATCGCCCTTTGCCGGCCTGAACCCCAGTTCGGCTACCTGCGCGGAAGCAATCCAGAAGGTCGACTGCGCCGCCACCAGACGCGTGGTCCCCGCGAACTCCCCGCCCCGTGCCTGCCCCTTGAGATCGCTCGTGGCGGCAACTGCCGAGAACACGCCCCGGACAGCAACAGCCATGCGATCCGCATCGGGGGATGCTTCGACATACTGGCCATTGCGCCGGGGGCTGAGGATGGCCTCCTCCCCGAACATGGAAACCGAGGCTTCCGACGCCAGGGCATCGAACTCATCGAAGGCTGACGTCACCTCAGGTGCGCTTCCCGGGGATGAGCACACGGGGGCGGGTGCAGTAATGGAGCGCGTTCATCTGGAACTCGAGGTTCACGCCCTTGCCATTCATCATCTCCCATTGCTTGCCATAGAGACGCTGGCCCGGGGTGTTGACCGTCTCGATATAATCAGCGGGCCCATAAACGGTCCGGAACAACCCGGGCACGCCCTTGGGGAAGAGGTGGCACTTGTTGGTATCGACGCCCACGCTGCCACCGCCGCGGTAATTGGCCCAGGTGATGCCGCCAAAGTCGAAGGCACCATGAAGCCCGCTGTCACCGGCGTTGATATAGGCACCCCTGAGACTCGCAGCCTCGGCGTAACTCTTATAGGTGTCGCGCACCTCCTTGTGGGCGATCAGGTCATCGAAGAACGCATCCCCGCACAGCGCCATGATGCCGGTATAGGGGATGCCGTCGAGGATCGTGGCCATCTGCCTGATGACGCCCGCACACCTCTTGCGAAAGATGCCCTCGGCGGGAGTGGCATTGTCGAGATCGAAGTCGATCTCAGCCGCCGGGGTCTCGCCGAACTCAGTGAAGTAGTCGAAGAGCACCGAGCCGTCGGCATCGAGCAACCGTCCGGTTTTGAGGATGTTGATGCGGTGGTATTCCTCGGTGAGCGCGAAGAACTGCGAGGCCTCCGCGGCCCGCTCGGCAATCTTGGCCTGCAGCCGCTCAACAGCGACCTCCTCGCCAAAGGCCCGGACCTGCTGGACCTCGTCGGCATTGATTGCGTCATCGACCTGGAAATGCGGAATCTTGAGCGTGCGCATCGAACGCTTGCTCTTCCCGAAAGTCTGGCCCGGGCCGCCGCGCGGGCTTGCCTGAACGAGGATGCCGTTCTGGGCCTTGTCCTTCTCGATGGCGATGTCGAGCGTGTCGATGCTCACCGTCTGGAACAGGTTCATCTGGCCGATGAGCGAAGGGACATAGGAGATCTCGCGGAGGGCGTCCGTGAGGCGCATGACGCTGAATGCGTCCTGGGTGAAGATGTTCATGATCGACATGGGTTTTGGTCTCCTGAGGCTTAGCGCACGATGACGCCGAGGCTCTTCAGCGCCTCGTTGGCTGCAGTCTTCTCGGCCGCCTGGTCGCGGTCGGCGTGATAGGTGAGGCACTTGCCGTTGACCTCGGCGTCCCGGAGGATGGCGGAGACCTGGACATCGGCAGCGGACGCGTCCGCGCCGTAGATGTTGATGGCAGCAGGAACTTCGCTGCCGTCGCTGGCGCCCACGGCGCTGGCGACATACTTGCCCGTGGCGGTCACCTTCCCCAGAACGGTTCCGGCGGCGATGACGCCGGCTCCGGAAGCGATGGTGATGGTGTCGCGCGAGCGCTGGCCGGTGGCTTCCGACAGGATGAACTCGGCCGGGTGGCGGGTTTCGACGAGAACGGTCATGGGTTTCTCTCCTCTCAGGCCTTTTCGAAGCGGCGGTTGGCGCGGGCGATGGCGCGCTTCCAGCCCTCTTCAGCGCGGGCATTGGGGTTCGGGGGTTCAGGATCGCGGGAGGCACCGAACTCAGGCCCGGCGGCGGCGCGCTGGGCCAAGGCCTCGATCCGGGTCTCCTTCGGCGAGGCGGTGAGGATCTTTTCGGCTTCTGACACGCTCAGCGAGGTTTCGGTCGCGAGCATCAGGGCCTGGGCCTTGCGGCTTTCGGCTGCTTCGGAATTTACGATGGCACGGATACGGGCCCGTTCCTCGAGCCGGGCAGCAGCGACAGCCTCTTCCAGCCTTGCGGCAGGCTGCGGGGCTGGAGCCGCGAGCCGCGCGGGCTCATTTGTGGCAATGGGCGCGGCCGGCGCTGCTTCCGTGGCAACGGCCATCTCTTCTGTGCTCATGGATATCCCTCCTTTGCGAGCATTGCGCCCGGATGGGCGGGTGGTCTGTAAAAGCGAGGCCAGAACCTCGTCGAAGCTGGCGATGCGGTCGGCGAGGCCGAGCCGAACGGCCTCCGCCCCGATAAAGGTGCGGGCCTCGGTGGCGCGTGCCATGTCGGCGGTGAGTTTCCGTCCGCGACCTGCGGCGACCGTGTCGAGGAACTGGCGATAGTGGGCGTCGACGCTGGCCTGGAGATCAGCGCGCACGGCATCCGACAAGGGCTCGAAGGGGTTGCCGTCGACCTTGTGATTGCCGGCAAAGATCAAGGTGGGCTTCACGCCCTGGGCGGCCAGTTCGCCCGAGCGGTCGGCATGCAGCATGACGACACCGATCGATCCGACGATGGATGTGGGCGAAACGACGATCTCCGTCGCCGCGCTGGCAATGCCGTAAGCAGCCGACGCCGCCATGTCGTTCACGAAGGCCGTGACAGGCTTGGTCTGGCGAACGGAGCGGATCATATCCGCCAGACCCGCCATGCCGGCGGCTTCACCGCCGGGAGACGAGATATCGAGCAGGACCGACCGCACCTCCGGGTCCGATCCCGCCGCGCGCAACTGGGCCGCGACCCCCTCGTAGCTGGTGAGCCCCGACCGGCTGTCGAGCCAGGCGCCGCGGTTCACCAGCGTATCGAGCACCGGAACGATGGCCGTGCCGTCGACGGTGCGGGAGAGCGAGGCTGAACCGTCGGCCCGGCGCGAGGAGCCGACGAAGCGGCTCGCCTCCGGAACATCAGCCCGCTCTTCGGCGTCCAACAGACCGGCATCGAGCCCGATCCGTCCGCTCAGCACGCCCAGGATGATCTGGGCCTTGGCGGGGAGGATGAGGAGCGGCGTGTTGAGCAGACGATCGCTGAGGCGGAGAAGCTGTCCGGGCATCAGTAGCCTCCCGCCCTGAGACCGAAGCGACGGCGCAGGCCACCGCTTCGGCTACAGAATGTTTCAAGACGCGACAGCTCGGCACGCAACGCACCAAGATCGGTGCGGCCGTACTGCACCTTCCGCCTGACGCCATTGCCGGCGTCGAACTCGATCACTTCAGGACGCCGACCCTCGAGGAGCGCGTAATAGGTTTCGCGGATCCGCGGCAGCACTGCGCAGGGATCGGCATAGTCGGTGATGATGGTCATGGATTCGATTGATCCCCGTTCTGGTCCTGCGACGTGCCGTCGGCAGGATTGGTGATCCCCTGGTACTGGTGATCGGGAAGGCCGTAGGTCTCCCGGAGCGCCTTCTCCCTGGCTCGCTGGGCGTAGACGTCCTCGATGTCGTGGCCGAGGTCCTCGGCAATCGCCGCATCCGTCATGACGCCAAGGCGGCACCAGATCTCGTGGGCCTTGGCCATCTTGAGGTCGTCGGCCTGCGGCTTCGGCACGCCGCGCCAGATAGCGCGCGAGGCCGCCGAACGGTTCGCGAGGAAGCCGTCGAGACCGCCCGGGAACGGGATACCGCCGCGCGCGATCTCTTCCTCGAGCCAGGCCTCGTAGATGGCCGAACAGAAGGGTGCCAGGATGTGGGCGCGGCGGTAGAGGGTGATCTGGAAGATCTCTCCGGAGGCCATCCGGACACTGGAATAGGTGGCGTTGGTGTAGTCGGCCGTAGCGCTCTCGTAGGTGAGCCCCATGCAGCGGGCGAGTTCACGAAGCAGATGGGCCGCGAAATCCCGGTAGTCGGAATGCGGATGCTGGGCGCGGTGAAGTTCCAGCTTCTGGCCCGGAAAGAGATGCGCGATGCGGCCGTTGATGCCTAAATTGATGGTGGCGTTGTCGTACCAGCCCGACTGCGCCTGGATATAGGCATCCCATGGCGAGATGCCGCTCGCCGAGAGCCTTGCCTGTTCCTGCGGCGTCAGCAGACCTGAAAGCACTTCCTCGGTCGGCTCATCGGAGGTGATCGACGCCGCGAACACCGTCTGCAGGATGGCCGCGGTGAGTGTCGCGTCCGACAGCTGGTCGAACTGGCGGGCGACCTGCAAGGCCGGTGTCAGCGGCGAAATGCCCCTCACCTGCCCCGGCATGCCGTCAAAGACATGAATGACCCGGGCTCGACCCAGATTGTCCCGTGCCGATACCTCGAACTCCACCGTGCCGAGCGACGCGTCCTTTCGGGTGGCTATATAGGCGACGGGCAACCCGTCCCCGTCCATCCGCACCCCCTGCACGATGTTGCGCGCCATGTCGTTGCGGCGGACCACCCGGTGTGGCGGGATGAGCCTAACTTTCGTTCCGTAACGGCTTCCCGCGCGCTCACGCCACGGGATCTCGGCCCAGATCTCGCCGGTGGCGAACCACGAGCGGAAGGCTGCCGCCTGTAGCAGGCCGAAGGATCGCCTTCCCTCGATATCGCACTCGTAGGGCTTGTCGGCCCACAGGCTCCAGCGCTGCTCGACCGCCTGGGCCCAGCTCTCGGCCTCCACATTGCTCATGCCGAAGAGGTCATTCTCGGGCATCGCCTTGAGGCGAAGCCCGGTACCGACGGTGTTGGCGACCGCCTGGTCGATGGCGCCGGACATCCAGCCCGAGTTCTGGATCAGGTCGATGGTCCGGGCGACCGCCAGGTCCCAGGAGGCGCCGACATCGTCCGCGGCTTCCCGCAGGGCCGGCCGCCAGCCGCCGAACACCACGCCGCGATTGCCGCGCATGAAGTCAGAGCGGATCGACGGACGCGGGACGGATCTGGCGCGGGAGGGGGTAAGCCACTCCCTCACGCGTTCCATCATGCCCATCGGTTCACCTGTTCAGTCGCGAAGACAGTCCTGCAAAGCGCGAGCGGAGATCCGGCGCGGCCGCAACGGCAAGAGCCGCCACTGTCCTGACCGGCTCTTCTTCACTCAGCTGCGGCTCATTGCCTGTTTCTTCCCGCAGCACCCCCTCGGGGATGCGCTGGACGTTGAGCGAGTAGCCGATCGCCATGGCGAGGGCTTCGCAGTCGAGATAGTGGTTGGCCCGCGACTTCTGCACCCACTGGGGTTTCCCCGTGGCGCCGTCGACGACGCGGACCTCCGAGACCAGCTGCTTCGCATAATCCTCATCGATGTCGTCGGGCACGATAAAGGATCCCGGCTGATCGAGCGGTGTTCGGATCCTCGAGACCAGCAGCGACTTGAAAAAGTCGGTCGAGAGCCAGACGAGGTCGATCGAATAGGAGGCCTTCTTGCCTTTCGCCGTCACCTCGATCTTCGACACCCGATAGGGGGGCGACATGGTGGCCCGGCCCTTGGTGGGCGAGACAAGCCAGGGATAGCGCCGCGCGAACTCATAGACCTTGTGCTCGTCGCCTGCGTCCGGCTTGTTGGGCCGGAACCCGGAGTCGACGAACACCCGCTCGATCTGCAGCCCCGCGATGGGCGTGAGCATCAGGTCGGCAAGGGCGCTCCAGACCTCGTCATCGTCGGTGGGACCATAGAGCTGCCCCCGGTCGATGAGCCAGGAACGGCCTCGCGCCCCGAAGCCCCGGATCGTGTAGTAGAGCGATAGTTTCTGCACATCAACGCCCATGCCGATCCGCAGAACGCCATCGGGCACTTCTTTCAAGCGGTAAGGCTGCCGTCGTTGCAGGATCTCCTGCGAGTCGAGCGCATCCCGCCCCGCCGCTGGCGTGAAGCATTCGCCGAAGCCGGCGTTCAGCGCCGTCTGCACCTGGTCGGGGTCGCCCGACGCAAGTGCCCGGACATAACGCTCGA
>CAYYTH010000068.1:0-6836 GCA_964474665.1 uncultured Aestuariivirga sp.
TGCGGGCACCACCGGCATCGAAGAGGCCGATGATGGGCGCGCGGTTCTGCAGCGCCATGTCCTGGATCTTGGTGATCTTGCGGGCATGCGCTTCGGACAGCGAGCCGCCGAAGACGGTGAAGTCCTTGGCGAAGACATAGACCACGCGGCCATTGACCGTGCCCCAGCCCGTCACCACGCCGTCGCCCGGCAGCTTCTGGTCTTCCATGCCGAAATCGGTGCAGCGATGCTCGACGAACATGTCGAACTCCTCGAAGGAGCCCGCATCGAGCAGCAGCTCGATCCGCTCGCGCGCCGTCAGCTTGCCCTTGGAATGCTGGGCCGCGACACGCTTGCTCCCGCCACCGGCCCGCGCCTGGACGCGGCGGGCTTCAAGCTTCTCGAGGATCTCCTGCATGGGGCGCACTCCGGGAAATTTCGGTGATTTCCTCCGGTGTTAAGGCCCGGAAGGAGCGGCGTCAAATCAGCCGAAAGGCTGAGGGGGCGGGGGCCCTACCGCGCCAGCCCCATGAACCGGCAGCAGGCCATGAACTCGGCGTGGCGGGCCGCCCGGCGGGCCTGGGCCTCGGCGTCCTCCCCCCAATGCTCGACCTGGTAGTCCTCGTCGACATGGGCGGCGGTCCAGGCGGCGTCTGGCGTCGTGGCCTGGCGGGCCAGCATCATGGCGATGAGGGCCGAGCCGGTGAGCGTCATGATCGAGTGGAATGCGGCAAGTTCGAAGTCACTGAGCGGCTGAACGGCGGCGGCGAAGGCGGCCAGTGCTGCCTCGGGCTGGGGCCGGTGGAGAATGCCGTCGGTCACCTCGAAGGGCGCATCGAGGGCGGTCCGGGCCCAGTCGACGATAGGGTCCCAGGCTGTGGCCTGATACGCGACCAGCTGCGGCGGCCTGTCCGTCCGGTAGCAGACGAGGTCCGAGTTGGCGTAATCCAGCACCTCCTGCGCAATCGCGGCGCGATGCTCGCCCACCCGGTCGATCGCGGTGTTGGCAAGCTTGGTGAGGGTCATCGTGGCGGGCTTGATCTCCGCCCCCTGCTCCGCCCATTCGGCGGCCAGCGCGTCGGCCAGGGCGCGGGTGGGCAGGCGCAGTGGCGCCTTCATCGGCGTCTTCACCGGGCGGCCGTCGAGCGCGATGCCGAGGTCCTCGGTAACCGTCACGTCCTTGTAGAAGCGCTTGCGCGTCGTCATCTCATGCGCTCCTGCCAAAGCGATTCAAGCTGTCGCTCCAGTTCATTGAAATCATTAGCGATCGTATGAGCGCCGGCCGTCGTCAGGGCGGCCGGTGGATGGTTCCCCCAGGCGACCCCGGCGGCGCCCACGCTGGCGGCGCGCGCCATCTCGATGTCGAAGCTGGTGTCGCCGATCATGATGGCGGCGGCGGGTGCCAGCCCGGTTTCGGCCAGTGCCGTCACCACCATCGAGGGGTGCGGCTTGGAGGGGTGATCGTCAGAGGTCTGCACGGTGGCGAACCATCCCTCCCAGCCATGCTTCTCGATTAGATGGGCGACGCCGCGGCGCGACTTGCCGGTGGCGATGCCCAGGGCGACATCATCACGCGCGCGCAGCGTCGTAAGCAGCGCCTCGGCGCCGGGGAACAGGCTCTCGGTATGCTCGCCCTTGGCGCGGTGCTGCCAGAAGGCCTCCTTGTAGGCCGCAGCGAGGCGTTCATGCGTGGCCCCTTCCTCCTCGGGTGCCAGCGCCGCCATGGCATCGACCAGCGACAGGCCGACGATGGACATCATGCGGCTGCGCTCCGGCACCGCCAGCCCTTCCGCGGTGAAGGCAGCCGTGAGCGAGGCGGCGATCATGGCCTGGGAGTCCACCAGCGTGCCGTCGACGTCGAAGATGGCGAGCTTCATGCCTGGCCCTCCGCGAAACGACCGGCGTCGAAATCGAAGAGCGCGAAGGTCTTCACGAAATGCTCGGGCAGCGGCGCGGTGATGTCGACCGTCCCCTCGCGCGGGTGCGGGAAGACGATGCGGCGGGCGTGGAGGTGGAGCTTCCGGTCCATGCCCTCGGGCAGGCCCTCGAGCCCGCCATATTTCTCATCGCCCCAGATCGGCGTGTTGATATGCGCCATGTGGGCGCGAAGCTGGTGCTGGCGGCCGGTGACGGGCTTCAGCGACACCCATGACGCCACGGGGGCCGAGCGGTCCAGCACGTTGTAGAAGGTGACGGCGCGCTGCTCATCCTCCTCCTCACCTTCGCGCGAGGCGCGCATGCGGTCGCCCTCGGGACCCTTGGCCTTGATGAGCGCCACCTCGATGCGGCCCTGCGCCGGGTCCGGCACGCCCTTGACCACGGCCCAGTAGGTCTTCTTCACCGCCCGGGTGGCAAAGAGCTTGCCCAGTGCGGCGGCGATCGAACGGCGCTTGGCGATGACGATGACGCCCGAGGTGTCGCGGTCCAGCCGGTGGACGAGCAGCGGCCGCTCGCCCAGCTCGGCGCCAAGCCCCATCAGCAGTCCGTCGAGGTGATGGTGCGTCTTGGTGCCGCCCTGCACGGCGAATCCGCTTGGCTTGTTGAGCACGAAGATGTCGCGGTCCTCGTAGAGCACCATGGACTCGAAAAGGCGGCGCTCCTGCGGGGTCAGGGGCTTCACGTCACCCTTGGGCGCATCGGCGGGCCGGGTGTCGAAGGCCAGCGGCGGCACGCGGATTTCCTGCTCGGCCTCGAGCCTGGTGTTGGTCTTGGCGCGCGCGCCCGCCACGCGCACCTGGCCGGTGCGGGTGAGCTTGTTGAGATAAGCGAAGGTCACCTGCGGGAAATGGATCTTGAACCAGCGGTCGAGCCGCATGCCGGCTTCTTCCGCCGAAACCACGTGGCGCTTGACCTCGGTCATGCGGCGTAGAGCGTGCGGATGAGGTGCATGCCGGCGAAGACGGCGAGGAGCGAGATCACCACGGAGGCGACGGCATAGCCGCCCGCGGCCGCCACATGCTTCCGCTCCAACAGGTAGGCGAAGTCGAGTGAAAAGGCCGAGAAGGTTGTGAAGCCGCCGAGGATGCCGGTCGTGAGGAAGGCGCGGGTGTCCTGTGTCCCGTGGAATTTCAGCGCCATCAGCTCGGTGAGCACACCCATGACGAAGCAGCCGAGGATGTTGACGATCAGCGTCTGCCACGGGAACTCCGTGCCGAACATGCGCCCCGACCAGACGTTGACGCCATAACGCGCCGCCGAGCCGATGGCGCCACCAAGGGCGACCCAGAGCACCACCGGCATCACAGCCAGCCCTTGCCCTTGAAGTAGTAGTAGGGCAGCACCGCGGAGAGGATCATCAGCCCGATGGCGAAGGGATAGCCGAGCTGCCACTGCAGTTCCGGCATGAAGGCGAAGTTCATGCCATAGATCGAGGCCACAAGCGTGGGCGGCAGGAAGACGACGGCCGCCACCGAGAAGATCTTGATGATGCCGTTCTGCTCGATGGAGATCAGGCCCAGCACTGCGTCGAGCAGGAAGCTGATCTTGCCCGACAGGAAGGTGGCGTGGTCGGTGAGCGAGACGATGTCGCGCTGCAGGATCTTGATGCGCGCCTTGTTCTCCTTCACCTGCTTGTTCTCGCGTGCCTGGTCCTCCACCGCCTGCAGGAAGGCGATGGCGCGTCCGATCGACACGAGGCTCTCGCGCATCTTGGAGACGAAGTCGCCTTCCTCGCCGATGCGCTCGATCAGTTCCTGCAGGTTGACGCCCTTCCGGGGGTTCTGCTTGTGCACGCCCGCCAGCGTGCGCTTGGCGCCGAAGGTCTTCTTCGATGTCTCGTCCACGATCTGGCCGGCGCGCTCCAGATGGTCGGCAGCGCGGTCGACCACGGCCTCGAGCAACGAGATCAGGATACCCCAGCCGTTCATCGCCGTGGACTGCGGCTTCATCGCCCGCTTCACATAGGCCGGAAAGGCCTGCGGGTGATGGTAGCGCACGGTGATGAGCGTATTGTCCTTGATGATGAAGGTGACGGGCGAGGACTCCGGCTCGTCGTTCTCGCCGCGGCGGATGAGGTTCGCGGTCATGAACACCGCGCCGTCTTCCTGGTAGAGCCGCGAGGAGGCCTCGATTTCGGCCAGTTCCTCGCGCGTCGGGATGTCGATGCCCAGCACCGCCTCGACCTTCGACTCCTCATTGGCCGTGGGCTCCACCAGGTCAAGCCACACGGCTTCCGGCGGCAGCCCCTCGGCAGTGTCCGGGAGCTCGGTCAGGCAGCCATGGGCCGCGCCATAGACATTCAGCATGGGGAGGACTCAGCGGTCTGGGGTTGGGGGTTCAGACCTTCTCCGTAACCCCCGGGAGCGGGATTGGCAAGGTGGGGCGGGGTGGCACGTCCCCGGGCGCTTCCGCTGTGGCATCGCTCCCTACGACTCACTTCGCCCTGGCTCGACCGGGGCGTCCTTTTCGGCCACAGCAAAAGGATGCGCGGATCAAGTCCGCGCAAGGTGAACAGCGGGGGCGGAAGCAAAAGAACGACCCGGTCATGCCGGGGCAAGCTGAGAGGCGAGCGGGCAACCTTCCTCACGCCCAGTCCAGCACCACCTTGCCGCAGCTGCCCTGCTTCATCAGCGCGAAACCTTGCGCGTAGTCGGCGGCCTTCATGCGGTGGGTGATCACCTTCCTCACGTCGAGGCCCGACTGCAGCATGGCGATCATCTTGTACCAGGTCTCGAACATTTCGCGGCCATAGATGCCCTTGATGGTGAGCGACTTGAAGATCACCCGGTTCCAGTCGACCGTGGTCGGGCCCGAGGGAATGCCGAGCATGGCGATCTTGCCGCCCATGATCATGCGGTCCACCATCTGGTCAAAGGCCTTGGGTGCACCCGACATCTCGAGCCCGATGTCGAAGCCCTCCGACATGCGCAGCCGGTGCATGACGTCGGACAGGTCCTCGCGCGAGACGTTCACCGTCACCGCATCCGTCACCTGGTTGCAGAGATCGAGGCGATAGTCGTTGATGTCGGTGACGACGATGTGACGGGCACCGACATGGCGGCATACCGCAGCCGCCATGATGCCGATGGGGCCCGCACCGGTGATCAGCACGTCCTCGCCCACGAGGTCGAAGGAGAGTGCGGTGTGCACGGCATTGCCCAGCGGATCGAGGATGGCGCCGATCTCGTCGTCCACTTCCGGCGGCAGGTGGATGGCGTTGAAGGCGGGGATCTTCAGGTAGTCCGCGAAGGCGCCCGGCAGGTTGACGCCGATACCCTTGGTCTCGGGATCGAGGTGGAAGTGCCCGGCGCGTGCCATGCGGCTCTTCATGCCGATCAGGTGGCCCTCGCCCGAGACGCGATCGCCCACCTTCACGGTGCGCACATGGCTGCCCACATCCGTCACCACGCCGGCGAACTCGTGCCCTACGACCATCGGCACGGGGATCGTCTTCTGCGCCCACTCGTCCCACTTCCAGATGTGCAGGTCAGTGCCGCAGATGCCGGTCTTCGCCACCTTGATGAGGATGTCGTCCGGACCCATCTGCGGAACCGGCTCGTCCCGCATCACGAGCCCCTCGGCCTTCTCCGCCTTCACCAGTGCGCGCATGTCAGATCACTCCCAGTTCCTGGCCCGCGGCCGTGAAGGCGGCGATGGCCGTGTCGATGTCCTGCGGTGAATGGGCGGCCGACATCTGGGTGCGGATGCGCGCCTGGGCCTTGGGCACCACGGGGAAGAAGAAGCCCGTGACATAGATGCCCTTCTCGTAAAGCTTCGCCGCCATGTCCTGCGCCAGCTTCGCCTCGCCCAGCATGACGGGGATGATGGGGTGCTCGCCCGGCAGCAGCTTGAAGCCCGCTGCCGCCATGCCCGCACGGAAGCGCTTCGCATTGTCGAAGAGCCTCGCGCGGAGATCATCCCCCTGCTCCGCCATGTCGATGGCCTTGATGCCGGCGGCCACGATGGGCGGCGGCAGCGCGTTGGAGAAGAGATAGGGCCTGGCACGCTGACGCATCAGGTCGACGATGGGCTGCGAGGCCGCGATATAGCCCCCGGCGGACCCGCCCAGCGCCTTGCCCAGCGTGCCGGTGAGGATGTCGACCTTCACGCCCGCACGGTGCGGCGTACCGCGGCCCTCGGGCCCGATGAAGCCGGTGGCGTGGCAATCGTCCACCATCACCAGCGCATCATATCGGTCGGCCAAGGTGCGCACCTCGCCCAGCCTGGCGAAATAGCCGTCCATCGAGAAGACGCCGTCGGTGACCACGATGATGCGCCGCGCGCCACCCTCGCGCGCCGCCTTCAGCTGCGCCTCGAGGTCGTTCATGTCGCCATTGGCATAGCGGAAGCGCCTGGCCTTGGAGAGGCGGATGCCGTCGATGATCGAAGCGTGGTTGAGGGCATCCGAGACGATGGCATCCTGCTCGCCGAAGAGCGGCTCGAAAACCGCGCCATTGGCGTCGAAGCAGGCGGCGAAG
Organism: uncultured Aestuariivirga sp.; assembly: GCA_964474665.1. Taxonomy (GTDB): domain Bacteria; phylum Pseudomonadota; class Alphaproteobacteria; order Rhizobiales; family Aestuariivirgaceae; genus Aestuariivirga. The sequence continues at coordinate 6,396 of CAYYTH010000068.1, forward strand.
AGGATCGAGTCGTCCATCTGCAGGTAGTCCGCGATGCGCTTCTCGAGTTCGAGATGAAGGTCGCTGGTGCCGCAGATGAAGCGCACCGAGGCCATGCCGAGGCCGTGGCTGTCGAGTGCTGCCTGCGCCGCCTTCACGAGGTCCGGGTGGTCGGCGAGGCCCAGGTAGTTGTTGGCGCAGAAGTTCAGCACCTCGCCGCTCTTCACGCGGATATGGGCGGACTGGTGGCCGAGGATGGGGCGCTCCACCTTCCACAGCGACTGGACGCGGATGGCTTCGAGTTCGGACGAGATATCGGCGAGGGTTATGCTCATGGAGCGGATGCTAGCCCGGCTTGCCCCCAGGAAGAAGGGTCGAAGTCTTTCACCCGGGGGTCATGGGGCACAAGGCAACGAAACTGTCCGGTGTGGTTTTCCCTCCCCCTTGTGGGGAGGGGAAGGG
>CAYYTH010000069.1:0-6213 GCA_964474665.1 uncultured Aestuariivirga sp.
CGAGGGCCGCGCCGAAAAGCGCGAGATCGACATGCTGCTCGACGTGACCAAGCAGATCGAGGGCCACACGATCTGTGCGCTGGGCGATGCCGCTGCCTGGCCGATCCAGGGCCTCATCGCGCATTTCCGCCCGCTGATCGAGGAACGCATCGACCAGTATGCCGCCAACCCCGACCATGACGGTGCGGTCCGCAAGATCGCGGCCGAATAGTTTTACGAGGCGAACAAGCTCATGCCCAAGATCAAGATCGACGGAGTGGAGTTGGAGGTCGAGAACGGCCTCAACCTGCTGCAGGCCTGCGAACAGGCCGGCGCGCAAGTGCCGCGCTTCTGTTATCATGAGCGCCTGTCGATCGCCGGCAACTGCCGCATGTGCCTTGTCGAGGTGAAGGGCGGTCCGCCCAAGCCGCAGGCCTCCTGCGCCATGTCCGTCAACGACCTGCGCCCCGGCCCCAACGGCGAGCCGCCGGAGGTCTTCACCAACACCTCGATGGTGAAGAAGGCGCGCGAAGGCGTGATGGAGTTCCTGCTCATCAACCACCCGCTCGACTGCCCGATCTGCGACCAGGGCGGCGAATGCGACCTGCAGGACCAGGCCATGGTCTATGGCGTGGACAAGAACCGCTTCCACGAGAACAAGCGCGCCGTCGAGAACAAGTATCTGGGCCCGCTCGTCAACACCAACATGAACCGCTGCATCCAGTGCACCCGCTGCGTCCGCTTCACCACCGAGGTGGCCGGCATCGAGGAGATGGGCGCCACCGGCCGCGGCGAGGACATGGAGATCACCACCTACCTCAACAAGGCGATCACCTCCGAGCTGCAGGGCAACATCATCGACCTTTGCCCGGTCGGCGCGCTGACGTCGCTTCCCTACGAGTTCAAGGCCCGCCCCTGGGAACTGCGCAAGACCGAGACCATCGACGTGATGGATGCGGTCGGCTCCAACATCCGTGTCGATGCGCGTGGCCGCGAGGTGATGCGCATCCTGCCGCGCACCCATGAGGACGTGAACGAGGAGTGGATTTCCGACAAGACGCGCTTCGTGTGGGACGGCCTCAAGGCCCAGCGCCTCGATCGCCCTTACGTGCGTGAGTTCGGCAAGCTGCGCGCCGCCAGCTGGCAGGAGGCCTTCCAGCGCATCGCGCAGCGCATGAACGGCGTCAACCCGGACCGCGTTGGCATCATTCTCGGCGATCTCGTCGCTGCCGAGGAGGCCTTCTCGGTGCGCCAGTTCGCCGACCAGTTCGGCATCAAGAACATCGACTGCCGCCAGGACGGAACGCCGCTGGGCGAGAAGGGCGGCCGGGCCGGATACCTCTTCAACACCGGCATCGCCGGCATCGAGGAGGCGGACTCGATCCTCCTCATCGGCACCAACCCGCGCCTTGAGGCGCCGGTGCTCAATGCCCGCATCCGCAAGCGCGTCGCGCGCGGCGGCTGCCACGTGGCGATGATCGGTGAGCGCGCTGACCTGACCTATGGCTATGAGTATCTCGGCGCCGGACCGGAGACCCTGTCCAACGTCCTCAATTCCGAGGTCAAGGCCGGCGCCAAGCCCCTGGTGATCGTGGGGCAGGGCGCCATCGCCCGGCCGGACGGCGCGCAGGTTCTCGCCGCGGCCTACAAGGCTGCCGAGAAGCTGGGCGCCATCAAGGACGGCTGGAACGGCTTCAACATCCTGCACACCGCCGCTGGCCGCGTCGGCGCGCTGGACGTCTGCGCGCTGCCCGCCGCGGATGGCGGCAAGACCACCCGCCAGATGCTGGAGGCGGCGAAGGACGGCGGCCTCGACATCCTGTTCCTTATCGGAGCTGACGAGATCGACACGCAGGCGCTCGGCGCCACGTTCGTCGTCTATGTCGGAACCCACGGTGATGCCGGCGCGCATCGCGCCGACGTGATCCTGGCCGGCGCCGCCTATGTCGAGAAGCAGGCGACCTACGTCAACACTGAGGGCCGCCCGCAGATGACGGAGCGCGCCTCCTTCCCGCCGGGCGAGGCCCGCGAGGATTGGGCGATCTTCCGCGCGCTCTCCGAAGCGCTGGGCAACGCCTTGCCCTGGAACAACCTCGATGAGCTGCGCGCCGCCATGTACAAGGTGGCCCCGCAGCTGATGCGTCTTGACCAGCGCGAAACGGCCTCGACCCATGAACTCGCCGATCTCGGCAAGGCCGAGGGTGCGATGTCGGCGGAGCCCTTCCGTTCGCCCATCACGGACTTCTACATGACCAACCCGATTGCCCGCGCGTCGAAGATCATGGCCGAATGCTCGGCCCTGAAGAACGTGCAGAAGCTCGAGGCCGCTGAGTAAATCATGACCGAGGCTCTTCTCACCCTGCTGTTCTTCGCCGTCGTGAGCTTCGGCTTCATGGCCGGCCTGCTGCTGATCGTGGCCTATCTTCTCTGGGCCGACCGCAAGATCTGGGCTGCCGTGCAGATGCGCCGCGGCCCCAACGTCGTGGGCCCCTGGGGCCTGTTCCAGTCCTTCGCCGACCTGATCAAGTTCGCGCTGAAGGAAGTGGTGATCCCCGATGGCGCCAACAAGGGCGTCTTCGTCCTCGCACCGCTCGTCACGGCGACGCTGGCTCTCGCGGCCTGGGCCGTGGTTCCGGTGTCCGAAGGCTCGTTCTTCGGCCTCGTCGAGGGCAAGTGGGTGATCGCCGACATCAACGTCGGCATCCTCTATCTCTTCGCGCTTTCCTCGCTCGGCGTCTATGGCGTCATCATGGGCGGCTGGGCATCCAACTCGAAGTATCCCTTCCTGTCGGCCCTCCGTTCCGCCGCGCAGATGGTGTCCTACGAGGTCTCGATCGGCTTCGTCATCGTCACCGTGCTGATGTGCGCGGGCTCGATGAACCTCACGGAGATCGTGCGCTCGCAGTCGACCGGGCTTGGCACCATGCTGGGCCTGCCGGGCTCGATCCTCGATTGGTACTTCCTGCCGCTGCTCCCGATGTTCGTGATCTTCTTCGTCTCGGCGCTGGCGGAAACCAACCGCCCGCCCTTCGACCTGGTCGAGGCGGAGTCGGAACTCGTGGCGGGCTTCATGGTGGAATATTCCTCCACGCCCTACCTGCTTTTCATGCTCGGCGAATACGTGGCGATCGTGCTGATGTGCGCGATGACCACCATCCTGTTCCTCGGCGGCTGGCTGCCGCCCGTGGACGTGGCGCCGCTGAACTGGGTGCCCGGTTTCATCTGGTTCTTCCTCAAGGTGGTGCTGGTCTTCTTCATGTTCGCGCTGGTGAAGGCCTTCGTGCCGCGCTACCGCTATGACCAGCTGATGCGCCTGGGCTGGAAGGTGTTCCTGCCGATTTCGATCTTCTACGTCGTGCTGGTGGCCGCCGTGCTCGTCGGCTTCGGGTGGGCGCCATGATCGGCGGCATCGTTGGCGCGCTGGTCTTCACGGGGCTTGGCCTTGCCGAGGTGGCGCTGGTGAACAGGTCCGTCTACCCCTCGCTCCGCTGGCGCTACGAGAAGGCCAAGACCACGCAGTCGCAGGGTGTCAGCCCCGCCACCATCATGGCGCTGGTCAAGTTCCAGAGCCTCGTCCTGTTGCCGGTCCTGGGCTTCCTGCTCGGCAACCGCATGAAAATGTTCGGGTGAACCCATGAAACTCGCACAAGCCGCCCGCTCGCTGTTCCTGAAGGAGTTCCTCGACGCCACCGTGCTGTCGATGCGCTACTTCTTCGCGCCCAAGGCGACGATCAACTATCCCAACGAGAAGGGCCCCGTCTCGCCCCGCTTCCGCGGCGAGCATGCGCTGCGCCGTTACCCGAGCGGCGAAGAGCGCTGCATTGCCTGCAAGCTGTGCGAGGCCGTCTGCCCCGCGCTCGCCATCACCATCGAGGCCGGCCCCCGCCGCAACGACGGCACCAGGCGCACCACGCGCTACGACATCGACATGGTGAAGTGCATCTATTGCGGCTTCTGCCAGGAGGCCTGCCCGGTCGATGCCATCGTGCTCGGCCCCAATTTCGAATTCGCCACCGAAACCCGCGAAGAGCTGCTCTACGACAAGGAGAAGCTCTTGGCCAACGGTGACCGCTGGGAGCGTGAAATCGCGAGGAACATCGCGATGGACGCGCCCTACCGCTGAAGGAGCCAATGATGGTCGCCGCACTCTTCTTCTATCTCTTCTCGGCCATCGCGGTTGCCTCCGCGGTCATGGTCATTTCGGCGAGGAACCCGGTTCACTCGGTGCTCTTCCTCATTCTCTGCTTCTTCAACGCCGCCGGCCTCTTCGTGCTGCTGGGGGCGGAGTTCCTGGCGATGATCCTGGTCGTCGTCTATGTCGGCGCCGTGGCCGTGCTCTTCCTCTTCGTGGTGATGATGCTCGACGTCGACTTCGTGGAGCTGCGCCAGGGCATGCTGAATTACCTGCCCATCGGCGCCGTGATCGGCCTGATCGTGCTGGTCGAGCTCGCGCTCGCCGTCGGCAGCTGGGTCATCAGCCCGGCCAGCCTGCAGGCCCGCGCCGCGCCGCTGCCGGAGGGTGTTACCAACACCGAGGCGCTGGGCCGCGTGCTCTACACCGACTTCCTCTTCTACTTCCAGGCGGCGGGCCTCGTTCTGCTGGTCGCCATGGTGGGCGCCATCGTGCTGACGCTGCGCCACAAGCAGGGCGTCAAGCGCCAGGATATCTCCGTGCAGGTGGCCCGCACCCCCGCCACTGCCATCGAAGTCGTCAAGGTCAAGCCGGGGCAGGGGATCTGAGCCATGGAAATCGGCCTCTCGCACTATCTCACCGTCGCGGCGATCCTGTTTACAGTCGGCGTCTTCGGCATCTTCCTCAACCGCAAGAACGTCATCGTCATCCTGATGTCGGTGGAGTTGATCCTGCTGTCGGTCAACATCAACCTCGTCGCCTTCTCGAGCTTCCTCGGCGATCTCGTCGGCCAGGTCTTCGCACTGCTGGTGCTGACGGTGGCTGCCGGCGAGGCGGCCATCGGCCTTGCCATTCTCGTCACCTATTTCCGCAACCGCGGCACCATCGCGGTTGAAGACATCAATCTCATGAAGGGCTGACGGGAACATGCACACCGTCCTTTCCGCCATCGTCTTCCTGCCGCTGATCGGCGCGCTGATCGCCGGCCTCTTCGGCACCAAGCTGTTCAAGGGGCTCGGCCGTGACGCCGACGTCTACGGCGAGCATCACGCCCATGCGCATGGGTCGCATGGCGATCACCACCATGGTCACGCCGATCACGACGACCACGGCCACCACGGTCATTACGACGGCCCGAAGTGGCCGATGTACCTGACCACGCTGCTGCTCTGCATCGGCGCCATCCTGTCCTGGTATGTCTTCGTCGGCTTCCTGCATGAACCGCACACCGAGAAGGTCGAGCTGCTGCGCTGGATCAATTCGGGTGCGCTCTCCGCCAACTGGGTGATCCGCGTCGACACGCTCACCGCGGTCATGCTGGTGGTGGTGAACACGGTCTCGGCCCTCGTTCACATCTATTCGCTCGGTTACATGAGCCACGACGAGTCGCAGCCGCGCTTCTTCGCCTATCTTTCGCTCTTCACCTTCGCCATGCTCATGCTGGTGACGGCCGACAACCTCGTCCAGATGTTCTTCGGCTGGGAAGGGGTCGGCCTCGCGTCCTACCTCCTGATCGGCTTCTGGTACACGCGCGACACCGCCAACGCGGCCGCCATGAAGGCCTTCATCGTCAACCGTGTCGGTGACTTCGGCTTCGCGCTCGGCATCTTCGGCTGCTTCCTGGTGTTCCAGTCGGTCGACTTCGACACGATCTTCGCCGCCGCGCCGGGCGTGGCCGGCAAGCCCATGCAGTTCCTGGCCTGGCAGCCCGATACGCTGACGCTGCTGTGCCTTCTCCTCTTCATGGGCGCCATGGGCAAGTCGGCGCAGTTCCTTCTGCACACCTGGCTCCCGGACGCCATGGAAGGCCCGACGCCGGTCTCGGCGCTCATCCATGCCGCCACCATGGTCACCGCGGGCGTCTTCATGGTCGCCCGCCTGTCGCCGATGTTCGAACTGGCACCCCATGCCAAGGACGTCGTCGTCATCATCGGCGCCATCACCGCCTTCTTCGCGGCCTCGGTGGGCCTCGTGCAGAACGACATCAAGCGCGTAATCGCCTATTCCACCTGTTCGCAGCTGGGCTACATGTTCGTGGCGCTGGGCGTCGGCGCCTATGGCGCGGGGGTGTTCCACCTCTTCACCCACGCCTTCTTCAAGGC
>CAYYTH010000070.1:0-5881 GCA_964474665.1 uncultured Aestuariivirga sp.
TGTTGCACTTCAAATGTGAATCCACCTCCCGGCCTTCGCCGGGATGACGGCTTCGGGGGTGAGGCGCGGCGGCGTCCTTACGAATGTATCGCCCGGCCGGCCACCGCGAGGGCCGCTTCCTTCACGGCTTCCGACAACGTGGGGTGCGCGTGGCAGGTGCGGGCCAGGTCTTCGGCGGAGCCGCCGAATTCCATCAGCACGGCGGCCTCGTGGATCAGTTCGCCGGCCATGGGGCCGACGATGTGGACGCCCAGCACGCGGTCCGTCTTGGCATCGGCCAGCACCTTCACGAAGCCGTCCGTCGTCTGGTTGGCCTTGGCGCGGCCATTGGCGAGGAACAGGAACTTGCCGGCCTTGTAGTCGACGCCCTCGGCCTTGAGCTCTTCCTCGGTCTTGCCGACGGCGGCGACTTCCGGGCTGGTGTAGACGACGCCGGGGATGACGCCGTAATTCACGTGGCCGGCCTGGCCGGCGAGGATCTCGGCGAGTGCGATCCCTTCATCCTCCGCCTTGTGGGCGAGCATGGGGCCGCGGATGACGTCGCCGATGGCATAGATGCCCGGCACATTGGTCTGGAAGTGATCGTCGACCTCAACGCGGCCGCGGTTGTCCAGCTTCACGCCCGCGGCCTCGAGCCCCAGCCCCTCGGTGTAGGGCGTGCGGCCGATGGCGACGAGCACCACTTCGGCCTCGACGGTCTCCGGCGTGCCGCCGGCGGCGGGCTCGACCGTGAGCATCACCTTGTCCTTCGCCTTCACCGCGCCCGTGACCTTGGAAGAGAGGCGGAAGCTGAAGCCCTGCTTCTGCAGCATGCGCTGGAAGTTCTTGGCGACGTCAAGGTCCATGCCGGGCAGGATGCGGTCAAGATATTCGATCACCGTGACCTTTGCACCGAGTCGGGCATAGACGGAGCCCAGCTCAAGGCCGATGACGCCGGCGCCGATGACGGCCATGGTCGCCGGAACCTTCTCCAGCACGAGGGCACCGGTCGACGAGATGATCTGCTTCTCGTCGACATCGATGCCCTTGAGCCTGGCGACATCGGAGCCCGTCGCGATGACGATGCTCTTCGTCTCGATGGTTTCGTTGCCGACGGTCACCTTGCCGGGACCGGCGATCCTGCCGGTTCCGCGGAAAACGGTGACCTTGTTCTTCTTGAGCAGGAAGTCGATGCCCTTGGTGTTGCCGTCGATGGCCTCCTGCTTGAAGGACATCATCCTGGGAAAGTCGATCGACGTCTCGGCCTTGATGCCCATCTTGGCGAAGCTGTGCTTCGACTCGGCATAGAGCTCGGAGGCATGCAGCAGCGCCTTCGAAGGGATGCAGCCGACGTTGAGGCAGGTGCCGCCATGAGTGGCGCGCTTCTCCACCACCGCGACTTTGAGGCCCAGCTGGGCCGCACGGATGGCGCAGACATAGCCACCGGGACCGGTGCCGATGATGGTGACGTCAAATGCGGCCATGCTGGCCTCCTTCTTCGTGATGGGGGGTGTTGAGGGCCGCGATCCGCGACTTCATGTGGATCATGATGGCGGCATGAAGCGCGACGGCGAGCACCAGCCCGGTTGCAAGTGCGAGGGCCGAGGTCTCGTGCCAGATCGACACGAGAATGGCGGTCCCCAGGGGAATGAACAGCAGGATCGAGGTCAGCAGGCCTGGGTTGTAACTGCGGCTGCGCAGCGCAGTGACGATGTGCAAGAGCGCGTTGACGAGGATGAGCCAGCCGGCAAAGGCGCCATAGGCTTCGCCATGGCCGCGCATCAGGACGATGCAAAGTGACAGAGGCAGCCAAACCCCGAAGATGTTGATGACGAAGACGGCGAGCGGCGTCATTGCATCGCGGCCGCCCGCCATGGTGAGGTTCATGAAGCGGCGGAAGCGGTCGTCGTCATGTTCCTCATACTGGTGGATCATGTAGGCGGGCAGCGCGAGATAGGCGAGCACCGCGGATACGGGCCAGTCCTGCGTGAGCGTGGGCGTGAGGCCGAGCAGCATGAGGCCGGCCAGTGCGCCGCCATAGACCCAGTTGCCGATGAGCCGCTGAGCCCGTGTGGACGGCGATGCAGGTGACATCTGACCGGCCATCCCGCCGCGCCTCAGCAGCGCCCGCCGGCGACGGGGATGATGGCGCCGGTGACATAGGAAGACTGCTCCGAGCACAGCCACATGATGGCGTCCGCCACCTCGTCCGCCGTGCCCTCGCGCTTCATCGGGATCGCGTCGCGCATCATCTTGACGCGGCCAGGGATGCCTGAGCTGTCGTGGATCTCGGTATCGATGATGCCGGGCCGAAGCGCGTTGACGCGCACGCCCTCGGCGGCGACCTCGCGGCCGAGTCCGATGGTGAGCACATCGATGGCGCCCTTGGAGGCGCCATATTCGACGCCGAGGCCGGGGGCGCCGTGATAGGCGGCAGCCGACGACATGTTGACGATCGAGCCGCCGGTGCCGCCGTGCTTCGTCGACATGCGCTTCACCGCCTCACGCGCGCAGAGGATGGAGCCGAAGGTGTTGATGTCGAGGATGCGGCGGATGCGCTCCGTCGACATCTCATCCAGCCGGTTCTGCTGGTCCATGACGCCGGCATTGTTCACCAGCACCTTCAGCGGCCCGAGCTTGTCGGCGGCGGCGAAGAGGGCGAGGATGTCGGCTTCCTGCGCCACGTCGCCCTTCACCGCCACGGCCTTGCAGCCGGCGGCGGTGATGGCCTTCACCACGGCATCGGCTGCTGCGGCGTTTGACGTATAGTTGACGACGACGGTGTAGCCCGCCGCGCCCAGCTTCAGCGCCGCAGCGCGGCCGATGCCGCGGCTGCCGCCGGTGACGATGGCTACTCTTGCTACGTCTGCCACAACCTTACTCCCTCTGTGCCGTCACCCCGGCCTTCGCCGGGATGACCGAAGATACTACAGATCCAGGATGATGCGCTGCGGGTCCTCGAGGTTCTCCTTCACGCGCACCAGGAAGGTGACGGCTTCCTTGCCATCGACGATGCGGTGGTCATAGGAGAGGGCGAGGTACATCATCGGGCGGATCACCACCTGGCCGTTGATGGCCATGGGGCGCTCCTGGATCTTGTGCATGCCGAGGATGCCGGACTGCGGCGCGTTGAGGATCGGCGTCGACATCAGCGAGCCATAGACGCCGCCATTCGAGATGGTGAAGGTGCCGCCCTGCATGTCGGCGATCTGCAGATTGCCGTCACGCGCGCGCTTGCCGTATTCGGCGATGGTCTTCTCGATTCCCGCCAGCGACAGCATGTCGGCGTCGCGCAGCACGGGGACCACGAGGCCCTTGTCGGTGCCGACCGCCACGCCGATGTTGTAGAAGTTCTTGTAGACGATATCGTCGCCGTCGATCTCGGCATTGACTGCCGGGATTTCCTTCAGTGCCTGGATGCAGGCCTTCACGAAGAAGCTCATGAAGCCGAGCTTCACGCCATGCTTCTTCTCGAACAGCTCCTTGTACTGGTTGCGGAGCGCCATCGTTGCCGTCATGTCCACCTCGTTGAAGGTGGTGAGCATGGCGGCGGTGTTCTGCGCATCCTTGAGGCGCCGCGCGATGGTGAGGCGCAGGCGCGACATCTTCACCCGCTCCTCGCGGGCGGCATCCGACGGCGCCGACGGCGCGCGCGCGGCAGGTGCGGGCGCTGCGGGGATCACCAGCGGCTTTGCTTCCGCGGCGGGCTTCTCCAGATGCGCGATGACATCGCCCTTGGTGACGCGGCCATCCTTGCCGGTGCCGGAAACGGCCGAGGTGTCGACCTTGTTTTCTTCCACCATCTTGCGGACGGCGGGCGACAGCGTCTGCTCGGCTGCCTTGGCGGCGGGCGCGGCCTCTGCCTTCTTCGGGGCTTCGGCAGCCTTCGACGGGGCCGCACCTGCGGCACCTTCCTCGATCATGCCGAGCAGCGCGCCGACATTCACCGTGGTGCCGGGCTCGGCGGAGATTGCCGAGAGCTTGCCGGAGGCGGGGGCGGGCACCTCGACGGTGACCTTGTCGGTTTCGAGCTCGACCAGCGGCTCATCGGCCTTCACCGCTTCGCCGGCCTTCCTGAACCACTTCGCAATCGTCGCCTCGGTGACCGATTCACCCAGTGCCGGAACGCGGATTTCCTTTGCCATCGTGTTTTGTCCCTTAAGCCTTGTTCTCGCCCAGCGCCTCGTCGAGGAACGTCCTCAGTTCCTTGAGGTGCCGGCTCATCAAACCGGTTGCGGTGGAGGCGGACGCCGCGCGGCCGACATAGCGGGGCCGCGTGTGCTTCGCGCCGATATATTCGAGCACGCGCTCGATGTTGGGCTGCACGAAGCTCCAGGCGCCCATGTTGTAGGGCTCCTCCTGGCACCAGACGAACTCCGCACCCTTGAAACGCTGCAGGATGTTGATGAGCGCCTTGTGCGGCCAGGGGTAGAGCTGCTCGACGCGCAGCAGGTAGATGTCGTCAAGGCCGCGCTTCTCGCGCTCCTCGTAGAGATCGAAATAGACCTTGCCGGTGCACAGGATGACGCGGCGGATCTTGTCGTCGGGCTTCAGCTTGATCGCCTGATCGGCGAGCATTTCGGCATCATCCCACAGCAGGCGATGGAAGGTGGTGCCTTCATCCATCATGGAGAGCGGCGAGGTGGCGCGCTTGTGGCGGAGCAGCGACTTCGGCGTCATGATCACCAGCGGCTTGCGGATGTCGCGCTTCAGCTGGCGCCTGAGGATGTGGAAGTAGTTGGCGGGCGTCGTAACGTTGGCCACCTGCATGTTGTCCTCCGCGCACATCTGCAGATAGCGCTCGAGGCGGGCGGAGGAATGTTCCGGCCCCTGGCCCTCATAGCCATGCGGCAGCATGACGGTGAGGCCCGACATGCGCAGCCACTTGCGCTCGCCGGAGGAAATGAACTGGTCGAAGACCACCTGCGCACCGTTGGCGAAGTCGCCGAACTGGGCTTCCCAGATGGTCAGCGTGTTGGGCTCGGCCAGCGAGTAGCCATATTCGAAACCCAGCACCGCCTCTTCCGAGAGCATGGAGTTGATGGCGTCGATCTTGACCTTCTGGTCCTTCACCAGGTGGTTGAGCGGCGTGTAGCGCTTCTCCGTCTCCTGGTCGACGAGCACGGCATGGCGCTGCGAGAAGGTGCCGCGCTGCACGTCCTGTCCGGAGAGGCGGATGGGGAAGCCGTCGAGCAGCAGCGAGCCGAAGGCGAGGTGCTCGCCCATGGCCCAGTCGATGCCGGTGCCGTCCTCGATCATCTTGCGGCGCGCATCGAGCACGCGCTGCATGGTGCGGTGGACCTTGAAGGTCTTGGGAATCTTGGTGAGCTTGAGGCCGATCTCCTTGAGCTTCGCCAGCGGCACGCCGGTGTCGCCCTTGCGCGGCTCCTCATGGTCCTTCGCCGCCTTGAGGCCGGCCCAGCGGCCATCGAGCCAGTCGGCCTTGTTGGCCTTGTAGTTCTCGGCGATGGTGAAGTGGTCGTCCAGCGTCTTGCGATAGGCCGCCTTCATGGCGTCGAACTCAGGTTCCGAGATCACGCCTTCATCGATCAGGCGCTTGCCATAGAGCGCCACCGCGGTGGGCTGGCCGGCAATGCGCTTGTACATCAGCGGCTGGGTGAAGGCCGGCTCGTCCGTCTCGTTGTGGCCGAAGCGGCGGTAGCAGAACATGTCGATGACGACGGGCTTCTTGAACTTCTGCCGGAACTCGATGGCGATCTTCGCGGCATAGACTACCGACTCCGGGTCATCGCCGTTGCAGTGGAAGATCGGCGCCTCGATCATCTTGGCGACGTCGGAGGGGTAGGGCGAGGACCTGGACCAGTGCGGTGCCGTGGTGAAGCCGATCTGGTTGTTGACGATGAAGTGGATGGAGCCGCCGCAGCGGTGGCCGCGCAGGCCC
>CAYYTH010000071.1:0-5246 GCA_964474665.1 uncultured Aestuariivirga sp.
AACTGTTGCACTTCAAATGTGAATCCACCTCCCGGCCTTCGCCGGGATGACGGCCGCGAGGGGGCTGGATGACGGCGTTGGGCAGCGGCGGCTCATCGGGACCAAACAAAATCGCCGGGACGAGCCCGGCGATGATGATGTTGCAAGCGATGTGGCGAAGGCCTCAGTCCTTCATGCCCTCGGGCCCGCGGGTGATGCCGGCGACACCGGTGCGGGCGACCTCGACGAGGCCAAGCGGCACCATGAGCGAGATGAACTGCTCCACCTTGTCGCTCTTTCCCGTGATCTCGAAGATGAAGCTCGTGGTGCCGGCGTCGATGACGCGAGCGCGGAAGGCATCCGCCAGGCGCAGCGCCTCGACGCGCTTCTCGCCGGTGCCGGCGACCTTCACCATGGCAAGCTCGCGGGTGATGGCATTGCCCTGCACGGTGAGGTCAGCCACCGAATGCACCGGCACCATGCGGCCCAGCTGGTTCTTGATCTGCTCGATCACCGAGGGGGTGCCGCTGGTCACGATGGTGATGCGCGAGACGTGCTTCTCGTGCTGGGTCTCCGAGACGGTGAGCGACTCGATGTTGTAGCCACGGCCCGAGAACAGGCCGATGACGCGGGCGAGCACGCCCGGCTCGTTGTCGACGATGACGGCGAGCGCGTGGGTTTCGACCGCGGGCTTCACATTGTCGATGAAATAGGCCGAGCCCGAGGGCTGAAGATGTGCGTTCATGTGTCTCTCTCCGTCCCTTAGACCAGCATCTTGCCCTTGGCGTCGATGACCGAGCCGACATCCTCGTCGGCCACCTCCTCGCCCAGGATCATCTCGTTATGCGCCTTGCCCGAGGGGATCATGGGGAAGCAGTTGGCGAGGTTCGCCACACGGCAGTCGAAGACCACCGGGCGCTTGACCTTGATCATCTCCTTGATCGCGTCGTCGAGTTCCGAGGGCTTGGTGGCGCGCATGCCGACGCAGCCATAGGCCTCGGCCAGCTTCACGAAATCGGGAAGCGCCTCGGTGTAGGAGTGCGACAGGCGGTTACCGTGCAGGAGCTGCTGCCACTGGCGCACCATGCCCATGTACTGGTTGTTCAAGATGAAGATCTTGATCGGCAGCTCATACTGGATGGCCGTCGACATCTCCTGCATGGTCATCAGCACCGAGGCATCGCCGGCGATGTCGATCACCAGCGCATCCGGGTGCGCCTGCTGCACGCCCACGGCCGCGGGCAGGCCATAGCCCATGGTGCCGAGGCCACCTGAGGTCATCCAGCGGTTCGGCTCGTCGAAGCGGTAGAACTGTGCAGCCCACATCTGGTGCTGGCCCACTTCCGTGGTGATGTAGGTGTCTTTGTCCTTGGTCAGCTCATAGAGCCGCTCCACCGCATATTGCGGCATGATGACATCGGCGTTCTTCTTGTACTTGAGGCAGTCTTTGGCGCGCCAGCCGTCGATCTGCTTCCACCAGGTGTCGAGCGCCTTCTTGTCCAGCGTCACGGACTTGGCCTTCCACACGCGGATCATGTCCTCCAGCGCATGCGCCACGTCGGCGACGATCGGCACGTCGACGCGCACCGTCTTGTTGATGGAGGACGGGTCGATGTCGATGTGTATCTTCTTCGAGTTGGGCGAGAAGGCGTTGAGCCTGCCGGTGATGCGGTCGTCGAAGCGGGCGCCCACACAGATCATCACGTCGCAGTCATGCATGGCCATGTTGGCCTCGTACATGCCGTGCATGCCGAGCATGCCGAGCCAGTTCTTGCCGCTCGCCGGGTAGGCGCCCAGCCCCATCAGCGTGGAGGTGATGGGGATGTTGGTCATTTCCACGAAGTCGCGCAGCAGCTTGGACGCGGTCGGCCCCGAATTGATGACGCCGCCGCCCGTATAGAGGATCGGGCGCTTGGCCGTGGCGATGAGCTCGACGGCCGCGCGGATCGCGTTCTGGTCGGCTTTCACCTGCGGGCGGTAGGTCTTGTGCTCGATGTTCTTAGGCCCGACGTAGCGGCCCTTGGCGAACTGCACGTCCTTCGGGATGTCGACGACGACCGGGCCGGGGCGGCCATGGGTGGCGACATAGAAGGCCTCGTGCAGGATGCGGGCGAGGTCGTTCACGTCCTTGACGAGATAATTGTGCTTGGTGCAGGGGCGCGTGATGCCCACCGTGTCGCATTCCTGGAAGGCGTCGGAGCCGATCAGGTGGGTGGGCACCTGGCCGGTGATGCAGACCATGGGGATGGAGTCGAGCAGCGCATCGGTGAGGCCGGTCACCGCATTGGTGGCGCCGGGGCCGGAGGTGACCAGGACAACGCCGCACTTGCCGGTGGAGCGGGCATAGCCCTCCGCCGCGTGGGTGGCGCCCTGCTCGTGGCGGACGAGGATGTGCTCGACCTTCTCCTGCTGGAAGATCTCGTCATAGATCGGCAGAACGGCGCCGCCCGGATAGCCGAACACGGTGTCGACCCCCTGGTCCTGCAGCGCCTTCAGCACCATTTCGGCGCCGGTCATCTCGTTGGTGGCCATCTTACTCACCTCTTCAGAATTTGCGTTCGTCAAACACGTGATTTGTCATTCAGGCAATAAAAAAGGCCCCCAAGGGAGCCTGATTTCCGCGCAGCACCACCAGTTCCTGGAGGCTCAAGCCTCCCCGGCGCTGCGCGGACCTACTACGAGAATGGTGTTCATGGGCCGGGTTTCTACGCGGGCGGGAAGGACCCGTCAAGGCCCCTTCCCGCCTGCCGGACGCTCAGTAATCGCGACGGGCGACGAAACGCACCGGGCCATAGGGGCCGGCGACCGGGCGATAGACGCAGTTGAGGCGGTCGATGTCATAGCCGCCGCCACCCGGCACCGGCATGCGGGCCTGGGCCGGGATCAGCGCGGCCTCGCCGGGCGCTGCGCCATAAAGATCGATTGTGCAGGAGATGCGGTCGCGGCTCCAGTCGGTGTTGCGGTTGCAGCGGCCCCGGTTCATGCGGATGTCGATCTGGTTGCCATTGCGCGCCCAGTCGATGTCACCGCTGCAGGACAGCTTGCCGCCATCGACCTGGTAGCCGCCGTCGGAACCGCGGTTGAGGCAGAAGGACAGGCGATACTGGCCATAGAGAGCGCCCTTGGCGCGCCAACAGCCCTTCACACCGCCACCATTGCCGGGGGCGGGCATGCGCATGTCGGGGTCCGGTTCCGGTGCGGGTTGCGGCATCCGAACCTGGGCCTGCTGGAAGCCGGCACCCATCATGGCATCCGCCATCGCTGCGCCCGGAATGCTCAACGCCGCTGCCGCAGCGACCATCGCAAATACGAAATGTTTCATCTGAGGCCTCTCCATTTTCTGGCCGCAGGACTGCCATTCATCCTGCGCGCAAGGGTTTAATGAAGCACCGCGCAGATGGCAATATAAGTATAAACGCCAAGGGCTAGCGCCAGTGCCCCATCTGGCCGCGCCACCATGTGAGCTGGCGCTTGATGTACTGGCGGGTCGCGGCCTTGGCCCTGGCGACGGCCACTTCGAGGCTGGCTTCGCCCCTCAGATGGGCAATCAGTTCCGGCAGGCCGATGGCCTTCATGGCGGGGAGCATGGGATCGAGCTGCATCATGCTGCGCGCCTCATCGAGCGCGCCCGCCGCGACCATGGCATCGAAGCGGGCCTCGGCGCGGACATGGAGCGCGTCACGCGGCACGTCGCGGAAGATACGCTCCACCGCGATGCCGGCGAGCGGGGCCTGGGCCTGGCCTTGCTTCTGCCAGTCGAGGAGCGAGCGGCCGGTGGCGTCGATCACCTCGAGCGCGCGGGTCAGGCGCTGGCGGTCCGATGGCGGCAGTCTGGCCGCCATGGCGGGGTCACGGCGGCCGAGCTCGGCGTGGTGGTCACCCGCGAAGCTACGCCAGCGGGCGCGGACCTCCTCGGGGATTTCCGGAACGGGCGCGAGGCCCAGTTCGAGAGCCCGGAAGTAAAGTCCGGTGCCGCCGGTGAGGATGGGAAGCCTGCCCTGCTGCCATGCGGCGTCCATCTCGCGCCGGGCCTCGGCCAGCCAGGAGGCCACCGAATAGGGCTGCTCCGCACCGACGTGGCCATAAAGCCGGTGCGGCGCCCTCGCCTCCTCCTCCGCCGTGGGGCGGGCCGAGAGGATGCGGAGCGGCGCATAGACCTGCAGCGCATCGGCATTGATGATGACGCCATCGCACGCGGCGGCCTTCTCCAGCGCCAGGGCGGACTTGCCGCTGGCGGTGGGGCCTGCAATAAGCAGCGCGCGTTTCTCGTGTCTGGCGGTCATATGGATTCCGTTCTCGTCCTCATAGCAGCACCGGGCTCCGGCGCAATCAACGCCAACCTCACCGACATGCTGCGCGACTTCGGCGCCGGCCTGCCGCGCTGGCTGGCCGCGGCCGAGGCGCTGGAGGTGGACGACTTCGCGGCACGGACACAATTCATGGAAGCCATCGCCGGCCTGCCGGTGGACGCGAATGTCGTTCCGCTGGCGAACCGCCGGAAGCGGCTGCTGATCGCCGACATGGATTCCACCATGATCGAGCAGGAATGCATCGACGAGCTGGGCGTGATGGCCGGGATCGGCGAGCACATCAAGCAGATCACCGCGCGCGCCATGCGCGGCGAGCTCGACTTCGAGGGCGCGCTGACGGAACGGGTGAAACTGCTAAAGGGGCTCGATGCCGCCATCATCGACACGATCCTCCGTGAACGGATCAGCTTCATGGCCGGAGGCCGCACCCTGATCGCCACCATGAAGGCACATGGCGCCCACACCGCGCTGGTGTCCGGCGGATTCACGCCTTTCACGCGGAAGGTTGCGGCAGCGCTGGGCTTCGATGAGGACCAGGCCAATGAGCTGATCATCCGCGACGGCGTGCTGACGGGCGAGGTCGGCCAGCCCATCCTCGGACAGCAGGCCAAGCTCGATGCCCTGATCCGGATTTCGGCGCGGCTGGGGATTTCAACCGCCGACGCGCTGGCAGTGGGCGACGGCGCCAACGACCTTGCAATGATCGGGCAAGCCGGCATGGGCGTGGCACTGCATGCCAAGCCGCAGGTGCAGGCGGAGGCCAGGTATCGCGTGAACCATGGGGACCTGACGGCGCTGCTCTATCTGCAGGGTTATGAGAGGCGCGCGTTCGTCCAGGTGTTCGCCCCATAACTACGCCGTCACCCCGGCGAAGGCCGGGGTCCAGCTATGAGCATCACAACCGCGGAAAGCTGGATCCCCTGAGTTCACAAACGAAGTGCAACACCAGCTTATGGT
>CAYYTH010000072.1:0-3595 GCA_964474665.1 uncultured Aestuariivirga sp.
GATGCCTGAACCTCAAGCTCAAACACCGGTGGCGCTGCACGACCCCCACCCCTGCCCCTCCGCACAAGGGGGAGGGAAAACAAGACCTCACTCCCCGTAGGGCACCCAGATGTTCTTCACCTGCACGGCGCGGCGGAGATATTCGCTCCCCTGCCCCTGCATGCGCGACAGCCAGTCGCGCGGCTTGGCCGAGGCCCATGTGGCCTTGAGGTTCCCTGCACTTGCAGCCTCCACCATTTTCACGCCGGAGCCGAAATACCAGAGCGCAGCGACGTCATCATGCTCGGCCAGCGTCCTGGCCAGTTCGTCGCGCTCGCCGGTGACGATGTTGACGACGCCACCCGGCACGTCCGACGTGTCGAAGACCTGGTAGAGGTCGGTCGCCGCCAGCGGCGCGCGGGGCGACGGCACGGCCACCACGCGATTGCCCATGGCGATGGCCGGCATCACCAGCGAGACGAATGCGAGCAGCGGCATGTCGTCCGGGCAGACCACACCCATGACACCCCAGGCTTCGTTCATCGCCAGCGTCACATGGCGCGACTTGGTGGCGTGCACGCGGCCATCATATTTATCGGCCTGCGCGGCATACCAGAAGATGCGGGCGAGCGAGGCCTCGACTTCGGCCTTCGCCTCCTTCGCGGAAGCGCCCATCTGGCGCAGCCTTGCGGTGAATTCCTCCGCACGGGCCGACAGGTTCTCGGCGATGTAATAAAGCACCTGCGCGCGATTATGCGCCGTGGCGGCGGACCAGGCAGAGGCCTTCGCCGCGGCCTCCACCGCGTTGCGGATGTCCTTGCGGTTGCCGAGCCCCGCCTGGCCGATGGCCTTGCCCTTCGCTCCGTACACGGAATAGGA
This sequence comes from uncultured Aestuariivirga sp., assembly GCA_964474665.1. Lineage (GTDB taxonomy): Bacteria > Pseudomonadota > Alphaproteobacteria > Rhizobiales > Aestuariivirgaceae > Aestuariivirga. The sequence goes on from CAYYTH010000072.1 coordinate 859, forward strand.
GTATCCCGAGTCCGGCCGCGCCTGCTTGCCGCCGATATAGAGCTTGGCGGTGCGGTCGATGACGGAGGCCTCGACGCTCTCCGGTGGCAGCGCGCTGAGGGGTGCCGCCTTCGCAGTGGCCGCAGGCTTCAGCGCGGCTTCCCATGTCGGCACCAGATACTCATACATGCCTTCGCGGCCACCCTCGCGGCCGAAGCCCGATTCCTTGTAGCCGCCGAAACCGGCGGCGGCGTCGAAGAGGTTCGTCGAATTGATCCAGACGACACCGGCCTTGACGCGCGCGGCGGTGTCCAGCGCGAGGTTGATGTTCTCCGACCAGACGGTAGCGGCAAGCCCATAGCGCGTGTGGTTGGCGATCTGCACCGCCTCCTCCGGGGTGCGGAAACTCATGACCGCCGCGACGGGGCCGAAGATTTCGACATCCATGACGGTGGAGGAGGGTTCGACGTCGGTAAAGATCGACGGGGCGAACCAGTTTCCCGCGGCGGGGAGTTCGCAGGCCGCCTGCAGCAGCGTGCCGCCCTCCTGCTTGCCCTTCTCCACGAGTTCGCTGATGCGCTGGAGTTGGATGGGATCGACGATGGCGCCCATGTCGATCGACTTGTCGAGCGGGTCGCCCACGCGCAGGCTCTGCATGCGGCGGCGCAGCTTGGCGAGGAAGCGCGGAGCGATGCCTTCCTGCACGAGAATGCGCGAGCCCGCGCAGCAGACCTGGCCCTGGTTGAACCAGATGGCATCGACGACACCTTCCACCGCCGCATCGAGGTCGGCATCCTCATGCACGATGAAGGGCGACTTGCCTCCCAATTCCAGCGACAGCTTCTTGCCGGTGCCCGCCGTGGCCTTGCGGATCAAGCGGCCCACTTCGGTCGAGCCGGTGAAGGCGATCTTGTCCACGCCCGCGTGTTCAACCAGCGCGGCACCCGTAGCAGCATCGCCGGTGACGATGTTGACGACACCCGGCGGCAGGCCCGCCTCGCGGCAGATTTCGGCGAAGGCGAGAGCGGTGAGCGGCGTGAATTCGGCGGGCTTCAGCACCACCGTGTTGCCGGCGGCGAGTGCCGGCGCGATCTTCCACGCCAGCATCAGGAGCGGGAAGTTCCACGGGATGATCTGGCCGCAGACGCCTAGCGCCTGGTGGCCGGGGAATTCATCGGCCATGAGCTCCGCCCAGCCGGCATGGTGGTAGAAGTGGCGGGCCACCAGGGGAATGTCGATGTCGCGGGACTCGCGGATGGGCTTGCCATTGTCCATCGTCTCCAGCACCGAGAGGAAGCGCTCGCGCTTCTGGATGATGCGGGCGATGGCATAGAGGTGCTTCGCACGCTCGTGTCCGGAGAGCTTCGACCACGGCCCAAAGGCCTTGCGCGCGGCCTTCACCGCGGCATCGACGTCTCCGGCTGAGCCGAGCGACACGCGGGCGAGCCTCTGGCCAGTGGCGGGGTTCGCCACGTCGAATGATTTCGACGACGGCTTGGTGAAGGCGCCGTTGATGAAGTGGCCGAAGCCTTTGTCATGCGCCTTGAGCCATTCCACCGCATGGGCGTTGCTCTCGGGTGCCGTGCCGTAATCCATGGTGTCGAGAATGTCGCTGACGCTGGGCATGATGATCTCAGGCGAGGGGCTGGTGGGTGGCGGCGGCATAGCGGCCGGTGACATGGTGCTCGAGCTGGCGTTCGATGTCAGCGAGCATGGAGGAGGCGCCGATGCGGAACAGGTCGGGCTCGAGCCAGCGGCGGCCCAGCTCTTCCTTCATCAGGATCAGCCAGTTCATCGCGTCCTTCGCGGTCTTGAGGCCACCCGCCGGCTTGAAGCCGATCTGGACGCCGGTGAGCTCGCCATAGTCCCTCAGTGCACGGACCATGGTGAGGCTGACGGGCAGCGTGGCGTTGACGTCCTCCTTGCCGGTGGAGGTCTTGATGAAGTCGGCACCCGCCTGCATGGCCACCATCGAGGCCTTGTAGACATTGCGCAGCGTCTTGAGGTCGCCCGTGGCGAGAATTGCCTTCATGTGCGCCTCGCCACAGGCCTCGCGCATGGCGGCGACTTCGTCATAAAGCGCCGTCCAGTCCTGCAGCAGCACCTGCGCACGGTGGATGACGATGTCGATCTCGCTCGCACCCTGCTCCACCGCATAGCGGATTTCGGCGAGGCGCTGCGGCAGCGGCGTGAGGCCCGCCGGAAAACCGGTCGCCACCGAGGCGACGGGAATGCCCGAGCCTTCCAGCGCCTTCACGGCAGGCGCCACCATCGCAGGATAAACGCAGACCGCGCCCACGGTGGGCATCTCGGCGAGGCCGAGGCCCTTCACGATGTCCTCGCGCAGCGGGCGCTTCGCCTTGGCGCAGAGGCGCTGCACGCGGCCCGGCGTGTCGTCACCGGCAAGCGTCGTCAGGTCGATGCATTGCAGCGCCTTCACCAGCCAGGCGGCCTGGTAGTTCTTCTTCACCGAGCGGCGCGTGGGGAAGCTCGCCGCGCGGCGCTCGGCGGCGGAGAGGTTCACCTGCACGTCCTCGAACCAGTCGAGGGTGAGCGGCGTTCCCAGATTGCGCGCAACGGGTGCAAAGCGCGTGGCCGCGCCCAGGGGGCGAAGTTCATTCATGACGCATACTCCTTGCGGAGTGGTTCTAGAGCAAGTGAAGTACGAGAGGAATGGTTTTGCGCCTTGCGACCCCCACCCCTGCCCCTCCCCACAAGGGGGAGGGGAAAGCTGGGCGGGATACGACCGTTCCTGGTT
>CAYYTH010000073.1:0-3316 GCA_964474665.1 uncultured Aestuariivirga sp.
AGATCTCGACGTCGGTCGCCGCTTCCGCCGTATAGGGATTGTTCTTGGAATAGGCCCGGCCCAGGAAATCCGGCGCGAAGAGCAGGCCGACGATCTGCTGTCGGCCGTCCGGCAGCGTCTTGGTCAGCTTGACGGCGCCGGAAATGACATTGGCGAAGAAATCGACCGGTTCCTCGTCCGAGATGATGGTCTGCCCGGCAGGCACCTTCTTGCGGTGCGCGATCTGCGCCAGCTTCTTGACCTGCACATCATCCATGGCTCCGCAGACGGCCTGATGACGAACGGCACAGTGGTCGCAGCGCTGCAGAGTGTCCGGAAGGACAGTGGGCGGGGTCCCATGCATGCTGTCAATCTAACCTGACATTGAGGTATGGGCAAGCACCCTGCGGCGGTTCTCCGCGGGGGCGCGGCGCAATACCGGCCAGGTATGGTTATTCCGCAGCCTTCAGCGACATCGGATTGTTGGGATGTGTTGTCCAGTTGGCATAGTCGGGATTGATCTTCCGGCCGGTGCGCGGGTCGACACCCTCGGTCTGCCGCACCATGGTGATGCAGTTGTCCACCGGGCAGACTTCCACGCACAGATTGCAGGCCACGCATTCGGCATCATTCACCTCGAAGTGCCGCTTGCCGTCCTTTTCCTTGAAGATGGCCTGGTGGGAGGTGTCCTCGCAGGCGGCATAGCAGCGGCCGCACTTGATGCAGAGATCCTGGTCGATATGTGCCTTGGTCACGTAGTTGAGGTTGAGGTACTGCCAGTCGGTGACATTCGGCACGGCGCGGCCGCGGAAGTCCTCGATCGTGGCATAGCCCTTTTCGTCCATCCAGTGGGCAAGGCCCGTCTTCATCTCTTCCACGATGCGGAAGCCATAGGTCATGGCCGCCGTGCACACCTGCACGGTGCCGGCCGACATGGCGATGAACTCCGCCGCATCGCGCCAGGTGGTGACGCCACCGATCGCGGAAATCGGAAGCCCGCGCGTCTCGGGGTCGCGCGCGATCTCGGCCACCATGTTGAGGGCGATGGGCTTCACCGCCGGGCCGCAATAGCCGCCATGGCTGCCCTTGCCGTCAATGGTCGGCATGGGCGCGAAATTGTCGAGGTCGACCGAGACGATCGACGAGATCGTGTTGATGAGGGAGACCGCATCCGCGCCGCCCTTCTTGGCCGCACGCGCCGGATAGCGGATGTCGGTGATGTTGGGCGTCAACTTCACGATCACCGGCATGCGCGAATACTGCTTGCACCAGCGAGTGACCATCTCGATGTATTCCGGCACCTGGCCCACGGCCGCACCCATGCCGCGCTCGCTCATGCCATGCGGGCAGCCGAAGTTCAGCTCGATGCCGTCGCAGCCCGTCTCCTCGACGCGCGGCAGGATGGCCTTCCACGAGTCCTCGTTGCACGGCACCATGATCGACACGATCATCGCCCGGTCCGGCCACTCGCGCTTCACCTTCTTGATCTCCTGGAGGTTCACCTCCAGCGGCCGGTCGGTGATGAGCTCGATGTTGTTGAGGCCGAGCAGGCGCCGGTCCGCACCATGGATCGCGCCATAGCGCGGGCCCGAGACGTTGACGATCGGCGGGCCTTCCTCGCCCAGCGTCTTCCAGACCACACCACCCCAGCCCGCCTTGAAGGCGCGCACCACATTGTATTCCTTGTCGGTCGGCGGCGCCGAGGCGAGCCAGAAGGGATTGGGGGACTTGATGCCGATGAAGTTCGAGCGAAGGTCAGCCATGGCTTTTTCCTTTACGCCTTGAGGAAGAGGTTGATCGATTCAGCCGCGCGGCGACCGTCGTCGACGGAGGCCACGGTCAGGTCCTGGCCGCCTGCAACACAGTCGCCGCCGGCCCAGATGCCCTTCACGCTGGTGCGCTTCTCGGCATCGACCTTGATGCGCCCGCCCTCGAGCGCCAGCTTGCCACCCGTGGCATCCACATACGTCTGGCCGATGGCGCGGAAGATCATGTCGGCGGGCAGGTCGAATGTCTCGCCCGTGCCGGAAAGCTTGCCGTTGAGTTCCTGCGTATATTCGCAGGTGAGGCCCGCGGCCTTGCCATCCTTCACGATCACGGATTTCGGCATGGCCCAGTGCTTGATCCTGACGCCGCGCGTCTGGGCGAGCTCCTGCTCGTAGGCGCTGGCCTTCATCTGCGCAGGCCCGCGGCGATAGACGATGGTCACGTCCTCCGCCCCCAGCAGCTTCGACTGCACGGCGGCGTCGACCGCCGTCATGCCGCCGCCGATCACCACGACGCGGCGGCCCACGGGAAGTTTCGAGAGGTCGGAGGCCTGGCGCAGCTCGGCGATGTAGTCGACCGCGTCTTCGACGCCTGCGGCATCGTCGTGGGCCGCCCCGAGCGCATTCACGCCCTGCAGGCCGAGGCCGAGGAACACCGCGTCATAATCCTTCTGCAGCTGCGCAAGCTCGAGCCCCGCCCCCAGCTTCTTGCCGTGCACCACCGTGATGCCGCCGATGCCAAGGATGAAGTCCACTTCCTTCTGCGCGAAGTCATCCGTGCTCTTGTAGGCGGCAATACCATATTCATTGAGGCCGCCGGACTTCGGCCTTGCCTCGAACACCGTTACCTCATGCCCATGCATGGCAAGCCGGTGCGCGCAGGCCAGCCCAGCGGGCCCGGCACCCACAACGGCCACCACCTTGCCGGTGGCCTTGGCACGCTCGTAAGGCTGCGCGCCTTCGGCCATGAAGGCGTCCGTCGCGTGGCGCTGCAGCAGGCCGATCTTCACCGGCTTGCCCTCGGCCTCCATGCGCACGCAGGCCTCCTCGCACAGCGTCTCGGTGGGGCAGACGCGGGCGCACATGCCGCCGAAGATGTTCTGGTCGAAGATGGTCTTGGCCGCCGACTTGGCATGGCCGGTCTGGATCTGGCGGATGAACATCGGGATGTCGATCGCGGTCGGGCAGGCCACCTGGCACGGCGCGTCATGGCAGAAGTAGCAGCGATCCGACTCGACGAGCGCCTCATGCGCGTCCAGCGGTGGGTGAATGTCGCCGAAATTGACGGTGTAATCGGAATGGGCCAGCCGCCCGCCCGAAATCCCGGGCTTCACATCCGCCATGGTCGCTCCCTCCAGAAGCTATGAGTTCTTATCTTGAAGGAGGATGACAGGATTTGTTCAAATGGTCAAATTTTTAGAGGGGCGCCTGCGGGCGGAGCGCTGCCTAAACAACGACCCCTGCGCCGGGTTGACGCCTTCGTGTTGGTGGATGTGAGGAAGGGGATCGTCACCATAACGTCAAAACCCCGCCTTGCATTTCTGCTTGGCGGGGTTTTGGTATTTTTGAAG
>CAYYTH010000074.1:0-3251 GCA_964474665.1 uncultured Aestuariivirga sp.
TCCGTGCCATGCCAACACCATAAGCTGGTGTTGCACTTCGTTTGTGAACTCAGGGCACCCGCTTTCGCGGGAATGACGGCTCTGGTGGGGAGATCTCCATCCACCCTCACCTTCGCCGGGCTTGACCCGGCGATCCTCTTCAGTGGCCACCAAAAAAGATGCCCCGGTCAAGCCGGGGCAAAGTGAAGTGGAGACGTGCGGGAGAAGCCCGCCTCAGGCGAGCTTCTTGAGCTCACCCAGGATCGCCGCACCCATCTGCGTGGTCGTTGCATTGGCGGGCTGGCTGCCGGCGATGTCCTTGGTGCGGATGCCCTGCGCCAGCACCGCGGCGATGGCCTGGTCCAGCTTGTCGGCCCATTCGCCCAGCCCCAGCGAATAGCGCAGCGCCATGCCGAAGCTGGCGATCATGGCGATGGGGTTCGCAGCCCCCGTGCCCGCGATGTCGGGGGCGGAGCCGTGGACCGGCTCGTAGAGCGACTTGCGGCGCCCCGTCTTCGCATCGGGTGCCCCCAGCGAGGCCGAGGGCAGCATGCCGAGCGAGCCCGTGAGCATCGCCGCCACGTCGGACAGCACGTCGCCGAACAGGTTGTCGGTAACGATCACGTCATACTGCTTCGGCCAGCGGACGAGCTGCATGGCGCAATTGTCGGCCAGCACGTGCTCGAGCGTAACACCCGGATATTCCGCGGCATGGATGCGGGTGACCACCTCGTTCCACAGCACGCCGGTCTTCATCACGTTGCGCTTTTCGGCGGAGGACACCTTGTTGCGACGGGTCTTCGCCAGGTCGAAGGCGACGCGCGCGATGCGCTCGATCTCGTAGGTCTCGTAGACCTGCGTGTCGATGCCGCGCTTCTGGCCGTTGCCGAGGTCGGTGATGGTCTTGGGCTCGCCGAAATAGACGCCACCCGTCAGCTCACGGACGATCAGGATATCGAGGCCCTCGACCACCTCGCGCTTGAGCGAGGATGCATCGGCAAGTGCGGGATAGCAGATCGCCGGGCGCAGGTTGGCGAAGAGGCCTAAGTCCTTGCGCAGCCGCAGCAGGCCCGCCTCGGGGCGTACCTCGTAAGGCACCTTGTCCCACTTGGGGCCGCCGACGGCGCCGAACAACACGGCATCCGAGGCCATGGCCTTGGCCATGTCGGCGTCCGAGATGGCCTGGCCATGCGCATCATAGGCGGAGCCGCCGACGAGGCCGCGGTCGACCTCGAACTTGGCAATGCCTTGCGCATTGAACCAGGCGATGATCGCCTCGACTTCCTTCATCACCTCCGGGCCGATGCCGTCGCCCGGAAGCAGGAACAGATTGTAGCTCGCCATGAAAAACGCCCCGATTATGTAAAATCGGGGCGATGGGTAGCGGCTTCGGAAGGTGGTGGCAAGCCCCCGCATTCCCCTCCCCCTTGTGGCGAGGGGCAGGGATGGGGGTGATGCCCGAAACGAGCGTTGAGATCACCCTGGCGGCGCGACGTCCACCCCGGCCCTCCCCACAAGGGGGAGGGAGAAGCCTTCACGCGACCGGCTGCACCCGCACCACGCGGAAGGTCCGCAAGCCCTCGTCCTCGCGGATCGAGACATATTCGCCCACCTTGAAGGCGTGGTCGCCGAAGCGGTATCCGGCTTCGTCGTCCTCCTCGTCGGACGCGATGTCATAGTGGAAGGCCCAGCTGCCCCCGCCCTTGCGGATCAGGTGGCCGATGTCATCCGCCTCGCCCGGCCGGAAGCGCACCACACGGCAATTTTCACGCCGCTTGTGCCATTCCTCGGGGTCGATCTTGGCGTTCCCGTCCAGCGGCGCCGCGAATTCATAGCCGATGGCGGCAGAACCCTCGGGATGGTCATGGTCGCGAGCCAGTTCGAGACGGATCTTGGTGAGCATTCGCTTCTCCTCAGTGAGACATCAGCACGGGGCAGACGAGACGGTTCAGCACGAAGCGCGTGGCGCCGCCGAAGATGAACTCGGCCAGCCGGCTGTGGCCATAGGCACCCATCACGATGAGGCCCGCGCCCACATCCTCGGCACAGCGCATCAGTGCCTGGCCTTCGTCCTGGCCGTCGGTCGGGTAGCCCTGGGCCTCAGCCTTCACGCCATGGCGTGCCAGGGCCTCCGCCAGGTCGGCGCCGGCCACGGAGCCGCGCAGGCTCGGGTCCTTCTGCGGGTCGATGCGCACGACGCGCACCCGGTCCGCCTGCTTCAGCAGCGGCAAGGCATCGAAGCTGGCGCGCGCGGCTTCCCGTCCGCCATCCCAGCCGATCACCACCTCGTTCAGCGAAATTGCAGCCTTGCCCTTCCAGGGCAGCACGATGACCGGGCGGCCGAGCGCCATCACCACCTGTTCAACGAAGTCGCGTTCGACACCGGTGATCTCCTCCGGGTTGGTGGCGGAGACGACGACGAGATCGGCCACGCGGCCGGAGGTGATCACTTCGTCGGCGATCACCGGCGTGCGTGCATCGACCTGGTGGAAGTCATGCGACAGGCCCTCGGCCTGCATCGCCGCCTCGAAGGCCTGCTTTACGCGCGCGCCATTGTCCTTGAAGAAACTGCGGTTCCCCTCGAACACCTGTGGCGCGGCCTCGAAGCCCACGGACGGGTAGACCTGCACGGCGGGCACCACATAAAGCCCCGACACATGCGCGCCGGTTTCGCGGGCCAGCGTCACCGCAGCCGCCACCAGTTCGGTGAGGCGGCCCACTTCGTTCAGGGAGACCAGGATCGTCTTGTAACTCATGGCATCATCCTCTGGGGTTCAGGCTTGAGTTATGGATATAGTGACCCGGCGGGTCTTTGACACCGGTCAATCCCGGTGTCCGTCCTGTCCGGCAGCCCGCGCGAGGTGGCCGAGGTCCGGCACCATGATCAGGCGGTTGGTGCTGAGGCGGATGACATTCGATGTCTTGAGCCGGGTCAGCTGGCGGCTCACCGTCTCGATGGTGAGGCCAAGGTAGTCCGCCATGTCGGAGCGGGTGAGCGGAAGCTCGAAAGCCGCCGCACCCGGGTTGGCCTTGTGCACGCAGCCGGTGAGCAGGCTTCGCCGGGCGAGCATGTAGAGGAAGCTTGCAACCTTCTCTTCCGCCGTCTTGCGGCCCAGCAGCAACATCCAGTCGCGTGCGGCGTCAAGTTCGTCCAGCGTATGCTGGAACAGGCGCTGCTGCAGTTCGGGATATTCGCCCACAAGGCGCTCGAAGGCGGCATTGGGGAAGGTGTAGATCTCGGTGGTCGCCGTATCATTAAAAAAAAAAAGATT
>CAYYTH010000075.1:0-2491 GCA_964474665.1 uncultured Aestuariivirga sp.
AACTGTTGCACTTCAAATGTGAATCCACCTCCCGGCCTTCGCCGGGATGACGGCAATTCAGATCACAACCCCGTCGTCGGCCGCGGGTTCGTTCCGTCGAAGAACCGCGTGTAGCGGAATGGCGACGGGTCCACGCACGGCGTCTCCCCCGTCACGATCTCCGCCATCAGCTTGCCCGCACCCGGGCCGAGCCCGAAGCCGTGGCCCGAGAAGCCGGTGCAGAGGTGGAAGCCCGGAAGCTTCTCCACCTTGGAAATCACCGGAACCGCATCCGGCACCGCATCGATGGCGCCGCCCCAGCGCTCGGCGATCTTCATCGGCTTGAATACGGGGTAGTATTCCCGCAGCTGCGCCGCCGCCTTGTCCAGCACGTCGTTCACCGGCTCGGGGTCGAGGATGCGCACCTGCTCGAAGGGCGTCACCTCGTCGAGCGCCCAGCGCCGCCTGAGCTTTGCCTCCTCGATGAAGCGCTTGCCGAGGCGCAGTCGCAGCCCGCTCCAGTCCAGCATCAGCGCGGGCAGGAATTCGCGGAACAGGCGGAAGCTATCCGGCACGATGTCGGCGACCGAGAAGTGGTTGTCGGTTACCGTGTAGCCGCCATCCATGCGCTTCCTGAAGGTGAAGCCACCGCCGGAGCAGGTCCGCGTCAGTCCCGTGTCGATGGGCTCCGTGCGCATCACCGAATTGATGACGGTGAGCTGCGGCAGCGCGATGTCGAGGTTGTGGCAGAAGCGGCGTGACCATGCGCCACCCGCCAGCACCACCGTGTCGCAGGCAATCGACCCCTTCTCGGTCACCACCGATGAAATGCGCCCCGCCTTCGTCTCCAGCCCGCGCACCGCGCAGTTGGTGAAGACCTTGCCGCCCTTGCGGCGCAGCGCCTCCGCCATCAGCGGCACGGCCACGAAAGGCTCGGCCCGGCCGTCATTGGGCGTATAGAGCGCGCCCTTCCACGGCCTCGTGCAGCCCGGCTGCAATTCATTGGCTTCCGCCCCACCGATCATGCGCGTGGCGAGGCCTGCGGGCTTGGCGTTCTTCTCATACCAGTCGTTCTTGGCGGCGAGTTGCTGCTCCGTCTCGCAGAGATAGAGGATGCCGCAGCGGGTGAAGCCGGTCTGCCCTTCGACGCGGCGGTCCATGCCGTCCCACAGGGCCATCGACACCTGGATCAGCGGGATCTCGCGCGGGTCGCGCCCCATCTGCCGGCACCAGCCCCAGTTCCGGCTCGACTGCTCGGCGGCGATCTCGCCCTTTTCGAGCAGCACCACGTCGAGCCCGCGCTCGACGAGTTCGAGCGCGGTGGAAACACCGGCAACGCCGCCGCCGACGACGCAGACATCTGCCGTCTTCGGAAGCTGGGAATCGGGTTGAACGAGTTTGATCTTCGGCATGGTGAAAACTTAGACCGCCCGCACGGTCACTGTCATCAGCAGCGCGTGCATGGGTCCATCACGCGCGGGGATGGGCCTTGCGATACTGCTCCAGCAGATGCGCCCGGTTCACTTCGGTGTAGACCTGTGTGGTGGAAAGGCTGGCATGGCCCAGCAGTTCCTGGATGACGCGCAGGTCGGCGCCATTGGCCAGGAGGTGCGTGGCGAAGGAGTGCCGCAGCGCATGCGGCGTGGCCGTCTCCGGCAGTCCCAGCGCGCCGCGCAGCCGCGCGATCAGCAGCTGGATGTTGCGGGCGTTGAGCGGGCCGCCCTTCACCCCGCGGAACATCGGCTCGCCGGACTTCAGCGCGAAGGGGCAGAGATCGCGGTAGAGTGTCACGGCCTGCCGTGCGGCCGGCAGCAGTGGCACCAGCCTGGTCTTGTTACCCTTGCCGGTGATGGTGAGGGTGGGCTGATCGACCTGCGCCGTTGTCAGCGACAGCGCCTCGGAGATTCGGAGCCCGCAGGCATAAAGCAGCGTGAGCACCGCCTGGTCGCGCGCCAGCACCCAGCGCGGCGTCTCCTCGGTCGCGAGAACATCGGCCTTCGCCACCTGCCGCGCCTTCTCGGGTGAGAGAGGCTTCGGCACCGCATGCGGCAGCTTGGGCGAACGCAGGGCGGAGAGGGCAGGGTTGCGGAACAGGCCCTTCTTCTCGGCATGGCGGTAAAAGGACCGGAGGCTCGAAAGCTGGCGGGCCAGCGTGCGGCTCTCCACCCCGTCTATGCGGCGGCGCGCAAGGAAGGCCCGGAAGTCGGAAACGGTGAGTTCAGCGAGGTCGCGATTCGACGGCGGCGCGCCGAGGTGCTCGCCCATGAAACCTGCGAATTGCCCCATGTCCCGCGCATAGGCCTCCAGCGTCTTCGCCGACATGCGGCGCTCGGACTTGAGACTCGCCATCCACCCCTGCACGGCGGCAGCGGCATCGGGTGCGAGTGTGGTGGCGAAGTCGGACATGGGGCCAAAGGGTAGCCCGTGGCGGTAAAGATTCGTTAACCGGCCCAAGAGGCCGTCATCCCGGCGAAGGCCGGGAGGTGGATTCACATTTGAAGTGCAACAGTTG
>CAYYTH010000076.1:0-2457 GCA_964474665.1 uncultured Aestuariivirga sp.
TCCGGAGCATAGAAGGCGGCAAGCGCCACGAACACGGCGGCGAGGCCGACCAGCGAGTGGAAGGCCGCGACCAGCTGCGGCATCGCCGTCATGGCGATCTTCTTGGCCGCCGTGCCGCCGATGACGGCGCCGATGCCGAGGCCCAGCACCACGAGGCCGATGACCAGGGGCGAGAGCTGCATGGTGGCCAGCGTGGTGACGATGGCGATCGCCATGCCCACCATGCCGTACATGTTGCCCTGACGCGACGTGGCGGGGGACGAGAGGCCTCTCAGCGCCATGATGAACAGCGCGCCGGAGACGAGATAGAGAAGGGCTGCGAGATTGGCCGACATGCGCCTACTTGTCCTTCTTCTTGTACATGGCGAGCATGCGGCTGGTGACCATGAAGCCACCGAAGATGTTGATCGCGGCAAGGATCAGCGCGAGGAAGCCGAAGACCATGGCGACGACCGAGCCCGAGGCCAAGGCCCCCACCCCCACCGCGAGGATGGCGCCGACCACGATGACCGACGAGATGGCGTTGGTGACGCTCATCAGCGGCGTGTGCAGCGCCGGCGTCACGTTCCACACCACGTAGTAGCCCACGAACACCGCCAGCACGAAGATGCCGAACAGCGAGACAAACGGATCGATCGCTTCCATCACTTGGCTCCGAACATGGGGTGCACGAGTGCGCCGTCGCGGGCGATCATGGTTCCCTTGATGCATTCATCGGCATCGTCGATCTTGAGGCCACCTTCCTTGGTGATCATCAGGTCGAGGAAGTTGGCGAGGTTCTTGGCGAAGAGCGGCGAGGCATTGCCCGCGAGCTTGCCCGCGAGGTTCACCGTGCCGACGATCTTCACACCCTTGTGCTCGACGATCTGGTCGGGCTTCGACAGCGGGCAGTTGCCGCCGCGCTCGACCGCGAGGTCGACGATGATCGAGCCGGGCTTCATGCTGTCCACCATCTCCTCGGTGATGAGCACGGGGGCCGGACGGCCGGGGATCAGTGCGGTGGTGATGATCACGTCCTGCGTCTTGACGTGGTTGGCGACGAGGGCCGCCTGCTTGGCCTTGTCCTCGGCCGAGAGTTCCTTGGCATAGCCGCCGGAGGTGGCGGCATCGGCGATGTCGGCATAGACGAACTTGGCGCCAAGGCTCTTCACCTGCTCTTCCGTCGCCTTGCGCACGTCGGTGGCCGACACGATGGCGCCAAGGCGCCGGGCCGTGGCGATGGCCTGCAGGCCGGCGACGCCCACGCCCATGATGAAGACCTTGGCGGCGGGCACGGTGCCGGCCGCCGTCATCATCATCGGGAAGGCGCGGGTGAAGTGGAAGGCGGCGTCGATCACCGCCTTGTAGCCCGCGAGGTTGGCCTGGGACGACAGGATGTCCATCGACTGGGCCCGCGTGATGCGCGGCATCAGTTCCATGGCGAAGGCAGTGACGCCCGAGGCGGCGATGGCGTCGAGGCCAGCCTTGTCCCCATAAGGTTCGAGGCCACCCATGAGGATGGCCCCGCGCTTGAGGGAGGACAGAAGCTCCGCCGAGGGACGGCGGACCGTGAGCACCACGTCCGCGTCGCGCCCCACGGATTGTTCTATCTTCGCGCCTGCGGCGGCGAATACATCGTCGGGGATCGAGGCCCCCCGGCCGGCGCCCGCCTGGACGACGACCTCTGCACCCTTCTTGACGAAGGCCTTAACTGTGTCGGGGCTGGCCGCTACGCGACTCTCCCCAACCTGTGTTTCCGTGGGGATCGCGATTTTCATGCTGCCCGCCCTGTTGGTCAGGAGACCATTACGGCGGTCAGGAGACCGAAGATCACCAGGCAGCCGACCGACACGTACCATTTGTCGCTGGCCCGCATGTCGATGATCAGCGCGATGGCCCCGACGATCAGGCCGGCGAAGCCGATCAGCACGTTGCCCTTCTCGATGAAGGCGAAGGCGGAGAGCGCCACCAGCACGTAAAGGCAGAAGATGGTGAGCGCCACGGCGCCCTTGATGAAGCTGGCATAGGTCGAATTCGCCGCCTCGTAATCCATCGCGCTCGACGTATGCGTGCCGTGATCGGCCATTGATTCCCCCAAAAGCTTGTGATGCGTTCCTGTGGCGTTTGTAGCCACTCCCGTCTGGCCTCGCAAGTCATGAGGAAAAGCGCGCGGCGATCCGTCACGCGAAGCGGATTTTCTCCACCAAGCCACGGAAAACACGGATAAAATTGATCAAGTCTGCCAGCCACCCGACGCCCGATGCCTCGCCGGAAGCGGCGCTTATGAACGAAGCTCCCCCCTCCCCCTTGTGGGGAGGGGTAGGCGTGGGGGGTCGCGCCAGGTGACGGGCATTCAATTGCGCCCCAACCATCACCCCCACCCCCGCCCCTCCCCACAAGGGGGAGGGGAGAGGTGTCCTACATCTTCTCCAGCCCGTTGGACTTCTGGTGAGACCTGTCCCATCCAGTCCCCCTCCC
>CAYYTH010000077.1:0-2432 GCA_964474665.1 uncultured Aestuariivirga sp.
CGGCCCGGGTCCGTTTGTTGGGGGGGGGGGTTGGGTTTTTCTTTTTTTTCTTTTCCCCTCCCCCTTGTGGGGAGGGACCAAGGGTGGGGGTTGCGCCGCGCGCGAGACAATTGACATCTCGCGCGCCGATCCAGCCCCCCCCCACCCCTGCCCCTCCCCACGAGGGGGAGGGGACCAACAAGGGCGAAGGCTGAACAAGGCAGGGAGAAGACAATGGAACCCAACCACCTGATGGACCTCGGCGGCGGCGTCGGCTGGATCGGCACGCTGTTCATCGGCGCGCTGGCCGGCATCATCGCCGACCGCGTGATGAACACCAATCACGGTCTTCTCATGAACATCGTCATCGGCATCATCGGTTCCTATATCGGCGCCTTCCTCGCCAATGCGCTTGGCATCCAGCTGGGCGAGATCTTCAGCGGCTGGTTCTGGGGCAACCTCATCGTCGCCGCCGTCGGCGCCGTGGTGCTGATCTGGCTGCTGCGCCTCGTCCGGGGCAGATAGAAGAAATCCATGGTCACCCTCGTCGACAACAAGCCCAAGCCGCGCCACCCTGAAAAGGCGCACAAGCCGGACACGCCCATTCTGAAGAAGCCGGAATGGATCAGGGTCAAGGCGCCGGGCTCGGCTGTCTACGCGGAAACCCAGAAGATCGTCCGCGACAACAAGCTCGTCACCGTCTGCGAGGAGGCGGGCTGTCCCAACATCGGCGAGTGCTGGTCGAAGAAGCACGCCACCTTCATGATCATGGGCGACACCTGCACCAGAGCCTGCGCCTTCTGCAACGTGAAGACCGGCATGCCGGAGGCTCTCGTCGCCGACGAGCCAGAGAAGGTGGCTGACGCCATCGCCCGCATGGGCCTGTCGCATGCCGTCATCACCTCGGTCGACCGTGACGACCTGGCCGACGGTGGTGCCCGGCACATCGCCCGCACCGTCCTCGAGATCCGCAAGGCCTCGCCCCTGACCACCATCGAGGTGCTCACACCCGACTTCCTCAAGAAGGAAGGCGCGCTCGAGATCGTCGTCGAGGCCAAGCCCGACGTGTTCAACCACAATCTCGAAACCGTGCCCGCGCTCTATCTCAAGATCAGGCCGGGTGCGCGCTATTTCCACTCGCTGCGCCTGCTGCAGCGGGTGAAGGAGCTCGACCCCGCCATGTTCACCAAGTCCGGCATCATGGTGGGCCTGGGCGAAACGCGCGAGCAGGTGATGCAGGTGATGGACGACATGCGCTCGGCCGACATCGACTTCATCACCATCGGCCAATATCTGCAGCCCACCCGCAAGCATGCCGCGATCGACCGCTTCGTGACGCCCGACGAGTTCAAGGGCTATGAGACCATCGCCTATGCCAAGGGCTTCCTGATGGTGGCGGCAACCCCGCTCACCCGCTCCTCGCACCACGCGGGCGAAGATTTCGCCCGGCTGCGCGCCGCCCGGGCCCAGCGCGGCTGATGCCAAATTTCAGCGTCTCGCGCTCCGTTCCCTACACGGCGGACCAGGTCTTCGCGATTGCCCGCGACGTGGCCCGCTACAAGGAATTCCTGCCGCTGGTGAAGCGCTCCATCGTGCGCGGTGCCAAGGCCGACGCGCAGGGCAGGGAGCATTTCGAGGGCGAGCTGACGGTTGCCTATGACAAGCTCCGCATCGAGGAGGTGATGACCAGCCGCGTCACCGTCGATCCGGCGGCGCTGACCGTCACCGCGCGCTCCGACCAGGGCCCGGTCAAGCACCTCGTCTCCGAATGGAAGATCGTGCCGACGGGCGACAACCGCTGCGACATCAACTTCGCCGTCGACTACACGCTGAAAAGCAGGATGCTGCAGATGGTGCTGTCCGGCATGTTCGACATGGCC
Organism: uncultured Aestuariivirga sp.; assembly: GCA_964474665.1. Lineage (GTDB taxonomy): Bacteria > Pseudomonadota > Alphaproteobacteria > Rhizobiales > Aestuariivirgaceae > Aestuariivirga. The sequence continues at coordinate 1,860 of CAYYTH010000077.1, forward strand.
GTTCGCAAGGTCATGTCCGCCTTCGAGGAGCGGGCGCGGGTGCTCTACGGCCCGGCGATCTCGTAAGCCATCTCGACGGCCACGCGCACCGTCTCCATCCGCACCGCCTCGCGCCCGATGTCGCCGAGCCGGAGTTCGCGAGTGACCGTCGCGCATCCCCGCCGCGCCGCCGCGCAATGGACGAGGCCCACGGGCTTGGCGGCCGTTCCGCCGCCCGGCCCGGCAATGCCGGTCACCGCAATGGCAACATCCGCTGCGCTGTTCGCCAGCGCACCCTCTGCCATCGCCCGCGCCACCTCTTCGCTCACCGCACCAACACGCGCGATCAGGTCCGCCGGCACCCCGATCATCCGCGTCTTCGCGGCGTTGGAGTAGGTGACAAAACCACACTCCAGCACATCCGATGATCCGCTCACGGAGGTGATGAGCCCCGCGATCAATCCCCCCGTGCAGCTCTCGGCGGTCGCGAGCATGAGATGGTTGCGGCGGCATCGGTCGATGAGCGTTGCAGCGCGGGCGGTGAGGTCGGATGGGAACATTACGCCCACCATAGCCCGTCATCCCGGCGAAGGC
>CAYYTH010000078.1:0-2224 GCA_964474665.1 uncultured Aestuariivirga sp.
CTTCAGCGGGAGAAGAAGGGACCCGTTGCGGCACGCAACGGGGAGATGAGGGGAAAACAGGGGCCATTTAGCCTTCGGAGCCTGTTGCCCCTCACCTTCCCCAACTGCGTTGGGGCCCCTTCCTCTCCCGCCTGCGGGAGAGGACGACGATCTTGACCCCGCCGCCGCCGCCCCCTAAATCCGCCCCGCACCGAAACATTTCGCTTACCCGCTTCGTTGGCGGGAGTGAGCAGGAGGACAAGATGATTTCCTTGACGTTCCCCGATGGCGCGCAGCGCCAGGTCGAAGCCGGGGTTTCCGCCCGCGATGTGGCGGCATCCATTTCCAAGTCGCTCGAGAAGAAGGCCGTTGCCGCCGTGGTGAATGGCACGCTGGTCGACCTCGCCGATCCCATCACCACCGATTCCACGCTGCGCATCGTCACGCGCGATGATCCGGAAGCCTTGGAACTCATCCGCCACGATGCCGCACACGTGCTGGCCGAAGCCGTGCAGGAACTCTTCCCCGGCACGCAGGTGACGATCGGCCCCGTCATCGAGAACGGCTTCTACTACGACTTCTTCCGCAACGAGCCCTTCACCACCGAGGACTTCGCGGCGATCGAGAAGAAGATGCGCGAGATCATCCAGCGCGACAAGCCCTTCACCAAGACCACGAAGACGCGCGAGGAAGCCAAGCAGTTCTTCCGCGACAAGGGCGAGTTGTTCAAGGTCGAGCTCGTCGATGCGATCCCGCAGGGCCAGGACATCAAGTTCTACGACCAGGGCGGCTGGAGCGATCTCTGCCGCGGCCCGCACATGACGTCGACCGGCAAGATCGGCAACGCCTTCAAGCTCATGAAGGTGGCCGGCGCCTATTGGCGCGGTGACTCGAAGAACCCCATGCTGACGCGCATCTACGGCACCGCCTGGGCCAATGAGGCAGACCTCAAGGCTTACCTCCACGCACTGGAGGAAGCCGAGAAGCGCGACCACCGCAAGCTCGGCCGCGAGATGGACCTGTTCCACTTCCAGGAAGAAGGTCCCGGCGTCGTGTTCTGGCACGCCAAGGGCTGGACCATGTTCCAGCAATTGATCGCCTACATGCGCCGCAGGCTGGGCAAGCTCGGCTATGACGAGGTCAACGCGCCGCAGCTTCTCGACAAGTCGCTGTGGGAAACCTCCGGCCACTGGGGCTGGTACAAGGAGGCGATGTTCGCCGCCACCTCTGCCGGTGACACCACGGATGACGAGCAGGTCTTCGCCATCAAGCCCATGAACTGCCCCGGCCACGTGCAGATCTTCAAGCATGGCCTGCGCTCCTATCGCGAGTTGCCGCTCAGGCTTGCCGAATTCGGCAACGTGCACCGCTACGAGCCGTCGGGGGCACTCCACGGCCTCATGCGCGTGCGCGGCTTCACGCAGGACGACGCGCACATTTTCTGCACCGAGGAGCAGATGGCGGCGGAATGCCTCGCCATCAACGACCTGATCCTCTCGACCTACAAGGACTTCGGCTTCGAGCAGATCGTGGTGAAGCTCTCGACCCGGCCCGAAAAGCGCGTGGGGTCGGATGCGGCATGGGATCGCGCCGAAAGCATCATGTCCAAGGTGCTGGAGCAGATCGCGGCGGAGTCCGGCGGCAAGATCAAGACCGCGGTGAACCCGGGCGAGGGCGCCTTCTACGGCCCCAAGTTCGAATATGTGCTGCGTGACGCGATCGGCCGTGACTGGCAGTGCGGAACGACGCAGGTCGACTTCAACCTGCCCGAACGCTTCGGCGCCTTCTACATCGGTGCCGACGGCGAGAAGAAGGTGCCGGTGATGATCCACCGCGCCATCTGCGGGTCGATGGAGCGCTTCCTCGGCATCCTGATCGAGCATTTCGCCGGGCACTTCCCGCTGTGGCTCGCGCCGACGCAGGTGGTGGTGGCGACCATCACCTCCGAAGGCGATGCCTATGCCCTCGAGGTGCGTGACCTGCTGCGCAAGGCGGGGCTGCGCGCCGAGGCCGATCTGCGCAACGAGAAGATCAACTACAAGGTCCGCGAACACTCGGTGGGCAAGGTTCCGGTCATCCTCGTGGTTGGCAAGCGCGAGATGGAGGAGCGCGCCGTCAGCGTTCGCCGCCTCGGCTCGCAGGACCAGAAGGCGATGACGCTCGACGCGGTGATCACCGCGCTGAAGGACGAGGCGACGCCGCCTGATCTCAGGCGGGACTGACCGCACCCGACCCCCACCCCTAA
>CAYYTH010000079.1:0-1603 GCA_964474665.1 uncultured Aestuariivirga sp.
GTGATGTTCGCATGACGAAGCGCTCCGGCATCACCCCCACCCCTGCCCCTCCCCACAAGGGGGAGGGGAATGCTCTGCCGTCACGCTCGCCCCTGCATTTTGGTTGATCAGCAGATGCCCCGATACAGACTCACCATCGAATATGACGGCGCGCCCTTCACCGGCTGGCAATCCCAGGCGGGCGGCACCTCGGTGCAGGATGTGCTGGAGCGGGCGGTCGCCATCATCAACGGCGGCCATTCGATGGTCTATGGCGCGGGCCGCACCGATGCGGGTGTGCATGCGCTGGCGCAGGTGGCGCATGTGGACCTCGCCAAATCATGGGATCCGTTCAAGCTGCGCAACGCCATGAACGGCAACATGCGCGAGCACCCGGTGAGCGTGCTCGAAGCGGAAGAAGTGCCGGATGATTTCCACGCGCGCTTCTCGGCCACGCGGCGCTACTATCTTTATCGCATCCTCAACCGTCGGGCGCCGCCGGCGCTCGACCGCGGCAAGGTGTGGTGGCTGCCCGTCGACCTCGACTCGGATGCCATGCACGAGGCGGCCCAGCACCTGGTGGGCAAGCATGACTTCACCACCTTCCGCGCCGCACAGTGCCAGGCCAATTCGCCGGTGAAGACGCTCGACCATTTCGAGGTGGCGCGCTACGGCGAGCTGATCGAGGTGCGCGCCGATGCGCGCTCCTTCCTGCACAACCAGGTGCGCTCGATGGTGGGCTCGCTGCGCCTCGTCGGCGAAGGCAAGTGGACACCGCGCGACATGAAGAAGGCGCTCGACGCGGCGGACCGCACGGCCTGCGGCCCGGTGGCACCCCCCGACGGGCTTTACCTGCTGCGCGTCGGCTACAGCTCGGCCGAGAAGTAATCCGCGATGATGCGGCCGTAGATCGCCTGCGTGGCGCGCAGCTCGTCGATCGAGATGCGCTCGTCGGTCTGGTGGATCGTCGCGTTGGTCGGGCCGAATTCCAGCACCGGGCAGTAATCTTTCACGAAACGCGCATCCGAGGTGCCGCCGCTGGTCGAGAGCTTCGGCAGCACGCCCGTCTCGTGCTCCACCGCATCCTGCACGAGGCCGACGAAGCGGCCGGGCTCGGTGATGAAGGCGTCCGCCCCCTCGGTGGCCGAGACGGACCATGTGCCGCCCATCTCGGATTTCACCACGGCGATCTGCTCATCCACCCATGCCTTAAGCGAGGCGAAGCTGTGCACCGGCGAAAAACGGATATTGAACTTCACCGTGGCGCGCGACGGGATGACGTTGCCGGCGGGATTGCCCACGTCGAAAGTGGTGACAGCCAGCGTCGAGGGATCGAAATGATCGTTGCCCTCGTCCAGCGTGGCGTGCGCGATGCGGTCGACGAAGCGGGCGAGCTTGGGGATGGGGTTGTCGGCCTTGTGCGGGTAAGCCGCATGGCCCTGCCTTCCCTCCACCGTGACGGTGAAGCTCAGCGAACCGCGGCGCCCGATCTTGATGGTGTCGCCCAGCGTCTCCACGCAGCTCGGCTCGCCGACGATGCAATGGTCGGGGATGTGGCCGTTTTCTTCCATCCACTGCAGCACCTTCACCGTCCCGTTGATGGCGGGGCCTTCCTCGTCGCCGG